>NZ_CP107942.1:1699166-2317500 GCF_036053395.1 Actinoplanes sp. NBC_00393 | reverse complement strand
TGCGGCGAGGCCGCGATGCCCAGCAGGCCGCCCTCGCCGGCCGCGCTGACCCCGGGGATCTCGGCGACCTGCTGCGGGTCGGCGCCGGGTTTCAGGCGCAGGATGCGGCCGGAGTCGCGCTCGGCGATCAGCGCGTCGCCGCCGGGCAGGAAGGTCAGGCCCCACGGTACGTCGATGCCGCGCGCCACCTCCTCCACGGCGCCGCGGCCGGGCAGCGTGGTCGCGGCCGTCTGCGGCGCGCCGGAGGCCTCATCGTCGTTGCCGCATCCGGCGGCGCCTGTTGTCAGCAGGACCGCTACCACCGCATTCGTCCACAGTCTGTTACGCACCTCTGCACCCCATCACAGCGCGCCGAAAATCGATGTAAAGATCGTCACGTGCCGTCGGGGATCGTGAGGTCGAAGCGGCTCACCCGCCCGGTCATGTCACCGACCAGAACGCCGGTGCCGTCCGGCAGCGGCGCGACGTAGGCAGCCGACCGGTCCAGAAACAGGCGGCAGAGCACGGTGCGCTTCTCCGGGTCCAGGATCTGAATCGACCGATCCCGGCTGGTGCTCCAGACCCGGCCGTCGTCATCGCTCGCCAGGCAGTAGACGTTCGAGGTATGCGCGCTGATCCGGCCCGTCATCCGGCCGGAAGCTATCCGGTAGACGAACAGGATTCCGTCCGGGTCGCCGGACTGGTGACCGTTCGAGATCAGCAGTTCGTCACCCGTGATGGTCATCGCTGTTGGCGCCGCGAGTCCGAAGCCGTCATGTCCCCGTCGCATGTACTGGCTCTTGCCCGTGCGCAGGTTCTGCAGCCGCTGGCGGCCCCGGTCCTCCCCCACTGCGATCCAGCCGCCGGGTCCGGCGGTCAAGGCATGAACCGGGGGGAAGCCGAGAAGTACGGTGGTCGCTTCGCCGCTGTCCAGATTGACACTCGCCGCGTGCTCGTCGCCGGCCACGACGACCCTTTCCTTGGCCGCGATCACCAGATTACGGATCTTGCCGCGCCCGAGTTCGAAGGTCTTCTCGGCCGTGGCGCTGGAACGCCGGAAGACCCGGACCGTGCCGTCGCGACCGGCGGTGACGAGCCGGCCCTTGCTCTCGCCGACGCCGGTGACCTCTCCGTCGTGCCCGCCGAACTCGCCGTCGAGCACACCGGTCTCGAGGTTCCGAAGGCGGGCGTAGCCGTCCTCGTACCCGGCGAACGCTCCACCGTTCACCACCGCGAGGCTGCTGACCATGCCGGTTTGCCGGGCCGCCGTCCCGGGCCGGATCGCCCCCAGGTTCCAGATGTGCACGACGTCCTGGGACTCCGCGGCCGCGATCAGCCCGCCTCCCAGGTCGGCGAGACTCTGCACCAGGCCCTCGTGTTTGAGTGGGGTGCTGACCTGCTTGCCGGTCCGCGGGTCCCAGAGCCGCACCGTGGTGTCATCCGACGCCGAAATCACCAGCGGGTCCTCCCGGCTGAGACCGCCGTCCATGAGAAGGAGGGCGTGGATCGCGGAATCGTGGGCCGGCCAACGTCGTTCGATCCGGCCGCCCGCGGCGAGGACGGCGATCGTGCCGTCCTCGGTGGCCGCAACGAGCGAACCGTCGCGAGCGGCGAGAGCAGTCACCGGAGCCCCGAGGTCACTCCTGGCCTCACTGTGCGACCAACAGTGGAGCTCACCGTCCTCGTCGGCGCTGTACACCCGGCCGTGGGAGTCGGCGGCGAGAGCGCGGATGACAGCGTGGTGACCCTGGTAGGCCTTGACCGGTTCCTGGTCGGCCCTCTCCTGATCCCATTCGAGAACGTCGTCGCCGACCACACCGAACAGCCGGCTCCCGCTGGTCACCAGAGCGGTGACGCCGAGGCCCTCGGCCCAGTGGTCGATCCGGCCGGCATCCGGGTCGACCACGGCGAATGCGCCCTCGCGATGGTTCCTCGGCGTCATCCCGACGGCGATCCGGCCATCGGCGAGAACCGCCAGAGCCTTCGGAACGTACCTGTTCCAGGTGTCTTCGGGCGGCCGCATGGGGATGACTTTGAGGGTCGCGCCGTCCCGGGGGCTCCAGATCCGCACCGTCTCGTCGTAGGAGGCGGTGGCGACACGCCCGCCGGGCAGTGTCACCACGGCCGCGACTCCCCACTGGTGACCGACCAGGCGGCGGACCAGGCCCGGGCTTTCCGGATGGGAGTCCCAGCGGCGTGACAGGTACCAGGCGTTGCGTTCGGTCAGCCGCTCGCGTGCGGACGCGGCGAGGCCGGCCGCGTCCGCCTGAAGCGCGGCGTCGAGGACCTGGCGGGCGAAGAGTTCCGGCTCGTCGGCGTGCGCCCATCGGCGCAGGTGGGTGGCGGCACGGTCGACGGCGGCCAGCTGCGGGGCCAGGGAGGTGTCCTGGCCGGCGGCCGCGGTCAGGTCGGCGACCACAGTGTCCACACCGGTGAGCGCCGCTTTGCGTTCGAGCAGGCCGACGTCGTCGACGGCGAGGCGCAACCGGTGACGGAGGGCCGCTCGCTGCGTGGCGAGGGACTCCTCGGTGATCGCCCGGGTCAGGTGGGTGTGCAGGTGTTCCACGGCGTACCGGTTCGCGGGCTCGTCCGGTGCGGCCCGGTACTCCTCGGTCAGGAACTCGGCGAGCCGGCGATGTGGGCGCTGCACCGTGATGGCCAGGTCCTCGTCCTCGACCAGGAACTCGCGGAACGACGGGTGATAGAAGGTCACCGGCGCCTGCGGTCCGGCCGACCGCAGGAACGGGCCGCAGGCGTCGAGCGTCTGCTGGACCGCCGCGGGCGACAGGCCGGTGGCGCCGCACAGATGTGCCGCGTCCAGGCCGCTGCCGCGGGCGACGGCGAGGGTGGACAGGACCGGCCAGTGCTGGCGGGTCCAGGTGGCGTCGCGCGGCTGCGGGCGTAGTTCGCGGCTCAGGAACCTGCGGTACAGGCCGCGGAGCCCGTCCGGCAGCGAGGTGGCCTCGGAGACCGGGTCGAAGACTTCGACGGCGTGGTAGGCGTACAGGAAATTGCCGCGACTCGCCTCGACCAGGTCCGCGGTCAGGCGCTCGCGCCGCTCCTCGTCCAGGCCGGAATGCCGGCGGCCGATCTCGGCGCCGACGAACTCGGCGACGTCACCCCGGTCGACGTCGGTGCTCAGGTCAACCTGGAGACCGCGCAGCCGGCCGGTCACGCGCTGATCACCGTGCCGCGTGGTCAGCAGGAACTGCAGCTTCTCGCCCGGCGCGGCGGCCGTGTCCAGCGCGTGCTGGAGCAGTTCGACCAGGTGCCGGTGCTCGTCGAAGGTCAGCGACTCGTCCAGGGCGTCGACGACGACGCGGACCGGATCAGCGTTGCCGCGCTGCCGGAGACGCTCCAAGGGCCGGCGCACCGCCCGGTCGTAGGCCACCCGGGCCGAGCGTTCCGCCAGCACCAGCTGCTGGATCGCGACGTTGGTGACGGTCGCGCCGTCGGCCGAGCCGACCTGCTGGCTGGCGTTGATCTGCACGTCGGGGTTCTGGTCGAGCAGGTCCTCGAGGAAGCCGGGGAAGCGCCGGCTCAGCGCGGTGGACAGGTTCTCGACGAAGCGGAACGGGTTCAGCGACGGGTCGTCGGTGGCGCGGCAGAAGTGCAGGTAGGTGAAGGTCTGCGACTCGAATCCGGCGCCGCCGGACCGGTTGATCTCGCCGAGCCGCCGCATCAGCGTGGTCTTGCCCGAACCGGGCGCTCCGGTCACGATCAACGGCTGGTGGTCACCGTCGGCGACCCAGCGCCGGATCAGGGCCAGCGTCTCGCGCCGGCCGACAAAGCGTCCGTCGGTCACGCGGCCTCACCGCCTCGGTCGGTCCGGGTCGGTCAACGTCATCTTTGCGCGGCCTCGACTTCGCGGGCTGACGGCGGCTATTCGTCCTCGTCCTCTTCGTTCTCGTCGTCCTCGTCCTCGTCCGACTCCTCGGCCTTCTTCGGCTTGACCTTCTTCGCCTTCTTGGGCTCGGGCTCGGCCTTCTTCGCAGCCGGCTTCTTCGGGGCCGCCTTGGCGGGCTCGGCGGCGGGCGGCCGGGTGGTCGCGGCCGCGACGGACAGGGCCGCCTGGCAGATGGTTCCGTTGACCTCGAACCGGTTGGGCAGCGTGCTGGCCGCCCGATAGGTGCCGCTGATCGTCGCGGTGCGGCTGCGCCCGGCGGCGAGGTCGCCGATCTGGGCGGAGATCTGCGGGCCGTTCTGCCGCCAGGTGCCCGGTGTCCCGGCACGGAGGCGCTGCTGCTCCCCCGGCAGGGTGAAGGTGAGCCGGGCCGCCGGGATCGGCACCGTGCCGGTGTTGGCGATGCTGACCTTCGTGGTGAAGCGGCCGTTCGCGGAACCGGCCACGGAGTAGCCGACGGAGCACTCGGCGGTCCGCTTCTCCGGGACTGCCGCGGCGGCCGGGGCGCCGGCCTGCGCGGCAGGGCCGTCCGGACCGCCGCCGGGCAGGGTCGCGGCGGCGAGTGTGCCGGCCAGCAGCACGGCCGCGGTACCGGCGGCGACCGCAATCCGGCCGCGGCGCGGCAACGCCCGCCAGCGCTTCGCCGCGATGACGAAAGGGCTGTTCAAGGCCGGTGCAGCGGCAATGACAGGTGCCGTGGCTGCGGCACCTGCCGTGGTCGCGGCAGAGGCAGGTGCCGCCGCGGTGGCGTTTGTCGTGGTCGCGGCGACGAGTGCCGTCGGTTCCGCGATGTCGGCCGTGGCTTCTTCCGCAGGCTCGCCGGGCAGGCCCAGGTTGGCCGGGCTCAGACCGGCGACCGTGGCGAGGGCCACCGCGACCTCGGCGGCGCCCGGCCGCCGATCCGGGTCCTTCTCCAGGCACTGCCGGCACAGCGCGGCCACCTCGTCCGGCAGCCCGGCGATCGGGGGCAGCGGAGACGGCTCCTGGTAGCGGTGGGCGGCGAGCATCTCGGTGGTCGTCGACGCCTGCCAGGGCAACCGGCCGGCCAGTGTGCGGTAGAGCAGCAGGCCCAGGGCGTACACATCGGTGGCCGGGCGCACGACGCCGTTCTCCAGGCGTTCCGGCGCCAGGTACGCCGGGGTGCCCAGAACCTGGCCGGCGGCCCGGTCGTCGTCGCCGGACGACGCGGAGATACCGAAGTCGACCAGTTTCACGCGGGAGCCGCCGACCACCACGTTGCCCGGCTTCACGTCCCGGTGCACCACGCCCTGCTGGTGCGCGGCGGCGAGCGCGGCAGCCACCTGCGCGCCGATCACGGATGCCAGCCGCCACGGCAGCGCACCGCCGGTGAGCAGCTGTGACAGGGACCGGCCTTCGACGACCTCCATCACCACATAGGGAAGGGGCGCCTCGCCGTAGTCGTACACATCCACGATGTTGGGGTGACGCAGCCGGGCGACCGCCCGGGCCTCGTCGCGGATGCGGGCCAGCAGCATCGCGTCGCGGGCCAGGTCCGGGGCGAGGACCTTGAGTGCCACGTCGCGGCCGAGGACCTCGTCGTGGGCACGCCAGACCACGGCCATGCCGCCGGCGCCGAGCCGGTCACGCAGCCGGAACCGCCCGTCCATCAGGTCGCCGGTGTTCATCACCGCCACCGATGCCCGCTGATCCGGGCAGGGAAACGCCGCGCAGTGGTTCAAGTCTCGGCTTCCCACCGGCGGGCGCCGCGGACCGCGGGAACCGCGTAGGGTTTCCCGGCCCGCAGAACCTCAGGAGGAATCGACCGATGACCGTCTACGGCCGCGAGCCGCGGCGCCTGCACCCCGGCGTGCTCGCCCTCGCCGTCAGCGCAGCGATCATCGTGGTCGTGGCCGTCGCGTACTGGGTTCTGCGTCCATCGGCGGACACCCCGGAGCCGATCACCCCGGCCGCCGCGGCACCGGTGGCGGCGGCGGTCTCCCCCAGCCCGGAGTTGCCTTCCCTGCGCACCGGAAAGTGGCAGCTGGCCCTGGCCGGCGACCCGCAGACCGTGCTGACCGCGGACGGCGAGTTCGCCGCGATGTCCGGCGACGACCCGATGACACTGGCCGTCGTGGCCGGTCTGGCCGACGAGTCGTGCTTCACCTTCCGCAACCCGGACGGCGACTACCTGCGCCACTTCGACTACCGGCTGCGTTTCGACGGCAAGGACGACTCGGAGCTGTTCCGCAAGGACGCCACCTTCTGCATCGAGCAGGAGACCACCGCGGGTTTCCGCTTGAGCTCGAAGAACTACCCGGCCCACGTCCTGCACCGGCGCGACGGTGAGCTCTACATCGACAAGCCGGACGGCTCGGGCGAGTTCACCACGGACAGCACGTTCGTCATCCAGAAGCCGGCTGGGTAGCCGCCGCGGCCCACGACGCGAGCAGGGTCAGCGCGTGCGCGGTCGGTGACTGCGGCTCAGCGGAGTAGATGGTTAGCGTGAGGTCGGTCTCGGCGCGCAGATCCATGCTCTCGTAGGCCAGCGTCAGCTCACCGACGATGTGGTGACGGAACTGTTTGACGCCGGTGCCGTGGATGCGCACGTTGTGCGCGCCCCAGCGGCGGCGGAACTCGTCGCTGCGGGTGGACAGTTCACCGACCAGGTCGTGCAGGCCCTTGCCGTGCGGATCCTTGCCGGCGGCGGTGCGCAGGTTCGCCACCAGCATGTCGGCCGCCAGATTCCAGTCGGGGTAGAACCGGCGGGCCGCGCTGTCCAGGAAGATGAACCGCCCGAAGTCCGGCGGGCTGACCGGGTCGGCGAGCAGGTCGCTGTGCATGGCCCGGCCGAGATGGTTGACGCCGAGCAGGTCCTGCCGGTTGTTGACCAGGATCGCCGGTACGGTGATCGCGTCGAGCGACCACTGCAGGCTGGGCCGGACGGTCCACTGCTTCGGCCGGCGGCGCGGCCGCAGCACGGCGTTGCTGCCGTCGGCCTCGTGGGCCAGGCGCAGCAGGTGGGCCCGTTCCGCCTCGTCGAGCTGCAGCGCCCGGGAGATGGCTTCCAGCACACCCGCGGAGACGCCGGCGAGAGCGCCGCGCTCCAGCTTCGCGTAGTACTCGACGCTCATCCCGGCCAGCGCCGCCACCTCGCTGCGGCGCAGCCCCGGCACCCGCCGCTGCCCACCGGCCGGAATCCCGGCCCGCTCAGGCGTCACCTTGGCACGGCGGGAGGTGAGAAAGTCCCGCACCTCAGCTCGGTTGTCCACCCCACCGACGGTACGACCCGTGCCGCCGCTCTGGGATGCCCTGCCAGTACACCCCACGTCAGGGACTTCTTCGCGGGCCGGCGGGTACGCACGCTGGAGAGGTCCGACGAGTTCAAGGAGCAGTTCCCATGCGTGTTGCCGTCATGTCCGCGCCCGGTGAGGTCCGTGTCCAGGACCGCGCCGAGCCGAGGATCGAGCAGCCCACCGACGCGATCATCCGGCTGGCCGCCACCTGCGTCTGCGGGTCCGACCTGTGGCCCTACCGGGGCATCGAGAAGCTGGACGGGCCGCGGCCGATGGGCCACGAGTACGCCGGCATCGTCGAAGAGGTCGGTAGCGAGGTCCGGAACGTGCGGCCCGGACAATTCGTGGTCGGCTCGTTCTTCGCCTCGGACAACACCTGCGAGATCTGCCGGTCCGGCTACCAGTCCGGCTGTGTGCACCGGGAGAGCGCCGCCCCGGGTGGCGCGCAGGCCGAGCGGATGCGGGTTCCCCTGGCCGACGGCACCCTGGTCGCCACGCCGGAGATGCCGTCCGACGATCTGGTGCCGAGCCTGCTGGCCGCCTCCGACGTGCTCGGAACCGGCTGGTTCGGGGCGGTCGCGGCCGAGGCCGGGCCCGGCAAGACGGTCGCTGTGGTCGGTGACGGCGCGGTCGGGCTGCTCGGTGTGATGGCCGCACAGCAGCTCGGCGCGGAGCGGATCATCGCGATGAGCCGGCACGAGTCGCGGCAGAAGCTGGCGCTGGAGTTCGGGGCCACCGATATCGTCGCCGAGCGCGGTGACGCGGGGGTGGCCGCGATCAAGGAGATGACCGGCGGGCTGGGCGCCCACTCGGTGATCGAGGCGGTCGGCACGCAGGAGTCGATGATGCAGGCCATCCACTCGGCGCGGGCCGGCGGGCACGTCGGCTACGTCGGGGTCACCCACGAGGTCGCCCTGCCCGGCATGGAGCTGTTCTTCTCCCACGTGCACCTGCACGGCGGCCCGGCTCCGGTCCGCCGGTTCCTGCCGGATCTGATCGACCGGATCTGGTCGGGCCGGATCAACCCGGGCAAGGTGTTCGACCTGGAGCTGCCGCTGGACGACGCGGCCGCCGGTTACCAGGCGATGGACCGCCGGGAAGCCATCAAGGTCCTGCTGCGCCCGTGACCAGGACAACAGCCAGGCCGAAGATCACCGCGGGGCTGGTCGCGGCGGTGGTGTTCCTGACCGCGATCGCCCCGCTGGCCACCGATCTGTACGTGCCCGCGTTCCCGCAGGTCGCCGGTGATCTGGAGGCGTCCGCGGCCCAGGTCCAGCTGACCTTGACGACGTTCTTCGTCGGCATGGCGCTGGGCCAGCTGATCGGCGGACCGGTCTCCGACCAGCGCGGGCGGCGCCGCCCGCTGCTCGCCGCCATCGCGCTGATGACCGTCGCGTCCGTCGTCTGCGCGCTCACGCCCTCGATCGGCGTGATGATGCTGGCCCGGTTCGTGCAGGGCTTCTCCGGCGGCTGGGCCATGGTGATCGGGCGGGCGGTGATCGTCGACCTGGCGACCGGCGCCCGGCTGGTGCGCCTGCTCAACGTGGTCGCCGGGGTGGGCGGAATCGCACCGGTCGTGGGGCCGCTGATCGGCGCGGTGATCCTGCAGCTGTCGAACTGGCGGATGTCGTTCTGGGCGGTGGCTGCGCTCGGGGTCGCCATGGCGATCGTGGTGCTCGTGGCCGTACCGGAATCTCTGCCCTTGCACCAACGGCACGGCGGCGGCCTGCGCGCTTTCGCGCGTGCCGGCCGGCAGGTGGTGACTCACCGTCGCTACGTCGGGTTCCTGCTGGTCAGCGGGTCGGCGATGGGGGCCCTTTTCGCGTACGTCGCCACCTCCGCCTTCGTTCTGCAGTCGATGAACGGCATGTCCCCGGTCGCCTACTCGGTCGACTTCGCCGCCAACGCCGCCGGCATGACCGTCGCCGCGCTCGTCGCCGCCCGCCTGGCCGGGCGGGTCGACACCCGCCGGGTGATCCTGGCCGGTCAGGTCGCCGTGCTGGCCGCCGGCGTGGCGTTGCTGGTGGGCGCGCTCTGGTTCGGCACTCCCTTGCTGCTGGCCGTGATCTGCTTCTTCGTGCTGATGACCGCACAGGGCCTGATCATTCCGAACGCGGGTGCGCTCGCGTCCGCCGAGGTGCCCGACCATCCCGGCACCGGCTCGGCGATGCTCGGCTTCGTGCAATGGGTGGCCGCCGGCCTCATCGCCCCGATCGCCGGGCTCGGTGGTGAGCACACCGCGGTCCCGATGGCCCTGCTGGTGGTCGGCGGCGCGGTCCTGTCGACGGTCGGCCTGTGGCTGTCACGACCCGAGCGGGTCGATGGCAGGCGGCGGTTCCTCGCCGGTCCGGTCGGCGGCCGGCAGCCACATGACGAAGGTGCTGCCCACCCCGAGGGTGGAGAACGCGGTGACCTGACCGCCGTGTGACTCGACGATCTGCCGCACGATTGCCAACCCCAGCCCGGTACGCCGTTCCCGCGACGAACCGTTGGCCCCGCGCCAGAACCGGTCGAACACCCGCGGCAGGTCGTCCGGTGCGATCCCCGGCCCCTGGTCGGCGACGGCGAGCCACATCCACGACCCGGTACGCCCGGCAGCCACCGTGACGGTCGAATCGGTGGGCGCCAGGCGTACCGCGTTGGACAGCAGGTTGCCGGCGGCCCGGCGCAGAGCGTCCGCGTCGCCGATCACGCGCAGCCCGATCCCGGCCTGCACGTTCAGGTGCAGGGGCCGGTCCGGCAGGAACGACTCCTCGCCGGCCTCTCGGGCCACCGCGCCCAGGTCGACGTCGGTGTCGGTGAGCGCGTCCGCGTCCCGGCGCGCGGTGGCGAGCAGGTCCTCGACCAGCCGGGACATCCGGGTGGTGGCCCGGTCGACGACCGCGACCGCACGGCCGCGTTCCTCGGCGGTGGCCTCCGGGGCGGTCAGGGTGGCGTCCAGATGTGTACGGATGATCGCCAGCGGACTGCGCAGCTCGTGCGAGGCGTCGTCGATGAGCTGCCGTTGCGCCTGGAACGCCTGGTCGAGCCGGTCGAGCATGGAGTCCAGGGTGTCGGCGAGGTCACGCAGCTCGTCGCGGGGGCCCGGCAGCCGGATCCGCCGGGTCAGGTCGGTGGCCTGGATCTCCCGGGCGGTCCGGGTGATCGCGCCGACCGGCCGCAGCACCCGCCCGGCCAGCACCCAGCCGATCCCGAGGCTGGCGACGAACAGCCCGGCGAGCGCGATCAGCGAGTAGGTGCGCAGGTTCTGCAGGGTGCTGTAGTTGACCGCCGCCTCGATCTGGCTGACGTCGGCGACGGTCATCGTGCCCGCCAATTGCCCGCGCTCATAGACTTTCGCGGTGCGCTCGGTGATCGGCTGCGGCGAGGTGGACTGGGCGACCGCGAAGTAGATGACCGCCAGGGTGAGCCCGGCCAGTGCGAACAGCAGCGTCGAGTAGATGACGGTCAGCCGGAACCGGATGGACCTCACGAGTCCCCCTCGGACAGCCGGTAGCCGCGGCCGACGACCGTGGCGATCCAGCCGTCGCCGAGCTTGCGGCGCAGCGTGCCGACGGTGACCCGGACAGTCTGGGTGAACGGGTCGGCGTTGGCGTCCCAGACGTGTTCGAGCAGCTCCTCGCTGGAGACCACGTGCCCGGGGCGGGTCATCAGGTACTCCAGGACGCCGAACTCCTTCGGGGTCAGCGACAGGGGTTCGCCGTGCAGGGAAGCGGTGTGCCGGGCGGTGTCCAGGACCAGCCCGCCGATGGTGAGCCGGGCGGTGGCGCCGTTCGTGTCGCGGCGCAGCAGGGCCCGTACCCTGGCCAGCAGTTCCTTGAGATGGAACGGTTTGACCAGGTAGTCGTCGGCGCCGCCGTCCAGGCCGCGGACCCGGTCGTCGAGGCCGCCGCGGGCGGTGAGCATCAGCACCCGCAGGTCGGCGGCGCCCGGCGTCGGCACCTCACCGGCACGCAGCGAGCGGCACAGGGTGAACCCGTCGCCGTCGGGCAGGTTGATGTCGAGCAGCATCAGGTCGTACTCGTTGACGGTGAGCCGCTCGTACGCCTGCGCGGCGTCACCGGCGACGTCCACCGCGTACCCGGTGCGGGACAGGCCGACCCGCAGACCCTCGGCCAGGTCCTCTTCGTCTTCCACCACGAGCAGGCGCATCTGTCGACTATCCACGGCCGATGAGGGTCGCGGCCACCTCGCGGGCCCGCTCGATCGGCACCGCGAAGCCGATGCCGATCGAGCCGCCGCCTTCGAGGGTGGCGATGGCCGTGTTCACCCCGACGACCTCGCCGCGGGCGTTGACCAGCGGGCCGCCGGAATTGCCGGGGTTGATGGACGCGTCGGTCTGCACCGCGGTCTGGCGGGTGGCGCCGCCGAGGCGTACCTGGCGGTCCAGGGCGCTGATGATGCCGGCGGTGACCGTGCCGGACAGGCCGAGCGGGGAGCCGACAGCCAGGACCGGCTGGCCGACCTGCGTGGTGCGGGGGTCGGCCAGCTCGAGACGGGTCAGTCCGGCGTCGGTGGGTACGCGCAGGACGGCGATGTCGTTGCTGCGGTCGGCGCCGACGAGTTCGGCGGTGTGCCGGCGGCCGTCGGCGCCGACGATGCTGACCGAGCCGCCGCCGGCGACGACGTGGGCGTTGGTGACGATGTGACCGCGGTCGTCGAAGACGAAGCCCGAGCCGGACGAGCCGCTGCTCACCCGCACCGACACCACGCCTGGCAGTGCCCGTGCGGCCGCCGCGACCAGGTCGGTGGGCACGCCCGCCGGGGCGGGCGCGGGTGCCGCGTAGGGCGGCGGCTCCGAGTCGCGCCCGGCCATGTAGCCGGCGGTGGCACCGGTGCCCGCCGATACCGCGATGATCGCCAGACCGCCGGCGACGAAGAGCGGCCAGCGGGACCCGCCCGGGGTCGGTGGTGGCGGCGGCGACGACGGAGGCAGGAACGGCTGAGGATCCAGGTCGGTCGAGACGAAATCTGGGCCACGAGGTGTGGCGCCAAGTCCGGTGGTAAGCATCGGAAGCCTCCTCAGGGCAGCCGGGATGGGGCAGCTGGGCTCAAGGCAGCCGGGATGGGGACGGCTGGGCTCAAGGCGGCCGGGGATCAGGGCAGCCGGGCGAACCAGAACAGCGACGCCAGCGCAGCGAGCACAGCGAACGCCAATCCGATGCCGATGAAGCGGGCCGACACGTCCTGCACCTCGGTCTGATAGCCCACCGAGCTGCCGATATCGGCGTAGGCGGCACGCAGCTCATCCACGCTGCCGGCCTCGAAGTAGTTGCCGCCGGTGGTGTCCGCGACGGCCTGCAACGTCTGCCCGTCGACCGGCACCGCCTGACCGCCCTCGATCACCCCGGACACCGTCCCGAACGAGATCGCATCCACCGGCACACCCAGCTCGGCAGCCAGCTGCGACGCCTCCCCCGGATCCTGCCCCGAGGTGTTGGCGCCGTCCGACAGCACCACCACCCGCGCCGGCGGCACGTCCTCCCCGGCCTCCGCGTCCAGCCCGCGGATCGCTTCGAGCGACGTGGCGATCGCATCCCCGATCGCGGTCCCGGCCCGCCCAGCAGTGCCCTCGGCCAACCGGTCGATGCCGGCATTCACCGTGGTCCGGTCGGTCACCGGCGGCACGAACACCGACGCCGACCCGGCGAACCCGACCAGCCCCACGTTGAACTGCTCCGGCAGCTCGGTGACGAACTCCCGGGCCGCGTCCTTGGCCGCGCTCAGCCGGTCCGGGGCGACGTCGTCGGCCAGCATCGACCGCGACACGTCCACCGCCACCAGCACGGTCGCCCGTTCCCGGGGGACCTGCACCTCGGCCTGCGGCCGGGCGAACCCGACGACCAGCAGCCCGAGCATGGCCAGGAACAGCCCGGCCGGCACGTGCCGGCGCCAGCCGGGGCGCTTCGGCGCGACCCGGTCCAGCAGTTTCAGGTTGGTGAAGCGGACGGCGTACCGGCTGCGGCGGCGCTGCGCGAACACGTACGCCACGGCCAGCGCGGCGACCGCGGCCAGCAGCCACAGCCGTTCCGGCGAGAGCCAGCTCATGCGGTTGCACCTCCAGAGTTCATCGGACGGTGAGCGCCGCGGGCCAGGCGGCGCTGCGCGTACACGTGCCGGACGATGTCGGCGACCCAGTCCCGGTCGGTGCGCAACGCGAGGTGCGCGGCCCCGGCCCGGCCGATCGCCGCGGCCACACTCTCCTGCTGGCGGCGCGCTGCTTCGGCGTACCGTCGGCGCAGTTTGTTGCTTGCCGTGTGCACCTCCCGGCGCCGCCCGGTCTCCGGATCGACCAGCGCCAGCAGCCCCACATCGGGCAGCTCCTGCTCCCGCGGATCACCCACCTGAACAGCCAGAACCTGGTGCCGCGCAGCCAGCCGCCGCAGCGGCCGCTCCCACGCCGGCGCGCCGGGCCCCAGCCCGTCCTCGTCGAGGCCGTCCAGGAAATCCGAGACCACCACCATCAGCCCGCGGCGCGGCACGGCCGCATGCAGACCGTCGATCGCCTCGGCCAGCGGCAGCGCAGCCGCCGGCACCGCACGGGGCAGGGCCAGCAGAGACCTCAGAACACCGAGCAGATGGGTACGCCCACCGCGCGCCGGAAATCGCGACACTCCCCCGCCGGTCAGCAGGTGCGCGCCCAACCGGTTCCCGGCGCCGGTGGTGAGGAACCCGACCGCGGCCACCGCGGCGATCGCCAGCTCGCGTTTCTCGAACTCGGCCGTGCCGAAGTCCATGCTCGCGGTGGCGTCGACCAGCGCCCAGGTGGCGAGCTCCCGGTCCGCGTCGACGGTCCGCACGTGCGGCACGGTGGTGCGCGCGGTGACCGCCCAGTCCATCCGCCGCACCTCGTCCTCACCGGGCCGGTACTCGCGGCTGCCGGCCGGTTCGCTGCCCAGGCCGGGCAGTAGTCCCAGGTGGGAGCCGTGCAGCAGGCCGTCCAGGCGGCGGGTGACGAGGAGTTCCAGGCGCCGCAGCCGTCGTTCCGGGGTGAGTTCGTTGAGCGAGGCACCCTCGTTCACGCGGCGGCTCCCAGGTCTTCCTGTGCCGGGGAGATCACCGGAGCCGGAACCGCGGCCAGCAGCCGCTGGACGATCGACTCCGGCTGCACGCCGTCGGCGACCGCGTCGAAGGCCAGCACCAGGCGGTGCGCGAGGACGTCCGGGGCGATGTCGACGACGTCGGCGGGCAGCACGTACTGCCGGCCGCGCAGCAGGGCCAGGGCCCGGGCGGCGGCGACCAGGCCGAGGGTGGCGCGGGGGCTGGCACCGTACGCGAGCTGGCCGGCCGCCTCCGGCACACCGAACCGGGCCGGGTTGCGGGTGGCCAGGACTAGCCGCACCACGTACTCGGCGAGGGCGTGGTGCATGAACACGTCCCGGGCGCGCTGCTGCAGGGCCAGCAGGCGGGTGGTGTCGAGGACCGGGCCGGCGGTCGGGCGTACCCCGCCCATCCGGTAGAGAATGCCCAGCTCGTCCTCGTCGCTCGGGTAGCCGACCACCACGCGCATCAGGAACCGGTCGCGCTGCGCCTCCGGCAGCTGGTAGACGCCCTCGCTCTCGATCGGGTTCTGGGTGGCGAGGACCAGGAACGGTTGCGGCACCGGATAGGTACGCCCGCCGAGCGACACGTGTCCCTCGGCCATCACCTCGAGCAGCGCCGACTGCACCTTCGCCGGCGCCCGGTTGATCTCGTCGGCGAGCACCAGGTTCGCCATCACCGGTCCCAGCTCGACGTCGAAGCTCTCCTGGCTGGGCCGGTAGATCCGGGTGCCGAGGATGTCCGACGGCACCAGGTCGGGGGTGAACTGGATCCGGTGGAAGCTGCCGCCGACCGCGATCGCCAAAGTTTCGGCGGCGAGGGTCTTGGCCACCCCCGGCACTCCTTCGAGCAGGCAGTGCCCACCGGCGAGCAGCGCGGTCAGCAGCCGCTCCACCAGCCGGTCCTGCCCGACGATCACCTTCTTGACCTCGAACAACGTCTGTTCGAGCAGACGCGCGTCGGCGTCTGCCGCGAAGTCCGTCATGTGTCTCCCTCTCGGCTGTTCGGACACTCATGACAGCAACCGGGACCGAAAACGAACCGAAGGACGACTGCCAGCTACCGCACAGCTGTCGGATCGGGGCAACGCTGTACGTGGAGGGGATATGAGTATGAGACTGACCACCATCACGAACGTCTCCGTCGACGGCGTCATGCAGGGACTCGGCGGCCCCGACGAGGACCGCAGGGACGGTTTCACGCGCGGCGGGTGGGCCCTGCCGCTCTTCGACGACGAGGCCGAGACGTTCCTCGGCGAGATCTACCAGCGGGCCGGCGCGTTCCTGTTCGGCCGGCACACGTACGACATCTTCGCCGGCTACTGGCGGCTGATCACCGACCCGGCCAACCCGATCGCGTCAGCCTTGAACAGCCGCCCCAAGTACGTCGCGTCGACCACTCTGACCGACCCGCAGTGGGCGGACACGACCGTCCTGTCCGGCGACCTGGCCGCGGCGATCGGCACGCTGAAGGCCTCCGGCGACGGCGAACTGCAGGTGCACGGCAGCGGCGCCCTGATCCGCTGGCTGCTCGCCAACGACCTGGTCGACGAGCTGGTCCTGCTCACCTACCCGGTGATCGTCGGCCAGGGCACCCGGCTGTTCCCCGATACTGGGCCGGACGCTGCCCTGGAGCTGCTCGCGTCACGGACCACCGCGAGTGGCCTGACGTTCCAGACCTACCGCACCACCGGCCGCCCCCGGTATGCACCGGCCTCGGTCAGCTGACGTGCCGGGCGATGATGCGGGCGCAGTCGAGGGACTCGGCGTGGGTGGTGTCGACCTCCACGTCGTACACAACGCCCTCATGCACTTTCGTCGCCTGCTGGGCGGCCATCCCCGGCGCCCGGTTGCCGCGGGCGAACTCGCGCGCCTCGGCGGCTTCCGGCGAACAGTGCACGCCGACCCACAGCACCCGCAGTCCGTCGAGGTGGCCGCGCAACCGCTCCTGGCTGGCGCGGCCACCGAGGAAGTTGTCGTCGATGATGACCCGCGCCCCGGCCCGGGCCATGGCAGCGATGCCGATCGTCCACGCATTCTCGATCGCGCGCCACTCGTCACCGAGGACGACGTCACCACCCTGCCCGAACGTGATCCCCGAGCCGGAGTCCAGAAGCGCGGGCGGCAGCCGCTCGATCAGGTCGTCCACGCCCAGGTTGATCCACGGCTGCGGGAGGAGGGCCTGCAGACAGCGCACGATGCCCGACTTCCCCGAACTCGACCCGCCGTTCAAAACGATGACGTCAGTGCTCACTCGACGACTCCCCGGAACGGTAGTGCACGACCTCGAACGGCCATGCCTGCGACAGCCACGCTCCCACGACATCGGTCAGCGGGCCATCCAGTTCTGCGCGGGCGGCGCTCACCCACGAGGACGCCGGCACGTCGCCCTCCGGCGTCGGGAGGTCCACCCGCCGAGCCGAGCGCTCGGCGTGACTCTCGAGGTCGGCCAGGTGGCAGCTTCACGTCAGAAGCCGAGTCCGTCGAGGATCCGCAGGACGATGTTCGTCTTCTCGTCCTTGCTGATGGGCTTGTCGGGGTCGTCGTCGGCGTCGGCGCCGGCGAGCAGCAGGATCGCTTCGTCGACCTTGGCGACGACGTCCGGCCGGCCGGCGTCCGCCGTCGCGTCCCGTAGCTGCTTGGCCAGGGCGAGAAGTGCACGCTCTTCGTGCGTAACCATCCGACCATCGTAGAAAGCTGCGGCCGGAGGACTCGAACCTCCATCTCCCGGTCCAAAGCCGGGCGTGCTGCCGGTTGCACCAGCCCGCATGGTCCGGCCGGCGAGTCGATGCGGGCTCGCCGGCCGGACTCCAGCGCGGGACGGCGCGGCCCGGGTGCCCGGACCTCCGTGGGTCCGCCGGACTTGCGCGCCTCTCACCGTGCGCTGGACACGGCCGCCGGTGGGCGGCCGCGGTGTGATGCGTGGTGCGCCGGCACGGGAGCGGTGACTGTCGCGTTGGCGGGGTAGCTACTCCCCTCCAGCGAGCCCGGCGGTCGCCTTACCCGTCGAGCCGGCCCGCGATGATCACCGTTCCCGTGCCCGGCGCCGTGATCGGCAGCCGGGCCCGATGCGCTGCCGAGATACAGAAAAGCCGCCGTCCCCGGTCCGGGTCGGCGGCGTGAACCTGACTAGCGCTGCTAGCCGACACACCACCGTGGGCGGACGAACGAGGCTTGCCACTGCATCTGTCTCTCCTGCCCGTGATGATCGGTGCTGGCTACGAACATAGGCAGGCCGGCCGGCACGGGCAACGTATTTACGGCGCCAGGCGGTAGAGGGTGAGCGCGGCCCCCGTCGGGGCGCCGGTACTCGTCCTCGCGGACCGTCATCCACGGGTTGCGGTAGACGATCCGGCTGCTCAGCTGATCCACTGGCCGATCCTCACATCGACGGTCAAGCAGGAGGGTAGGGACGGCCTTGCCGGACGCGACGCTCGTGATCATCCGCGGGAACAGCGGGAGTGGGAAGACGACTACGGCGCGGGAGGTTCGGCGCCGGTACGGGCGGGGCGCCGCCCTCGTCGAGCAGGACTACCTGCGCCGGGTGGTGCTGCGCGAGCACGGCGGGCGGTTCGATCCGGTGGCGCCGGCCTTCGTCGCCACGACCGTACGCTCCGCCCTGGATCTCGGTTATCACGTGGTGCTCGAAGGGATTCTCGACACCGCGGGGTACGGCGACGTCCTGCACCGGCTGGTCGCCGAGCACGCCGGGCCGAGCAGCGTCTTCTACCTCGACGTTTCGTTCGAGGAGACGGTTCGGCGGCATTTCGGGCGGGCCGAGCCGATTCCGGTGAGCGCTGAGCAGATGCGTGAGTGGTACCGGGAGCGCGATCTGCTCGGCGTCGCCGGCGAGCACGTCGTCACTGAGCGGACCGGCTTCGACGACGCCGTGGCGGCGATCCTGCACACGAGCGGCCTGGCGCGGACGGCGGCGCTGACCCCGTGCCCGACCCGCTGTCCCCGGTGCGCGCAGAAGGCCAGGTGAGGCCCACACCACACCCCGGGGAGTCGATCATGCAGAATGCTGGCCGAACCCTTAGGTTAGGCATGCCTTATCTGCAACGAACTGGAGTTCCCCCACCATGCGCGCACCCCGATTCCTCGCCGGAATCGTCGTCCTTACCACCGCCTTCGCGCTGACCGCCTGCGGCAGCTCGGACAGCGAGGACACCCCGGCTGCCTCCGGCAGCGCGGCGGCGACGTTCCCGGTCACGGTCACCCACGCGTTCGGCACCACCACGATCGAGAAGAAGCCCGAGCGGGTCGCCACCGTCAACTGGGCCAACCACGAGGTGCCGCTGGCGCTGGGCATCGTCCCGGTCGGCTACGCCAAGGCGAACTTCGGTGACGAGGACGGCGACGGCCTGCTGCCCTGGGACGCCGCGAAGCTCAAGGAGCTGGGCGCCCCGACGCCGGTGCTCTTCGACGAGACCGACGGCATCGACTTCGAGGCGGTGGCGAACACCAAGCCCGACGTCATCCTGGCCGCCTACTCGGGTCTGACCCAGCAGGACTACGACACCCTGACCAAGATCGCGCCGGTCGTCGCGTACCCGAAGGCCGCCTGGGCCACCTCGTGGCGTGACAGCATCAAGCTGGAGAGCCAGGCTCTCGGCCTGGCCGCCGAAGGCGATGCCCTGATCGCCAAGATCGAGCAGGAGATGAAGACCGAGGCGGCGCGCTACCCCAAGCTGGCCGGTAAGTCGGTGATGTTCCTGACCCACCTGGACCCGACCGACCTCAGCAAGATCAGCTTCTACACGACGCACGACACCCGCGCCCAGTTCTTCACCGACCTCGGCATGAAGCACCCGGCGAGCATCGAGAAGGCCTCCGCGACCACCGAGGAGTTTAGCCTCACCCAGAGCGCGGAGCAGGTCCAGAACCTCAGCGACGTGGACATCATCGTGACCTACGGTGACGCCGAGGGCACCACCCTCGCGACTCTGCAGAAGGACCCGCTGCTGTCCAAGATCCCGGCGATTGCCCGTGGCTCGTTCGTCTCGCTGCCCGGCAGCACCCCGGTGGCCACCGCCGCCAACCCGACGCCGCTCGCCGTCTCCTTCGTGCTGAAGGACTACGTCGACCTGCTCGGCAAGGCCGCCGACAAGATCTGATGACGCTCGTCGAAACCAAATCCGGGCCGGACGTCGCTTCGCTGCGACGCCCGGCCCGGGTGCGCCTGGGCTGGCTGCTGGCCGTCCTGGCCGTGCTGATCCTGGTCATGCTCGCGTCGGTCGCCTTCGGCTCGCGGATCGTCGGCTGGTCCGACGTCACCGCCGCCTTCGGCGGCACCGACGAGACGCTCAATCACGCAGCGGTGGTCAAACGCATTCCGCGTACGGTGCTCGCGGCTCTCGTCGGCGCGGCGCTGGCCCTGTCCGGCGCCGTGATGCAGGGTGTCACCCGCAACCCGCTCGCCGACCCGGGCATCCTCGGCGTCAACATGGGCGCGATGCTGGCGATCGCGGTCGGCATGGTGACCATCGGGCTGTACACCGCCACCGCGTACATCTGGGTCGCCATCGCCGGCGCGGCCGTGTCGACCCTGTTCGTCTACGCGGTCGGCTCCCTCGGCCGAGGCGGCGCCACCCCGCTCAAGATCGCGCTGGCCGGTGCGGCCACCTCCGCCGCGCTGGCGTCGATGGTGACCGCGGTCGTGCTGCCGCGCGGCGACATTGCCGAGAACTTCCAGTCCTGGCAGGTCGGCGGGGTCGGCGGCGCCACCTGGGAGAGCATCGGCCAGGTGCTGCCGTTCCTGATCGCCGGCCTGGTCATCTGCCTGCTCTGCGCCCGCGCGCTGAACTCCCTCGCGCTCGGCGACGAACTGGCCGCCGGCCTCGGCGAACGCGTCGCCCTGGTCCGCGGCGTCGCCGCCCTCGGCGCGGTCGTGCTGTGCGGCGCGGCCACCGCGGTCGCCGGGCCGATCGCCTTCGTCGGCCTGATCGTCCCGCACGTGTGCCGCCTGCTCGTCGGGCTCGACCACCGCTGGCTGCTGCCGTTCGCCACACTCGTCGGCGCCGCGCTGCTGACCGGCGCGGACGTCGTCGGCCGGGTGGTGAACCGGCCCGACGAGATCGAGGCCGGCATCATCACCGCCCTGATCGGCGCCCCGTTCTTCATCTACATCGTCCGCCGGCAGAAGGTACGTGAGCTGTGAGCACCATGACCCTCGAGGCCGTCACCCGCGGCCGGGTCCGGCGCAGCCGCCGGCGGCAGGCGGTGCTCACCGTCCTGGCCGTGCTGGTGGCCGTGATGGTCGTCGTCTCGCTGATGGTCGGGCAGACGTTCTACCCGCTCGGCGACGTGCTGCGGGTGATCCTCGGCGAGACCGTCCCGGGCGCCTCGTTCACCGTCGGCGAGTTGCGCCTGCCCCGAACCGTCCTGGCCCTGGCCACCGGGCTGTGCTTCGGGATGGGCGGCGTCACCTTCCAGACCATGATGCGCAACCCCCTGGCCAGCCCCGACATCATCGGCATCAGCTCGGCAGCGAGCGCGGCCGCGGCGTTCGCCATCATCGTGCTCAACCTCGGCGAGACCGGGGTGTCGGTGTTCGCCATCGTCGCCGCGCTCGGCGTCGCGGTCATCATCTACGTCCTGTCGTTCAAGGACGGGGTGGCCGGCACCCGGCTCGTGCTGATCGGCATCGGCATCGCCGCGATGCTCAACAGCGCCACCTCCTACATCCTGAACCAGGCCGGGCAGTGGGACTTGCAGGCGGCGACGCGCTGGCTCAACGGGAGCCTGAACGGGTCCACCTGGGACGAGACCGTTCCGGTGCTGATCGCGCTGGTCGCGTTCGGGCCGGTGCTGCTGTCGCAGGCCCGGAACCTGACGATGCTGCAGCTCGGCGACGACACCGCGGCAGCGCTGGGCACGCGCTTGGAACGTACGCGGCTGGTGTCGATCGTTGCGGCTGTCGGTCTCATCGCGTTCGCCACCTCGGCCACCGGACCGATCGCGTTCGTGGCCTTCCTGGCCGGGCCGATCGCGGCCCGCCTGATCGGGCCCGGCGGCTCCCTGCTGGTGCCGTCCGCGCTGGTCGGTGCGCTGCTCGTGCTGGTCGCCGACTTCCTCGGCCAGTTCGCCTTCGACACCCGCTTCCCGGTGGGCGTGATCACCGGCGTGCTCGGCGCCCCGTACCTCATCTTTCTGCTCGTCCGCACCAACCGCGCGGGAGGCTCGCTGTGACCACCAACCACTCGCTGACGGTGGAGAAACTGACCGTCGGCTACGGCGAGCGCGTCGTCATCGAGTCGCTCGACCTGCTCGTGCCGCCCGGCAAGATCACCGCGATCGTCGGCGCCAACGCCTGCGGCAAGTCGACGCTGCTGCGGTCGATGTCGCGGCTGCTCGCACCGCGTACCGGCCATGTTCTTCTGGACGGCCGCCAGGTGCACAAGATGCCGGCCAAGGAACTGGCCCGCACCCTGGGGCTGCTCCCCCAGTCCCCGATCGCGCCGGAAGGCATCACGGTGGCCGACCTGGTCGGCCGGGGCCGCAATCCGCATCAGCGGTTGCTGTCGCGGTGGAGCAAGGACGACGATCGTGCGGTGGCCGCCGCGCTGGACGCCACCCACACCGCTGACCTGGCCGAACGCTCGGTCGACGAGCTCTCCGGCGGGCAGCGGCAGCGGGTCTGGATCGCGATGGCGCTGGCACAGCAGACCGAGCTGCTGCTGCTTGACGAGCCGACCACGTTCCTGGACGTCAGCCACCAGGTCGAGGTGTTGGATCTGCTCACCGACCTGAACGCCGATCGTGGGACGACGATCGTGATGGTGCTGCACGACCTCAACATGGCGGCCCGCTACGCGGACCACCTGATCGCGCTGGCGGACGGTGGGCTGCACGCGGCCGGCGAGCCGGCCTCGGTGTTGACCGAAGATTGCGTACGCGCGGTGTTCGGCCTCGACAGCCAGGTGATCCCGGACCCGGTGTCGGGGCGCCCGCTGATGCTGCCGATCGGCCGTCACCACGTCCGAACGCCGGCGGCCTCGTAACACCCCTCGCCCTGGCTGGCGCGGCTACTTTGCTGGCGTGGCTGGACCGGCCGCGCCGGCTGTTTGCTGGCGCGGCTGTGCTGTCTTGCTGCGCCGGCTTTCCGGCTGGCGCGGCTGCGCTACAAAACGTGGCGTGTTCACAGTCGAGCCGCCCCAGCCGGGTTCCCGCGCCCGGCGGCCGATGTGGCCCTGGCTTCTCGCCTTCCTCATCGGCGTGCTCGCCTGCGTGCTGACCGTTCCGCTGGTGCTCGGCGAGCTGCTGGGCGGAACGACCGGCGCGGAGCGGGCGCGCGACGACGTGCTCGAGACCGAGGCGCCGCAGATCGTCCGCGACCTCGAGGTGGCGAACCCCGACCCGGGCAACCTGGGACCGGAGTCGGTGGCCTGGCTCTCCGCCCGCTTCCAGCGTGCCGGCGACACCGTGCTCAGCTCGTCGAGCACACCGGGCCGGCCGGCCAACGGGAGGATCGACGTCCGCATGATCCGCACCGGTGAGGGGACCGCGCTGGGCCAGCCGACCGGAGCCGAGACGATCACGATCTGCCTGCGCTTCGAGATCGGCTGGTCGGACACCTCCGGCGCCGAGACCACTGTCACGGAGATCGACTGCCCTTAACCGGGCCGACTATGCTGCCCGGGTGCCGCCCGAAGAGGAATCCTCGCGTCGCCCGGCCGGGGCGCTCGAGTCCGAGGTGCTGCGGGTCCTGGTCGCCGCGCCCGAGCCGCTGACCCCGCGCGAGGTCCGTGGCCGGCTGGGCTCGCCGCTGTCGTACAGCACGGTCGTCACGATCCTGACCCGTCTGCACGACAAGGGAAGGGCGGCCCGCTTCCGTGACGGGCGCTCGTTCCGGTACGCGCCGTTGACCGACGAGGCTTCGGTGGCAGCCGAGCGGATGAACGCCGCACTCGGCGCCGGGACAGACCGGGCTACCGTGCTGCGCCGTTTCGTGGCCGCGCTCCAACCGGGCGACGAAGAGCTGCTGCGCCAGCTGCTGAGCGACGATTAGAGCTATCCGGCGCGGGGATCCGGACCGGGCCAAAGCAGTAAGTCACAGCCGGGCGGGTGTTTTGCGGCGTTTCGATCATCCAGCTGCGAGCTGCGCACCCTTCAAGCCGTTGGAGGCAGCCACAGCTCCCAGCCGACCTCCGCAAAAGGGCCTCAAGGATCGCCCGGCTGGGAGTTACGGCTTTGACACAGCGCGAGCCGGCAACCCGGCTGGCTCCTACGGCTGTTGCCCGGGCGCGAAACGACACTCAGCGCCAGCCGAGCAAACCAGCTGGCTCCCACGGCTGTTTGCCCAGGCGGGAAACGACACTGAGAGCCAGCCGAGCAAACCAGCTGGCTCCCACGGCTGTTTGCGCGGGCGCGAAACGACAGTTGGCGCCAGCTGGACCGTTTGTGGAGACGGGCCGCGAAGGCGGGCCGGAGGTGCGGGATGGCGCGGGTGTCAGACGTGGGCGGCAGCGAGCAGTTCGCCCAGGTCGACGACGCATTCGACGGTCCAGACCAACGAGAACGCGGCCACTGCGACCGGGACCGCCAGCGGGAGCAGCGAGCGGGCCCGGCGCGGGGCGATCAGCGAGGCGACCCGGCGCGGGACGGCGCCGGCGCGGCGTAGGTCCTGGCGGGACGGCGCTACCCGCAGGTTGCGGCGCGGGTCGATGTGGTCGGCGACGAGGGCAGCCGTGCCGATGGCGCGGGCGACCGTGCGGCGGTCGTCGAGTTCGGTGGCGGCCCGCTCGTCGGCGGCACGTTCGACGAGGTAGTCGACCTGCCGGGTGAGCAGCCGGAACACCGGGTGGACGGCGGCCGACAGGTGGGCCAGCAGCACCAGACGATGATGGCGCCCGCGCAGGTGGGCACGCTCATGGGCGAGCAGTGCCGCGTACTGCCGGTCGTCGAGGGCGTCGCGCATGCCGGTGGTGACGACGATGCGTCCGGCCGGGCCGGGGACCGCGAACGCCTCGGCGCGGTCCTCGTCGAGCAGGACCACGTCACCGTCCACGACCGGCAGCGCGAGGTAGCGCCGGGAGAACCGGGTGTCGCGGCGATGGGTGTGCGCCACCCTGGCCAGGCCGGCCAGCGCAGCGACGACCATCGCCAGGGACAGCCAGGAGACCCAGGGTTCACGTGCGGTGTCGGCCCGCACGTACGCGTCGGAGAGGTGCAGGAACGCCCCGGCGGCGGGCAGCTCGGCGAAGGCCTTGAACCCGAAGGCCACCAGGGTGATCAGGCAGCCGGCGGCCGCGGCGGCCAGCGAGGTGACCAGGAAGGTCGCGGCGGTTTCGGGGCGCAGCCGGTCGGCCAGGTAGCGGATCGCCAGGACGACCAGCGCCGGGCAGACCAGCACCTCCCAGACGAAGTGATCGAACATCCTGGCCCCCCTTCCCGGCGCGAACGCAGTCTCGCACACCGGACGGGTGACCCTGGACAGTCAGGCAAGCCAACCCTAATCTACAGTCTGTAGAAGCAAGGTAAGGCATACCTAAACAGGAAGAGACCCATGGAGCCTTTGCTCGCCACCTACCTCATCGGGCTACGCGAAGGCCTCGAGGCCACCCTGGTGGTCAGCATTCTCATCGCGTTCCTGGTGAAGGCCGACCGCCGGGACCGGCTCCCCCAGGTCTGGGCCGGCGTCGCTGTCGCCGTCGCGCTCTCCGTCGGCTTCGGCGCTCTGCTCAGCTACACCTCCACAACCCTGCTGCGCGAGTACGAGCAACGCGAACTCTTCGAGGCCATCACCTCGATCCTCGCCGTCGTCTTCGTCACCTGGATGATCTTCTGGATGCGCCGGGCCGCCCGGTCGATCGCCGGTGACCTGCGCGGCAAGCTCGCCGACGCCCTCGCGCTCGGCTCGATCGCGGTGGCGGTGATGGCGTTCCTCGCGGTCGTCCGCGAAGGACTCGAAACCTCGCTGATCTTCTACTCCGCGGTGCAGGGGGCGAACCTCAACGGCGGGCCGCTGTGGGCCCTGCTCGGCGGGATCGCGACCGCGATCCTGATCGGCTTCCTGATGTACGCGACCGCCGTACGCATCAATCTCACGGTCTTCTTCACCGTCACCGGAGTCCTGCTCATCCTGGTCGCCGCCGGCATCCTCAAGTACGGCGTGCACGACCTGCAGGAGGCCGGCGTCCTGCCCGGGCTCACCACCCTGGCGTACGACATCAGCGCCGTCCTCGACCCGTCCGCCTGGTACACCGCGCTGCTGACCGGCATGTTCAACGTCACCCCCACCGCCAGCGTCCTCGAGGTCGTCGCCTGGGTGGCGTACGCCGTACCCGTCCTCTTTCTCTTCCTGCGCCCCACCGGGCGCAAGCAGGCCCCCGAACCGCAGCCATTGGAGAAGCCCCGTGCGTAATTCCTCCCGCGTGCTCGCCCTCGCGACCGCCGTCTCGATCGCCGCGTGCAGTTCGCCGGACGCCACGAACGAGGCCGCCGGAGGCCCGATCCCGGTCAAGGCCACCGACACCACCTGCGAGGTCGCCAAGACCGAGGTCGGCGCGGGCACCAGCGTCTTCGCCATTACCAACGGCGGCAACAAGGTCACCGAGTTCTATGTGTACGCGCCGGGCGACCGCGTGATGGCCGAGGTGGAGAACATCGCCCCGGGCCTGTCCCGCAACCTGCACGTCGAGTTGCCGGCCGGCAGCTACGAGACCGCCTGCAAACCGGGCATGATCGGCAAGGGCATCCGGGGCCCGCTGACCGTCTCCGGTTCGGCCGCCCCGCTGACCGACGACGCCGCGCTGCTGGCCGCCACCGCCAGCTACTCGCGCTACGTGAAATCGCAGACCACCGCGCTGGAGGAGAAGACCGCCGAATTCGTGGCCGCGGTGAAGGCCGGTGACATCCCGAAGGCCAAGCAGCTCTTCCCGATCTCCCGGACCTACTGGGAGCGGATCGAACCGGTCGCGGAGATCTTCGGCGACCTGGACCCGCGGATCGACGGGCGCGAGGAGGTCACCGAGGAGGGCCTGAAGTTCGGCGGCTTCCACCGCATCGAGAAGGACCTCTGGGTCGACGGTGACGTGTCGAAGTCCGGTCCGATCGCCGACCAGCTGATGACCGACGTCAAGGAGGTCGTGCAGAAGGCGAACGCCGAGAAGCTCTCCCCGCTGCAGCTCGCCAACGGCGCGAAGGCCCTGCTCGACGAGGTCGCCAGCGGCAAGATCACCGGCGAGGAGGACCGCTACTCGCACACCGACCTGTGGGACTTCAACGCCAACATCGACGGCTCCAAGGCCGCCATCGCCGCGTTGCGCCCGGTCCTGGAGGAACGCTCCCCCGAGCTGGTCACCAAGCTGGACGCCGAGTTCGCCAAC
Organism: Actinoplanes sp. NBC_00393; assembly: GCF_036053395.1. Taxonomy (NCBI): domain Bacteria; kingdom Bacillati; phylum Actinomycetota; class Actinomycetes; order Micromonosporales; family Micromonosporaceae; genus Actinoplanes; species Actinoplanes sp. NBC_00393. Next base: position 2,290,994 of record NZ_CP107942.1, on the reverse strand, counting down.
GTGGACACCACGCTCGGCAAGCACCGCGCCGGTGACGGCTGGAAGCTGCACACCGACCTCACCCAGGCCGACCTCAAGGAACTGTCGGACGCGATCAACGCGCTCGCCGAGCCGATCAGCCAGGTCGCGGCCGTCGTCGCGAAGAAGGCCTGATCATGGTTTCGCGTCGTCATGTCCTCGCCCTGGCCGGCACCGCTACCCTGGCTGCCTGTGACGCGCCCGAGCCGGACCCGGTCAGCGACGCCGTCGCGTTCACCGGCGAACACCAGGCCGGCATCGTCACCCCAGCCCAGGACCGGCTGCACTTCGTCGCCTTCGACGTGATCACCAAGGACCGCGACCGCCTCGTCCAGCTCCTCAAAGACTGGACGGCGGCCGCCGCCCGGATGACCCAGGGCCGCGACGCCGGCGAGATCGGCGCGGTCGCCGGCATTCCCGAGGCGCCGCCCGACGACACCGGCGAGGCGATCGGCCTGCCGCCGTCCGCCCTCACCCTCACCGTCGGCTTCGGGCCCGGCCTGCTCCGCCGGTTCGGCCTCGCCGCCAAGCAGCCCGCGGCCCTCGCGCCGCTGCCCAAGTTCACCGGCGACACCCTCGACCCGGCCCTGTCCGACGGCGACATCGGCATCCAGGCCTGCGCCAACGACCCGCAGGTGGCGGTCCACGCGATCCGCAACCTGGCCCGCATCGGCATGGGCGTGGTCAGCGTACGGTGGTCCCAGCTCGGCTTCGGCCGCACCGCGTCTACCTCGACGGGCCAGGCCACCCCGCGCAACCTGTTCGGGTTCAAGGACGGCACCCGCAACCTCAAGGCCGAGCAGACCGATCTGCTGCGCGAGCACCTCTGGGTGCAGCCGGGTGACGGGCCGGACTGGATGACCGGCGGGTCGTACCTGGTCACCCGCAAGGTCCGCATGCTCGTCGAGACCTGGGACCGCTCGCCGCTGGCCGAACAGGAGATGATCATCGGCCGGGCCAAGGGCAGCGGCGCCCCGCTCGGCATGGAGGACGAGTTCGACGACGTCGACTTCACCTCGGTCGGCGCCGACGGTCAGCCGCTGCTGGCCGAGGTGGCCCACGTGCGGCTCGCCCACCCGGACACCAACAACGGGGCACGGATGCTGCGCCGCGGCTACAACTTCGTCGACGGGTCCGACGGGCTCGGCCGGCTCAATGCCGGACTGTTCTTCATCGCCTACCAGCGCGATCCGCGTACCGCGTTCATCCCGGTCCAGCGCAGCCTGGCCGCCCGCGACGAGATGAACGAGTACGTCCGGCACGTGTCCAGCGCGCTGTTCGCCTGCCCGCCGGGGGTATCCGGCGCCGGCGACTACTGGGGTCGCGCCCTGTTCAGCTGACCGGCGCCTCGAACATCTCGGCCAGTTCCTCGTCGACCATCAGCCGGGTGCCGGCCAGGGCAACGGTCAGGCCGGCACGGAGCCCGTCGCAGGTGGCGCAGTCGCGGCGGGCACAGTCGGCGTCGTGCGCGACCGCGGCCCGGACCAGCGCCGACTGGACCGCGGACGTGGTGTAGCCGGCCCGGTAGGCCAGCGGCATGCCACTGAGCCGGTGACGCAGGTCGCGGACACTCTGCTCGTCGACGCCGAGGCGCTCAGCCGCGTTCGCGATTTGTCCGAGTGCGTCATGCATGCGTACGTTCCTGTCCCCGATTTGCCTGAGACCAGGAAAAGTATCCGGACAGTTGATCATGGGCAATGCTCCGGACGTGCACGGCGGGACGCCACCCGTCCGGCTGCGATAGGTTGACGGTCCCGCATCGGACAGGAGCGCAGAGCGATGACAATTCGCCCGCCTGGCAATCCCGTCGTCGAAGTACGTGAACTCGAAGTCCCCGTCTACCGCGGCAATCACAAGGTTATGTGCGCCCTGCGCTGGAAGCGGCACGCCGACTTCTGCACCTTCGACATCGAACTCGACGGGCCGGACGAACCGGTCCACCGCAGCGGGCGCGACCTGTTCGACGCGCTGCAGCAGGTCCGCCTCGAGCTGGAACGCCAAGGCCTGGTGATCGCCGTCCAGGGCGCGCGCACCGACGCCTACCCGACCGGCATGATCCGCAACATGGTCGCCGCGAGCCGCGTCTACATCATGGAGATCGGCCGCGATGTGGAGCGCAAGCATCTCGTCAACACGTTCGCCGAGGCCGAGCTGCACACGATCGGCACGGTCGAGCAGCAGGACGCCCACTACCGCGAGTGGCTCGAACACCGCAACAGCGCCGGGCAGGCTTGAGCCTCACGCCTTCTTGCGGCGCCGCGCGCCACCGCGTTCTCGCAGCTGAACCCCGGATTCGGTCAAGATCCGATGAACGAATCCGTACGAACCGCGCGGGCTCGCCAGCGTGGTCCGCGTCTTGGTCCGCAACGCCTGCCCACCACCGCGGTCCTCGTCGCTGTCGAGAAACGCGCGGCACACCGCCAGTTCGCGTTCGACGATGGTCACCGACGGGTGGCCGGCACCGAACAGCTCCCGCGACCTGTCGGCTGCGGCCTCCAGCAGATCTGCGGCCTCTCGGGCTTGTGACTCGGAGTCCGTGATGCGCGCCAGGTCGGACGCCGCCGAGGCGAGATTGGTCGCGACCGTGACCGCCGTCGGATGAGCCGGTCCGAGCAGCCGTCCGACCTGGACATTCGCCTCGCTCAGCGCCTCGAACGCCTCTTGCGCGGCTGCCACGGAACGCACCATCCTGGCGTATTCGAGGCGGGCCGTGGCGATGTTCGCGGTCAGCGTCACCGCCCTGCGGTCCTGCTCGCCGAACGCCGTACAGATGAAGTGATGGCATTCCCGGAGCGTCGCGATGGCTGCGGCAGCCGTGTCGGGCCGGCCCGACTCGCAGGCGACCTCGAAGTCGGATACCGCGGCTCTCGTCCGCAGCACGATCGCCGCCCGGTGCTCCAGCCCGAACGTGGCCGTCAGCACCTGCGTCATGAGTGTCGCCGTGTCCGCGGCCCCGACCATGTCGCGCTGGGTGCCCCTGGCTTTCGCGAGGTCGAACTCCGCGAGCGCCAGATGGGCGAGCAGGCGGACTTCGTCGAGGCCGGCGAGGTCGGGATCGTTCAGGGCGCCGCCGACGATCGAGCGCAGCTGCCCGACGGCGTCCGCGAGGGAGGCCGGGGAGGCGCCGGCCCGCTCGAGCTGGATCTCCAGGATGGCCAGGAGGACGTCGCTGCGCGGGTCGTCGGTGCCGATGCCGTCGTTGCGAATCCGGTGGATCAGTTCCCGGGCGCCCTCGAAGTCCCCGGCGTTGAGGCGGACCGCGACCAGATTGACCAGGCCGAGGGGCGTGCCGGCCGCGACGTCCCGCAAAATCTCGTCGGCCTCGGTCAGCCGCCCGCGGCCGGCAGCCAGCACCGCACGCCAGTTGCCGGCCAGTGCGGCGTCGGCGCCGTCGCTCAGCTCGGCAACCGTCCGGGCCACCCGGTCAGCCTCCTCCGGCATCCCGAGGCGATCCAGCAGCGCGGCGGTGTAGAGGTGCGCGCGGCCGAGCACCTCGCCCTCCGGCACCGGCACGCTGATTCCGAGCACTGCGGCCAGGTGGCTGACGTCGAACGTCCGGAAACGCTGCAGGGCACCCCGGATGGTCGCGGCGAACAGCACATTGGCCGCCCGGTTCGGTGATTCCCGATCGAAGTACTGCTCGACCAGCAATCCGATGAGCTCGGCATGCTGCTCGAACTGCTTCTCCACCGGGCTGCCCGAATATCCGCCGTAGTCGCCGAGGTGCTGCCGGCATTTCAGCTGCAGCGCGTCAACGGTCTCGCCGCGCTCGCACTCATAAGGGACCGACGCCGCGACCACCGTCCCGTCCAGATGCGGTCAGCACGAAGCGCCGGTTGATCAGAACGCCGGCGCCGAACACCTTCTCGCCGTGCCTGAAGGTGACCACACAGCTCGACACCGCCATGGTCATCCACCTTGGACGACCGTGGTCATCTTGTCCATCGGCGCTGTCGCGTCGGCAGGGTCGGCGGCCACGGCGCTGTGTTACTCCGCGTGGTCGGCGCGCGGGGCCGCCCGGATGAAGTACACGCTGGTCGGAGCGCGGCGCAAATCCGGACTCTGACGGGAAACAGCGTCACCCTCCCGGGACATCGACCGTTCACCTCAGTGCCGAACGGCCCTGTACCGCCGGGCGTCCGGGGCCGCACCATGAGGTGACGGCCCGGCGGAGCAACCACTGGGGAGGACGACATGACGTCGCTGTTCATCTGCCTGATCCTGCTTGTGCTGGCGGTGCTGATCGTGGCCGGGCCGGTCTTGGAGAGCCTGCTGGACCGCATCCTGCCCGGATCGGGGCGAGGGCCTCGGCCGCAGCCCCGGCGGTAGCGCTCTCCGACACGACGAGCAACCAATGGTTGCGCTAATCGGTCGGCGCGACTAACCTCATCCGCAACCAAAGGTTGCGGGAGGGTCTGATGGAGTTCGGAACCATCGAGCGCGAGATCTACATCGAAGCGCCGCCGGAGATCGTCTTTCCGGTGGTGAGCGAGCCGGAGCACCTCAAGCACTGGTGGCCGGACGACGCCGACTACGACCCCACGCCCGGGTCGAGCGGGCAGATCGTGTTCGGCGACTGCAACGCCGGCGGCAAGGTCGTGGCCTTCACCGTCGTCGACGCCGAGCCGCCGCGGCGGTTCTCGTTCCGGTGGACGCATCCGCAGGGCGACGTTCCCGCCGAGGGCAACTCGCTGCTGGTCACGTTCGAGCTGGTGCCGTCGGGCGACGGGACGCTGCTGCGGATGACCGAGTCCGGGTTCCGCGAGATGGGCTGGGAGGTGGCCGTCCTCGAGGAGCAGTACCGGGATCACGTCTCCGGCTGGACCTACTTCCTGGGGCGGCTGGCGCCGTACGTGGCGACGCTGCGGGTGCGGCCGTGAGCACCGCCGTCGACGACGCGCTGTGGTCCGCGATCGGCGACCCGACGCGGCGCCGGATGCTCGACCTGCTGCTCACCGAGGGCGGCGGCACCGCCACCCGGCTCGGTCAGCAGCTGGCGGTGACCCGTCAGGGCGCCGCCAAACACCTCGTCGTGCTGGAACGCGCCGGTCTGGTCCGGGGCACCGCGGCGGGACGCGAGAAGCAGTACCGGGTGGACGACGCCCAGCTCGCCCGCGCCGCCGCCCAGCTGGCGTCGGTCGGCGAGGCGTGGGACGCCCGCCTGCAGCGGATCAAGCGGATCGCCGAGGCGATCCAACAGAAGGGACAGGACTGATGGCGGACATTCTGCACCGCGTCGGGATGCGGACCCCGGCGCCGGAGAAGGTGTACGAGGCACTCACCACGGTCGACGGCCTGGCCGGCTGGTGGACCGACGACACGAAGGGCAACGCGGACGTCGGTGGCGTCCTGCAGTTCCGGTTCCCGCCGGTCGGCGGCTTCGACATGGAGGTTCTGGAGGCCAAACCCGGCGAGAAGGTCAGCTGGCGGGTGGTCGACGGCCCGGAGGAGTGGATCGGCACGACGATCGACTGGCAGCTGCGCCAGGACGGCGACTGGACGATCGTACTGTTCCAGCACCGGGGCTGGGCCGAGCCGGTCGAGTTCATGCATCACTGCAGCACGAAGTGGGCGTCCTACCTGCTGAGTCTCAAGTCGCTGGTGGAGACCGGCGACGGCGCGCCGGCCCCACGGGACGTACAGATCAGCGACTGGCACTGACGTAACGGAACACGTTGTCCTGGCGGTAGCTGCCGTCCGGCTGTCGATGACCTGCGAGGACCTCGGCGAAGACCTCCCGGACGGCGCTCTCGCCGGCGACATCGATCGCCCGGCGCAGCGGGCCGATCGACGACTGGCCGCGCCACCCGGTCTCCAGGTCGGGGTAGGTGAACGGGCACGGCACTTCGCCGAAGCCGGTCACGGTCAGCCCGGCCGTGACCAGCAACTGCTCCACCACGCCGGCAGCCGACAGCGCCAGCGGGTCGCCGGCGGCCGAAACCAGCGCGCGGATGCGCTGGAACAGGGCCTCGGTCTCGCAGCGTTCAGGCCCGGCCCAGACGCCGATCACGACGAGGCCGCCCGGACCGGTCACCCGGGCCAGTTCGGCGACCGCGGCGGCCGGGTCGGCGGCGTACTGCACCGCGTTGAACGCGGTCACCACGGCGAAGACGCCGTCGCCGAACGGCAGGTCCTGCAGGTCGCCGACGTGCAGGTCGGCGGCCGGCAGGCGCTCGCGGGCCACCGCGAGCATCGGCTCGGACGCGTCCAGGCCGGTGACCTCGGCGCCGTACCCGGCCGCCAGCGCCAGCGCTCCCCCGGCGCCGCATCCCACGTCCAGCAGCCGCCGGCCGGCGAGTGGTTCCGCCGCGGCGAGCGCGGCCTCGTACAGCGGCCGGGTGAACGGCTCGCACACCTCGGCGAAGTCCCACGGCGCGGCGTCCCACAGCGTGCCCATCATCGATCTCCCTTCCGGGCGTAGACGGCCCGTTCGAAGTCGGCGTAGACGCGCAGCGCGTCGGGCGAGAGGAAGGGCAGCGTCTGCATGTAGAGGGCGCCGGTGATCCCGGCGGCGGGATCGATCCAGAAGAAGGTGTTGAACGCTCCGGCCCAGCCGCCGCTGCCGGCGCTGCGCATGCCGGGCTGTCCGATGGTGTTCAGGAGCAGGCCCCAGCCCCACTTCATGCCGGAGCCGGGCCGGAAGTCGCAGCTCCACGCCGGGTCGGCGGTCCGGATGGTGGCCGGGAACCACAGGTCGCCGATCTGGTTGCGGAACGCCTCCCGCACTGTCGCCGGGTCCAGGATCGGGGTGCCGCCGCCGAGCAGCATCCGCTGGAATCGCAGGTAGTCGCGGGGTGTGGAGTACAGGCCGTGGCCGCCGGCGAACCGGCCCGGCTGCTGATCCCAGTCGAAGTCGGTGGCGGACCAGGTCCCGTCGTCGTTCTTGACGTGGACCGGCACGCACCGGGCCCGCTGCTCCTCGTCGAGGACGAAGGTGGTGGAGTCCATGCCGAGCGGGGTCAGGATGTGTTCGGCCAGGTGCTTGTCGAGGGACTGGCCGCTGACCGCCTCGATCACCCGGCCGAGCCAGTCGGTGCTGATGCCGTACTCGAAGGTGGTGCCGGGGTCGGCGACCATCGGGGCGGTGAACAGGTCGTCGTCCCAGCCGGCGAGAGCGGCGTTCCAGAATCCGTAGGACAGGCCGGAGGTGTGGGTGACGAGCTGATGCACGGTGGCGCGGCTGTTCGGCGTACGCAAATGGTTGTTCTCAAGGACCTGGACCGAGGCGAAGTCGCCGCAGTAGGCCTCGACCGGCGCACTGAAGTCCAGGTCGCCGCTGTCGCGCAGCTGGAGCGCGGCCACCGTACAGATCATCTTGGTCATCGATGCGATGCGGAAGACGCTGTCCACGGTGACCGGACCGGCGGCGCCCTCGTAGATGACGCCGCCGCGGTCGGCGGCCATGCCGGCGATGTGCGGCGCCGCGCCGCTGGAGACCACCCGCTGCAACATCTCGTTCATGACGGGCTCCGCGGCGCCCAGAACTCCAGGGCGGTGTTGTCGGGATCGCGGAAGGCGAGGCCGTGGCCGAGTTCGTCGTCGGCGATGCCGCCGTGCGCGATGCCGAGTTCGTCGAGCCGGGCGCGCAGGCGTTCGAGCTCGGCGCGGTCGGCGCAGGTGAAGCCGAGGTGGTCGAGGCCGGGGCGCCGCTCATCGAAACGGTCCGCGGGCTCGGTGTGCTTGTGGGCGTGCAGGGCGAGGACAGTGCCGCCGGGAAGCACGAACAGGGTGTGGTGGAAGCCGTCGTGATGACCGGGCAGAGCGGCGACGTCCTCGTCGAGGGTGGGGCCGGCGCCCAGCAGCCGCTGGTACCAGGCGCGGCTGGCGGACAGATCAGTAACGGTCAGGGCGATGTGATGAACGGTCGCGGGAAACATGTCCCGAGCGTGGCCTTCCGCCGGCCGCACGCGCGTCGGGAGGACTACCCGAACCCGGCGTGCGGAACTACCCGGACAGTCGCGCGAAATACCCAGCCAACTGCGTGCGCCGGCGACAGCCGGTCTTGCTGAGCAGGCCGGCCACGTGCTTCTCGACGGTACGCGGCGACAGGTGCAGCCGAGCCGCGAGCTCCTGGTTGGTCAGGCCCTCCGCGACCAGCGCGAGCACGTCGGACTCCCGGCGGGTGACGCCCAGCGCCCGCAGCTGAGCGGGCACGACCGGGTCGGCCGGCCCGGGCCGTGGCACCGGTGCCCCGGCGCGGCGGAGCAGGGCACGGCACGCCGCGGCGATCTGCTGGTTGGCGCGGGCGGCGAAGTAGGCGGCCGCCTCCCGCAGCCAGGGCACCGGTGTGCCCCAGCCGTCGGTGAGGGCGGCCTCGGCGGTCAGCATCCGGGCGTACTGCTGATACCAGGCGACCAGCGGCCCCATCTCCGCGTCGGCCCGGTGGAACAGCGCACCGGCGGGTGCGGTACGCCCGTGCAGCACCGCCTCGGCATAGCCGAGCAGGCTGGCCACGATGCGATGGCGGATCGCGGACGAGGCGCGCAGCCGGGCCGCTTCCCGGCAGGCGGTGTCGTCGTCGCCGGCCACCGCCAGCAGCAGCACGCGCAGGCCGAGGAAAGGTGGGGCGACGGTGGCCGGTGACTGCTGCAGGTAGTGCGCGCCGGTCGCCATCTCGGCCAGCGCCCGGGTGCGGTCGCCGGCGAGCAGGGACGCGGTGGCTCGGCAGTGTCCCCAGGCGCTGCCCTGCACGTCCAGGTCGTCGGGTGCCAGGGTCAGCGCCTCGGCGAGGCAGTCCGCCATCTGCTCGGATCGGCCGGTCTGGGCGTACGCGGTGGCCTCCAGAACGAGCGCCATCGGCAGGGTGGCCAGGCGTAGCCGGCGCGACGCGACCACACTGTCGCGGGCAGCAGCTTCGCCCTCCCGAGGCCGGAACTGTTTGAGCAGTCCGGCGGCGATCTGCAGGTCCAGGGTGGCGACCAGGGCGAGCGCCCCCACGTCGATGGCGAGGTCGCGGGCCTGCCGCAGGCGGTCCACGCTCTCGGTGCGCAACTGGTCGACGGTGCCGAGCTCGTGCAGGGCACGCAGCCGCCAGAGCTCCAGGCCGTGGGCGGTGGCCACGGCGAGGCCCGTCGTGAACGCCTTCTCTGCGGCGTCGAGGTCACGTTGCCGGGCGACCCGGCCGGCGACCTCCAGAGCCTCGCAGGCCACCGCGGGCAGACCGGCGTGCTCGGCCTCGTCAAGGGCGGTAGCGGCCAGTCGCGCCGCCTGCTCCAGGCGTCCCTCCCCCAGCGCGACCTGCGCATCCAGGACGTCGGCGAGGCCGGGCCGCGGCCGGCCGGCGTCGATGTGCCCGGCCGCCGTCCGCCACCGGCCGGCCGTCAGCGCGGCGCGCGCCAGCCGCAGATGCAGCTCGGCGCCGCCGGCCGGCAGCCGCTCGGCCAGGTCCAGCCGGCCCAGCAGCCGGCCACCGAGGTCGACGGCCCGGTCCACCTGGCCGGAGAGCGCCAGCACGTCGATCAGCGCATCATCAACGGGTACGGCGATCCGCAGCTCGTCGGACGCCAGTTCCCGGGCCCGGCGCAACGTCGTCTCCGCGGTGGCCAGGGCGCCTGCTTCGGTCGCCCGGCGGCCCACGGTGAGCAGCAGTTCCGCGGCCCGCCCGCGGTCACCGGCGAGTTCCGCCAGGTCGGCGGCCAGCGCGGGATCCAGCTGTTCGACAACGGTCAGCGCCCGCGCGGCTATTCTTGCCCGCTCCGGCGCGGCCAGCCCGGCGAGGACCGCGTCCCTGGTCAGCGCATGCCGGAACTGGAAGCCGTCCGGGCGCGCGGTGAGCAGCTGCGCGCTCACCGCCTGCCGCAGCGCGGCAGACACCAGACGCTGATCCTCATCGGTCACGGCCGGCAGCAGCTTCCAGTCGAAGCGCCGGCCGAGCACGGCAGCGGCATGCAGCACCGCACGGGTACGCCCATCGACCGTATCCATCCGCCGGGCCACTGCGTCGGCGAAGGTCGGCGGCACCCGGCCGCCGAGCGGGCCGGTCATTGACCAGTGGCCGTCCTGCTCCACCAGCGCGCCGGCGCCGACCAGTCCGGCGAGCAGCTCCTCGATGAGAAACGGCAGGCCGTCGGCGGAGTCGGTGAGGAACGCCTCGACCGGCGCCGGCAGCGTCGTCGCTCCGAGGCAGGCTCGTGCCAGCCGCAGGGTTGCGTCGCCGTCCAGGCGTGTCACTTCGACCAGCCGGGCCGCCCGGCGGTCGACCAGTGTGCGCACCAGGGCGCGGCCCGGACTGTCCTCATCGGCGCGCAGCGTGCCGACCACGAGAATGCCCTCGCCGGCCACGTTGTCGGCCAGATACTCCAGGACGGTCAGGGATTCCTGGTCGGCCCAGTGCAGATCCTCCAGGCACAGAACACAGCCTCGCGCGTCGCGCGGGCCTCCCGCGCCTCCCGCGCCGCGCGCGCCTCGCGCGCCTCCCGCGCCTCGCGCTCCAAGCCCGTGGAGCAGCCGCACCAAGCCCTCGCCGAGAACCAGCGGCGATTCGGCGACCGGCTCCGGTGTGCGCCACTGCGGAACGAGCCGGCCGAGTGCGGCCTGGAACGGCCGCACCTCGGGCAGATCCGGCTCTCCGCTTCCCCGCAGCCCACCCAGGACGGCCTCGGCGAGCGGCCGGAACGCGACCGGCACCCCACCGGCGACGGCCCGGCCGGTCAGGACGGTCCGGCCGTGCTCGCCCGCCCGACGCGACAGCTCACGCAGCAGCCGGGATTTGCCCACCCCGGCTTCCCCGGCCAGGAACACCACGCCGCCGTGCCCGCCGGCCACCCGGTCGAGGCCGTCGAGCAGGACCTGGATCTCCTGCTCCCGGCCGACCAGCACGGGGCAGAGCACCTGGCGCATGCGGCCATTATCCGCCGGCGTTACTTGCTGAGCGTGCCCAGCTTCACCTGCAGTGTGTGCACCACGCCGGCACGGTTGACCACGACGCTCACGGTGTTGCCCGGGTGCATGGCGCGCATGACGACGTTGAGATCGCCGGCGCCGGTCACCGGCCGCTCTCCGAACCGGACGATCACGTCGCCGGCCTGGGCGCCCGCGGCGGCCAGGGGTCCGCCCTGCTCCAGCTGGCGGATCAGTGCCCCGGAGCTGACCTTCATGCCGAGCGCCTGCGCGACCGGCGCGGTGAGCGAGTTGGCCGAGACCCCGAGGTACGGGTGCGCCACCGACCCCTTCGCCAGCAGCTGTTCGGTCACGTCGACCACGGTGCTCGCCGGGATGGCGAAGCCCAAGGACACCGCACCGGCCGTCGGCGGGATGTAGGCCTCGTTGATCCCGACCAGCCGGCCCCACCGGTCGATCAGCGCGCCACCGGAGTTGCCGGGTGAGATCGCCGCGTCGGTCTGGATGAGTTCCACCATCGGGCGGCCTCCGGCGGTGGTGGCCGGAATCTGCCGTCCGAGGCCGGAGATGATGCCCAGCGTCACGGTGTTCTCGAAGCCGAGCGGGCTGCCGATCGCCATCGCGGTCTCGCCTTCGCGGGGCAGGTCCGGGCGTACCGTGACAGCCGGCAACCCGGTCCGCTGCACCTTGACCACGGCCAGGTCGGTGATCTTGTCGATGCCGGTGACCTGGCCGGCGGTGCGGGTTCCGTCGGCGAACGACACGGTGACGCTCTTGGCGCCGCCGACCACGTGCTCGTTGGTGACGATCACCCCGTCGGCGCGGTAGACGACACCGCTGCCCTGCCCGCCGGTAGCGGTGTGGATGGTGACCACGGACGGTTCGAGCCGGGCCACCACGTCCACCACCGGAGTGGTCCTGGCCGGCGCCGGCGCTGGTGCGGGTCTGTCCGCGGTGAGCACACCGGACAGCAGAACCGCCCCGATCGCTCCGGCCACCGGCCAACCCGTGCCACGCATGCGTTTCCCCCTTAAATAGGCTCAAAAGGGACGCTATCGCGATGATCGCGAGCCGGTGGATCAAGTGGGGATTACTCCCCCGGCAGGCGGACGCCGTCCGAGACTTCCTCGTAGACGTACGCCCACCAGGCCTCGCCGGTCCGGAAGGCACATCCCCTCGATCTCATCCGGAACACCGGAACCGGTGAGCAACTGCAAGGCGTCCGCCGGAAGGTCGGTCATCGGGTCCACCCGCTCAGGACGAAGGGGTCGCCGGCGCGGAAGGCCTGCACGCAGACCGCCGATGACGGGTACGTGTTCGGCGGCAGCGCGTCCGCCGGGAACCAGGCGATCGCGGCGCACTTGTGCGGCTCGGCGTTGACCGGTTCGCCGTGCCGGGTCGGCTCGTGCTCGACCGTGAACGCCAGCCCGAGCCGGCCGATGCCGGAGTTGTTGAGCCGGTGCACCGTGGTCGCCATACGCAATTCCGCGGGCTCCAGCCGTACCCCGATCTCCTCCCGAGCCTCGCGGACCAGGCCGGTCAGGGCGTCCTCGCCGCGTTCCAGCTTTCCGGACGGCAGATTCCACTGCCCGTCGGCGTACCCGGTGTCGGCTCGCAACGCCAACAGGACCTGATCGCCGCGGGTGAGCAGGAGCAGCACGTCCACCGGGTGCACCGGTTGATCAGTCACGCCCGCCGAGAATACGGCAGGGCGGCGGTCGCCTACGCTGACGGCATGGTGGGCCCCCGCGCGACCCGTCCGTCCATGCCGGATCCGAATCAGTCGTACGCCGTTCTGATCGGCACCGCGGAATACGACGCCAAGGCCCTGAACAAGCTGCCGGCCGTCGAGCAGAACCTCGTCGATCTGCGTGCGATCCTCACCGACACCGTCTACTGGGGTCTGCCGGACGAACGCTGCCGTGTCCTGCTGAACCCGGCCCAGCCCAGCGAGGTCGACAGCGCCCTGCGGGACGCCGCCATGGAGGTCGGCCACGACGGGCAACTGCTGGTGTACTTCGCCGGTCACGGCATCCTGGACGACGACGGCACGCTCCAGCTCGCTCTGCGGACCACCGAGAGATCGCTGCTCAGTACCACCTCGTTCGCGTACTCCCTGCTGCGCAGGCGGGTCCGGGACAGCGCCGCCGCGCGCCGCGTCGTCATCCTCGACTGCTGCTACGCCGCGCGGGCGCTGGAGATCATGGCCGGCGGCGACGGGGTGGAACTGCGGATCGATCAGGCGGCGGTGTTCGCTGCCACGTCCCGTACCGGGGTGGCGTTCGCACCGGCGGACGAGGTGCACACCGCCTTCACCGGGGAGCTGATCCGGACGATCCGGGCGGGGCTGCCGGACGGGCCCGACCCGCTCGATCTGCGTACCCTCTGGCGTGTCGTGCGCGGCGCCCTGGCCGCGCGGAACCTGCCGTTGCCTGAGCTGCGCGAGCACAACTCCGGTGTGCTTCTGGTCCGCAACGCGGCGCACCGGGCCGGCTTCGGCCTGATCGGCCATCTGCTGGCCAGCACCGACGGCTCGATCGATCCGGAGCGGACCGCTTGGCTGTTGGTCCTGGAGCACCAGCCGGACGTCGGCGCGGTGGCCGTACGCGTCGACGCGCCCACCGATCGCCCGGTCCACCGGTTCCTCGCCGAGTGGGCGGAGATCGCGACCGAGCCGCGGGTGCTGTTCGACGGCGGCCCGCTGGCCCGGCAGGAGGCGATCGGGCTGGCAGTGGTCGCCGAGGACGGCACCGCTCCCCCGGATTTCCGGCCCGTCGCCGGCCGGGTCGGGGTGCTCGATCTGGTGGCGAATCCGCGGCATGCCCGGGCCAGTGGGGTGCAGCTGCGCCTGTTCGTCGGCTACTTCGGATGGGGACCGGGCCAGTTGGAGGCGGAGCTGGCGGACGGCCGGCTCATCGATCACGGTTATGTCACACCGCAAGCCTTGGGGATCGCGTTGAGTCAGGAGGACAGGTGACCCGGTTCGCCGGCAGGATCGAACTGCTCGATCGTCTGAGCCGCGAACTGCGCGAGCCTGCCGGACCCCTCGTGCTGATCATCGGCCCGGACCTGCGGGCCGCGCCGCCGCCCTGGTCGGCCCGGGTGCTTCAGGCCGCCGAGGAGCACGTGCGCCGGCTGCGCAACGACGAACTCCAGGCCGAGATCGCCTGGGCTCAGCGCATCGCCGACCTGCCGGCCCGGTACGCGGCGTACCGCACCGCCTTCCACGACTGGCTCGGCCCGGAGGAGTTCGGCCTGGTCGTGCAGCGGACCGTGCTGGAGTCGTACCGACCGGACAGCGCCGAGCCGTCGGCTGACGCCCGCCCGGGCCGGCTGGTCAATGCGGAGATGGGACGGATCGTCGAGCTCGACGCCGCCTCCTGGCAGGTGGATCCGGGTCTGCAGGCCCTTGCCCGGCTCACCGCCGCCTTCCCGGACCGACTCGGCGCCGGCCTGCTGACCACCCGCCTGGATCCGGCCATCGAGGTGGCGCTCGGTCAGGTCGGACTGGCCGCCGAGCCGGTCGCCCCGGAGAGTCCGGGCGCCGGATCCGGCGCCATTCCGGTGGTACATCTGCTCGGGTACTGGCGCCCGCTGTCGAATGAGCAGCCATGGCCGCAGGTGGCGGATCGCCGAGGTGATCGCCTGCCGGAGCCGGTCGCCGGCCGGCTGCGCGAGACGCTCGCCGGCGCGACCATCTGCGTGATCGGCGTCCACGACGCCGATCCGGTCCTCGTGCAGGCGCTGCGGGCCGCCGTGTCGGACGGCGCCCGGGTCGGGTGGGCCGTGCCCGAGGAACACGGCTACCGGGAGCCGCGGATCGAGGCCGGCGACGCGGTCACGGTTCACCACGGCGTGGAAAGCGGCCGGCTGCTCGAGGACCTGGCTGCCCGGCTGCTGCCGGAGAACCGGAAGACGCCACCACTCCTGGAGACTCCCCGGCCGCGCTTCCACGAGCAGCCCAGCCTGCACCGCCTGCTCCGGGCGATACCGCTGCGCACGCCCGCGGAGAGCGCCGCCGATCTGCTCAGCCAACTGGACAAACGCTTTCGGTGGCGGCTCGAGTTGCCCGCCTCGCCGCCACCGTCCCTGCTGTTCTGGCCGGTCCGGCTGCGCGACCCGTCAGTGATCCACATGGTGCAGGCCCTCGCCGCGGCCGCCCTGTCGGCGCACGGCGTCCATGTGGTGCTGGTGCTGGACGACTTCGGCCCGTACCCCGAGTGGTTGCGGCCGGCCTTCGCGGAGCGGGTGCGGGTCTGGTTCAGCATGATCCCGCAGGCGCAGCCACCGGAGATCATTCCGCTGCGGGCGTGGATCGAGGAGGAGGAACGCCTGCAACGTCCGCACCGGGAGCGGCCCACCCGGCCCTGGCCGGTGCTGCAGGAGTACTACGGCCAGTGGAAGCCGAGCGTCTACGACGCGCTCCGGGCCGCGAAGATCCTGCCGATCGAGGAGCTGGAGAGCCGGCCGGAGGAGGCCGCCCAGATCCTGGAGCTGTTACGTGCCCATGGCGCGCACCGGCTGTTGACCGCGCCGGCGATCTGGTCGCTCTACCACACCAAGCTGCTCTACCGGCCGAGCAGCGAGGTGATGACGCTGGCCGGGATCGACGAGCTCTTCTTCTGGCAGCACCGGCAGAAGGTGAGCGGCGAACGGACCCGGCACCTCTACCACCCCGGCATCGAGAACCTGACGCTCAACTCCGGGCTGACCCGCTGGGAGCACCACCGGGACCTGCAGAGCATGATCGAACGGGCGGTCACCCGGGAGCACTGGCGCCGCCCGGACCGGTACCTGCCCTGGATGGTGGAGCACGCGTTTCTGCTGCCCGCCTATCTGCGCGGCGGCGGAGGTGCGGAACTCGCGGGCCGCAGCTTCAGCGTCTGGCAGGACGTCGTGGCGGCGCTGGCGGAGGATCCCGGGCTGGCGGATCCGCTGGCCCGGCGGATCTCCGCCTGGTTCCTCGGCGAACCGGAATGACGGGTGGCCCCAACGGGTCGCGGACTGTATCCATCTCACCACCACGCGTATAGCATCCATGAACATCGAATCGATGGATGTCAGTGGGGGGCCAGGGCATTGGACGGATTCAGCAGACCTCATCTTCGGCGCTCGGTGACCGTCTTCGCGGTCGGTGTCACCCTGGTGGGCCTGGTGGCCCCCCGAGCGAACGCGCAGGCACCGACCGACCCGGCGGAGCGCGCCTACGCGCAGATCGCCGCACTCCAGCAGTTCAAGAAATCGTTGTCCGCGACCGAACGCAAGCTCGACAGCCGTCTCGCCGTCGAGCTGCGCAAGCGCAGCAACAAGGCGGCCACGAACGCCCTGCCGAAACTGGCCACCGGCGTGCAGGTCACCGCCAGGGGTACGACCGAGGTGGAGGTGCACGCCGACCGCGTCGACGCCGGCCTGCTCTCCCGGCTGCGCCAGGCCGGCGCGGGGATCCGGTTCCCGTCGGCGAAGACCGGCACCGTCCTCGTCGAGGCCCCGGTGACGGCCCTGCCCACGATCGCCGCCTGGCCGGACGTCACCGGTGTCAACGCCCGGCGCGGCCTGATCAGCGGCCGGCAGGTGAATCCCAAGGACAAGCCGGCCGCCGAGTCGAAGGAGGCCAGGGCGGTCCGGATCGAGACCGCGGTGCGAGCGGCGCAAGCTTCGCCGCGGGTCGCGGCGAGCAGTCAGGGATCGGTGGTTTCCGAGGGCGACCGTACGCACGCCGCCGACACCGCCCGCACCCGGCACAAGGTGACCGGCACCGGCGTCAAGGTGTGCGCCCTGTCCGACGGGGTCGACTCGCTCGCCGAGTCGCAGGCCACCGGCGACCTGCCCGCCGACGTCGACGTGCTGACCGGCCAGGACGGCTCGGGCGACGAGGGCACCGCGATGCTGGAGATCCTCCACGACCTGGTCCCGAACGCGAAGCTCGGTTTCGCGACCGCCTTCACCAGCGAGGAGAGTTTCGCGGAGAACATCCGCGCGCTGCGCTTCACGGCGGGCTGCGACATCATCGTCGACGACGTCGTGTACTACCACGAGAGCCCGTTCCAGGACGGGCTGCCGGCGCAGGCGGTCAACGCGGTCACCGCGGACGGCGCGTTCTACTTCAGCTCGGCCGGCAACGAGGGAAACACCCTGGACGGCACCTCCGGCAACTGGGAGGGCGACTTCGCCGACTCGGGCCTCGGGGTCGGCAAGTTCGCCGGCACCGCGCACGACTTCGACCCGGGCGCGGGCGTACAGATCTTCAACCCGCTCTCGCCGAACAGCGCCGACCGGGTGGTCACGCTCTGGTGGGCCGACCCGCTGCTCGGCTCGGCGAACGACTACGACCTGTACCTGCTCGACCGGCTCGGCAACGTGACGGACTTCTCGCAGGACGTGCAGAACGGCGACGACGACCCGTTCGAGATCCTCGGCACCAACCTCGGCGCCGGTCAGCGGCTCGCCGTGGTGAAGTTCGCCGGCGCCGGCCGGTACCTGCAGCTCACCGCGTTCCGCGGCCGGTTCGTCGACTCGGCCGACGGGCTCAAGGGCTTCTCCACCCCCGGGGTGACCCGCGGGCACAGCGCCGCCGAGAACGCCTTCTCGGTCGCCGCCACCCCGGCGAAGGACCCGCTCGACTTCGACCTGGAGGACGGCGACCCGCCGAACCCGGCCGGGCCGTATCCGAACGTGCACACCCGGCAGTCCAAGCCGGAACGGTTCACCTCGGACGGACCGCGCCGGATCTTCTTCAATGCGGACGGCACCCCGATCACCCCGGGCGACTTCAGCTCGACCGGCGGAACCGTACGCGCCAAGCCGCAGATCACCGCGGCGGACGGCGTGACCACCTCGGTCTCCGGTTTCGCGCCGTTCTTCGGCACCTCGGCGTCGGCGCCGCACGCCGCCGCGATCGCCGCCCTGGCCCTGTCCGGCAACCCGGGGATGACCAACACCGAGATCCGGGCCGCGCTCACCGGCACCGCGCTCGACCTGGCGCCGGCCGGACCCGACAACCGCACCGGGTACGGCGTGATCCGCGCCGATCTGGTGCTGCGCAACACCGGCGCCACGCCGCAGCCGCTGGTGCGGGCCGGCACACCGACGGTCACCCCGGCCACCGGCGACGGCGACGCGTACCTGGAGCCCGGCGAGCAGGCGACGGTCGCGCTGCCCGTGACCAACAGCGGCGACGGTACGGCCACCGGCGTCAACGTCGTGGTCGACACGGACGACCCGCGGGCGACGGTGACACCGCGCGCCGCCGGTTACGGCAACATCGCGGCGGGGGCGACGAAGTCGCGCAACTACACCCTGCGGCTGGCCGCCGACTACCCGCTCGGCCGGCCGGTCACCCTGCAGGTCCGGACCACGTTCGCCGGTGTCCTGTCGCCGACCACCAGCACCGCGGTCGTACCGACCGGACAGCCGTCGGCGACGGTCCAGGACTTCGCCTACACCGGGCCGGTGGTCCCGATCCCGGACAACGACCCGACCGGCGCCGCGGTGACCGTGGACGTCGGCGCGGTCGGTTACGCCTCGTCGCTGACCTTCTCGGTCGACGGCACGGAGTGCAACGACACCGCGGCCTCACCGACGGTGGGTATCGACCACACCTTCGTCGGCGACCTGGTCGGCACGCTGACCGCACCGGACGGCCGGACCGCCACCCTGTTCTCCCGCAGCGGCGGCAACGGCAACAACCTGTGCCAGGTGGTCTTCGACGACGCCGCGGCAGCGCCGTTCACCTCGGTGCAGTCCAGCCAGGCCCCGTACACCGGCACCTGGCGGCCGAACGAACCGTTGACGTCCCTGCGGTTGTCCCCGGTGAACGGGACGTGGACGTTCCGGGTCACCGACCGGGCGAACGCCGACCGCGGGTCGATCCGGGCGGTCTCGCTGCACCTGACCGGCTTCGAGCCGGCCTGACCGGGACTGTCCGGGCGTGCCGCGGCACGCCCGGACAGTCCCGTGGTCGGCCGATCGAACGATGCTGTTCGGGTGAGTGGGTTGTGCCGGTACGAGGCACTTCGAGAGAGTGGCGCCACACAGCGTCCGCGGGGGGCCCGAACTGAACGTCACCGACACAGCCGACCGGAGATCCGGCGCGGCAAGAGGACATCAGGGCTTCTTCCATGAGACCGCGTTCTACGGATCCGACGGGGAGTTCCTGGAGATCGTCGTGCCGTTCCTCGCCGGCGGGCTGGAGGCGGGCGAGCCGGTGGTGTCGGTGTTCTCCCGGCACAATCAGGCGCTGGTGCGCGACGCGTTCGGCAGCGGCAGCGGGATCCGGTTCGTCGACGGGGACCTGCACTACGCCCGGCCCGCCTCGGCGATCCACCGGAACCGGCGGATGATGGCCGACTACGTCGCGGCCGGGGCCGGGCAGATCCGGATCGCCGGTGATGTCCCGCATCCGGGAGTGGGGGTGCCTTGGGACTGGTGGGCCCGCTACGAGGCCGCGGTCAACCGGCTCTACGGCGACTTCCCGCTCTGGGGCCTCTGCCCGTACGACCTGCGCCACCTCTCCGACGAGGTGTTCGACCAGGTGCGCAGCACGCACCCGTTCATCGCGACCGGCAGTGGGCACTTCGCCAATCCCGGGTACGTCGAACCGGACGAGTTCCTCACCGGCCGCAACTCCGCCTGGCGTGACGAACTCGAGGACGGCGCGCCGCTGGCCGAGTTCACCGATCCGCTGCCCGGGCAGGTCCGGGAGGCGCTGATCGCCGCGGGGCGCACGACCGAACTGTCCGAGACCGACATCCGGGGCGTGGTGCTCGGCGCGTCGGAGGCGGTGACCAATGCCATCAAGCACGGGCTGCCGCCGGTGGGCGTACGGATCTGGCGCTCTCCACATCGCATCGTGGTGACCGTGACCGACAGCGGACCGGGCTGGCGCGACCCGTACGCCGGGCTGTTGCCGGCGCTCAGCGGCCCGGCCGGCGGCGGGCTGGGACTGTGGCTGGCGCACCAGATGTGCAACTACGTCACTTTCGAACGTGGCCGGGAAGGTTTCACGATTCGGCTGATCGCCGGACGAGCCGAGCCGTGATTACCGCAAGAATGTTGCTCAGGGGGTGACCGCATGCTCGCCATCCAGCCAGGTGACCACATCAGCGCGACCTTCGCGTCACCGTCGCAGTTCTGCGGCACGACCATCACCTTCGCCGAACAGGCCATCGCCGCGTCCGCCCTCGTCATGATCTTTCCCGGCGATCCGGACCGGGACGAGCTCGGCGCCTTCCAGCAGCACCTGAGTGACCGGAGCCCGGTGATCGCTGCGGCGGCAGCGGGCGGCCAGGTGCAGGTCGGCGACAGCCGGCAGGTGCAGCTGGCGCCCGGCCGGTTCGACGTGGACCATCTGCGCCGGACGTACGCGGCCGCCACCGAGCAGGCGGTGGCGGCCGGCTTCCCCGGGCTGTGGGTCAGCGTGGACATGAGCTGGGCGGCCGCGGCCGACCCGCAGGCGCTCACCAGTTTCGAGGCCGAGACGGCCGGCCTGTTCACCGGCCGGGAACTCACCGCCGTCTGCCAGTACGACACCCGGGTGTTCCCGCACGAGCAGGTCGTCGCGGCGTGCCAGGCCCATCCCGCGGCCCTCGACAACGAGTCGCCGCTGCGCCATCAACGTGTCGACGACGGGCGTACGCTGCGGCTCTCCGGCGAGGTCGACCTGTCCAACTCGGCGGCCTTCACAGCGCTGGCACGCTCCCTGCGCCCCGGCGACACCCTGGACATCACCGAGATGACCTTCCTGGACGCCCGGGCCCTGGCCACCATCGTCCGCGGCGAGGCCGAGATCCCCGGCCTGACCATCCGGGCCGGTGCGGCGCAGGCCCACCTGCTCGAGCTGGTCCGCATCGGCGCCGCCTCCTTCCCCACCGCCGAGTTCCAGAGCAGCCCAGGCGGACATCTCCCTTCCCACACCGCGAGGTCGCAACTCACTGGGTGATCTTCACAAACCGGCGTCAGCTCGCGGGGACCCGCAGGGCCGTGTGCCGGGACCGGTGCGAGATCCGCCATCGGGTCGGCGCGGGGACGCGCTGGGCCGGCACGATCGACTTCTGCGTCGGGTGCCAGTTGACCCGCCAGCCCGGATAGAGGACCGCGGCCAGATAGGCGGCGCCGCAGATCCACAGTGCGGTGGACAGGCCCGCGGAGGCCAGCAGGCCGGCGCCGAACAGGCCGCCGACCGGGATGCCGGCCCAGGCCAGCGCGGTGATCAGGGTCAGCACCCGGCCGCGCAGGACCGACGGGGTCGACTCGATCTGCAGGGCCTCCAGCAGCGGGTTGAAGACGCCGGAGCCGAGGCCGGCCACCGCCCACACCGCGACGACGGCCTCCGGTGGCCAGCCGAGCGCGAGCACGAGGATGCGGGTCGGTCCGCTGATCACCACCGCGATCAGGTAGGTGGTCCGGCGGGGCAGGCGGGTGCCGAGCCAGGCGGTGAGCAGGGCGGTGCCGACGGCGGTGGCGCCGGCCGCGCTC
Source organism: Actinoplanes sp. NBC_00393 (assembly GCF_036053395.1). NCBI lineage: Bacteria > Bacillati > Actinomycetota > Actinomycetes > Micromonosporales > Micromonosporaceae > Actinoplanes > Actinoplanes sp. NBC_00393. The sequence continues at coordinate 2,269,664 of NZ_CP107942.1, read as the reverse complement.
AGGGCGATGCCGACGACCGCCGGGCTGTGGCCGCCGGTGCGGGCCCAGACCGGCAGCAGGATGCTGATCAGCGCCTGGTCGAGCAGGTTCGTCACCAGGAACATCGCGGCGAGGGCGCGCAGCGACGGGTTACGGCCGAGGTACCTTGCTCCGTCGCGCAGGCGGGTGGCGTACCGATCGGTCACCTGGTGACGGGCCGGCGCGGGCGTGGCCACCGCGAGCGTCGCGATCGCCGCCGCGGCGCCGAGGAAGGCGGCCGAGACCCACAGTGCCGGCGCGCCGCCGACGATGGCGATGAGCCATCCGGCGAGCGCCGGGCCGAAGGCGGTGGAGGCCCGTTCCAGCGCGGTGGCAAAGCCGGCGCCCCGGGTGATCGGCTGCCCGGCCGCGGTCGCGGCGGCCGGGATCAGCAGCCGTTTCGCCGCGGTGGCTGGGCCGTCCGCGGCGCCGACCCCGGCCAGCACGATCGCAATCAGCCAGATCGGCGCGGCCGGCAGGAAGGCCAGCACGGTGAGCAGCGCGGCCGCGGTCAGATCGCCGGCGACGCTGATCCGGCGCGGTCCGATGCGGTCGAGCAGCGGTCCGGACAGCCACTGCATGAGCGCGTACGGCGCGGTCTGGCACAACACCACCACCCCGGCCTGCACGGCGGCCTGGCGCACGTCGTCGGTGGCGGTCAGCAGCAGCCACGGTACGGCGACGGTCAGCACCCGGTTGGCGGAAAGGGTGCACGCCTGCGCGGTCAGCACTCCGACGAGGGGATGTCGCGCGAGGGTCACCATGGCGGTTCCCAGCATGCTCCAGGTTCGCGGCGGCCGCTGTGCCCGGATGCCTGCGGGCACAGCGGCGGATCAGATGCGTGACGGTTCACATCGAGGTTCAACGATCCACACGGTTTCACGTTTCGGGTTCGGCGCGGGCAACCTCAGCCGAGCAGGCCGTGCCGCAGAGCGTGCACCACCGCGCTGGTGCGGTCCTTCACCCCGAGCTTGAACAGCACGCTCGACACATGATTCTTCACCGTGCCCTCGGCCAGGAACAATGCCGCGGCGATCTCCCGGTTGGCATACCCACCGGCGAGCAGGCGCAGCACGGCGAGCTCCCGGTCGGTCAGCGCCGGCGCAGCTGTCGCTTGCGGTTGCACATCATTGCGTACGGCTCGAAGCACCCGTTCCGTGATGGCCGGCTGGACCAGCGTCCCGCCCGCGGCGAGGGTGCGGACCGCAGTCAGCAGTTGCTCGAGCGTCACGTCCTTGAGCAGGTACCCGGCCGCGCCGGCCTGCACCGCGCGCAGCACCAGCTCGTCGTCGTCGAAAGTGGTCAGCACCAGCACCGGGACCCGGATGCCGCGTTCCTTGAGCGCCCGCAGCGCCCAGATGCCGTCGTGCCGGGGCATCCGCAGGTCGAGCAGCACCACATCGGGCGGGTCGGCCTCGATCACGGTGAGCGCCGCGGCCCCGTCGTCGGCCTCGGCGGTGACCTCGACGTCGCCGGCCAGGTCGAGCAGGCTGCGGATGCCCTGCCGGACCAGGGTCTGGTCGTCGACCACGCACACCCGGATCACGGCGCGGGCACCTCGGCGACCACGCGGAACCCGCTGTGCCCCTCGAAACGGGCCTGGCCACCGAGCTCGCGGACCCGTTCGGCGATCCCGGTCAGCCCGTTGCCCATCACCACCCGGCCGGTGCCCGGCCCGTCGTCGCGGGCCTCGAACACGATGCCGCCGTCGTCGCCCGTACGGATGTCGATCCACACCTGCTCGGCGTGCGCGTGCCGGATCGCGTTGGTGACCACCTCCTGGACACAGCGGATCAGCACCGCCGTGCGTGCCTCGTCGGCGTGCACCCGGTCGTCGATGCGCAGGGTGACCTGCGGCGCGGGCAGGTCGGCGACGATCCGGTCCAGGGTGGCGCGCAGGTCCGGCGCGCGGTGCCGCAGCTCGCCGACCGTGCCGCGGACCTCGGACAGCAGTTCCCGGGCCATCCGCCGGGCCCGGGCGACGTGCTCGGCCGGTTCCGGTTTGTGGCTGGCGACCTCGAGCTCCAGGGCGAGGACGGTCAGCTGATGCCCGAGGGCGTCGTGCAGTTCGCGGGCGATGCGCAGCCGCTCGTCGGCGCGCGACGACTCGGCCAGCAGGGCGTGCGCGGCCCGCAGTTCGGTGTGCGCGGCCGCCAGCCGACGCGCGTTCTCCTGGGCACGGACCGTCGCGACGACGCCGACCGTGGAGGCGAGCTGCAGCAACAGGTAGAGGGCGCCGGTGGCAGTGATCGCTCCCAGGCTCGCCCCGGTCAGGGCGGTGGCCACCGCGATGACCGCGGTGTTGCCGACGATCACGGCCACGGTCGCCGGCCAGCGCACCACGTAAACGCTCAGCGCGGCCGTGTAGATCAGCAGGATGGCGGTCCAGCCGGCCCGGGGCGCGGTCAGTGCCAGCACCGGGCCGAGGATCACCAGCACTCCGAAGCCGGCCTTGACGATCCGCGGGCCGAGCTGGTCCGACCACCAGGTGCAGACCGTCTGGGCGAGCACGTAGCCGGCGAAACCCGCCCACCACCACGGGGCCGGCACCGAGGTCAGCTCGCCGCCGCGCGCCTGCACCACGAGGAACGGCAGGCCGACCGACACACAGATCGCCGACCCGTACACCGCGCCCCACAGGTCGGGATCCCACCGCCTCATCCGCCCAGCGTAGGCCGCCGGGGCCGGGCCGCGCCCGTGCCGATGGTCATGGGTGCCGGCCGTGACCGCCGGCACGCGCGCCGGCCCGCGCGGCGCACCTAGCGTCGGTGCATGGCAGCGATAGAGGTCACCGGCCTGCACAAGCGATTCCGGCGTACGGTCGCCCTGGACGGCGTCGACTTCGCCGTCGAACCCGGCGAGATCTTCGGCCTGCTCGGCCGCAACGGCGCCGGCAAATCCACCGCGGTCGCGGCGATCGCCGGACTGATCAAGCCCGACCGCGGCAGCGTACGCGTCCTCGGCCTCGACCCGATCGCCCAGCGCGCCGACGTGCGGCGGGTGCTCGGCGTCCAGCTTCAGGATGCCGCTCTGCACGGCGCGCTGACCGTACGCGAACTGATCCGTCTGCACCGCGGCCTGCACGGCGACGGCCTGGACCCGGACGCCCTGATCGAGTCGCTCGGCCTCGGCCATCGGGCCGGCGCCCGGTTCGAGCAGCTCTCCGGCGGCGAGGCCCAGCGGGTGTCGATCGCCGCCGCGCTGGTCGGGCGGCCCCGGGTGGCGGTCCTCGACGAGCTGACCACCGGCCTGGACCCGGAAGCCCGCCGCGACGTGTGGCGCATCGTCACCGACCTGCGCGACGACGGTGTCACCGTGCTGCTGGTCAGCCACGCCATGGAAGAGGTGGAACGCCTCTGCGACCGGGTCGCCCTGCTCGACCACGGGAAACTGCTCGCCCTGGACAGCCCGGCCGGGCTGATCGCCCTGACCGGGCGGACCGGCCTCGACGAGGCGTTCCTCGCTCTGACCGGAGGTGCCCGATGACCCGATGGAGACTGCTGCTCGGCGCCGAACTGCGCGTCGTCTCCCGCGACACCGCCGGCCTGATCATCCCGATCGCGCTGCCGCTGCTGGTGCTCGTCGGTAACGCCCTCAACATGCCCGCCGAGGTGCTGGCCCGGTTCGTGCTGCCGCTGGTGCTGACCATCGTCATCGCCACCATCGGCATGGTGAACACCCCGAGCATCCTGGCCACCTATCGCAAGACCGGGGTGCTGCGCCGCCTCGCCGTCACCCCGGTACGCCCGGCCACTGTCCTGGCCGCGCACCTGAGCGCCGGCACGATGCAGGTCTTCACCGGCGTACTGATCGCTGTCGCCGTCGCGATCGCCGGTTTCGGCGCCGACCCGCCGGCCGACCTGCTCGCCACCCTGGCGGTCCTGCTGCTCACCACGGTCGCCATGTTCGCGGCCGGCCTGCTCGTGGCCGCGGTCTCCCCCACGATCAACGCCGCGCTGGCCATCGGCCTGGTGCTGTTCTTCGGCTTCGGCGCCCTCGGCGGCATGTTCGGGCCGACCAGCAGCCTGCCGGGCGGGCTCGCCACCACCGGCGAGGCCCTCCCGTTCGGCGCGGCCGTGCAGGCGATCACCGCCGCCTGGACCGGAGCATCCCCGGCCTGGGGCGCCATCGCCGCGCTGGCAGGCTGCACTGTGGTGTGCGGCTTCGTCGCGATCCGCTTCTTCCGCTGGTCCTGAGAGATCAGCTTTGTGGTCAAGGCCCGGTGAACCGCGCCGGGCCGCGTTTTCGGGCGCCTTCTCGCATCCGGCTGCGTGCGGAGGCTGCCTCGCGGCGGTTCTGAGAGCCATAGTGCACAGCCGGGGGGCCGTGTGACCCCGTGCCCGGATCGCGCGGGAACGGTGGAACGGGCACGTTTCGGCGGGACAAAGGTCGCGCGTACCAGAGAAGCACCGGAACCGCCGAGCCCAACCTTGACCACCGGAGCCCTCCAGATCACCCCCGGCTGACCGTCAGCGTCGCTTCCCGGCTCCGGAAGGAGCACCGGCGGTCAGCCGGACAAGCTCGGCTGACGCCCAGCGTCGTCTCCCGCCCGCGCAAGCAACAGTGCTGGTCAGCCGCGGGGTGGCGCGGCGCCGTGGGAGCGGACCTGACGCCGGCTTGCGGTGCCGGCGGTCAGCGATCGGTGAGGGTACGGAAGAACATCGTCACGTCGGCTGCGAACAGGTCCGGGACCTCCAAGGCCGCGAAGTGGCCGCCGCGCGGGAATTCGGTCCAGTGGCGGAGGTCGTAACGCTGGGCGACCAGCGGCCGGATCGCCTGGGTGAGGTCGCCGGGCAGGACGGCCACGCCGAGCGGCGCACGGCAGGCGGGCAGCGGCCCGGCCAGGCCGCTCTCCTTGATCAGGCGGGCGGCGGACCCGGCGGTACGCATCAGCCAGTGATGGGCGACCCCCGCCACGATCCGGTCGTCGGGCACCGGTGTCGCCGGGTCGGCCCAGCGGTCGAACTTCTCGCCGAGGAAGGCGAGCAGCCCGGCCCGCGGGTGGGCAAGTACTTGACGTGCACGCCGACCACCGCGTCCGGCGCGACGACGGCGAGCTGCTGGGAGATGCCGGAGCCCCAGTCGCCGCCCTGCGCGCCGTACCGGTGGTAGCCGAGGCGGGACATCAGTTCGGCCCACGCCGAGGCGACCCGGCCGACACCCCAGCCGGGCCGGGTCGTCGGGCCGGACAGCCCGAAGCCGGGGATGGCGGGGACGACGACGTGGAAGTGCTCGGCGAGCCGGTGCACGACGTCGAGGAATTCCACCGTGGAGCCGGGCCAGCCGTGGGTGAGGATCACCGGCAGGGCGTCCGGGTCGGGGTGGCGCAGGTGCAGGAAGTGGACCCGGTCGCCGCCGATCTCGGTGACGTACTGCGGCAGGGCGTTGAGCTCGGCCTCGTGGGCCCGCCAGTCGAACTTCGCCCAATGGTCGGCGAGGGCCCGGACCCGGGCCAGCGGGATGCCGTGGTCCGCGCCGGGCAGCTCGTCGGGCCAGCGGGTGCGGGCGAGCCGGTCGGTGAGGTCGTCGAGGTCGGCCTGCGGGACGCGGAGCGAAAATTCGTTCATGTGGCTAACGTTAGTTTTCCTAACGTTAGGAGCGCAAATTACTTCGGTGTAGTTCGGCGGGGCCCCGTGACCTTGAGCCGGAACCCGGGTAGGCAGGATGGGTGAGCGACGCACTGCCCGAGATCACGCCGATGCTGGCCGCCGCCGGCCCGCTGCCGCCCGGCAGCGGCTGGGCGTACGAGTACAAGTACGACGGTATCCGCGCAGTGACCTACGTGCAGGACGGCCGGGTCCGGGCGATGACCCGCAACGGCAACGACGTGACCAGCCACTACCCGGAGCTGCAGGAGCTCGCCGGCCTGTTGCCCGGCCGGCAGGCCGTCCTGGACGGCGAGATCGTCGCGCTGGAGCCCGGTGACCGGCCGTCGTTCGCCCGGCTCGCCAACCGCATCCACGTCGCCGTGCCGACCGCCGCCCTGCTGCAGACCATCCCGGTCCGCTACTACGTGTTCGACGTGCTCCACCTGGACGACCGGTCACTGCTCGACGAGCCGTACGAGAAGCGCCGCAAACAGCTGACCGCTCTGGGCCTCGACTCCGGCAGTGTCCGCACCCCGCCGGACATCGTCGGCACCGATGGCGCGGCGGCCCTGCGCGCGGCGGAGACCGCCGGGCTCGAGGGCGTGGTGGCGAAACGGCTCGGCTCGCCGTACCGGCCGGGGAAGCGATCGGCGGACTGGACGAAGGTGCCGCTCATCCGTACCCAAGAGGTGTTGATCATCGGTTGGAAGCCCGGCGAAGGCCGGCGCCGCGGCCTGCTCGGCTCGCTGCTGCTCGCCACCTATGACCAGACCGGCCGGCTGGGCTTCGCCGGGCATGTCGGCACCGGCTTCACCGACTCGGCGCTGCGGCTGCTCGCCGACCAGCTCGGCCCGCTGGCCCGCAGCACTCCCCCGGTGCCGGACGTGCCGCGGCAGTTCACCCGGCACGCCCGCTGGGTCGAACCGACGATGGTCGGCGAGGTCGCCTTCCGCAACTGGACTCCGGACGGACGCCTGCGGCACCCGTCCTGGCGTGGGTTGCGCACGGACCGCCGGCCCGCCGAGGCCCAGCGACCGAACGCCGAGGTCGTGGGCGCGATGGCGACGCCGGACGGGCAGTGGCGGGTCGAGGTGGTCTCCCGCAGCGGCGTCGAGCTGTTCCGGCTGATGAACGGCGACAACGTGGTGGAGGCGCTGGATCTCGAAGCGCTGGAGAAGCTGCTGGCCAGCCGGGGCGTCACGATGGGAATGCTGGACCCGGTCGATCCGGCGGCCTGAAGCCGATCTTCGCGGCACCAGCGGCATCACCGGCGCGGGCCAGCGCCACCGCGACGTCGGCACCCACCCACCCCATCGCCTTCGCGTCCGGCGCGATCGCCACGGTGAACGCGAGCAGCTGCCAGTCACCGGTGTCCGCGGCGAACGTCGAGAGCCGGCTGCCCACCCACCGAGGGAACGAGAGTGGCGCCTCGATGAGTGCGTCGGGCACGAGCCGCATCTCGTCGGCGCCGAACACCTCGTACGGGAGCCAGACCGCATAGCGGTACGCCACGGCGAGCATCCGGCTGAACAGGTCCGGATCCCGGCTGGCGATGCGGGTGTGGGGCGCCATGGTGAGCAGGGCTTTCAGCGTGGCGAGGTCGGTGCGGCCGGCAGCCGCCTCAGCGAACAGCGGATCGGCGGCCGTGTGGTCGCCGTCGTCCACCCGTGCCCAGGCGAGCCCGGCGTCGGCGAGCGTCCGCGAGATCTGCATGCGGTCGCGCATCCGGGGCACGTCCGTCCCGGCGAGTTCGGCGCGGATCGCGGCGTCGCCGAGCCGGTGGACCAGCCGCACCGCCTCGACGCCGACCGCGCGCAGCTCCTGCCCGATGACGTGGTCCCCGGTGAGCACGTCGAGCACCGCTCGCAGCCGCGCCGGGGTCACCTCCGCCGGCCGGTCCACGAACCGGCGCAGAATCTGCACGGCGAGCGGCGCCGGACCGTACCCGGCGTAACGACAGTCGGGCACCTGCGCGAGATCCGTCAGCGCGTCGTCGACCCGGTCGAGCGCCAGCAGCAGACTGATCCAGCGACACCGGTAGAGGACCTGGTCGTCGCGCTGCCGGCTGACCTTCGGGCACTTGCGGTAGGCGGCGACCAGCGCCTTGGCCCGCGCAGCCGGGAGGTCCGGCGCGGCGAGGCGGAGCAGGGCTTGTTGCCGCGCGTCGGCTCCCAGAGTGACGGCCAGGGCGAAGGCCTCGTCGAACCGGCCGGCCTCGGCGAACGCGGCGACCAGAGGGCCACAGGCCTCGTCGGGGACCGTGCCGCAGCGCCGGAGGATCTCGTCGAGGCCGAGCGGGCCGAGGAGCGCCGTCGCGAAGGCGAGGTGCCGCCGGTCGTCGCCGGCCAGCAGACCGGCCAGATGGTCGAGGTAGGACGGCTCGTCACGGTGCGCCTCCGCGAGAGCCGAGACCACGACACCGACCCGGTACGGATCCACCCACATCCCCGCCGGCACCGGCTCCAGCACCTTCCGCAGCGCGGCGTCCTCCAGATCCCGGTCGCCGTCGGCCAGGCGGACGACCGTCGCCGCGACGCCACGGTGCGGGTACCCGATCACACACTCGCTGTCGAGCATCGCGAGGGCGAGCGCACGACGTCGCTCGCCCGACCGGATCCGTGTCGCCGCCTCGTCGAACCCGCCCGGCGGCTCCGACATGCGCAGCAGTCCCCGCAGCTCCGTGACGGCCCACTCCTCCAGCCCGCCGTCGAGCAGCGCGTTGATCCACCGGATCGGCTCCACATACCTCAGCCCGATGTCGGGTTCGGGCCCACCGACCCGGGCGAACGCGGCGTGAACCGCCCCAACAAGATCGACGTCGGCCTTGATCTGGGATCGCACGCGCCGACTCTAGATCATTCGGGGTTTCGGCGAGCCGCCTCCGCGCGGGCCTCCGCAACGATCCGGTCCGCCTCGGACCGCGCCTCGGCGACCGTGTCGGCGGCCTGCTCCTCGGCGAGCTTCAGGATGTCCTCGACCCGGGATCCGAGGTTGAGCACAGGCCGCTCCTTCACCCTCGCGTCCGCGATGAGGTCGCGCGGGCGAGAGCGGGCGGCGGCGAGCAGGGCCAGGCCCAGAACCACAGCGGCGTACGCCGGAAGCATCGCCGATTCCCCGACCTGGACGCCCAGGATCATGCCGCCGCCGGCGCCGAGCAGAACCAGTCCCCACCGCATCATGCCGGCATGCTACTGACCGCTGTCGATCAGCAGTGCAGCGGTGAGGATGGCGGCGGTTCGCTGCTGCCACTGCTCCGGCGTCCATCCGCAGACCTCGGTGAACTGCAGATATGTCTCGACTCCGTTGAGGGTGAAGGCGATATCGCGGGCCTGGTCGACGTCCAGCCCCGGCCGCAGGGCGTCGCGGTCGGCGAGCAACTGCGCCAGAAAACCATGCGCGGTACGGGTCTCCTGCTGGTTGGTCTCCCACTGGGCAGCGAGTTCCGGGTCGGTGCCGATGGCGCCCCGCATCACCCGCATCAGCGGCGCCACCCGGTGCAGGATCTCGCGGCCACCGGCCACCCACAGCTCGATGATCCGCCGCGGATCGGTCTCCTGCTGGATCTGCCGGGCCCAGGGCCGGTCCATCAGGGGCACCGGTTCGTCGTCACCGACCGCCGCCACGTCCATCACGTGTTTGAGCAGCGTGCGCTTGTTCCCGAAGTGGAAGTACACCGTCTGCACGGCGACTCCGGACTGCTCGGCCACCTGGTCGAGCAGCGTCGCACCGTACCCCCGGGCGACGAACTGCTCGGCGGCCGCCGCGACGATGCGCCGCCGGGTGGCGCGGGCCTGCTCGGCCCGGGTGAGCCGGCCGCCCGGCGGCGTGTCGGGTTTCGGCGCTCGCTTGACACGTTCCGTCATTCACTAGAGCCTACTCTAGTCAGTTACTAGAGGCGCTTCTAGCGAAAGGTGTTTCCGATGCCCGACCTGTCCGGCGTCCATCACGTCAAGCTGCCGGTCGCCGACCTGGATCGCAGCCGCGACTGGTACACGTCCGTGCTCGGGCTGAGCGTGGACATCGAGTTCACCGAGGACGGTGTCGTGAAGGGCGTGGCGCTCAGCGACTCCGGCAACACGGTGGCCCTGGCGCTGCGTCACGATCCGGCACGCGCCAAGACCCTGTCCGGCTTCGACCCACTCGCCCTGGCGGTCCCGACCCGCGACGCCGTTCAGGCCTGGCGCCGCCGGCTCGACGAGCTAGGCCAGCCGCACAGCGGCGTGGTGACCGGCCACCGGGGCGGTTCCGTCCTGGTCGGCCTGCACGACCCCGACGGCATCGAAATCCGCCTGTACGCAGATTGAGGAGACCGAAATGCACACCGATTCCGGCGGTCACGGCGACGCCCTGGTGCTGATCCACGGCGGCGGGCTCGCCGACTGGTTCATGCCGCTGGCGGCCGACCCGGCCCTGAGCCACCACCGCGTGGTCCGCGTGGTGCGCGACGGTTACACCGATGCACCCGCACCCCGAGGACTCACCGTCAGCGACCATGCCGAGCGCACCGCCGCACTGATTCACCAGCTCGGCGCCGCGCCCGCCCACGTGGTGGCGCATTCGTCCGGCAGCACCATCGCACTACAGCTCGCCATCGACCATCCGGAGCTGGTCCGCACGCTCACGCTCTGCGAGCCACCCCTGGTGGAGACCCTCGCCGACCCGGCCGACCACGCGATGCTCCGCGCCGCGTTCGGCGCCCTCCCCCTGGACCGCGACATCGCGACCGCGTTCGACGCGTTCATGACCCTGGTGTGCGGGCCCGACTATCGGCGCGTGTTGATCGACGTGCTCGGCGCCGACCTGGTCGAGAACACGGCGAGCCAGAACCGGTACTTCCTCGCCGAGGAGATGCCCGCCGTCGGCGCGTGGACCTTCGATCCGGCGGCCCTCACCCACCGGCACCCACCGGTGCTGCTCGTCCAGGGCGGTGGCAGCCCGCCACCGGTCCACCGCCTGATCGCCCACCTCGCCGGCCTGATCCCCGGCTCCACCATCGCCACCGTCTCCGGCGCCGGCCACCTGATGCCGTTGACCGCACCGGCCGAACTGGCCCGGCTGATCGACGACTTCTGCCGGCGGCAGGCGGTCAGCGCCGCGGCTCGGTAACGCCGGCCCGGCACACCCGGTCGACGACCTCGCGCAGCACGGCCGGCACGTCGAGATCGACGACCACCCGGTGTGGCCCGTCGTCCCGCCGCTCCAGAGTGGTGACGCCGTCGGAGTCCACCCGGATCCGGCCCGGCACGACGGTGAACAACTCGGGCCGGATCGCTGCCAGCACGGCGATCGCGTCGTGCGGGCTGTCCGGCCGCCCGAGCCACTCCCTGAACTGGTGAATCTCCGCGGCCAGCAGCTCGCCCAGCGGGCCGGACGCCCGGACCGCCGCGATCGAGTCCTCGTCCAGGACGATGCGCTCGGTCTGGTCGATCCCGGTGACGAGCGCCGGCACCTCCGCGTCGAAGACGGCCTGCGCAGCCGCGACGTCGCATTGGATGTTGTGTTCGGGCTTGCCCGAGGCGAAGTCGCCACCCATGACGATCAACTGTTCGATGTGGTGCGGCCCGGCCACCGCCTCGGCCACATTGGTCAGCGGCCCGATCGCGGCGACGGCCCGGCCCGCGCGCACCAGGGCGGTCGCGTCCAGGGTCTCGTCGACCGGCTCAGCGGCCAGGTCCGGCATCAGGGCCCCTTCGTGGCCGGCCCACCAGACCGGCCGGCCGGAGTGCGCCTGCCGCGCTCCGGCCGCGATCGGCGGGACCGGCCGGCCCGCGAGCCGGTACGCCCGGCGCACCATCCGCGCCCGCAGGACGGTGTCGCCATACACCGTGGCGACCGCGTGCAGATCGCACTCGGGTGAGCCGAACAGCAGGGCAAGGGCAAGCAGATCATCGACGTCGCTGCCGATGTCCGTGTCCAGGACGATCTTCACCGGGTCACCGCTCATTGCGGCGACAATGCCGGGATGAGCCTGGTACGTCAACCCGCGCACCGCCGAGCCGGGATCGCCGCAGTCGTGCTCACCTACGCGCTGCTGGCAGCCCTGTGCCGCCCGCTGACCTGGCCGGCTCTCGCCGCCGTGCTGCTCGCCGGCGTGCCGCTGTTCTGCATCGGCGTGTTCCGCCGCCCGCGCCGCGCCGAGCCGGCCGGCGCCCGCTCGGCAGCCGTCTGGCTCGGCGTGACCGGCGTGGCCGTGGCCTTCGAGCTCACCGTCTGGCTGGGACCGGACGACGCCGCACACCCCACCTTGAGCACACTGGCCGACCCGCTGTTCAGCACGTATCCCGGCCGGGTCCTCGGCTACCTGCTCTGGGCCGGCGCCGGCCTGTGGCTGGTGAGCCGATGACCCCGCGTGCCGCCATCATCGCCGGTTTCGCCGCGATCCTCGCCCTGGTGATCGCCACCGACCGGTACGCCCGCCGCGCCGGATCCGGCATCCGCCCGCTGCCGGCCACCCTGACCGCGGCGCTACGCTCCCGCCTCGCGCGAGTCGTCATCCTCAGCGCGTGGCTCTGGCTCGGCTGGCACTTCCTGGCCCGATAGCCCGGGTCAGCCCGGCTACGTCAGCCGCCTCGAAAGCCCCCGCCGCTAACGTGGCCAGTCGGAGTTGCGGTGCTTGGGCTGGTGGTCGGCGAGCATCGTGCGCACCGACGCCACCGCCACGGTCAGGGCCTCGTTCAGCCCGTCGCAGGTCCGGCAGTTGTCGCCGTTGCATTCCAGGCGATGATCGTACGCAATCCGGGTCAGGATCGCGTCCAGGCGGGCGCACGCGTACGTGTCCCGCTCGCCTGGCCGGTAGCTGGCCAGCAGGCCGGCGTAACGGCCGATGTCCGGCTCGTTGACCGCATAGAGGCGGGCTGCGCCCTCGATCTGGGCCAAGGCTTGCCTGGCCTCGTCTTCCACGCTCATCTGGCTTTCCCCCCGGAGGCCGTTGGACGTGAGGGCGTTGACCATACCGCGACAGCGATCAGACCGTATGGTCCGGACATCCGCTGTGCACTGTCCAGTCGGGTAACGGACAGGTTTACATGTTCTCGGCGGCAGCCCTGATCGCCTCCCGTATCCGGAAATAGGTGCCACATCGGCAGATGTTGCGCAGGCTGTCCAGGTCGGCGTCGCTGATCTCCCGGCCCTCGGCGGCGACCCGCCTGACCAGATCCACGGCCGCCATGATCTGGCCGGGCTGGCAGTATCCGCACTGGACGACGTCGTGATCGAGCCACGCCTGCTGCATCGGGTGCAGGTCCCGCCCGACCGTGGCGGCCAGCCCTTCGATGGTGACGACCTCGTCGGCCGGGCCGAGGTCGCGCACCGGGATGGCGCACGGGTTGACCGCCCGGCCGTTGAGGTGGCTGGTGCACGCCTTGCACACGTTGATGCCGCAGCCGTACTTCGGCCCGGTGATGCCGAGGATGTCCCGCAGCACCCAGAGCAGGCGTACGTCGTCGGCGACCTCGACGGTCACCTGTTCACCGTTGACCCGGAAGGTTTGCTCAGGCACGCAGGCCTCCATCGGTGGGGGAAGCGGGAATCGGCGGGATCGTCGGCTTCGGGGTGAACGAGAGCGTCCCGTGGTTGATCGGGAACCGGGTGGGCATCGCGCCGGTGGCCCGCCCGTACGCGCAGGCGACCGCCGCCATCGACGCGGCGACCCCCAGCTCGCCCGCTCCGCCGGGCTGTTCCGAGCTGCTCGGCATGACGATGATCTGCAGCTCGGGCGGGGTGTTCCACTGCCGGGTGTAGAAGTAGTTGTCCCAGCTGGCCTCCAGGAAGTACCCGTTGCGCAGGTGCAGGCTGGAGGTGAGGGCGAGCGCGATACCGTCCATGATGCCGCCCATCATCTGGGCCTCCAGGCCGCGCGGGTTCACCGCCAGACCGACGTCGACGGCGAAGACCGCCTTGGTGACGCGCGGGCCGGCCACCCCGTCGCGGATCGGGCGGTTGACCGTCGCCGGCCGGCAGTCGATCTCGACGAGGCAGGCGCTGACCGCCTTGTACTCGCCGTGGAACGCGATGCCCTGTGCGGTGCCGGCCGGCATCGACCGGCCCCAGCCGCCCACCTCGGCGACCTTCTCCAGCACCGCGCGGGACCGTTCGTCGCGCAGGAAGTCGCGGCGGAACCGGTACGGATCCTTACCCATCCGGGCGGCGACCTGGTCGACGATGAGCTCGCGGGCGCAGGTGGTGTCGGGTGAGTAGACGTTGCGCATACTGCCGGTGTTGAAGCCCTTGCCGGTCTCGCTGAGCAGCCGGCTGTGCGCGCCGAAGTGGTAGGGCGAGGTGTGGCTGAACTGGAAGAACGTCTGCGCGAAGGCGGCGTCGCCGATCGGCAGTTTCGCGGCCATGGCGGTGAACAGCTCACCCAGTCCGTGGCCGAGGTCGGTGGTGACGCTGGTGTGGCGTAGTTCGTACCCGAGCACGAGGTTGCCGGCGTAGGCGATGCGTACCCGGGAGGTGGCCATCGGGTGGGTGCGCCCCTGGCGCGCGTCGTCGGCGCGGTGCCACATCAGCTTGACCGGCTTGCCGACCTTCTGCGACACCTCGGCGGCTTCCAGCGCGGCGTCGAAGAACAGCTTGCGCCCGAACGACCCGCCGCCCTCGGTGACGTGCACGGTGACCCGGCTCGGCAGCATGCCGAGGCGGGCGGCGATGGCCTGTTTGGCGACGATCGGTGACTTCAGCCCCGACCAGATCTCGGCGCGGTCGGCGCGGACGTCGGCGATCGCGCAGTTGGGTTCGACCGCGCTGTTGCCGCGGAAGTAGAAGGTGAACTTTCCCTCCACCACCGGGGTCAGCGGGCGCGGCCCGAGCGGCAGTTCGGCGGCGGCCAGTTCCTTCAGCACGGTGTCGTCGGATTTGCCGTCGACCGGGCCCGGTCGCCAGTTGACCTTCAGCGCGCGGACCGCGTCGATGCACTGGCCGAAGGTCTCGGCCCGCACGGCCACCCCGGTGGAGATGGTCACCACGTCGGTGACGCCGGGCATCGCGCGTACCTCGGCGGTGTTGACCACCGAGCCGACCTTGCCGTTGATGGTCGGCGGCCGGCACACCATGGTCGGTTTCGCGCCGGGAACGTCGAGGTCCATCGCGAACTTCTTGCGGCCGGTCACCGCGTCGAGCGCGTCGATGCGGCTGTGCGGTCTACCGATGACGGTGAAGCTCTCCCTGGGGGCGAGCTCCACCGGCACCGCCTGGGTCTTCGCGCTGGCCGCCCGGCCGGCCAGCGCGCCGATGCCGATCTTGCGGCCGGCAGCGTCGGTGACCATGCCGTCGGCCAGCCGCAGGTCGGCGGCCGCTGCGCCGAACTCGGCGGCGGCCGCCGTCAGCAGACGCTGGCGGGCGACCGCGGCCGCGACCCGGATCGGGGTGTACGTCGAGATGGTCGTGTTCGACGCGCCGGTCAACTGGTTGAACAGCAGCTCCGGCCGGGCGTCGGCCAGCGTGACGCGGACCCGGTTGACGGCCACGCCCAGCTCCTCGGCGATCAGCATGGCCGACGACGTCGTGATGCCCTGGCCCACCTCGGCCCTGGGCAGGGCGAACGACACGGTCCCGTCCGGGTTGACCTCCACCGAGATCAACCCGGACGTCGGCAGCGCGGCCGCGGTCATGATGTCGTTGAGATCCAGCAGCTCGGTCAGGTCGGCCGCGGCCGCCGGGTCGCCTTCGAACAGGTCGGCGGCGGTCACCAGAACCGGGGCGGCCAGCACGTATCCGACGAAACGGCGCCTGTTCATTCGGGCCTGTTGACGGTCGGAATCTCGATCTTCGTTTCTCTGCCCTTCGTCAGGTAGAAGAGGATGTACTGCCGGGCGGCCTCGTCGATCACCCAGGCGACCTCGGGCACCAGCGGCAGCGGGATCACTCCCTCGCGGAAGCGGACCAGCGCCGGCCACGCGGTGGCGATCAGCGGACCCCACACCGGCTCGCGTTTGATGCCGTCCCAGTCGGCGACCTGGTCCCCGACCAGGTAGCGGGCCAGGGCGTTGACCAGTGGCCGGCTGATGCTGCCCGGGCTGGTCTGCTCGGCGAGCTGGCCGAGCAGGATGTCGGTGAGCTCCACGCCCTCGCGGGTCGGGCCCATGTTGGGCGGCAGCACCTGGTCGGACTGGGCGTTGGCGGCCGCCCAGGTGGCCGGGATGTACTCGTCGCGGATGCCGAGCAGGTGCGCGGTCACCTGCCAGACGTGCAGGTACGCCTGCGAGTCGGCCGCGCTGATCGGCACCTTCCACTCCCGCATCTTGCGCATCGCGTACGTCGGCAGGGTGTGCCAGGTGACCAGCATGTCCTCCTGGCTGATCGGCGGCCCCCACTTCCAGTGCGGCGACTGCGGCAGCAGGTGGCGCACCGCGGCGTGCACCAGCCGGGTCTTGACCGCGTTCACGATGCAGTCGCCGTCCGGCCGGTACGCGTTGAGCGCCCCGACCGCGAACCCGAGGAGGCTGGTCTTGGCGACCCGGTCCTCCATGTCGGCGCCGCCCTTGGAGTAGTAGACCGCCCACGCCTCCTTGGGGATCGCGGTGCTGAGCATGCCGCCGCCGACCCCGTTGAGCAGGTTGAGGTAGAGGCCGCGGGACTTGTTGAAGGTGGCCGCCCGCTCGAGCTTGGCCCGGTCCGCCCAGGACGGCAGCTGGCGGGCCTTCTCGATGAAGTCGTGCAGGTAACCGGGCAGTCCGGCGGGCAGCGGCTGGTCGTTGCGGATCCAGTCCCACAGCAGCCGGTTGACCTCGGGCACCGCGCCGCTGTCGAGCAGCTGGGCGGAGACCGGGTCGGCCTCGGCGTCGAACACCTGTCGCGGGTCGGCGCCGGTGCCGTCGCCGGCGATCGAGCCGGACGGCGACCAGGTCCACGGCGACACCTCCCGGGAGAAGGCCGGGGTGGGCATCCCGAACGCGCCGAACGCCCCCAGCGCGCCGCCGGTCAGCAGCATCTTGCGCCTGCTCATCTCGGTCATCGGTTCGTCACCGGGATCTCGATGCTGATCGGCTTCGCCTCGGACAGGAACAGCAGCGCGGCCTTGCGCAGGAACTCGTCGAACAGCCAGTAGGCCTTGGGCGCCAGGGGGAACGGCAACAGTCCTTCGCGTACCGCGATGAAGGGTCCCCAGGCCGTCCTGAGCAGCGGATCCCAGACCGGCTCGCGCGGGATCTTCAGCCATCCGGCGATCTCGTCGCCGAGCATGAAGCGGGTGAACGCGCCGAGGATCGGCTTGGTCAGGATGCCCGCGTCGATCGGGGTGCCGAGCTTGAGCAGGATGTCGGCCAGCTTGATGCCCTCCGGCGTGGCCGCCAGGATCGGGTCGAGGACCTCGTCGGCCTGCGAGTTGGCCTCCGCCCAGGTGGCCGGGATGTACTCGTCCTGGATCCCGAGCATGTGCGCGCCGACCTGCCAGGAGTGCAGGAAGGCGGTGGACTCGGCGGCCGGGATCGGCACCTTCCAGTCGGTCAGCTTGCGCATCACCGTGGTGGGCAGGCTGTGCCAGGTGACCATCATGTCGCGCTGGCTGATCGGGATGTCCTCGTCGGCGACGTCCGCCCAGTACGGCGACTGCGGCAGCAGGTGCCGCACGGCCGCGTGCACGAGCCGGGTCTTCACCGCGGTCACGATCATCTCGCCCTCGGGTCGGAACGCGTTGGCCGAGCCGATGTCGTACCCGAGTTTCGCGGTTTTGGAGATGCGGTCCTTCATGTCCGCGCCGCCCTGCGAGTAGTAGACGGCGCGGGCCTCCTTCGGGATGACCGTGCTCATCATGCCGCTGGCCAGCCCGTACAGGACGCCGAGGTAGAGCCCCCGCTTCTCGTTGAACTTGAAGGCGAGATCGAGTTTCGCCTGGTCGGCCCAGGCCGGCAGCTGACGGGCGCTCTCCATGAAGTCGCGCAGGTCGGCGGGCAGCCCGGCCGGCAGTGCCTGACCGTTCTTCTTCCAGGTCCGCAGCAACTCGTTGACCCGGGGCACGTCACCCCGGTCGATGAGCGAGGCGACCAGCGGGTCGGCCTGCTCGTCCCACACCCACCGCGGGTCGGCGCCCGCTCCCGCGCCCGCCACCGAACCCTTGGCGGACCACGTCCAGATCGACTGCGCTCGGGCCGGCGTCGCGGCGGTCAGCGCACCGAGTGCGCCCAGGGCCCCGCCCGCCTGCAACATCTTGCGTCTGCTGAGTTCCACGCTTCGCTCCTCCACCGAGGTTGATACGGTGAAACACTTAGTGCTTGGATGTATCAGCCATGAGAGCATAGTGTGGCAGTGATCACAAGAGACGTTCATCGATGTCTTCGACCCTTGGTACGGTGTGAAAAATCGGAGAGGACGCTGATGGCTGGCACACCCCGCGGGGAACCACTGCTGCCGGTGCTCGACGCCGTGCCCGGTTCCGACTCGCTGCTGGCCCAGGCGCTCGCCGAGGCGCTCGAGGGCTCGGGTCCCGACGACGAGGGCGGTGACGAGCCCGGCGACGACGTCACGACGCGGCTGCTCGACGCCGCGTACGTCCAGTTCTGCCGGATCGGCATCCGGCGCTCCACGATGGGCGACGTGGCCCGCCGGGCGGGCGTCTCCCGGATCACCGCCTATCGGCGTTTCGCCACCAAGGAGGTGCTGGTCAAGCAGGTGGTCCGGCGCGAGTTCCGGCGCTACTTCGACCAGTTCCAGATCGACATCCAGCAGGCCCGTACGGCTGCCGACCGGGTGGTGCTCGGCTTCGTCAGCTCGCTGCAGGTGATCCGCAACAACCCGTTGATCGGCGGATTGATGGCGGTCGAACCCGACATGATCATCCCGTCGCTGATCGCCGACGGCGGGCAGACGATGGGCACGGTGCAAAGGTTCGTCGCCGGACAGCTGCGCAAGGAGCAGCAGGCCGGTAACATCTCCGCGGCGGTCGACGTGGAGTTGGTGGCCGAGCTGATGACCCGGCTGTGCTGCTCGTTCCTCGTCACCCCGAGCTTCGTCATCGACCTCGACGACGCCGGCCAACTGCGCGACGTCGCCCTCAAGTTCCTCACCCCGATGCTGGAGCCTTTTCATTAGGTGACGCGCAGTGCTGCCGATCAGGACCTAGATGGATGGGACCCGGAAGCGCCGATGGCGAGCAACCGCCGGCCTGCTGGCCGGCCTCGTCGTCCTGATCACGCTGTTCGCAGCAGACCTCGTGGTGGCCGCCTGGGTCCTGATCGCGGCCGTCCACGGGTGCACGATCGCGGTGGCGTGGTCCACGTCCGGCATCCCTGACCTGCCCGCCTGGGCGCGCCGGTTCTGGCGCGCGGTGGCCGGCGGCGCCGGTATTTACCTGCTCGGTGACGTCGCCCAGATCATCACCGCCGCCAGGGATCCGGGGGCCGCCGTCGCGGCGACCGGTGGGCAAGCCCAGCAGATCGCCCTGGCGCTCGGCAGCGCCGTCATGATGGTCGCTCTGCTGACCGTCCCGCTGGGGTTCGGCTCGCGGCGCGAACGGTCCCGGTTCTGGATGGACGTGGCCACGGTGATGGTGGCCGCCGCCGTGGTCGGCTGGCATCTGGTGGTGCCGAACCGGCCCGGCGCGATCCTCGACATGTCGGCGCCCGCGCTGGTCAGCCCCGTGATCATCCTGCTGTGCGTGTTCGTGGTGGCGAAACTCGTCATGTCCGGCACCGCGCCGTTCACCCGGGCGTGCGGCCTGATCGCGGCGGGCGGGGCGGCGTTCAAGACAGCCGCCGACGCCATCGGGCGCGACGGGCTCGGCGACGGACGGCTGCACTGGTTCCTGATCTGCACGATCGCGGCGCACGCGCTGCTCACCATCGCGTTGCGGGTCAATCAGGTGCAGCTCGCCGGCGAGCCGGGGATCCTTCAGCCGCGGCGGCGCAAGCCCTACAGCCTTCTTCCGTACGGGGCGATCGCGGTCACCTATCTGCTGCTGGCGATCGCCGTCGTGCGGCAGGACTCGTCGACCGTACCGATCGCCCTGGCCGGCACGGCCATCAGCACCCTGCTGGTCGTGCACCGCCAGCTCACCGCGTTCCGCGACAACGCGCGCCTGCTGGAGGAACTGGACGTCAAGGTGCAGGAGCTCAACGAGTCCCAGGAGGGCCTGCGGGTCCTGCTGACCGAACGTGACGCCCTGGCCGCCCGCCTGCAGCACCACGCCTTCCACGACGCGCTGACCGGCCTGCCCAACCGCTCGCTGTACGCCGAACGCCTGACCGCCGCCCTGACCGCGGCCGGCCCGGTGGTCGTGATGATCATCGACCTGGACGGTTTCAAGCAGGTCAACGACAAGTGGGGACACGCGGCCGGTGACGTGCTGCTGCGCGAGGTCGGCCGGCGGCTGAAGGCGTGCGTGCGCGAAAGCGACACGGTCGCCCGGTTCGGCGGCGACGAGTTCGCCGTCCTGCTGCATCCCGGCACGGACGACGACCCCGGAGGCATCGCCGCCCGCATGGTCAAGGTGATCGAGGCGCCGGTGGCGATCCCGGGCGGCGACACCGCTCAGGTGGGCGCCAGCCTCGGGATCGCCATCGCCGGCGATCCGGCCATGGACGGCGACGCGCTGCTGCGCGAGGCAGACCACGCGATGTACGCGGTGAAGCGCGACGGCAAAGGCACCTACGCGGTGGCACGCTGACTGCCGGGCCGGCCCCACACCGCGACCTCGCCCCGGGCCACGCAGACGATCAGGACCCCGTCCGGGCCGGCGACCGCCCAGGACTCGACGTCGGCGTCGGCGTCCACGAGCAGCCGCCACCCACTGTCAAAGATGATCTCGAGTTCCCCGGTGTCCCGGGTGTACGCGGAGCGGACCACGTCACCGAGCAGGGTGGCGACGGCGTCCGACGGGTCGTCGCCGGGCACCACGTCGATGCGCCCGCCGGGTCCGTCGAGATGGGCGTCGGCTTCGATCAGCAGCTCGTGGCCGCCGGTGAAGCCCAGGATGATGGCGTGGCCGAGCCGGACGGTCTCGAGCCGTCGGCCGGCGAGCAGGTCAAACTTGAGCACGGCAGGACCGTAACGAGGTCTTCCATAAGAAAGCTTTAACGGCGACATGCGACACCAAAACTTGATCAGTTCCAGATTAGGGGTCTAAGGTTCCCCCTATGCCGTCCGACTTCGAGACGCAGCTACGAGCCGTCTCGTTGCGCGTGACCAAACCACGATTGGCAGTGCTCGCCGCACTGCGCGACCACCCGCACGTCGACACCGACACGGTCATCGCCCTCGTCCGGGCGGAACTTCCCGCTGTCTCCCACCAGGCGGTCTACGATGTGCTGCGTGCGCTCACCGACTCCGGTCTGGTGCGCCGCATCCAGCCCGCTGGTGCGACCGCCCGCTACGAGTCGCGGGTGAGGGACAACCACCACCATGTCGTGTGCCGCTCCTGTGGCGCGATCGCCGACGTCGACTGCGCGGTCGGCCCCGCCCCCTGTCTCACTGCCACCGGCGACCACGGGTTCGTGATCGACGAGGCAGAGGTCGTGTATTGGGGCATATGCCCCGACTGCGTGAACACACCATCCGCTAATGCAGAAGGAAGCCGATGAGCGACATCCAAGATCCGAAGCAGACCGGCTGTCCGGTTGCGCACGACTCCGTGACCGCGCACGGCAGCGAGAGTGAGAACCCGGCGATCGACTCGCCGACCCCGAAGACCGGCGGCCGTCCGCGCACCAACCGTGACTGGTGGCCCAACCAGCTCGACCTGTCGGTGCTGCACGCCCACTCCTCCAAGGGCAACCCGCTCGGCCCGGACTTCGACTACGCGAAGGAGTTCGCGAAGCTCGACGTCGAGGCCCTCAAGCGCGACATCGTCGAGGTGATGACCACCTCGCAGGACTGGTGGCCGGCTGACTTCGGTCACTACGGCGGCCTGATGATCCGGATGAGCTGGCACGCCGCCGGCACCTACCGGATCCAGGACGGCCGTGGCGGCGCCGGCGACGGCGGCCAGCGGTTCGCCCCGCTCAACAGCTGGCCCGACAACGCCAACCTGGACAAGGCCCGCCGCCTGCTCTGGCCCGTCAAGGCCAAGTACGGTCAGCAGATCTCGTGGGCCGACCTGCTCGTGCTCGCCGGCAACGTGGCCATGGAGTCGATGGGCTTCAAGACCTTCGGCTTCGGCTTCGGCCGGGTCGACGTGTGGGAGCCCGAGGAGATCTTCTGGGGTCCGGAGGACACCTGGCTCGGCGACGAGCGTTACGCCTCCGAGAAGACGATGGCCGAGGGCGTCGGCGCGACCGAGATGGGTCTCATCTACGTCAACCCGGAGGGCCCGCGCGGTAACGCGGACCCGCTGTCCGCGGCGCACTTCATCCGCGAGACCTTCGCCCGGATGGCGATGAACGACGAGGAGACCGTCGCGCTGATCGCCGGCGGCCACACCTTCGGCAAGACCCACGGCGCCGCCCCGGCCGACAACCACGTCGGCGCGGAGCCGGAGGCCGCCCCGCTGGAGGCCCAGGGCCTCGGTTGGCTGAGCACCCACGGCAGCGGCAAGGGCAAGGACACCATCACCAGTGGTCTCGAGGTCACCTGGACCGACAAGCCCACCCAGTGGAGCAACCGGTTCTTCGAGATCCTGTTCGGCTACGAGTGGGAGCTGACCACCAGCCCGGCCGGCGCGAAGCAGTGGGTCGCCAAGACGACCGACGAGATCATCCCGGACGCATTCGACCCGAACAAGAAGCACCGCCCGACGATGCTCACCACCGACCTGTCGCTGCGGGTCGACCCGGCGTACGAGAAGATCTCCCGTCGGTTCCTGGAGAACCCGGACGAGTTCGCCCTCGCGTACGCCAAGGCCTGGTACAAGCTGCTGCACCGCGACATGGGCCCGGTCAGCCGCTTCCTGGGCCCGTGGGTGCCGGAGGCCCAGCTGTGGCAGGACCCGGTGCCGGCCGTCGACCACGAGCTCGTGGGTGACGCCGACATCGCCACCCTGAAGGCGAAGGTGCTGGAGTCCGGCCTGTCCACCAGCCAGCTGGTCTCCACCGCGTGGGCGTCGGCCGCGAGCTTCCGCTCGACCGACAAGCGCGGCGGCGCCAACGGCGCCCGGGTCCGCCTGGAGCCGCAGCGCAGCTGGGAGGTCAACCAGGGTTCGGGCGACGTCATCGCCGTACTCGAGAAGATCCAGCAGGAGTTCAACGCCGCCGGCGGCGCCAAGATCTCCCTCGCCGACCTGATCGTGCTGGCCGGTTCGGCCGCCGTCGAGAAGGCCGCGAAGGACGGCGGCGTCGAGGTGACCGTGCCGTTCCACCCGGGCCGCACCGACGCCTCCCAGGAGCAGACCGACGTCGAGTCGTTCAAGGTTCTGGAGCCGCGCGCCGACGCGTTCCGCAACTACCTGCGGCCGGGCGAGAAGACCCAGCCGGAGATCCTGCTCGTCGACCGGGCGTACATGCTGAACCTGACCGCGCCGGAGATGACCGTCCTGGTCGGCGGCCTGCGCGCGCTCGGCAACAACTTCGCCGGCGCCCAGCACGGTGTGCTCACCGACAAGCCGGGCGTGCTCACCAACGACTTCTTCGCCAACCTGCTCTCCCCCGGCACCCGGTGGAAGGCGGCGGAGTCCGCGGAGCACGTGTACGAGATCCGCGACGCGTCGACCGACCAGGTGAAGTGGACCGCCACCGCGGTCGACCTCATCTTCGGTTCCAACTCGCAGCTGCGCGCCCTCGCCGAGGTCTACGCCAGCGCCGACGCCCGTACGAAGTTCGTCAACGACTTCGTCCAGGCCTGGACCAAGGTCATGGAGCTCGACCGCTTCGACCTGAACTGATCCTCCACACCGGCGAGCCCCGGTCGATCCGTCACGGATCGGCCGGGGCTCTTCCGATGCGTGTACCTATCGCCCATAACGTGCGATGTGCAGAGGGTGCGCGGCTCGCTACTTTCGGTGGGCATCGATCCCGCACGGGAGGCTCTCATGTCCGACACCACATTGCGGCCGTTCACGGTCGAGTTCCCGGAGAAGGAGCTCGAGGAACTGCGGTCGCGCATCCAGGCGACCCGATGGCCCGACCGGGAGACCGTCGGCGACACCTCGCAGGGGGTGCGCCTGGACACCATCCAGAAACTCGCCCGGCACTGGGCGTCCGGCTACGACTGGCGCCGGGTCGAGGCGCGACTGAACAGCTATCCGCAGTTCATCACCGAGATCGACGGCCTCGACATCCACTTCATGCACGTCCGCTCGCGGCACGAGGACGCGCTGCCATTGATCGTCACGCACGGCTGGCCGGGCTCGGTCATCGAACAGCTGAAGATCATCGGGCCGCTGACCGACCCGACCGCGTACGGCGCTCCCGCCTCCGACGCGTTCCACCTGGTGATCCCGTCGATGGCCGGGTACGGCTTCTCCGGCCACCCGACCACCACCGGCTGGGGACCGGACCGGATGGCGCGGGCCTGGACCGAGCTGATGCGCCGGCTGGGCTACCAGTACTTCGCGGCGCAGGGCGGTGACTGGGGCGCCGTCGTCACCGACCTGATGGGTGTGCAGGCGCCGCCGGAGCTGCTCGGCATCCACACCAACATGGCCGGGGCCACCCCACCGGACGTCGAGCGGGCCGCCATCGCCGGCAGCCCGGCGCCGGCCGGGCTCACCGAGGAGGAGCAACGCGCGTACGAGCGGCTGGTCTACTCCTACCGCCACGTCGCGTACGCCTACGAGATGGGCGACCGCCCGCAGACCCTGACCGGTTTCGCCGACTCCCCGGTGGCGCTGGCCGCCTGGATGATCGACCACGACCCGGCGAGCCACGAGATGATCGCCCGCTCGATCGACGGCGCGCCCGAGGGACTCAGCCCGGACGACGTGCTGGACAACGTCACCCTGTTCTGGCTGACCAACACCGCTCTGTCCGCCGCCCGCCTGTACTGGGAGAACAAGTTCTTGTTCTTCGCCGCCAAGGGTGTCACCGTGCCGGCCGCGATCAGCGTCTTCCCCGACGAGATGAGCCTGCCGCCGCGCAGCTGGGTCGAGCAGGCGTATCCCAAGCTGATCCACTACAACCGGGTCGGCAAGGGTGGGCACTTCGCGGCCTGGGAGCAGCCGGAGCTGTTCACCGACGAGGTCCGCACCGGACTCCGCTCGCTGCGGTGAGGTCATGAGCGAGCATCTACCCGCGTTCAGCGGCGCGACCGGGTGGCTCAACTCCGGGCCACTCGGCCTCGCCGACCTGGGCGGACGTGTCGTACTGGTCAACTTCTGGACCTTCACCTGCATCAACTGGCTGCGCCAGGAGCCGTACGTGCGCGCCTGGTCGCAGGCCTACAGCGACGACGGGCTGGTCGTCATCGGCGTGCACACGCCCGAGTTCGGCTTCGAGCACGACCTGGACCGGGTGCGGCTGGCGACGAAGGAACGCGAGATCGACTATCCGGTGGTGGTCGACAACGACTACGCGATCTGGCGGGCCTTCGACAACCACTACTGGCCGGCGCTCTACTTCGCCGACCGGCACGGGGTTCTGCGTGACTTCCACTTCGGCGAGGGCCGCTACGAGCAGTCCGAACGCGCCCTCCAGCAGTTGCTGGGCATCGAGCGCGAACCGGTCACCGTGGACGGTTCGGGCATCGAGGCAGCCGCGGACTGGGACCATCTGCGTACGCCGGAGACGTACCTCGGCGGCGCGAAGGCTGATCCCCGCGCCTATCAGTTCCCGTCCTATCTCGGCTTCAACCAGTGGGCCCTGGACGGCGGGTGGACGATCACCGGCGACTGCGCGCTCGGGACGGCCGGCGCCCGCATCGCCTTCCGCTACCAGGCTCGCGACGCCCACCTCGTGCTCGCCTCCCCGAAGGGCGAGCCCATCCCCTTCCGGGTGCTCGTCGACGGCGAGGCGCCCGGCCCGTCACACGGGGTCGACGTCGACGCCGACGGCCACGGCGTGCTGACCGACAGCCGCCTCTACCAGCTCGTCCGCGAGCACGACCGGGTCCGCGAGCGCACCCTGCAGATCACCTTCCGGGCGGCCGGCGCCGAGGCGTACGCGTTCACCTTCGGCTGAGAATCATCGACCGCACGTTGCCGCACGACGTGCACGAGCTCGCCGCCGCCGACCCCAACCAGCCGCAGATCCGGCGCAACCACATCGCGTTCGTCGAGGACCGGCTGCTGCCCACCCCGGCCGAGCCGAACACCCGCTGGCGCAAGGTGATCGCGTCCGGGGCGGTGATCGGCGGCTGTTTCTCCGGCCGCGAAACGACCGTGAGCGCCAGCCGGACAAAACCAGCTGGCGCTCACGGCTGTTTCCGCGAGTGGGAAACGACCGTGAGCGTCAGCCGGCGTGGAGGCGGCCGAAGCGGCTGCGGTGGAAGACGAGCGGCGACGATGAAGGCTGGCCGTCGTGACGGGCGGAGTGCAACCGCAGCAGCACGATGGTGTGGTCCCCCGCGATCACCTCCTGGTGGATGGTGGTGTCGAAGTGGGCCAGCCCGTCATCGAGGGTGACCGCGCCGTCGGTGGTCGCGGTCAGCGCCAGCCCGTCGAAGCGCCGGTCGACCGCCCCGGCCAGTTGCCGGGCCACCCCGGAGTGGTGGTCGGCCAGGATCGTCACCCCGACATGCCCGGCCCGGCGCAGGTCGGGCCACGTCTTGGAGGCGTTGGCGATGGAGAACGAAACGAGCGGCGGGTCGAGGCTCACCGACGTGAACGAGCTGGCCGCCAGCCCGACGGGCAGGCCGTCGACGACCGCGGCGACCGCGACCACCCCGCTGGGGAAGATGCCGAACACCTCACGCAGCCGGCGCGGGTCGAGGTCCTGGTTGGTACGAAGCGCTGTCATGCTGTCACCTCGTTGCTGGAGGGGAACGCTGAGGCCAGCCGCGGCACGGCAGTGAGCAGCCGCTGGGTGTACGGGTGCTGCGGGCGTTCGAACACGTCGTCCGCGTCGCCGTGTTCGACCGCGATCCCGTCCTTCATGACCAGGATCCGGTCGCTGACGTGGTGGATCAGGCCGAGGTCGTGGGAGATGAACAGGTAGCTGACGCCGAGCTCGTCCTGCAGGTCGGTGAGCAGGTCGATCACCTGCGCCTGGATCGAGACGTCCAGCGCGGAGGCCGGCTCGTCGCAGACGATGACCTCCGGCTGCGGGGCCAGCGCCCGGGCGATCGCGACCCGCTGACGCTGGCCGCCGGAGAGCCGCAGCGGCGCCGCGGCCAGGTGGTGGGCGCGCAGGCCGACCTGTTCGAGCAGGCGTACCGAGCGTCGCCGGGTCTCGTCGGCGGAGCTCGGCGGCTGCACAGCGGTCGACAGCGCGTCGGCCAGGATGCGGCCGACGCTCCAGCGTGGGTCGAAGGAGCTGAGCGGGTCCTGGTAGACCACGCCGATCCGCCGGCGCAGCGGCCGCCGCTGGGCCGCGGTCAGCGCCGACCACGGTTCGCCGTGCAGCAGGACGTCGCCGGCCGTGGCGTCCAGGATCGACAGCGCCATCCGGGCCAGGGTGGTCTTGCCCGAGCCGGACTCGCCGACCACGCCGAGCGTCTCCCCGGCGAACAGCTCGAACGACACGTCGTCGACGACCGTGCGGTCCACCTTGTCCGGGCCGCGGTAGACCTTGGACAGGTGCCGGCCCTGCAGCACCGGGCGGTCCCGGTCGACCGGCCGGCGGTCCCGCACGGCCGGGCCGGTGAGCCGGGTGCCGCGGGTGTGCTCGGACGGGATGGCGTCCAGCAGCGTACGCGTGTACTCGTGCTGCGGATCGTGCAGCACCTGACGCGCCGTCCCGTACTCGACGATCTCGCCGTCGCGCATCACCGCGACGTCGTCGGCGATGCGGGCCACCACGGACAGGTCGTGGCTGATCAGGATGATCGACGTGCCGCGTCTCTTGGCATCGTCGAGCAGGTCGAGTACCTGCGCCTGCACGGTCACGTCCAGCGCGGTGGTCGGCTCGTCGGCGATCAGGAGCGGCGGGTCCAGGGCGATCGCCGAGGCGATCAGGGCCCGCTGCCGCAGCCCGCCGGACAGCTCGTAGGGCCGCTGTGCCGCCCTGACCTCCGGTTCCGGCACCCCGACCGAGCGCAGCAGTTCCACCGCCTTGGCGGCGCGACTCGCCCGCGTCCCCCAGCCGTGCAGCCGCAGCGGCTCGGCCACCTCGTCGCCGACTCTGCGCAGCTGGTCGAGCGAGACGAGCGCGTCCTGCAGCACGAACCCGATCCGGCCGCCGCGAATCCTGCGCCAGGCACGTTCCGAGGTGTTCAGCAGGTCGGCGCCGGCCAGATCGATGCGGGCGGCGCCGACGCGCGCCCGGGACCCGGTCAACCCGACGAGGGTACGGGCGGTCACGCTCTTGCCCGACCCGGACTCCCCCACGATCGCCAGGCAGCTGCCGGCCCGCGCGGTGAACGAGATGCCCTTGACGACCTCGGTGTCGCCGAACGCCACCCGCAGGTCGTCCACCCGCAGCAGGGTTTCGCCCGGCGCCTCGGCCTGCTGGTCCGTGAGGTCTTCGGCAAAGTCCACGGTGGTCATCGGGATGCTCCTTGGAGTCGGTTCTGCAGGGTGCGCCCGAGCGCGGTCACCGAGAGCGCGACCAGCACGATCACCAGGCCGGGCAGGATCTCCAGCCACCACGACGTGGTGATGTGCAGCCGGCCGGCGTCGAGCAGCGCGCCCCATTCCGAGCTGGGCGGGGGTACGCCGAGCCCGAGGAACGACAGCCCGGACGCCCACACGATCGACTGCCCGACACCGAGGGTGACCACGGCGACGAGCGGGCGCATCGCGTTCGGGAACAGGTGCCGGCGGATCACGGTGAACCGCGGGTGCCCGAGCGCCGCGGCGGCCTCGATGAAACCGGACTGGCGGACCGCGAGCACCTGACCGCGGACCATCCGGGCGTAGCCGGGCGCCGAGCCGATCCCGACCGCGACGATCGAGGTGGCCAGCGACGGCCCGCGGATCGCAATCACCAGCAGGGCCAGCAGCAGGGTCGGGAAGGCGAACGCCACCTCGATGACACGGGCGATGACGCCGTCGACCAGGCCACCGGCCAGGGCTGCGGTGAAGCCCAGCAGGACGGCGATCACGAAGGCCAGGGCGGTGGCGCCGAGGCCCAGTCCGACGGACTCGCGGGCGCCGTAGATGACCCGGGTGAGCAGGTCCCGGCCGGCGTCGTCGGTGCCGAACGGGTGCGCCCAGGACGGCGCTTGCAGCGTGTTCTGCAGATCGATCGCGGTGGGGCTGCGGTCGGTGAGCAGGCTCGGGGCCAGCGCGGCGATCACCACGAAGCCGACGACCAGCAGGGCCAGGACCGTTCCGAGCCTCGGCAGCCGGATCGGCAGGGCGAACGAGCGGGCGCGGGTGAGGGTGGCGGTGGTCATCGGGCGGCTCCGGCCAGTCGGGGGTCGATCACCGCGTACGCCAGGTCGACCAGCAGGTTGGCCAGTACGTAGACGGCCGCGACGACCAGCACGATGCCGGACACGGTGGGCAGGTCCCGGGTGTTGACCGCGGTGACCAGCACCTGCCCGATGCCGGGCCGGCCGAAGATGTTCTCGGCGATGACCGCGCCGGAGACCAGCGCGCCGAGCGCCCAGCCGGACAGGGTGACCGCCGGGAGCACGGCGTGCCGCAGCACGTGCCGCAGCCGTACCCCCAGCTCGGACATCCCGCGGGTGCGGGCGGTGGTGACGAACGGCTGATCGAGGACCTGCACGAACTCGTCGCGGGTGACCTGGCCGAGGAACCCGGCGAGCGGGATCGCCAGGGTGAGCACCGGTAGCACGGTTCCCCAGGCGCTGGTGCCGCCGATGATCGGGAAGATCCGCAGCTGGACCGCGAAGACGACCAGCAGCACCACGCCGACCCAGTAGTGCGGCAGGCTGGCGGTGACCGCCTCCCACGCGCTGCCGAGCGCGGAGAGGACCCGGCCGCGTTTGACGGTCAGCAGGGTGAAGGCCAGGGCCAGCAGCCAGGCGACGACCAGGGCCGCGACGGTCAGGGTCAGGCTCGGCAGCAGCTGGCCGCCGATCACCTCGGCCACCGGCCGCTTCTGGGTGTACGAGGTGCCGAGGTCACCGCGGAACAGGCCGGTCAGGTAGTCGAGGTACTGCACGAGCACCGGGTTGTCGAAGCCGTACTTCTCGTTGAGCGGAGCGAGTTCCTCGGCCGACCACTTGCGGTCCTGCCCGGTCTGCAGGTTCATCAGCGCGGTGGCCCGGTCGCCGGGCACCGCCAGCTGGGCGAAGAAGGTGGCCGAGGCCGCGGCCAGGACCACGGCCACCGAGGCCACGATCTTGACTGCGATCCGCCGTACGAATGCGGTGCGCATCACTTCGTGAAGTAGGCGTCGGAGAACACCGGTTCGCCCTGGCTCTTCTCCAGCCAGACGTCCTTGAGGTTCTGCGCTACGGCGTACGTCGAGTTCTGGGTGTAGAGCCCGATGCCGGCCGCCTCGTCCTGGATGATCTGCTGCGCCTTGCCGTACAGATCATTGGCTTTGGTCAGGTCGCCCTCGACGTTGGCGGCCTGGATCGTCTCGGACAGCGTGTCGTTGTTGTAGAACGAGCGGTTGTTGAAGTTCGGCAGCTCCTTGGTGGACGGCCGCCAGACGATCCACAGGATCGCCGAGCTGGGGCTGGTCCAGTAGGACGGGGTGGCGTCGAAGGTGCTCGGGTCGGAGTACTTGCCGCCCCACAGCTCGGCCTGGGTGGCCGGGATCAGCTGGACGTCGAAGCCGATCTGCTTCCACTGCTCCTGGAGCACCTGCAGGACGGTCGCGCCCTCCTGGGTGAAGATGAACCCGGCGCCGTAGACCAGCTTGATGGCCAGCGGGGTGCCGTTCTTGGTGCGCACCCCGTCACCGGTACGCGTCCAGCCGGCCTGATCCAGCAGCTGCTGCGCCTTGGCCGGGTCGTAGGCGTACGCCCTGGCCGTCTCGGCGTTGTAGCCCGGAGTGGCCTGGCTGACCGACGGGTTGCCCTCGTACGGGATCACCCCGTGGAAACCGGCCTCGACCGCGGACTTGCGGTCCGCGCCGTACGCGAACGCCTGCCGGACCAGCTTGTCGCTGAACGGCCCGGTCTGGGTGTTGATGAAGAACGACACCGGCTTGCCCGGCGTGATGTAGCGGATCGTCTGGTACCGCGACTCGGCGTCCTTCCAGTTCACCGTCGGCACCTCGTAGACCACGTGCGACTCACCGGTGCCCAGCGACGCGTACCGGGCCACCCCGTCGGCGACGAACTTCCAGCGAACCTCGTCGACGATCGCCGGTCCCTCGTGCTTGGCGGTGGCCGGCCAGGACGTGTAGTTCGGGTTCTTGGCGAGCACGACCTCCTCGCCGTGCTTCCACTCCTTGACCACGAAGCCGCCGGAGCCGATCGGCTTCTCGCAGTTCTCCTGCTCGGTGCGGCTCTTGAAGGCGGTCGGCGACTGGATGCCGAAGTAGCCCTGGGTGATCAGGGTGAGGAACGGCGGGTACGGCTTGTGCAGCTCGATCTCGACCGTCTTGGCGTCGATCTCCTTGGCCGTCTTGTAGTACGGGTCGATGGAGACCTTCGCGGTGTTGTTGCCGCCCTGGTTCTCCCAGTAGTCGAAGTTCCAGGCGATCGCCTCGGCGTCGACCGGGGTGCCGTCGGTGAACTTCACGCCGTCCTTGAGGGTGAAGGTGTACTTCTTCCCGTCCGGCGACACCTTCCATTCGGTGGCCAGCCATGGCTTGACGGTGTCGTCGTCGGCGAGGGTGACCAGGTTGTCGAGGACCTGCCGGGAGATGTACGCCTGCTGGATCCAGCCGCCGAAGATGCAGGGTGGCTCCTGGACGTGGCCGTAGATGATGGTGCCGCCGGTGGTCGGTTCGCCTCCGGCCGCGCCGGCGCTGGTGCCACCGCAGGCGGTCAGGGCGCTGCCGGCCAGCAGCAGGGCGGCGGCAGCGGCCAGGTTTCGTCTGAGTCGAGTCATCACAAGGATTCCTTAGATCGAAGTCAGTTCGGGGTCGGCGATGCCGCTCACCGGGAGGTGGGCTCCGCCGCGGTAGCGCGTACCGAAGTGGTTGCCGGGCAGCCGGTCGCCGGCGCCGAAGATCCGGTCGCGCAGGGTTTCGTACTCGTCGTACTCGCGGCGCAGCCGGCCGCGGTCGCGCAGCACCGGGACGACGAGTTCGATGAAGTCGCGGGCGGTGTCGTAGGAGTGGTACTGCAGCAGGTTGATGCCGTCGATGCCGACCTCGTCGAGCCAGCGTTCGATCTCGTCGGCGACCTGCTCGGGGTTGCCGACGGCGAGCAGCGGCTGGCGGGTCAGGTCGCCGAATCCGGCGAGGTAGTCGCCGACGGTCTGCTCCGGGTCGAAGGCGCGGAACCGGCCAGCCCTGCCCTCCTCGGCGCCGACCTCGGCCAGTTGGGCGTCGGCCGGGAGGGCGGTCGGGTCCCAGGGCAGGCCGGCGTGCGCCAGGTAGCCGTCGGGGCTGGCGAGCTCCTGGAAACGGGCGAGCTTGGCCTTGGCCTCGGCCTCGGTCGGAGCCACGATGACGCCGGCGGTGGTGATGAACCGTACGTCGTCGGCTTGCCGCCCGGCGGAGACCGCCGCGGCCCGGATCCCGGCGATCGTCTTCTGGATGCTGGCCGTGTCCGGGCCGCCGGTGAAGACCACCTCGGCGTGCTTGCCGGCGAAGGCGGTGCCGGCCGCGCTGGCGGTCGCCGTGAAAAGCACCGGGGTGCGCTGCCGGGTCGGTGACGGCAGGTGCGGGCCCTCGACCTTGAACCAGCGGCCCTCGTGGTGGATCGGCCGGATCTTCGACGAGTCGGCGAACACGTTGCCGTCCCGGTCGGCGACGATCGCGTCGTCGTCCCAGGAGCCCTCCCACAGCTTGTAGAGGACGTCGAGGTACTCGTCGGCCTTGGCGAACCGCAGGTCGTGCTCGACCTCGCCGTCGTGGCCGAAGTTGCGGGCCGCGTTCGGCAGGTACGAGGTGACGATGTTCCAGCCGACCCGGCCCTTGGTGAGGTGGTCGAGGGTGCTGAGCCGGCGGGCCCAGGCGAACGGCGGCTCGTAGGTGGTGGAGAAGGTGATCCCGAACCCGAGGTGCTTGGTGACCGCGGCCATCGCCGGCACGACGGACGCCGGGTCGTTGTTGGGGATCTGCAGGCCCTCGCGGATCGAGGTGGCCGCCGAGCCGCGGAACACGTCGTAGGTGCCGATCACGTCGGCCAGGAAGACCGCGTCGAAGCCGCCCTTCTCCAGCAACTGGGCCAGCTCGGTCCAGTACTCGATGTCGTTGAACCGTTCCCGGTTGTTGTCCGGCAGCCGCCACAGACCGTGGGTGATGTGGCTGACGCAGTTCATCTCGAACAGGTTGAGTATCAATCGCTTCATGCGGCGCTCACCGGGGCGAAGGTCCCGCGGTACCGCGCCGCGGGATGCGTGTCCGGCAGCCGGTCGCCGCGGCCGAACAGCTTCTCGCGCAGCGTTCCGGGGGCGTACTCGCGCTGGGCCAGACCACGTTCGCGCAGCACCGGGATCACGTGGTCGACGAACTCCTCGTAGCTGCCCGGGATCTCGGCGTTCACCACGTTGATCCCGTCCACCCCGGCGGAGCGCCACAACGCCAGTCGGTCGGCGATCTGCTCGGGCGTACCGGTGATCCGGCCGTTGTGGGCGGTGTAGTGCGCGACGTCGCGCAGCGTGGGCTCCCGGTCGGTGACCAGGTCCTTGATCCAGCCGACGATCGACTGGACGCCCTCGGTCCTCAGCTCGCCGACCGGGCGGTCCAGGTCCTCGTGGCCGAAGTCGATGCCGACCGCGCCGGACATGTGTGACAGCTGGGCGTCGAAGTCGATCCACTGGTCGAGTTCGTCGCTCTTGCGCTTCGCCTCCTCCTCGGTGGAGCCGACCACGAAGTGCAGCCCCTGGAAGAACTTGAGATCGTGCGCCGAGCGGCCGTGCCCGACGGCGCGGGCCCGGATGTCGGCGGTGTCGCGGGCCGCGGCCTCCAAGTTCGGGGCCTGGATGAACACCGCCTCGGCGTTCTTGGCGGCGAAGGTGCGGCCCGCCTCGGAGGCGCCGGCCTGGAACAGCAGCGGGGTGCGCTGCGGGGTCGGGCTGACCAGGTGCGGACCCTCGACCCGGTAGCGCGGGCCTTCGTGGTTGATCCGGTGGATCTTGTCGTAGTCGGCGTGGATGCCGGTCTCCCGGTCCTGCAGCAGGGCGTCCTCCTCCCAGGAGCCCTCCCACAGCTTGTACGTGACGTCGACGTACTCGTCGGCCCAGGCGTAGCGCTCGTCGTGCTTGGTCAGGCCGTCGAGACCGAAGTTGCGCGACGCGTTGGGCAGGTAGTTCGTGACGATGTTCCAGGCGATCCGGCCGTTGCTGGCATGGTCCAGCGTGGAGATCCGGCGGGCGAAGTTGAACGGGTGTTCCTGCAGGATCGAGGCGGTGAACGCGATGCCGAGGTGCTCGGTGGCGTACGCGATCGCGCCGGCCAGCACCGACGGGTCGTTGCTGGGCACCTGCAGCCCGGCCTCGACGTACTTGCGCTCGTCACCGCGGTACGGGGCATACAGACCGACCACGTCGGCGAAGAAGATCGCGTCGAAGCCGCCCCGCTCCAGGGTCCTGGCCAGGTCGACCCAGTGGTTCAGGCTGTTGAAGTCGGCCTGGCGGGCGGTTGGGCGCCGCCAGGTGCCCTGGATGATGTGGCCGGCGGTGTTCATCACGAAGGCAGCGAAGTGCAGGGGCTTCTCAGACATGGATTCTCCGTCTCAATCTCTATCGGGAATATAGGCTTAGTGGGTTATGGTTCCGCAAGACGTCCCGTGCAAGTCATTGCCGATAACCCCCACACCGCCCCCGATCACCCGACGGAGGACGCCATGCGATTCGAGCAGCTCGAATACCTTGCCGCCGTGACCCGCTACGGCTCGCTGCGCCGCGCGAGTGAGCGACTGCACATCTCCCAGCCGGCGATCAGCGAAGCCATCCGCAAGCTCGAACGCGAACTCGGGGTCACCCTGCTGGACCGACACCGCTCCGGCGCACGGATCAGCCTGGCCGGCCGCGACCTGCTGCGGCCGATCGTCGACGTGCTGGAGTCGGTCGAGCGGCTCAAGGCGGCCGCCGGCGACCAGCTGGCCACCCGGCGGCTGCTGCGCATCGGCACCGTCAACGCCGGCACCGCCTCACTCGTGCTGCCGGCCGTGCGTGCCTTCCAGGCCGCCAATGGACGCGCCGCGGTCGAGATCCGCAACATGCAGCAGGACGAGATCCAGGTGGCACTGGCCGAGGGCACGCTGGACCTGGGCCTGGTCAACCTGCTCGACGGCGACGACGTGCCGCCCGATCTGGAGGCCGTGCCGCTGCTCACCGGCCGGCCCGCCGCGGTCCTGCCGGCCGGGCACCGCCTGGCCGCGCAGCCGGCCGTCTCCGCCGACGACATGCGCGGCGAACGGTTCGTGGCGATGCGCTCCGGCTACCTGATGTACCGGTTCGCCCACCGGCTCTTCGGCTCCGACCTGCCCGCGGCCTGGCACTCCACCGACGGCGCCGAGATGGGCAAGATGATGGTCTCCGAGGGCATCGGGCTGACCGTGCTGCCCGATTACAGCGTGCTCGGCGACCCGCTCGAACAGGCCGGGCTGATCGTCACCCGGCCCCTGCTCGGCGACACCACGGTGATCACCATGGCCGCCCTGCACCGCCGCCAGACCCGGGTCCTGCCCGCCGTGCTCCAGCTGCTGGAACACCTGCGCGAGCAGGCCCGCGAACCCCTCCCGGCCCGGACTGCCTGATCAGCTCGGCGGGCCGGGCGGCATGCTGCGCTTGTGCGCGGTCGCGTGGTAGCGCTCCAGGATGGCCTTCTCGATGTCCGGCGGGACCGGGCGGCCCTCCAGGAAGTCGTCGATGTGGTCGTAGCTGAACCCGAACACCTCTTCGTCGGGCAGGCCCGGGCGCTCCGACTCCAGGTCCGCGGTGGGGACCTTGCGGATCAGGCCGGTGGGCGCGCCGAGCGCCTCGGCGACGGCACGCACGCGGCGCTTGGTCAAACCCGCCAGGGGTACGACGTCCGCAGCGCCGTCGCCGTGCTTGGTGAAGAACCCGGTGACCGCCTCGGCCGCGTGATCGGTGCCGACGACCAGTCCGCCCAGCGCGCCGGCCACCGCGTACTGCGCGATCATCCGCTGCCGGGCCTTGATGTTGCCGAGGACGAAGTCCTCCTGGGCGCGGTCCCGGATCGCCAGCCCGCCGGCCCGTAACGCGGCGTATCCGGCGTCACTGGCCGGCCGGATGTCCACGGTCATCGTCCGGTGCGGCTGGATGAACGCGAGCGCGGCCTGCGCGTCGTCCTCGTCGCGCTGCACCCCGTAGGGCAGCCGCATCGCGACGAACTCGGCGCCGGCCCGCTCCGCCGCCAGTTGGCAGAGCCGGCCGGCCACCGTCGAGTCGACGCCACCGCTGATGCCCAGCACCAGCGCGGACGCCTTCGCGCCGGTCAGCGTGTCGGCCAGGAAGGCGACCCGCCGCTCGATCTCACGGTGCGCGTCGAAGTCCGTGCCGACGCCGAGTTCGCTGGCGATGTTCATGCCTCAGCACGCTACCGGCCGATGCACCGGCCCGCCGGTCAACTCCCGTTGATGGACCAGTGCCACGGCTCGGACGGCAGGTTCACGAAGCCGTACTTGCCGGCGTTCGCGGCCATCCACTTGAAGGCCTTGCTGCTGCGGGAGTTGATGGTCTTCTTGTTGTACGTCATGTCGATCGCCAGACCGAGCTCGTGCAACGACCGGCCCGGGATCGCGGTCGGCACCCGGCACGAGGACGCCGGAGCGGTCCACACGTCGGGGCAGCCGTTGATGGTGCGCAGCTCGACCTGCCGCTGCTTGGTGCGGAAACCGCCGCCGGAGAGCGGGATGCCGGCCTTCGCCGCGTCGTCGAGCATCCGCTTGAACGGGGTCGCGACGATCTTGTTGACGGTCACCCCGTACACCGTGGTGGTCTGCTCCATGGTGAAACGTGCCCGGGTCTCGGTCACCACCTGGTTGCGGATCTCCGCGGCCTGCGCGGTCAGGGCCGTGCGCCGCGCCGGCCAGGCCTTGATCGTCGCCTCGGCGCCGGTGACCGCGTTGACCGCTGTCTGGTGCGCGTTGACCGCTGCGGTGACCTGGCGAGTCGCTGACGCGTACGCCGTCTGTGCTGTCTTGAGCGCCGCCGCCGCGGTGCCCGCAGCGGCGTGCCGGGCCTTGAACGTGGCCTCAGCCGTGGTCAGCGCCTTGCGGGCCTTGGTGACCCGGCTCTTGCTGTACGGCTTCTTCTTCTTGGCGGCGCTGACCGCCTTCTTCGCCGTCTCGACCGCCTTCTTCGCCGCCATCCGCTTGGTGCGGGCAGCCAGATCGGCGGCGGCCGCGCCGGTCACCGTCGTCTCCGCGGCAGTCTGACCCCGGCGGGCCTTGGTGACCTCGGCGTTGCGGGTGGTCACCGCGGCCTTGAGAGCGGGCAGCTGCGCGGTGAGCTGGACGGCCTGCGTCTCCAGGTTGAGCTTGCGGCGAATGGTCTGCGACCAGGTCGTTCCGGCGGACGCCGCCGCATTCGCCGTGACGTCAGCCTGGGCCGGCACCGCACCGACGGTGACCGCCAGGATCAGTGCCGGACCGGTCAGGCCCAGCCATTGCTTCTTCGTCTTCGATTTCCCGTTGCCAAGCACAGTGCCGGCTCCTCCCCCATCGCACGGACGCCGGGGAACCGAATCGGTGGCGTGCCGTGCGAGGTGAAGGAATCCAGGGAAATCAACCCGTTTCGCAACCGGGGATCAGGCGATCTTCCGCCGGTAGGCGGCCATGGCGAATCCGTACGCGACGACGGTGATGCCGACGCACCAGGCGATCGCGATCCAGATGTCGTTGCCGACCGGTTGCTGTTCGAGTAGAGCTCGGATCGAATTGACGATCGAGGTGACCGGCTGGTTCTCGGCGAACGCTTCCACCGGCGCCGGCATGGTGTCGGTGGGGACGAATGCGGAGCTGATGAAGGGCAGGAAGATGATCGGGTAGGAGAATGCGGAAGCGCCGTCGGGAGAGGACGCGGACAGTCCGGCGATGACCGCGATCCAGGTCAGCGCCAGGGTGAACAACAGCAGCAGGCCGGCCACCGCGAGCCAGGCCGGCACACCGGCCGAAGTGCGGAAACCCGCGAGGAGCCCGACGCCGATGATGACGATCGCGGAGATCGAGTTGGACACCAGCGAGGTCAGCACGTGACCCCACAGCACCGACGACCGGGCGATCGGCATCGAGTTGAACCGCTCGAAGATCCCGCCCTGCAGATCGTTGAACAGGCGATATCCCGTGTACGAGACGCCGCTGGCGATCGCGATCAGAAGAATGCCGGGCATCAGATAGTTCGTGTAATTGTCGGCGCCGGTCTGGATCGCGCCGCCGAAGACGTAGCGGAACAGCAGCATGAACGCGATCGGCATGATCGTGACGGTGATGATGGTGTCCAGGCTGCGGGTGATGTGCTTCATCGACCGGCCCAGCATCACGCCGGTGTTGCTCAGGGTCAGGGTGCTCATCACTGGCCTTTCTGGTTGCTGCCGACGGTGGCCAGGAAGATCTCCTCCAGGGAGGGTTGCCGTTCCACGTATTCGACCTTCGCGGGCGGCAGCAGCTCGCGCAGCTCGGCGAGGGTGCCGGAGACGATGATGGTGCCCTGGTGCAGGATCGCGATCCGGTCGGCCAGTTTCTCGGCCTCCTCCAGGTACTGCGTGGTGAGCAGGACGGTGGTGCCGTTGTCGGCGAGGCCCTGGATGACCTGCCAGACCTCGATCCGGGCCTCCGGGTCGAGGCCGGTGGTCGGCTCGTCCAGGAAGATCACCGGCGGCTCGCCGATCAGGCTCATCGCGATGTCGAGGCGCCGGCGCATACCACCGGAGTAGGTGCCGACCGGCCGGCCACCGGCGTCGGTGAGACTGAACCGTGCGAGGAGGTCGTCGGCGATGTGGCCGGAGTCTTTGATCTGCCGCAACTTCGCGATCATGATGAGGTTCTCGCGGCCGGTGAGGATCTCGTCGACCGCCGCGAACTGCCCGGTCAGGCTGATCGATCCGCGGACCTGCCGGGGCTGGGACACGACGTCGAACCCGTTGATCGTGGCCGTGCCCTCATCCGGTCTCAGCAGGGTCGCGAGGATCCGCACGAGCGTGGTCTTTCCCGCCCCGTTGGAACCGAGCAACGCGAAGATGCTGCCCTGCTTGACCTCGAGATTCACACCTTTGAGGACCGGCAGCTTGCCGTAGGACTTGTGCACTCCGGAAACCCGGATCGCCGATTCCATCGTCTGCATTCCGCTCCCCTAGGAGACAGTCACGTTGGACAGGTTGGCGCCGAGGCCCTTGAGCCCGGCGTAGGTCAGCTTGTCCATCCGCGCCCCGTCGAAATTCACGGTGCGGATGGCGTTCCGGAACTTCCGGCTCCAGGCCCGGAACGACACGTCGCGGAAGGTCGCGCCGCGGAACGAGACGTTGCCGACCGCTGCGAACTCGAACTTCACGCTGGTGAAGGCCGCCCCGTCCAGGTTCAGCCCGCGCAGGTCGGAGTAGGAGAAGTCGACACCGGTGAAGGTGCACCCCTCGAACGTGACCCGCCGCAGGTCCGTCTTGCTCAACTTGACGTCGGTCAGCACCACGTCGACGAACCGGACGTCGGCCAGCCCCGACGTGCTCAGATCGGTGCGCACCATGACGGTCCGGCGGAAACTGGCCCGGGCCAGCTCGATAGCCGTCAGGTTCGCGTCGGTCAGGTTGGCG
The DNA here is from genome assembly GCF_036053395.1 of Actinoplanes sp. NBC_00393. Taxonomy (NCBI): domain Bacteria; kingdom Bacillati; phylum Actinomycetota; class Actinomycetes; order Micromonosporales; family Micromonosporaceae; genus Actinoplanes; species Actinoplanes sp. NBC_00393. The sequence continues at coordinate 2,230,354 of NZ_CP107942.1, read as the reverse complement.
CCGTCGAAGTTGGCGTCCGCCACATCGCTGGCCCGGAACGAACTGCCGGTCAGGTCAGCACCCGAGAAGTCCGAGCCGCGCAGCGCGCTCGCCTCGAACCGCCCGTCGCGGGCCACGACGCCGGCGAAATCGCTCTCCTTCAGGTCGCTCGCGTCGAACCGGGTCACCATCTGCCGCTCCAGCGAGCGGGACAGACTCGACACCTCCCGCACGGTCTGCTCGATGTCGCCGATGCTGTCGACGGTCATCTCGAAAGCGGTCGCGTCGTCCTTGCCCTCGGCCTTCAGGTCCCGGAACCGCTCCTGCAGATCGGCCAGCAGATCCGCCTTCAATTCGTCGATGCTCTTCGCACCCTCGTAGGGGGCGAAAACGCCGTCCACGTACTCGTTCAGCCTGTCGCTCATCGATTCGCCTCCCTCACATCAAGGTGTCGAGCACGCGCTTCGCGTACTCCCAATTGGTTTTGTTCCGGGCGTAGGTGTCCCGGCCCTTGTCGGTGATCCGGAAATACTTGCGGCGGCCGCCCTGCGACTCGTCGCCCCAATACCACGTGATGTCGCCGTCGGCCTCCAGGCGCCGGACGCTGGAATACATCGTGGCTTCCTTCAACTCGTATTCACCCTGCGAGCGCTCGGCGATCAACTTGACGATCTCGTAGCCGTAGCGGTCCGCCTCGGACAGCAACCGCAAGATCATCGTGTCGGTGTTGCCACGCAGCAGATCTGAGGTGATCTTGCTCGTGCTCATCTCTCCGCACCTCCCGAAGTACAAGGTAGGTCGCACTACTATGACTGTCAAGGTAGTTGCCGAGCCAGGGTACCCGGAGACATGCAGTAGTAGGCGTTGAACAGCGAAAACGCTTCAGATGGCGCGGTAGACCGCCAGCCAGGCCTGGTCGCTGTAGGTAGTACGAATGTCTTCGGTACCCAGCAGCTCGCTGAGTTGCGAGCGAGTGAAGAAGTGGTGGGCATCGCTGCCCAGCAGTCGAGCGTTGATCACACCGACGAACAGCAGCGGCAGGATGATGCGCCACAGCGAGACGATTCCGCGCTCCCGTACATGCTCGCCGAGAATGGCTTTCACGCCGGCGCCGGCCCGCGGCGTCGTCACGATCAGCCGGCCGCCGGGCATCAATCGGCCCTTCAGAACGGCAACCGTCTTCGCGGGATCAGGCAGCGCATAGAGAACGTTGCCGCACAGAATCACATCGAATCGGCCGCGTAACTCCGCCAGATCGCCGTTCAGGTCGGCGCGCACGTGAGTGACCCGGGGCTTCTTTCGGCGAGCGCGGTCCAGCATCACCGGCGACAGGTCGACCGCCACGATCTCGCCGGGATTCCTGGCCCGCACCGCGCGCGTCAGATTGCCGGTCCCGCAACCGGCGTCCAGGACACGGCGCGGCCCTTCCGGGACCTCGGCCATCAATTCACCGACCATTTTCCGGTACGGCTGAAGTCGTTCTATCACGTCGTAACAGCGGGCGTAGACGTCCCACAACAGCGTGGTCATCCTCAGCTCCGACCGTCGAGGAAGTCCGCGGTCCCGTGCCAGTCGCGGCCGGCCGCCCGGATGCGCTCGGTGAAGCCGCTGACCTCGCCCCACGCCGGGTAGCCGGCGCCCGTACCATCGCTGCTGATCTTCCGGGCCACGGCGGCCAGGTCGCCGGCGGCGCTGTAGGCGCCGAACCACCGCACCCGGCCCGCATCGATCCGGTCGTGCCACGGCAGCCAGCCCTGCGCGGTCAGCGCCTGCGGCGGTAGGTGCCCGTGCCGCACGAAGGCCTGGCCCTGCAGGCGTTTCGCCTCGGCGATCGCGGCCGGCCCGGTGAGCAGCCCGCACTCGTAGAGCTGCTCCCCGCGGGCCGGCATGACCCGATCGCATCACACCACGTCAATGCGTGCTTCCAGCCGGGCGCGGCAGGCCGGCCACTCCGACGCCGTGATGGAGAAGATCGCGGAGTCGCGCAGGAGGCCGTCCTCACCCGGTGCCCACGAGCGGGACCAGGAACGCAGCACCCCCTCGAAGCGGGCGCCGACCTTCTCGATCGCGACCCGGGACCGGCGGTTGCGGGCGTCGGTCTTCAGGTCGAGCCGGGCCACCCGCCACTGTTCGAACGCGTGCCCGAACAGCAGCAGTTTCGCCTCGGTGTTCAGCCCGGTGCTCTGCGCCGACGCGGCCAGCCAGGTGAAGCCGACCTCGACCGCGCACAGGCCGGTCCCGTCCGGCCAGGGACGCGGATCCCAGTACGCGGTGGCGCCGACAGCCCGGCCGGTGCCGGTGTCGATCTGCGCGTACGGCCGCAGCTTCCCGGCTGCCGCCCTGGCCAGCTGCGCGTCGATGTAGGCGTCCACCTCGGCGGCCGACGGCACCCAGGTGAACCGGTACGAGCCGCGGTCCTCCTCAGCAGCCGCGGCCAGGTCGGCGGCGTGCCGGCGGTCGAGCGGCTCCAGACGGACGCGGCGGCCCTGCAGGACGGGCGCGGTCAGGGTAGCGGGAAAGGACACGACGGCCTCCGTTCGCGGCTTGCCCGGCGCGGGATGCGGCGGACCCGGTCATCACCCGGGGCACCCCACCCACGCAGGAGGGTTGCCGGCCAGCGAGCCGGGGCTTGGCGCTGACACTCATGACCTTGGAGGCGAAACTAGCACGATCGCCTTGCCGGTCGGGGTACGGGCTGTCCACAATGGCGCGGGGACGGGGGGTGAGCCGTGGCCTGGAATCGGGTACGCACGGCCTGGGTCGCGGCCGCTGCCGCGCTGGTGTTGGTGGCGGCGGCGGGGACCTTCGTCTACTTCCGGTACTTCCGGGCGGAGGAGCAGTTGCCCGTCGGGTTCACCATCGCGGTGGAGCCCGACAGCAGTTCCGGGAACCGGCTGTGGGCCTTCCCGGCCGGCACGGTCGACGACACGCCGGACGGCTGCGGCACCGCGCCGTGGGCGCAGCAGAACGGTGGCCGTGACTATCAGATCACCGAGTTCGTGGTGACCATCGGCGCCCACACCGAGCCGCTGCTGCTGGCCGGCGCCGACGTGGTCGCGGACCGGACGCCACCGCAGGCCGTCGACGTCTTCGGATGCCGCGACGATGAGCGGACGCCCGCCGCCTTCCTGCACGTCAACCTCAACGAGAACGAGGCGTTGTGGGCGACGTCCACAGCAGACGCGTTCACCACCGAACCGCTGGAGCGGGAACTGGCGCCGGGCGCTTCCGAGCAGATCCGGGTCCGCGCGATCGGCGCCGACAACGACTACACCTGGCGGCTCGACCTGCACATCGCGTTCCGGGACCGCCAGGTCGTGCACCGCATCGACAACAACGGGCAACCGTTCGTCACGGTCGACGCGGGCCCGGGCAGCCGAGACCTTCGCCAGTGACGTGGCCACGTCAAGCCACGCGGGTCCCGCTGGATCGCGCGCAGGCCCCGCCAGCGGGCAGCGGCCGGCCGGTCGCGGACCTTCGCACAAGACAGGCGACGGTGAGACCCGCTTCGACCGGCCCCACAGGTGGGCGCGCTGGGGGCTGGAGTGGCACGCGGTCGAGGCAAGACGGGTAGGCGTACCGGGAAATGCTCAGCTGGTGTGCTGCAAGGGTGCCGGATCGTCGGCGCTGGGGCGCCGGCGGCGGCTGAAGTGGTGGGTGGCCAGCGCTATCGGCCAGAGAAGCAGGACAAGTACGGCCAGCAGCAGGTATTCGGCCATCGGAACGCGCAGGACCTCGTGGATGGCGGCCAGGTTGCGGCCGGAGTAGACCGTGATGAGCGCGGCAAGGTAGGTGGCCAGGAAGAGCCAGCGGGTGCGGGCGGACAGGCCCAGACCGTGCATCTGCGTGATCACGAAGACGGCCAGGAAGCCGAAGAGGAACTTGGGCCAGGCGCCGCCGGGGCCGGAGTTCATGAAGGCGACGAGGGTGCCGTGTACGGCTACGAGCAGTTCGAGGCTGAGCGTCCACCAGCGGTTGGTGTGGGCGGTGGTGAACATCAGGCTGCTCTGCAACAGCAGCAGGAACACGTAGAAGAAGCCGATGAGGTGGCCGCTGGTGCCTTCCATCGGGTGGTACCAGAACGTGTAGATGACCGCCCAACTGAACAGGTAACCGTGGTAGCGGCGGGCGAAATCCAGCACGGTGGCCGGGATGGGGGCGCGTTTGCCGGCCACCAGGCCGCGCCGGCGGTTCTCCATCAGCAGGACGACGACCAGTAGCAGGACGACTGAGCCCTGCGAGCTGAAGATCGACACGTCCTGGGCCAGGCCGTCGTAGAAGACCTTGGTCTGCAAAGCGTGCAGGGCGACGAAGCCGAGGCTCGCGGCCAGGGCCACCACGTTGATCGGCTTGAGCCCGGCGGTCCAGCGGCGGGTGTGGGTCTGGGCGTACCAGATCAGGCCCCACGAGACGATCTGGTGGGCGGCGTAGCCGAGCCAGGCGGACAGCCGGGTCCACGCGGTGGGTTCGGGGAGCTGCCAGTAGTACCAGCTGGCGCCCTGGTCGGGGCGGAAGCTGACCTCCAGGGTCTGGCCGAGCAGCCAGACCAGACCGGTCAGCAGAGCCACACCGGGTACGCCCCAGAGCAGCGCCCGGTCGCTGCGAAACGCTGTTTCCTTTACCACGCCTAGCAGTATTGTCCATGGTCAGCGGACGGAACAATGGGCGCACGTCGATGGAGGCGGGGAAATTGGGCCGATACCGGTTGCAGGTCAACGGCAAACGCCGGGTGGTGGACGTGCCGGGCGACACCCCGCTGCTGTGGGCGCTGCGGGAGGAGCTCGGGCTGACCGGGCCGAAGTACGGGTGCGGCGTCGGAGCGTGCGGGTCCTGCGTCTCGCTGTTCGACGGCGCGGCCGGGCGGCCCTGCGTCCGGACGGTGGCCGAGTCCACCGGCGAGCGGATCACCACGATCGAAGGGCTGCGGGAACACGCGGTGCAGCGGGCCTGGCTGGAGCTCGACGTGGCGCAGTGCGGCTACTGCCAGGCCGGGCAGATCATGACGGTGGTGGCGCTGCTCGCCGAGGTTCCGGACCCGGACGACGCGCAGATCGACGCGGCGCTGCAGGACAACGTGTGCCGCTGCGGGACGTACCCGCGGATCCGGGCGGCCGTGCGCCGGGCCGCCGAGATCGCCCGGGGGCAGCGATGATCACCCGGCGGACGTTGCTCGGGGCGGCTCTGGTCGTGGCGGTGCCCATCCCGGATGTGAAAAGCGAACTGGCGCCGACCGTGTTCGTGCGGGTCGATCATCGGGGGCGCGTGGTGGTCACGGTTCCGAAACCGGACACCGGCCAGGGGGTACGGACGATGGCCGCGGTCCTGGTTGCCGAGGAACTCGCTGTGGAGGTCAGCGACGTCGCGCTGGAGCAGGCGCCGGGCGACACGGCGAGGTACGGGCCGCAGGGCGTGCAGAACTCCACCTCGAGCCGGCAGCTCGCCGGCCCGCTGCGGACCGCCTCGGCGACCGCCCGATGCCTGCTGATCGCCGCCGGGGCCGCGCGCTGGCAGGTCCCGGCCGCGGAGTGCACCGCCCGGCGCGGGCGGGTCGAGCACCTGCGGCACGGTTCGCTCCCCTACCGGGCCCTGGTCCGGGAGGCGGCTGCCATCGACCCGGCCACCGTGCCGGTCACGTTGACGCCGCCGGAGCAGTGGCGGCTGATCGGCAAGACACGGACCGGGCGGTCCGATGCCCGCGACATCGTCACCGGGCAGGCCCGGTACGGCGCCGAGTCCGCACCGGCCGGAAGCCTGGTCGCGGTGGTGGCCCGGCCGCCCTGGATCGGCGCCCAGGCGACCTCGGTGGACGATTCTGCCGCGCTGGCCCTGCCCGGTGTGCTCGCCGTGGTGCCCCTCGCCGCGCCGGCCGCCGGGCAGGGCGGGGTCGCGGTGATCGCGCGGAACACCGCGACGGCGCTGCGTGGCCGGGAGGCGCTGCGCGTCACCTGGACCGGTGGCAGTCCGGCCGCGGACAGCCGCGCCTGGCTGGCCGATCTGAAGGCGGCGTTGCCCCCGGTCACCGGAGACTTCGATACGGAACGAGTGTTCCGGCTGCCGCTGCTGGCGCACGCGCCGATGGAGCCGATGAACGCGACCGGGCACGTCACGGCCGACGGGGTACGGGTCTGGGCGCCCCTGCAGGACCCGGGCGGACTGCGTACCCAGCTGGCCCGGGTGCTCGCCCTGCCGGAGGCGCAGATCCAGGTCACGCCCACGCTGGCCGGCGGCGGGTTCGGGCGGCGCATCGAGTCCGACGCGGTGCTGGAGGCGCTGGCCTGCTCGCGGGCCGTGGGCCAACCGGTGAGCGTGCGCTGGACCCGGGACGACGACACGCGGCACGACTCGTACCGGCCGATGTCGGTGCACCGGCTCAGCGCGACCCTGGACGCGTCCGGCCTGCCCACCGGGCGCCTGCACCAGGTGGTGACGTGGCCGCTGACCGTCGTCCCGCCGTTCAGCAATCCAGCCCTGGTCAAAGCCAGCGGAGATCACTTTCCGTACGCCGTACCCGGCGAAGTGACGGTCACACTACGGCCGGCCCCGCTGCGGACCGGATTCTGGCGGGCGGTCTATGCGGGCCAGTTCGGGTACGCCGAGGAGTGCTTCCTCAGCGAACTCGCCCGGCGCGGCGGCCACGACCCGGTGGAGTTCCGGCACCGCCTGCTACCGGCCGATTCGCGCCTGCACGGCGTCCTCTCCGCGGCCGCCGAGCGGGCCGGAAAGGCGGACGGAGTGGCCTGCCACCTGGACTACGGCTCGGCGATCGCGGTGCTGGTGACCGCCGACCCCGCCACCCGCCGGGTCCGCAAGGTCACCGCGGCGGTCGACGTCGGCATCCCGGTCCACCCGTCCGGCGTGATCGCCCAGGTGGAAGGCGCCGTCGTCGACGCCCTCTCCACCGTGCTCGGCGCCCAGATCACAGTCCGTGACGGCGCGGTGGTCCAGTCCTCGTTCCGCGACTACGCCTGGGCCCGGATCGGCGACTGCCCGGAGATCGACGTGGTGCTGGTCCGATCCGCGGCCCCGATCGGCGGCCTGGGCGAGCTGGCCTACCCACCGGCAGCCGCCGCAATCGCCTCAGCGCTGGCCACCGACGCCGCCCCGGTAACCGGAATGCCCTACGGCCTCCCGGTGGGCTGACCGCACACCGCCGGCCGAGCACCTCGCTCCGCTCCCGGCCGGCGGCTCGCCAGCCCATCGCCCCGGCTGGCGCCCAGTGTTGTCTCCCGGCCGCGCAAACAGCCGTGAGCGTCAGCCCGACTACCTCAGCTGACGCTCAGCGTCGTTTCCCGGCCGCGCAGACAGCCGTGAGCGTCAGCCCGACTGCCTTGGCTGACGCTCAGCGCTGTTTCGGGTGGTGCGGTCAGAGCCAGCCGGGGACTACGAAGATCAGCCAGGTGACGACGGGGATGATGACGACCATGCTGAAGCCCCAGCGCATCAGGCCCTTGTAGACGTAGTCGCGGCGGTCCTCCGGGGTGTTGGCGACGGTCAGGGCGCCGCTGGTGGAGAACGGGCTGGAGTCGACGATCGAGGAGGACAGCGCCAGGGCGGTGATCAGGCCGACGGCGCCGACAGCATTGGTACCGGTCAGGAACGGGACGGCCAGGGGGATCAGTGCGCCCAGGATGCCGGTGGTGGAGGCGAAGGCGGAGACCGCGGCGCCGATGAAGCAGATGACCAGGGCGGCAATCAGCGGCGTGCCCACGGTGGCTACCTCCTCGCCGAGCCAGTCGATGGTGCCGATGCTCTGCATGACGCCGACGTAGAGCACGATGCCGCAGACCAGCAGGACGGTCGGCCAGGCTACGTGGTTGACGGCGTCCTTGGCCGAGGCAGGTGAGACCAGGGTCAGGATCAGAGCGACGGTCATCGCGACGACGCCGACGTTGAGGTCGAAGAAGAGTGCGGTCACGGTCAGCACTACCAGGCCCACGATCGTCAGGATCCGGTTGCGGTCCAGCGTCGGGACGGGCGCCTCGGTGCGGACCGCAGTTCCGCCACCAGGCTCATCCGGCGCAGGGGAAGGAGAGCCGGAGGAAGGCGCAGGGGAAGGAGAGCCCGAGGAAGGCGCGGAGGAAGAAGAGGAAGCAGAGGGAGAAGCGGTGGAGGGCGGGTCGACACGCCGGCCGAGTAGTTCGCGGCCGCCCCACATGAAGAAGGCGACGATGCTGATGGCCAGGTTCACGAAGAACGAGGCGAGGAAGAGCAGCGTCGGGTTGCCGGGGAGGCCGGCCTCCTCGACCACGCCGTTGGTGATGCCGCCGAAGATGCTGATCGGGGAGAAACCGCCGGCGCTCGCCCCGTTGATGATCAGCAGGCCCATCATCAGCGGGTTGATCCGGTAGCGGACCGCGAACCCCATCCCGATCGGCGCGATGATCGCCACGGAGGCCGGCACTACCGCACCGACCGCGGTCAGCAGCGCCGTGACCAGGAACATGATCCAGGGGATCAGCCCGATCCGGCCCTGCACCGCCCGGATCGCGCTCTGCACCAGCCAGTCCACTGTGCCGTTCGCCGACGCGATGGCGAACAGGTATGTCACCCCGACCAGGATCACGAACAGCTCGCCTGGGAAGCCGGCGAAGACGGCGTCGGCCTTCTCGTCCAGGTCGGCGCCGTCGAGCACGGAGACGCCCAGGGCGAAGCCGGCCACGATGGCGAGCGCACCGAGGTTGATCGATGGCCGGACCGTGGCGATCAGGAAGATGACTGCGAGGATGAGGATCGAGACGAGTTCTACCGACATCGTGGCCTCCGGCCCGACTATAGGCTTACCTATAGATCAATGTCGATCTCGGACAGTGAAGGACAAACGAAGGGTGGCCGCGGCATGGTCTCCACCGGCCGGCACTTCCTGCAGATCCCGGGCCCCACCAACACCCCCGACCGCGTGCTGCGCGCCATGGCGGCGCCGACCATAGACCACCGCGGCCCGCAGTTCGCCGAGCTGGCCCGCGAGGTGCTGGAGGGCCTGCAGCCGGTCTTCGGCACCACCCAGCCGATCGTCATCTATCCCGCCTCCGGCACCGGCGCGTGGGAGGCCGCCCTGGTCAACACGCTCAGCCCGGGCGACAAAGTGCTGTGCTTCGAGACCGGCCACTTCGCGACGCTCTGGCAGGAGATGGCCGGCCGCCTCGGCCTGGAGGTCGACTTCGTGCCCGGCGACTGGCGACACGGTGTAGACCCCCAGCAGGTCTCCGACAGACTCACCGCCGACCCGGACCACGCGATCAAGGCCGTGCTGGTCGTGCACAACGAGACCTCGACCGGCGTCACGAGCCGGATCCCGGAGGTCCGCGAGGCGATCGACCGGACCGGTCATCCCGCCCTGTTCATGGTGGACACCATCTCGTCGCTGGCGTCGATCGAATACCGGCACGACGACTGGGGCGTCGACGTCACGGTGGCCGGCTCGCAGAAGGGCCTGATGCTGCCGCCCGGCCTGAGCTTCAACGCGATCAGCGCCAAGGCGCTGGAAGCTTCCAGGTCGGCCCGGCTGCGCCGGTCCTTCTGGGACTGGCAGCCGATCATCGAGGCCAACCAGCGCGGGTTCTTCCCCTACACCCCGGCAACCCATCTTCTGTACGGGCTACGCGAAGCCCTGCAGATGCTGTCCGAGGAGGGCCTGCCAACCGTCTTCGCCCGGCACCAGCGGCACGCCGAGGCGACCCGGCTGGCCGTACGCGGCTGGGGCCTGGAGGTGCTCTGCGCCGACGAACGCGAACATTCCGGCTCGCTGACCGGCGTCATCGTCCCGGACGGCCACGACGCCGACCAGGTCCGCGCCGTCGTCCTGGACCGCTGGAACATGTCGCTCGGCACCGGTCTCGGCAAACTCGCCGGCCGCATCTTCCGGATCGGCCACCTGGGCGACTTCAACGACCTGATGCTCGCCGGCACCCTGGCCGGCGTGCAGATGGGCCTGATCGCCGCCGGCGTGCCGATCAAGCCGGCCGGTGTCAACGCCGCCTTGGAGAGGCTGCAGAAACCATGAGCGACCTCAAGCACGATCTGGAGAAGGAGCTCGAGGGCGAGGTCGGGTTCGACGCGTACACCCGGCACCTGTTCGCCCGCGACGCCAGCATGTATTCGATCCGGCCGCTCGGCGTGGCCTTCCCCCGGCACGCCGACGATGTGGCCGCCGCGGTCGAGATCGCCGGCCGGTACGGCGTACCGATAGTGCCGCGCGGCGCCGGCACCAGCCTGGCCGGCCAGACCATCGGACCGGGCCTGGTCCTCGATCTTTCCCGGCACATGCGGAACATCCTGGAGATCGACGCGGAGCGGCGGCTGGCCCGCGTGCAGCCCGGCGTGGTGCAGGACCAGCTGAACCGGGCCGCCGCCGCGCACGGCCTGGTGTTCGGCCCGGACACCTCGACCAGCAATCGGGCCACGATCGGCGGGATGATCGGCAACAATTCGGCGGGCAGCGGCTCGGTCCGCTACGGGATGACCATCGACCATGTCCGTGAGCTCGACGTCGTGCTCGCCGACGCCTCCCGTACCCGATTCGCCGCCGGCCGGCAGCAGCGGGCCGCCGCCGGAACGCTGGAGGGCGAGCTCTACCGGCGCCTGCCGCCGCTGCTGACCGACGAGATCATCGCCGGCTTCCCGCCCTACTGGCGGCGCGCCTGCGGGTACCGGCTCGACCGGCTGGCCGACGATCCGGAGTTCAACCTGGCTCCGTTCGTGGTCGGCTCCGAGGGCACCCTGGTGACCGTCACCGAGGCCGTGGTCGACCTGGTGCCCAAGCCGAAGCACACGGTGATCGCGGTCGGCCACTTCACCTCGACGCTGGCCGCGATCGAGGCCACCGAGGACGCCCTGAGCTGTGATCCGGCCGCCGTCGAGATGATGGACCGCACGATCCTCGACCTGTCCCGCCAGAAGATCGAGTACGCCGACCTGGGCCAGATCCTCGAGGGCGACCCGGAGGCGCTGCTGTTCGTGTCGTTCAGCGGCGACGACGAACGGCAGCAGGTCGCGCAGCTCGACCGGCTGATCGGGTTATGGGACAAACACCGCCACGGCTACCACACGCTGCGCGCGGTGACCGCCCAGCAGCAGGCCGGCCTGCTGAAGGTCCGCAAGTCCAGCCTCGGCCTGCTGATGGCCGCCAGCACCGGGACGCTGCGGCCGCTCGCGTTCGTCGAGGACACCGCGGTCGACCCGCAGCATCTGGCCGCCTACACCCGGCGCTTCCAGCAGATCCTGGAACGGCACGGTCTGCGGGCCGGGTTCTACGGGCACTGTTCGGTCGGCTGCCTGCACATCCGGCCGTTCGTCGACGTTCGCCGGCCCGAGCAGGTCCGGGCCATGCGCGCGGTCGCGGTCGAGGTCAAGGATCTGGTACGCGAGTACGGCGGGGTCAACTCCAGTGAGCACGGTGACGGTCTGGCCCGCAGCGAGTTCAACCGGGAGATCTTCGGCGACGACCTGTACGAGGCGATGCGTACCGTCAAAGCGATCTTCGACCCGGAGAACCGGATGAACCCCGGCAAGATCGTCGACGCGCCGGCGATGACCGAGCACCTGCGCGACGCCGCGCTGCCGGAGGCGCCGCCGCTGCGTACCCGGCTGGATTTCTCGGTGGTCGGCGGCATGCGCGGGGCGGCGGACCGGTGCATGAACATCGGGTTGTGCCGCAAAGATGCGGCCGGGGTGATGTGCCCGTCCTACATGGCCACCCGGCAGGAGGAGCACGCCACCCGCGGGCGGGCCAACGCGCTGGTCAAAGCCCTGTCCGAGGCTGATCCGAAGGCGGCTCTCGGCGACGAGCGGCTGCACGGGATCCTCGACCTGTGCCTGATGTGCAAGGCGTGCAAGAGCGAGTGCCCGCTCGGCGTCGACTTGGCGGCGCTCAAGGCGGAGACGCTGGCGCAGCGGCATGACACGCACGGCGTACCGATGCGGTCCAAGATCTTCGGGCGCATCCGCGCGCTGAACCGCCTCGGCTCGGCCACCGCCCCGCTCTCCAATCTGCCCGGCCGGATCGCGCCGCTGCGCCGGATCATGCAGCGCCGGCTGGGGATCGCCGCGGCCCGGCCGCTGCCGAGGTTCGAGCGGGCGAATCTGATCCGCTGGTTCCGCGGCCGGCCAGGCGGACCGGACGGTCCCGGGGTCGTCCTGCTCGCCGATTCGTTCACGACCTTCACCGAGCCGGCGATCGGCCGGGCCGCGGTGGAGCTGCTGACCGCCGCCGGCTGGCGGGTCCGGCTGGAGAGTGGCGGCTGCTGCGGCCGGGCGAGCTACTCCAAGGGGCTGCTGGACGACGCCCGGCAGCAGGCGCAGGCGCTCGCGCGGCGGCTGGCCGGCTCGGACGCGCCGATCGTCGGCTGCGAACCCTCCTGCGTGCTCACCCTGCGTGACGAACACCGCCAGCTGTTGCCGGACGATCCGCAGGTGCGGGAGGTCTCCGGCCGCGTGCGCCAGATCGAGGAACTGCTGGTCGAGGCGATCGACGCCGGCCGGTTGACGCTGAGCGGGACGCCGCAGCGCATCCTCTATCACGGCCACTGCCATCAGAAGGCCGAGGTGGGCACGGCGGCGACCGTCGCGCTGCTGCGCCGCATCCCGGGTGCCGACGTCGTGGAGGTGGACGCGGGCTGCTGCGGGATGGCCGGGTCGTTCGGCTTCGAGGCGGAACACTACGACGTGTCGATGACCATCGGGGAGAGCCGTCTGTTCCCCGCGGTCCGCGGCGAACCGGACACCACGGTCGTGGCGGCCACCGGGGTGTCGTGCCGGCAACAGATCCGGCACGGCACCCAGCGGGACGCCTTACATCCTCTCGAGCTGGTCCGGAAGGCGGTCGCCGATGTCGCACGATGACCTGATCAAGCGGGAGTTCGCCCGGCAGGCCGGCACGTTCGAGGACGCCCGGCTCAACACGGCGTTCACCAGTCATCTGGCGCGGCTCGTCGAGTTCGCCGAGCCGGTGGCCGGTGACGTCTGCCTCGACGTGGCCTGCGGCACCGGGTTGGTCGCGCGGGCGCTGGCGGAACGCACCCGGCACGTGACCGCGCTCGACCTCACCCCGGAGATGCTGGCCACCGGGAAGGCCGGTGCGGACGCGGAAGGCGTACGCAATGTGGTCTTTCAGCAGGGCGATGCCACCCGGCTGCCGTTCCTGGATGCCTCGTTCTCCCTGGTCATCTCGCGATTCTCGCTGCACCAGGTGGCCGAGCCGGCGCTGGTGGCCGCGGAGATGGCCCGGGTCTGCCGGCCCGGCGGGCGCGTGGTGATCGCCGACCTGGTCCGGGACCCAGAGCTGCCCGGCGACCCGGACCGGGTGGAGCGCCTGCGCGACCCGTCGCACGGCACGATGCAGACCGTCGCGGCGATCGAGGCGCTGCTACCGAACGTGACCGCCGCCGAGTCCTTCGACGTGCAACGGCCCCTGGATGTGTGGTTGCAGCAGTCGCGCACTCCGGCCGAGGTCGCCGCGCAGATCGAGGGTGAGCTGCGCGACGAGCTGGGCGGTGGCCCGCCGACCGGCATGCGGCCGCTGCTGGTCGACGGCGCCTTGTGGTTCACACAGACCTGGGCGCACCTGCGGTCAGCGGTTTGAGCGCCGCTCCGACCTGGGCCACGATGCCGGGACGGTGGCCGGTGCGCGGCAGGTTGATGCAGATGCCCTCGATCCCGGCGTCCAGCACCCGCTCCTGGATCTGCTCGGCCACCTGCTCGGGCGTGCCGAGGAAGGCCCGGTTGCGACGGTCCTCCGGGATGCTGTCGGCCAGTTCCTTGGCCTCCGCCTCGGTCTCGCCGACCATCCCCATCGCCAGGAAGCTGGTGGCCAGGGTGGCCGGGTCCCGGCCGATCTCCTCGCAGCGCTGCCGCAGCACGGCCACCTTGTGCGGCAGTTCCGCGGCGTCGCAAATGATGTTCATGTGGTCGGCGAACCTGGCCGCGAGCCGGAACGTCTTCTGCTCGCCGCTGCCGCCCAGCATGATCGGGATGTTCGGCCGCAGCCGCGGATTGTTGATCGCGCCCCGAGCCGTGTACCACTTGCCCTCGAACGACGGCTGCTCGCCCTTGAGCATCGGCGCGATGATCGTCAGCGCCTCCTCGAGCCGCTCGAACCGCTGGCTGAAGGTGCCGAACTCGAAGCCGTAGTCGTGGTGCTCGCGCTCGAACCAGCCGGCGCCGATCCCGAGGATCGCGCGGCCGTGGGAGACCACGTCCAGCGTGGTCGCGGTCTTGGCGAGCAGGGCGGGATTACGGTACGTGTTACCGGTGACCAGCGTGGACAGCTGGATCGTCGAGGTGGCCGAGGCGAGCGCGCCGAGCGTGGTGTAGGCCTCGAGCATCGCGTTCTCCGGCGCCCCGATACCGGGCAATTGGTAGAAATGATCCATCACCAGGACGGTGTCGAACCCGCTGCTCTCCGCCTCGCGGGCCTGGGCGGCGACGGTGTCGAAGAGGTCCTCCACACCGATGCCGGGATAGGTGAAGTTCGGAATCTGGTACCCGAGCCGGATGCTCATCTCTTGCCTCCGCGATGTAAGAGGGCTATCACTTGCTAATGTAAGAGCCTACTTACACGGAGGCAAGCGTGCCGGCGAATCGGGCCTACCACCACGGTGATCTCCGCGCCGCCCTGATCACCGCCAGTTTCGAGCTGCTCGCCGAGGCCGGGCTGCAACGCTTCTCGGTCGCCCAGGTCGCCCGGCGGCTGCAGGTCAGCTCCGCAGCGCCGTACCGGCATTTTCCGGACCGCGCCCACCTGCTCGGCGCGGTCTCCACCGCTGCCGCCCGGGACCTGCGCGCCGCGATCGTCGACGCCGCCGAGGTGGCCGGGCCGGATCCGGTGGACCGGCTGGCCGCGTCGGCCGGCGCCTACGTCCGGTATGTCACCGGCACCGGCGCGGGCCTCCACGTGATCTTCGCCGCCGAGCTTTATCAGCTGCACGATGAGGACCGCCGCGAGCAGACCAGCGCGCTGATGGACACGCTGCGCGACCTGGCCACCGCGGCCGGCCGGTCGTACCAGGAGGCGTTTCCGCTGGTCGAGGGGATCATCGCGATCGCGCACGGGTACAGCTCGCTGTATGCGGACGGTTTCTTCTCGCGGACCGGCACGACCGTGGACGTCATCGCCGGCCGGGCCGTCGAGGCGGCGCGGACCCTGATCAGTACGCCGGGAGGGTGATCGCGGGGGCGGCCCGGTGGATCGGCTCGACCACCTTGGCCATCATCCGCTCGCGGCCGGGCAGGCGGCCCAGCACGGCCAGCATCAGCATCGACATCCGCACCTGACCACGCGTACGCATCACCATCCGCTTGATGTTCGCCGGGCCGAGATGCGGTAGCCGAGGTCGTGCACGAACCGCTCCTCGGGACCGAAGGCCAGCGCCCGGGTCCGCGAGTGCACCCCGTCCGCGCCGAGCGGGCGCGAACTGCTGGACGCGATGCGCGCGGTCACCGCAGGGACCACTTCATGATCAGGCCGGCCACCGCGAGGATGACCAGGGCGTTGACCGCGTGCAGGCCGAAGACGAGCGCACCCGCCGTGCTGCCGTCGCCGATGCCGGCGGCGAGCACCGCGATCAGCACCTGGACCCCGACCAGGCCGGCGACCAGGGCGGCCAGCCCGATCAGCCGGCCGGGCAGCCGGGCCGGCCAGCCGACGAGGATCATGGCGATCGGGAGCAGGAAGGTCACGTAGCCGAGCAGGTGGTGTGGCCGGTACGCCTGGTCGGCGAACGCGCCGGCCGCGGCGAAGAAGAACTCAGCCACCACCACCAGCAGGAGCAGGGCCGAGAGTCCGGTGAAGGCCTTGCGCATCGAGGGGTCCCTCCGTCGGTGAGTGTTCTCACCGACTCGACGAGACGCCCGGCTGGTTTGTGAGGTATAGCGTCCGACAGCGATGACCATGGACGAACGACCGCAGCTTCTCCACCTCGCGTACCGGCTTCTCGGGTCGTTCGCCGAGGCGGAGGACGCGGTGCAGGAGGCCTACACCCGCTGGTACGCGCTGCCCGAACCGCAACGGCAGGAGATCGGCAATCCGGCCGCCTGGCTGACCCGGGTGGCAAGCCGGATCTGCCTGGATCAGCTGCGTTCGGCCCGGGTGCGGCGGGAGAGCTACGTGGGGCCGTGGATCCCGGAGCCGCTGCCGGCGCCCGACCCGGCCGACCGGGTCACCCTCGACGAGTCGATCACCATGGCGTTCCTGGTCGTGCTGGAGTCGATGACGCCGGCCGAGCGGGTCGCGGTCGTGCTGCACGACGTCTTCGGCTACCCGTTCGGCGAGATCGCCGAGATCGTCGGCCGCACCCCGGCCGCGTGCCGGCAACTGGCCACCTCCGGGCGCCGCCGGATCCGCGCCACGAAATCCTCGCCGATCGACCGGCAGGCTGCCGTCGTCAAGTCCTTCCGGCGCGCGTGGCAGGCCGGGGACATCGGCGCCCTGATCGGCCTCCTGGATCCGGACGTGACGGTGACCGCGGACGGTGGCGGCCGGGTCAGCACCGTCCTGCGCCCGATCCGCGGCGTGGCCGAGATCGCCCGCTACGGAGCCGCGCTCCTCGATCACATGGGCGGTCAGGCCATCGTGGAACGTACCGTCAACGGCCGGCCCGGCCTGGTCGCCGAACGTGACGGCAGCGCCGTGACCGTGCTCGCGTTCGACATCGCCGACGACCGGATCCGGTCCGTCTGGGTGGTTCGGAACCCCGACAAACTCCGTCGGTGGATTGCCCACGGCCATGGATAGGTGTCTATTGATTAGATGACTGCTGTCAGCAGACGACATCTCCTCGCCGGCGTGGCCGGCACCACCGTCCTCGGCCCGGTGGCGACCCGGGCGGCGGCCGCGGGCACCTCCCGGACCGGCCTCGACCAGGGCACCAACCTCGCCGTACAGCTGTCGCCGGACGGCCGCCGCATCGCGATGGACCTGGTCGGCGTGCTGTGGGTGCTGCCCGCCTCGGGTGGCCCGGCCCGCCGCCTGACCGGCGACCTGTTCGACATCGCGCAACCCGACTGGGCGCCGGACGGTGGCAGCATCGCCTTCCAGTCGTACCGGACCGGCACCTTCGACCTCTGGCTGATCCGCCCGGACGGCTCCGGCCTGCGGCGGCTCACCGAAGGGCCGTACGACCACCGGGAACCCCGGTTCGCACCCGACGGGCGCCGCCTCGCCTTCTCCGCCGACCTCTCCGGCAGCTACGGCATCCACGTGCTGGATCTGGCCTCCGGGCAGATCACCGCGGTCGCCGACAGCGCCGCCGAGGAGTTCGAGCCGGCCTGGTCGCCGGACGGCCGCCGGATCGCGTTCGTCGTCGCCAACACCCGCATCGACGTCGTCGAGGTGGCGACCGGCGCGCGCAGCACGGCGGTGACCGTGCCGGCCGGCCAGGTGATCCGCGGTCCCGCGTTCACGCCGGACGGCTCCGGCATCATCTACCAGCTCACCCTGAACGGGCGGGCCGAGCTGTGGCTCGACGGCGCGCCCGTGGTGACCGGCGAGGAGGTCTTCCCGTTCCGGGTCTCCTGGCGCTCGCCCACCGAGATCGTCTACGCCGCCGACGGCGGCATCCGGCGGCGCACGCTCGGCTCGATGGCGCCGGCCGCCCGGATCGGCTTCGCCGCGCCGGTCACGCTCACCACACCCCGCTACCGCAAACGGCGGAGGGACTTCGATTCGCGTACGCCCAAACCGGTCCTCGGCATCGGCAGCCCGGTCCTGTCGCCGGACGGCACGTCGATCGCGTTCCGGGCGCTCAACGACATCTGGACCATGCGGATCGGCCGGCCACCGCAGCCGCTGACCCGCGACCTGTGGTGGAAGAGCGATCCGGCCTGGTCCCCGGACGGCCGCCACCTGTCCTACTCGACCGACCGGGGCGGCAAACTCGACATCTGGCTGCGGGACCTGACCACCGGCGGCGACCGGCAGCTGACCGACCTGCCGAACGCGGCCGCGGTCTCCGGCAGCTGGTCCGCCGACAGCTCACACCTGGCGTTCCTCGACCAGACCGGCGCGCTCTACACCGTCGAGGTGGCGAGCGGCACGGTCCGGCAGCTGTACGCCGCCACCTTCGAACCGGGCCGCCCCAGCTGGTCGGCCGACGGTCGGACCATCGCGCTCGCCGCCGTGGTGCCGTACTCCGCCCGGTTCCGCGAGGGCCTCAGCAAGATTCTGCTGGTCGACGTCGCCACCGGCGCCGGCCGCTACGTCGACCCGCTCCCCCACAGGTCGATCCAGACCCGCGGCGACGACGGGCCGGTCTGGTCGCCGGACGGCCGGAGGATCGCGTTCGTGCTGGCCAGCGTGCTCTGGGTGGTCGACGTCGAGGCCGACGGCAGCTTCGCGGGATCGCCGCGGCAGATCACCGACGAGGTGACCGACGCGCCGAGCTGGAGCGGCGACTCCCGGCGGCTGCTCTACCTGCACAACGGGACGCTGCGGATGGTGTCCGTGGACGGTGGGCGGGCGCAGACCGTACCGATGCGGTTGACCTGGGCGAACACCTCGCCACGCGGGCGGACGGTGATCCACGCCGGGCGGATGTGGGACGGTGTGCGCCGTGAGCTGGTCCGGGACGTGGACATCGTCGTCGAGGGGCACCGGATCGCCGCGGTGGAGCCGCACCGGGCCGGGCGCGACGGGCGGCTGGTCGACGCCCGGGACGCGGTGGTCACGCCGGGACTGATCGACATGCATCATCACCGGGAGATGCAGGGCTATTCGTACGGCGACCGGCAGGGCCGGTTGTGGCTGTCGCTGGGGGTCACCACGACCCGCTCCCCCGGCAGTCCGGCGTACCACATGGTCGAGGAACGGGAGTCGATCCAGTCCGGGGCGCGGGTCGGGCCGCGGTACTTCGCGACCGGCGAGGCGGTCGACGGGTCACGGATCTTCTACAACTTCATGCGGCCCACCTACGACCCCCGGCAGGTCGCCCTGGAGCTGGAACGGGCCGGGGCACTCGACTACGACCTGATGAAGGCGTACGTCCGGTTGTCGTCGGAACGGCAGCGGCAGGTGATCGCCTGGGCGCACCGGCACCACGTGCACGCCACCTCGCACTACCACTACCCGGCGTTCGCGTTCGGCGGCGACGGTCAGGAACACGTCGGGGCGACCAGCCGCTTCGGCTACTCGCGGACGGTCACCACGCTCGGCACGGTCTACGACGAGGTCGCGGACATCTTCCTGGCCACCCGCGCGGCCCGGACCCCCACCTTGTTCCTGTCCACCACGCTGCTGCGCGAGGACGACAGCCTGCTGGTCGACGAGCGGGTGCGCACCCTCT
The DNA here is from genome assembly GCF_036053395.1 of Actinoplanes sp. NBC_00393. Lineage (NCBI taxonomy): Bacteria > Bacillati > Actinomycetota > Actinomycetes > Micromonosporales > Micromonosporaceae > Actinoplanes > Actinoplanes sp. NBC_00393. The sequence continues at coordinate 2,211,104 of NZ_CP107942.1, read as the reverse complement.
ACCCGACCTGGGAGTACGCGAACCTGCAGACCATCGCGAACACGGCCCGGACCACGGATCAGACAGTGACCCGGGAGAACCTGGCCCGGCAGGTGGCCCACCTGATCCGGCTCTACCGCGGCGGCGGGCAGGTGATCACCGGCACCGACTCACCGATCTCGCCGAACGCGGTCAGCACGCACCTCAACCTGCGGGCCATGGTCGCGTACGGGATGACGCCGTACGAGGCGCTGTCCACGGCCACCCGCCTGCCCGGCGAATTCCTGAACGAGCCGCTCGGCCGGATCGCCCGCGGCCACTACGCCGACCTGGCGGTGCTCGGCGGGGATCCCCTCACCGACATCAAGCAGGCGGCGAACGTACGTCAGGTGATCGCGGCCGGCGTCGTGCACACCGTGCCCGGCCTGCTGGAGCCTTTCGCCGCCGCGCAGGTCACGGCGCGCACGGTGGCGGCGCCGACGCTCGCCCGGCCGGAGACCGAGCGCTATTGGTGGCACGACCCGCACTACGTGGAGGAGAGCCGGCACGCCTGCTGCGATCACTGACCGACGCCATCCATGGCGGTCGTTGCCTACCCTGACCGCGTGGTTACCTTCGCGATCATCGTCACCGCCTTCGCCGGGATGGCGGGACTGATCATGGTCCCGGTGACGTTGTTGCTGGCCCTCAGCGACAGCCGGGAACGGCGCTGGGTCGCCCGCAACCGGGTGCGGCCCAGCGCCGAGCTGCGGCCCGGTGCCGCGCTGCCCAGGAACTTCGCGGTGTACGGGCGGACCGTGCCCGGCCGCAGCGGTCTGCTGGTGGCGCCGCTCTCCGGTGCGGAGGGGGTCTGGTACCGCACGATGGTGTACCGGCAGGACAGCAACGGCGAGAACAGCACCCGGTTGACCATCCTGCACGAGGAGTCCGGCGGCGACCCGTTCGGCGTGGCCGACGACTCCGGGGTGGCCGCCGTCTCGGCGCAGATCCTGCAGGGCCGGATCTTCTCCGGGCACCTGTCGGTCTGGGCGCAGACGCGCCATGCCGTGGGCGGGTCCGGGCCGTCGCCGATCGAGCAGACCGTCGACGAGACGACCAGCGGCTGGCGCCGGCCCGGGCCGTGGCTGCAGCACCTCCTCGACCGCGGGACGGTTCCGCAGCGCTCGATCAAGGGCGCCGACCGGGTCTTCGTGATCGAGGAAGTGCTGCCGTCACGCGTACCGATGCATGTGATCGGTAAGCCGGCGGCCCTGGCCGACGGAACCGTCGGGCTGACCCTGCCCCGCACCGGGAAGTATCTGGTGGCGTGCCGGACGCCGGCCGAGACCGAGCAGGAGTTGCGCGGTGACAGCCGGTTCGGTCTGGGTTGCGCCTTCTGGGCGGCGGTGGCCGGCCTGGTGGGCAGTGCCGGGTTCGCGGCGATCGCCTACTCGCAGATTCCCTGATCAGGCCACGGCGACCGCCTGGCGGGTGTGTTCGCGGTCGGAGTAGTCCGAGACCAGCGGGGCCACGTCGAGGATCAGGGCGATCTCGCCGTTGCCGAGGATGGTCGAGCCGCTGATGCACTTCACCCGGCTGAACAGGACGCCGAGCGGTTTGATCACGGTTTGCAGCTCGCCGAGCAGGCTGTCCACCACCAGGCCGGTGCGCTGCCCGGACTGTTCCACGATCACCACGTTCTGCCGGCGCGCCGGTGGGCCGGGGATGTTGAACAGCTGCCGCAGGCGGATGAACGGCAGCACCTCGCCGCGCAGGTTCATGCAGTCGCGGCCGAGCGGGCCGGGCGGCAGTTCGACGCATTCGGTGACCCGGTCCAGCGGCACGATGAACGAGGACGTGCCGACCCCGACCAGGAAGCCGTCGATGATCGCCAGGGTCAGCGGCAGCCGGATCCGGATCGTGGTGCCGACGCCGCGGTTGGTCTCCACCTCGATGCTGCCGCGCAGCGCGGTGACGTTGCGTTTCACCACGTCCATGCCGACGCCGCGGCCGGAGAGGTTGGAGACCTTCTCGGCGGTGGAGAAACCCGGTTCGAAGATCAGGTTGTAGACCTCGGAGTCGGTGAGCGGCGTGCCGGGGGCGACCAGTTCCCGTTCGACCGCCTTGGCCAGGATCCGGTCCCGGTCCAGGCCGCGCCCGTCGTCGGCGACCTCGATGACGATGTTGCCGGCGTCGTGGTACGCGTTGAGCCGCAACGTCCCCTGCTGCGCCTTGCCGTGTTTGCGCCGTTCCGCGGACGGCTCGATGCCGTGGTCCAGAGAGTTGCGGACCAGGTGCAGCAGCGGGTCGCTGATCCGTTCCACCAGGGCCTTGTCCATCTCGGCGTCGCCACCGGTGATCACCAGGGACACCTCTTTGCCGAGTTCCATGCAGACGTCGCGCACGACCCGTTCGAAACGGCGCAGGGTCGTGCCGATCGGGACCATGCGCAGCGACAGCGCGCTGTGCCGCACCTCGTCGACCAGCCGCATCACCTCGCTCTGCGCCTCGCTGGTGTGCTCGCCGCCGACGACGCCGGTGCTGGACTGGGCGATCACCAGTTCGCCGACCAGGTCGATGAGTTTGTCGAGGCGGGCGGCGTCGACCCGGATCGTCCGGGTGTCCTGCGAGCGGGTCTCGGTGGTACGCCGCTGGCGGGTCAGGGCGGCGTCGACGATGCCGCGCTGGATGATCCCCTGCTCGATCAGGATCTCGCCGATCGGCACCGGCTGGGTGCCCTCACGCACGGCCCGTTCCTGCTGGACGCGCAGCGCCTCGGCCATCTCCGCCTCGGTGACCGCGCCGCTGTTGATCAGCACGTCACCGATCCGGTCGTTCTCCGGCATGGCCCGGATCGCCTTGACGTACGTGTCGAGCTGGCTCTCGGCCGGGCTGATCCGGATGTCACTGTCCTCGCGGACGAAGTCGAAGACCGCCTCGATCTCGGCCTTCGGCGCCGAGGTGGTCAGGTCGACGGTGAAGCCGAGATAGCAGGACTCGGGGTCCATCTCGTCGGCCTCGGGCAGCCGTTCGGTGTCGGTGATGACATCGGTGACCGTGCCGAGGCTGGACAGGTATCGCAGGAACGACAGCGGGTCCATGCCGTTGCGCAGGCAGTCCGGCCCGAACTGCAGCTCCAGCCGCCAGGCGCCCTCGCGCGGCGCGGTGTCGACCTCGGCGGCCGCGGCGCCTGCGGTCATCGCGGGGCCGTCGGCGAGGTACGGCTCGAGCCCGGTCAGCAGCCGTGCGCTGTCGGCGGACTGCCCCGCGTCGGCCTCCAGCCGGCCCTCGGCCACCGACTCGATCATCGCGGAGATGTGGTCGGTGCACGGCAGCAGGGCGCTGACCAGCCCGGGGGTCACGTCGAGCTGGCCCTCGCGGACCGAGCCGAGCACGGTCTCCACGACGTGGGTGAACGAGACCAGGTGCTGCAGGCCGAACAGCCCGGACGAGCCCTTGAGGGTGTGCGCGGCCCGGAACAGCGCGTTGACCGCCTCGCCGCCCGACGGCTGCGACTCCAGCTCGAGCAGGCCCTCCTCCAGGCCCTGGACCAGGTCGCGCGCCTCGGTCACGAACATGTCGAGGGCTTCGCGCATGTCGTCGTCGAACGGCATCACAGCTCCAGACGGGTGAGGGCGAGCACCTCGGCGACGGCGGGGCTCGGCTCGGCGAACTCGACCGGCACGCTGCGGCGTACGCCCTCGTCGCGGGCGAGCAGCAGCAGTTGCAGGCCGGCGGTGTCCAGGTCGGTGATTCCGGACAGGTCCACGCGTACGCCCGAACCGTCCCCGAACATCGTCAGCAGCCGCTCCCGCTGCTCCGCCGCCGTGATGATCGTCAGCTCGTCGTCGACGATGAACCGCCGCAGCCCGGTCACGGCGCGACCAGTTTCGCCACCGCGCTGAGCATCTGCTCGGGCTGGAACGGCTTGGTCACCCACGCCTTGGCCCCGGCCGCCTGCGCCTGCTTCTTCTTGTCCTCTTGCGACTCGGTGGTGAGCATGATGATCGGGGTGAATTTGTAGGCCGGCAGTTTCTTCGCCTCGGCCACAAAAGTGATGCCGTCCATATTCGGCATGTTGACGTCCGAGATGATGAGGTGAATGCGCTGTCCGGTCATTTTGCTCAGCGCATCCTTTCCGTCATTCGCGGTGATCACTTCGTAGCCCGCGCCCTTCAGGGCGATACTGACGACCTGTCGTACGGACGCCGAGTCGTCCACGATGAGAATGCTCTTGGCCATCGTCGTCTCCCTAGAAGAACGTGATTTCGGATTCGTTTACCTTGACGGGCGTTCCGGACTGGTGGGCCTGATGCTCCTCGGCCATCGTGTAGCGGGCGGCGAGTTCGTCGAGCAGCACCTTGGCGTCCAGCGGTGCGACGCCCGCGGCAGCCGACGCGGCCACCTCGGGGAACCGGCCGATGTTGTCCCGCAGGTGTTCCAGCATCTGGTTGACCCGGTCCTGGAACTGCAGGTTGACCAGGGAGTCGCCGATCTCGCCGCGGATGCCGACCGCGGCCTGCTCCAGCTCCTGCGACGAGTTCTGCATACGCGACAGCATGCTCATCAGGTCGTCCAGCACGGCCTGCACCTCGCCGTTGGCGTGCGCCACGGCGTTGCCTTCGCGTTCGGCGTTGGCCTCCGCGGTGGCCAGCACCGAGGTGATCGCCTCGGCGACCCGGTCGACCTTCTCCACCATGCGCTCGCTGGTGTTCTGCGAACGGTCGGCGAGCTGGCGCACCTCCAGCGCGACCACCCCGAACGCGGCGCCGGCCTCGCCGACCCGCTGGGCCTCGATGGCGGCGTTGAGCGCGAGCAGGTTGGTCTGCGCGGCGATCCGGGTGACCTCGCCGGACATCCGGCGCAGCTCCTCGTTGAGGCCGAGCAGCGAATGCAGCTCCTCGAGCGCCTGTCGTTTGCCGGTCAGCGCGTCGTCGAGGGTGCCGACCACCCCGCCGAGGCGTTCCCGGCTGCGGTCGAACGCCCCGCCGGAGCTCTCGTCCAGCACGCCGGTGGAGGAGGTGAGCACCGAGTCGAGGTTCTCGACGATGCCGGCGAACTTCTCGGTGAGTTGTCCGACGGCGTTTTCCATCTGGTTACGCGATGAATCGATCTGCGCCGACCAGACCGGGGCCACCGCGCCGGCGAACTGGGAGACGTCGTTCGCGTACCGGTCGGGTGCTGCCGCCGGCAGGGTCGCCGGGCCGGGCCGGTCGGTGCGGCCGCGCAGCCAGTAGCCGGCGGCCGCGCCGACCGCCAGCGAGATCACCGCGATGAGCGTTTCAGCCATGCTGGTGGATCACCTCCGCGATCTGGAGTAGCGGAACCTCACGATCGGCGGCGCCGAGCGCCACCGCTTCGCGGGGCATGCCGTGCACCACGCAGGTCGCCTCGTCCTGCGCCACCGTGAACGCGCCCGCCTTGCGCATCTCGAGCAGCCCGCGGGCGCCGTCGTCGCCCATCCCGGTCATGATCACGCCGATCGCGTCCGGGCCGGCCGCCTTGGCGACCGAGCGGAACAGCACGTCGACCGACGGGCGGTGCCGGTTGACCGGCGGTCCGTCGAAGACCCGGACCCGGTATCGCGTGTCCATCCGGACCACCTCGAGATGCCGCCCACCGGGGGCGACCAGCACGTGACCGGGCAGCACCGGATCGCCGTCCTCGGCTTCCTTGACCCGGACCCGGCACATGGTGTCGAGCCGCCCGGCGAACGCTGCGGTGAACTTCTCCGGCATGTGCTGCACCAGGACCACGCCCGGCAGGCCGGGTTTCAGCGCGGGCAGCACCTTCTCCAGGGCCTGGGTGCCGCCGGTGGACGTACCGATCGCGATCAGTCGTTCCGCGGCCGTGGCCAGCGATCGTGGCCGGGGCGCACTCGGCCGGGCCAGGACGGGAGCGGCAGCGGCCGGGCGGGCCCTGCGGCGCTGGCCGGCGGCCGCCGCTGCCCGGACCGCTGACACGATGTCGCCGCCGTCGTCCTCGATGAACTTCTTCAGCCCGGTCTCCGGCTTGGCGATCACCGCGACCGCCCCGGACGCGAGCGCCTCCATCGAGACCTCGGCGTTGCGCTGGGACAGCGTGGAGCAGATGACCACCGGGGTGGGCCGGACCTCCATGATCTTCTTGAGGAAGGTGAGCCCGTCCATTCGCGGCATCTCGATGTCCAGCACCACGACGTCCGGCCAGGACTTGTTCATGTGGTCCATCGCGAAGATCGGGTCGGCGACGGCGCCGGTGACCTCGATGCCGGGCTGGCCGCGCAGGCGGGCGGAGAGCACCTGCCGGACGACGGCCGAGTCGTCGACGATGAGCACCCCGATCTTGCCGGTCATGCCGGGCCTCCGTGACTCAGCGGGTCGAGTGCCCGCAGCCAGACCGCACCGGTTCCGATGTCGAAGATCAGCCGGCGGGCGCCGGTGCCGCCGAACTCGCGCACGGTCAGATGGAAGCCGCTCTCCTCGAGCAGGCAGATCCCCGCCTCGATGTTGTTGCCGGCGACGTCCAGCGGGGCCGGGGTGTTCAGGTGCGGGAACTGCCGGCCGCCGCCGAACATCTTCACCTCGTACTGGCGTGGCGTGGTGTTCGTCCGCTGCACGTCGCGCCGGAACCGGGCGATCGCGCCGTCGGCGTAGCGGGCGTCCCACTGGTCCGAGGCCGGGCAGTGTCCCGGCAGCATGTAGTGGCACATGCCGCCGATCCGCAGTCCGGGATGCCAGATGGTGATCGACACGCACGAGCCCAGCACCGTGTGAATCCGGGTGCCGGCGTCCCCGAAGTGGTAGTCGCCGGGGTGCAGGAAGACCTCAGCCACGGCTGTCCCCGTCCAGCCGGTAGATCGACGGCTCCACCATCTTCAACCGCGATGGAATGGCGTTCAGCGACTCGGAACTGCCGACGATCAGGTGTCCGCCGGGGACCAGCATCTCGGTCAGCCGCGGGATCAGCGAGCGCTTCGTCTCCATGTCGAAGTAGATCATCACGTTGCGCAGCATGATCACGTCGAAGCGGCCCAGCCCGGAGAAGTCCTCGTGCAGGTTGCGGCAGTGGAACTGGACCTTGGCACGCAGTTCGCGGGTGACGGTCATCAGGCCCTGGTACTCGTCGCGGCCCTTCAGGCAGAAGCGGCGCAGCAGCGGTTTCGGGATCCGCTCGGCCGCGGCGATCGGATAGAGACCGGTACGCGCGCCCTCCACGACCCGGGTCGAGATGTCCGTGCCGATGATCTCCCACGAGCCGGGCGGCAGGACGTCGGCGAGCACCATGGCCGCGGTGTACGCCTCCTCGCCGGTCGAACTGGCCGCGCTCCACAGCCGGAAGGTGCGTCCCGGGTGCCGGTTCGGCAGCACTTCGCGGCGGATGTAGTCGAAGTGCTGCGACTCCCGGAAGAAGAACGTCTCGTTCGTCGTGAGCAGGTCGATGAGCTGCCGCAACTCGCCCTCGTCGCGGCGGTCGCGCAGCAGGCGCACATAGTCGGAGTACCCGCCCAGCCCGAGCGCCCGGATCCGTTTGTCGAGGCGCCCGGCGACCAGGGCCTCCTTGCCGGGGGCGAGCTTGATGCCGGTGTGGTCGTGCAGGACACCGGTGATGTACTGGAAGTCGTCGCGGCTGATCGTCCGCGCGAGGGCTTCCGGCGGGATCACGACGATTCCGGCGGCTGCTCGGGTGCCGTCTGCTGGGCCAGGTCGCTGAGGCGCACCATGTCGCTGATCGACAGCACGTGACTGATGTCCAGCAGGATCAGGAAGTCCTCGTCCCGGCGGGCCATGCCGCTGATGTAGTCCGCCCGGATCCCGGCGCCGAACGCGGGCGCCGGCTCGATGTCGCCGGCCTGCAGGGTCACCACCTTGGTGGCGGCGTCGACCAGGATGCCGATGTCCTGGCCACCCGCGGCGACCTTCTCGTCACCGTCCAGATCGGGCATCTCGGCCAGCGCCGAGTCCTGGATGTGCACGATGATGATGCTGGTCCGGCGGTCGATCGAGGTCCGCCCGCGGCCGAATCTGATCGCGATGTCGATGACCGGCACGGCCCGGCCCCGCAGGTTGATCACGCCACGGATGAAGTCCGGCATCATCGGCACCACGGTCAGCGACCGGTACTCGAGGATCTCGGTCACGTGGAAGATGTCGAGCGCGTACGCCTCGCCGTTGAGCGTGAACGTCAGATACCGCCCGGCTTCGGTAACCGTGTTCACCGTCGGCCCCCCTTTTTCCGCACCTCCTCCGCATTCGATCAGATTCTTTGTGGGCCCTGCAGAAAATCGAGGACTTAGCCGCGAATCCGGCCCGGTGTCCGTTTCGGTGACGGCTTGTGAATAGGTTCCGCCAAATCGTGATCGTTACGTCGATAGGCTGGCCCGGTCGTGGATTCGTACGCCGCAGTTTGTGCCGGATGGGGGATTCTTCCATGGCCGAGTCGACGGGGACGCGCCGTCCACGCGGAAGCCTGGCGTTCCGGGACATGCCGATCGCGTGGAAACTGCGCGGGCTCGCCGGCGTGGTCTGCGCGCTGCTGGTGGTGCTCGGCGCGGTCGGCATCTACCAGCTGAGCCAGACCCAGGACCGCCTGGAACACCTCTACAACAGCAACCTGCACGACGTACGGCTGCTCGGTGAGATCGCCACCGACTACAAGGACGTCCGGTTCCAGATGCGCGGCGTCGCCCTGGCCGGCGGAGGCACCGGCACCGATGCGGCCATCGACGCGCTGGACACCTCGATCGCCAACCTGGACCAGGTCTGGGCCTCGTTCTCCACGTCGGCGCAGGGTGATCCGGACGCCGAGGCGTTCGACGCCGCCTGGGCCACCTACAAGCAACTGGTCACCGAGAAGCTCAAACCGCTGACGGCGGCGAACAAGCTCGCCGAGTTCAACCGCGTGGTGAGCGCGGAGGTGAACCCGGTGTCCGACACCATCAACACGGCGGTCGACAACCTGATCGCCAAGGACGACACCGCCGCGAAGGGTTCGATCGACGAGTCGGCGGAGGCCTACTCCACGGCGCGGCTCATGATGATCTGCCTGATCGTCGCAGCGCTGGTGCTCACCTTCACCGTGGTCCAGCTGATCACCCGCGCGGTGGCCCGGCCGCTGAACGAGACGGTCACGGTACTCACCGCGCTGGCCAACGGCCGCCTGGATCAGCGGGTCACCGTCGCCGGCCAGGACGAGGTCGGGCGGATGGGCACGGCGCTCAACAGCGCCCTGGACCGGCTCAGCGACACGGTCAGCACGGTCGTCGAGTCGGCCAACCAGCTCAACAGCGCGTCGATGCAGATCAGCGGAGCCTCGCAAAGCCTGTCGCAGGCCGCCACCGAGCAGGCCGCCAGTGTCGAGGAGACCACCTCGAGCATCGAGCAGATGACCGCGGGGATCAGCCAGAACAGCGACAACGCGACCGCCACCGAGGGCATCGCCACCACCACGGCGGCCGAGGCGCAGGAGGGCGGCGAGGCGGTGCAGCGGACCGTCGCGGCGATGAAGGAGATCACCAGCAAGATCGGGATCATCGACGACATCGCCTTCCAGACCAACATGCTGGCGCTCAACGCGACGATCGAGGCGGCCCGGGCGGGCGAGCACGGCAAGGGCTTCGCCGTGGTGGCCAGCGAGGTCGGCAAGCTCGCCGAGCGCAGCCAGATCGCGGCTCAGGAGATCAGCGAGCTCGCGGCCGGCAGCGTCCAGACCGCCGAGCGCGCCGGCGACCTGCTGTCCAGCATGATTCCCAACATCATCCGTACGTCCGATCTGGTGCAGGAGATCGCCGCGGCGAGCGGGGAACAGTCCACCGGCGTGCGGCAGATCAACATCGCGATGTCGCAGATCGGCAAGGTCACCGAACAGACCGCGTCGTCCAGTGAGGAGCTCGCCGCGACAGCCGAGGAGATGTCGGCGCAGACGGCGCAGCTCACCGCTTTGATGGACTTCTTCCACACCGGAACGTCCACTCGCTCCATTCCCCGTCCGGCGCCGGCCGCGTCCGGCAACTGGTCGAACAACGCGTACCGGGCCGGTTGGGATCGTGGGGGTTCGTTCAACGAGAATCCGGCGCCCGCGATGAGCGGCGCCGGCATGCCACCGGCCGACCTCGAAGCGAAGTTCGACCGGTTCTGAGCACCGGACTGTTCCGGGAAAGGATGAGCAGTGATGAGTGCTCGCCTCGACGACCTCAGTGTCAAGGTGAAGATCCTCGTCGCGGTCGGGCTGGCCGCCCTGGTCGCTGCTTTCGTCGGCCTCACCGGCTATTTCGGGATGGCCAGCACGAGCGACTCCGCCAACCTGATCTACGAGAGCAACGTCGCCAGCATCCGTGCCGTCGCTCAGCTCAAGTCCGCAGCGGTACAGGCCCGGGTCGACACCGCCAACCAGGCGCTGTCGACGGACGAGACGCGGGTCCGGGAGTTCACCGAGGCGTTCACTGCCGACGTCGAGGCTTTCGAGACCGCGATGACTGCCTACCGCGGCACCCTGCCGGCCGGCGATCCGGCGGTCATCGACCACCTCCAGTCGGTCTGGGACAGCTGGGTGACGGTGGCGAACGAGAAGCTGATCCCGGCCGGTCTCAAGAACGACCTGGACGGCTGGGCGGCTGCACGGGACGCCGACTCGTTGCCGCTGCTGAAGCAGATCTACGACGATCTCGCCACCCTCGATCAGGCGGAGACCGCGGACGCCGCCAGCAACGCCGCGTCCGCGCAGTCCACGTACCAGTTCAGCCGTAACCTCTCCTTCATCGTGCTGTTCGCCGGTCTCGCGGTGGCCATGACCATCGGGTACTTCGTGGCCGCTCGCATCGTCCGCTCACTGACCGCCGTGAAAGCCGTGTGCGACGCGCTGGCCGCCGGTGACCTGACCCGCGCCACCGGGCTGACCTCGCGCGACGAGACCGGCCGGATGGGCCAGTCCCTGGACACCGCGATGGCCTCGCTGCGCGACACCGTGATCACCATCGAGGGTTCGGCATCCACGCTGGCCAGCGCCACCGAGGAGATGACCGGCACCGCCGCGCAGATCGCCGTCTCGGCCGAGGAGGCGTCCCGGCAGTCCCAGGACGTGTCCAGCGCGGCCGAGGAGATCTCCCGCAGCGTCGACACCGTGTCGGCCGGCAGCGAGGAGATGGGCGCCTCGATCCGCGAGATCTCGCAGAACGCCAGCGAGGCCGCCCAGGTCGCCGCCGAGGCCGTCGGCCTGGCCGCCGCCACCTCCTCGACCATGAACAAGCTCGGCGACTCCTCGGCCGAGATCGGCAACGTGATCAAGGTGATCACCTCGATCGCCGAGCAGACCAACCTGCTGGCCCTGAACGCGACGATCGAGGCGGCCCGGGCCGGGGACGCCGGCAAGGGCTTCGCGGTGGTCGCCTCCGAGGTGAAGGACCTCGCTCAGGAGACCGCCCGCGCCACCGAGGACATCTCCCGCCGCGTCGAGGCGATCCAGGCCGACACCGAGGGCGCGGTCGACGCGATCGAGAAGATCACCGCGGTGATCGCCCGGATCAGCGACTTCCAGACCACGATCGCTTCGGCGGTCGAGGAGCAGACGGCCACGACCGCCGAGATGAACCGCAGTGTCTCGGAGGCCGCGACCGGCACCGGCGACATCTCCCGCAGCATCACCGGGGTGGCCCAGGCCGCGCAGAACACCAGCCAGGGCGTCTCCGAGACGCAGCACGCGATCAGCGACCTGGCCCGGATGTCGACCGACCTGAGCGGCCTGGTCTCGCGCTTCCGGGTGTGAGGCCGCCGTACTGGCTGTCACATCTCTCCCTGCCTGTCCGGTCCTAGTAGTCGACGCCGAGGACAGGAGCGCAGAGATGAACACACCGAGGGTGATCGTTGGGGTCGACGGGTCGGAGCAGGCCCTGGCGGCGGTACGCGTGGCCGCCGTCGAAGCCGAACGGCGCAAGACACAGCTGCACGTGGTGCACGCCTTCATCTGGCCGTCGCTGCACGTCGGCGTCGGGCCGGTCGCCGACGACATGCCCGGCACCGGCCTGCGGCACCACGCCGAGGACCTGGTCGCCGAAGCGGTCACCGCGGCACGTGAGGCCGCGCCCGGCGTACCGGTCTCCACCGCCATCATCGACGGCGCCGCCACCCCGGTGCTGCTCGCCGAGTCGAACGAGGCCGCGCTGCTGGTGCTCGGCGACCGCGGCCTGGGCGCGATCAGCGGCCTGATCATCGGCTCGGTCGCGGTGCACGCCGCCGCCCACGCGCACTGCCCGGTCCTGGTGGTCCGCGACAGCGCGCCCGCCGACGGCCCGGTCGTGGTCGGCGTCGACGGCTCCGCTCATTCGCAGCTGGCGCTCGGCTTCGCGTTCGAGGCGAGTTCGGCGCGCCGGGCGGAACTGGTCCCGGTGCTGGTGTGGCCGGAACGCGCCCCCGACCCGGACGGGCGGCTGCTGCTCGGCGAGTCCCTGGCCGGCTGGCAGGAACGGTTCCCGGACGTCGTGGTCCGCCCCGAACTGCTCCGCGGCAACCCGCGGCACGCCCTGGTCGAACGCGCGAAGAACGCGCAGCTCGTGGTCGTCGGCGCCCGCGGCCGGGACACGTTCAAGGGTCTCGTGCTCGGCTCGGTCAGCCAGACGCTGCTCTACCACGCCGCGAGCCCGGTCGCGGTGGTCCGCGCCAGTCTGGCCCCGCAGCAGGCGGACGGGCCGCTGGACAACGTGGACGAGTTCATCGACCGGCCGGTCAACGCGATCGCCGCGCTTCTCCCGGACCGGCAGAACGTCGACGACGTCCTCGAGGCGCTGCGCGCCGACGGCACCGACGTCTCCGAGGTGCTCGTCCTGCACGGCCCGGAGGGGGTGCACATCCTGGACGCGGACGGCACCGAGCACGGCTGGCGGGCCCGGTTCATCCGGTTCTTTCAGAACTGGGGGTACGACGACGCGGTTCTGAACCTGCATCACGAGGGACTGCGCAAGGGCGAGTGGGCCGTCGTCATTCCGTCGTCCTACGAGGAGCGGATCGCGATCGCCCGGATGCTGCACCGCCACCGGGGTCACGCGATCCACTACTTCGGTCTCAACACCGCCGAGTCGCTCAGCGGGCCGTGAGCCACTGCTCGTACGTCGTCGTGGCGATGTCCGACTCGAAGCCCGCCGTCAGGGCATCGCCACGAACCGCGGCGAGCATGCTCACGCCGTCGTCCTTGACCACCGCGCGCCGGTCGCCGCGCGCGGCCAGGGTGATCCGGGCCAGCTCGTCCAGGGCGAACACCTCCGGTCCGGCGATGCTCCGCACGCCCTGCAGCGGCGGGCCTGCGCTCACCTGCGCCAGCGTCCAGGCGAGGTCCGCGGCGGCGATCGGCTGCAGCAGGGTGCCCGGCAACCGGACCGTGTTCTCGTCGGCTGACCAGCGCAGCATGCCGTCGACTGATTCGAAGACCTGCGTCGAGCGTACGATCGAAAATGGCACCGGCCCGGCCTGCAGCAACTGTTCCTGAAGCGCTTTTGCCCGGTAATAGGCCACCTCATGCACCGAGCCGGCGCCGATCACCGAAAGCACGACGAGATGCCTGACATCGGCGTCCTCGGACGCCAGGAGCAGGTTCTCCATGCTCTGCCGGAAGAACACCAGAGAGCCGTCGTCGTAGGTCGGTGAATTCGTCAGATTCACCACGACGTCGGCGCCCTTCACCGCCTCCGGCAACCCTTTCTCACTGATCAGATCCACCCCGGTGGACAACGAATGCGCCGCCACCTCGTGCTCGCCCGCCTGCAGGATGCGAACGAGACGCGAACCGATCATCCCGGTACCGCCGAGAACAACGATCTTCATGCTCATCTCCTCCTTTGTCAGAGGAGACCGGGCAGCCGCAAAGTTCGTGACGGCGTCACCGTGACACCGGACGGCTCAGAGATCCCCCGGCGACCAGCTCCACGGTCACCGCGATGGCGATCACCTCGACCGCGAGCAGGGCGACCAGGACCAGCAGCTGGGTGGCGCCGGCCTCGACCGGGGTGCCGCCACCGAGCAGGACGCCGACGAACGCACCGGGCAGGGTGACCAGCCCGACCGTACGGGTCTGGTCCAGCGCCGGCACCAGGGCCTGCCCGGCGGTGGGCCGGCACACCTCAAGCGCCGCGTCCCGGGGCAGGAACCCCAGGGCGAGCGCGGCCTCGTACTCGCCGTGCCGGTCCCGCAGCTCGTCCAGTGCCCGCCGCCCGGACAGCGAGGTCGCGGTCATCGCGCCGCCGATCAGGATGCCGGCGATCGGCAGCAGCGCGATCTCGGTCAGCGGCGTCGTGCCCGCCGCCACGATCAGGGCGCCGACCGGCAGCGAACCGGCCGCGATCGGCAGCAGCACCAGCACCATCCGGCGGCGGGCTCCGACCCGGCCGGCCGAGGTGTACGCCGCGACCAGCAGCATCAGAAGGATGAACCCGGCGGTGGCCCACCAGGAGTTCACGACTGCGGCGATGAGCAGCGACACCACCGCGAGTTGCAACACGGCCCGCAGCGACGCGGTGACCACCGCCCGGCTCACCCCGAGCTGCCCGGCAAAGGCGGCTGCAGCCGCCAGAATCACCAGCACCACGAGCACGACAGCCAGCACCGGACCGACCGCGACCGCACCCTGATTCACGTTCTCCCCCAGGTCTTTCGGTCGTGGTCCAGGCGGAAGCTGTCGAATATCGTGCCCTTCGCCAACGAGCCGGACGGGCTGCTCGCCAAGGCCGAGGCCTTCGCGCAGGTCCCCGACCTCAAGTGGCGGCCGGAGGAGTAGGCCGGTCACGCAACATCAGCTCGACGCCGTCGAGCAAGCGGTCCAGGCCGAAGCGGAAAGACCGGTCCGGGTCGATGACCGCGTTGTACTCCTGTCCGGCCGCCGTGCCGACCCGCCCACCCAGCGGGTAGGCGCCGGGCGGCATCACCCGCTCCAGGATCGGCGCGTTCACCGCCCACCACTCGGCGTCCGAGATTCCCGACCGCTCGGCCGTGCTGCGCGCGGCGATCGAGGTGCGGGCCGCCCCCGCGGTGAACCCGCTGATCAGCGTGACGATCTGGTCCATCTCCAGGTCGTCGAAGCCGGCGCCCTCCAGGGCGGCGAGCTGCCACTCGTACAGATCACAGCCGTTCGGGCCGATCCACGGCCGGATGTTGTCGATCTGCAGCAACCACGGATGCCGGTGGTAGTCGTCCCACATGCGCCGGGCCACCCCGGCCATCCGCTGACGCAGCGGGCCGGTGTGCGCCGGGTACGGAATCTCCCCGATGACCTCGTCGACCATGAGCCCGATCAGCTCGGAACGCCCCGGCACATACGTGTAGACCGACATCAACTTCAGCCCCAGCCGGTCGGCGACTTTGCGCATGGCGAACGCCGGGAGCCCCTCCTCGTCGGCGACCGCGATCCCGGCGCGGATCACCTCGTCGACGCTGACCCGCTGTTTCGGCCCGCGGGTGCCCTGCGGGGTGCCCAGCTTGTGCCGCCAGAGCAACTCGAGGGTGCGGTCGACATCCGGTTTTTCCATATGCAGAGATTACCCCGTGGGGTGTACGGTGTTTGCCGCACCGTTTTTCCGTAAGCTATACGGAGTTAGGAGTGGCCGTGAACACCCTGGTAGCTGAGGGGCTGCGCAAGAGGTACGGCGACCTGAACGCCCTCGACGGCTTCGATCTGGAAATCCCGGCCGGCGTCATCCACGGACTGCTCGGTCCGAACGGCGCCGGCAAGACCACCGCGGTCAAGGCCCTGGCCACTCTCATCGATCTCGACGGCGGCCGGGGCAGCGTGGCCGGCTTCGACGTGCGTACGCAGGCTGCCCAGGTCCGGCGCAGCATCGGCCTGATCGGGCAGAACGCGGCGGTCGACGAGGTCCTCGGCGGCCGGCAGAACCTGGTGATGTTCGCCCGGCTCTACGGTCTCGGCAAGGCTGAGGCGCAGGAACGCGCCGACCAGCTGCTCGACGTCTTCGGTCTCACCGAGGCCGCCGGACGGGCGGTCTCCACCTACAGCGGCGGCATGCGCCGCCGACTCGACATCGCCGCCGGGCTGATCCCCACCCCGGCCCTGCTCTTCCTCGACGAACCGACCACCGGTCTCGACCCCCGCGCCCGCAACGAGGTCTGGGCCACCATCCGGGAGACCGCTGCCCGCGGCACGACAGTGCTGCTCACCACGCAGTATCTCGACGAAGCCGACCAACTCGCCTCGGAGATCTCGGTGATGAACCACGGCAAGATCATTGCCAACGGTACGCCCGAAGCCCTCAAACGCCGCATCGGCGGCGACCGCGTCACCGTCACGATCGGCCTGCGCGACGACCTGCACCACGTCGCCGAGCGCCTCTCCACCGCGGTCGGGGAACCCGGCGTCATCGAGGACGAGACCCGCAGCGTCACCTTCGAGCTGCCGGTCGGCGTGGGCGCCCTGGCCGGGGTGGTCCGCGCCCTGGACGACCTGGCCGTCACCCCGGAGGACCTGCTGTTGCGCCGCCCCACCCTCGACGAGGTCTTCCTCACCCTGACCGACAAGGAGGCCGCCCGATGACCACCCGGACCGACAAGGAGGCCACCCGATGACCACCCGGACCGACAAGGAGGCCGCCCGATGACCACCCTGCGTGCCGGCTGGATCATCACCCAGCGGGAGCTGGCCCACTGGGCCCGCGAACCCTGGGGCCCGATCTTCAACCTGCTCTTCTCGGTGATGCTGCTGCTGGTCTTCGGCTTCCTGTTCGGCGGCGCGATCAGCATCCCGGGCGGCGGCGACTACATCACCTTCCTGCTGCCCGGCATGATGGCGCTGAGCATGATGTTCGGCGTCGAGTCGACCGCCACCGCGATGGCGAACGACGCCCGCAAGGGCATCACCGACCGGTTCCGTTCGATGCCGATCGGCAGCGCGTCGGTAGCCCTCGGCCGGGTCGGCGCCGACATGGCCAACTCGGCGGTCGAACTGCTCGTGCTGATCGTCGGCGGTCTGCTGATCGGCTGGCGGATCACCTCCGATCCGGCTTCGGCCGTGCTCGCCGTACTGTTGCTGCTGCTCCTGCGGTTTGCCGTGCTGTGGATCGGCATCTTCCTCGGGCTCAGCTTCCGCGGCGAAGGCGCCACCACGGCCGTGCAGGTGCTGGTCTGGCCGATCGGCTTCCTGTCCACCGCGATCGTCTCCGCCGAGACCATGCCGGACTGGCTCGGCGCGATCGCCGCCTGGAACCCGCTGTCGGCCACCGCGACCGCGGCCCGCGGCCTGTTCGGCAACCCGACCGGCATCACCGAGGGCGTCCTGGCCGACCACGCGGTCTGGCTCGCCATCGCCTGGCCGCTGCTGCTCGTGGCGATCTTCGCCCCGCTGTCGGCACGCGCCTACCGCCGCCTGCGCGGCTGAACACCGGGGCCCGCAGATCGGTACGGGTCTGCGGGCCCCGCGTTCAGCACGTCAGAACCAGCGCCACACCGTTGGCAAGCTTCACGAACTGCTCGCGCCGGACGTCGTTGTTGGTGTCGGGCCGCCCTCGACAGCGGCGGCCGGGACTGCGGTGACCGCCAGGAAACTCACGACAGTGGGGAGCCCACCCGGTGCAGCGTGCCGTCGGGATCCACATACGCGAACTCGCGTAAACCCCACGGGGTGTCGCGGGGCTCGCCGACGCGGCTGTCCACCCCGGACCATTCCCTCTGCACGGCGTCGGCATCCGACACGTACAGATAAACGCTTGATGCTGTGCTGGCTGGGTCGTGCTCGGCCCACTCGGTCAGGTGCAGCGAGACCCCGTCGCGGTCGGCGAAACCATACCGCTCGCCGCCGTCGTAGGCGCGCACCGCGAAACCGAGACGCTGATATCGCTGGAGCGCCGCATCCAGATCGCGCACCGGGATCACCGGCGCCACCCGCTCGAAGGTCACCATGGCGGCCATCATGCCAGCGGGGTCTGACACTTCAGCCAGTCGCCGGACGGGGTACGCAGCTCCAGACCGATCACCGGCCCGTCCTCGGCCCGGACGAACCGCACGTCGGGGCACCCTTCGACGACCGGCTGCCAGCCGCGTTCCGGGTCGCGCACGGCGTGCCGGCGGCAGTGCTTCTCGTCGACGTAACCCCAGGCCATCAGCAGCTCGCGGCCGGCATAGGAGTAGCAGCCCACCGACGCGATCCGGTCGCCGTCGGGACGGCGGTAGAAATCTGCGCGCAGGCCGGGCACCGCGGTGCCTTCGAAGTCCGCCTCGGGCGTCGACCGGTGCGGGACATAGGTGGTCAGATCAGGAAGGGACACGCGTAGTAGTCGTGATCAAGGCGGGGTTGGTTCCCACCCATTCGGGTGATTGCCCTGGCCGAGGGGCAGGCAGACGGTCGCAGGACGGGAGGAACAATGCGGGTCCTGCTGTTCGTGTCCGTCTGCGCGCTGGCCGCGGCCACGGTGTTCGTCCGCTGGCCGGTCTCCGAGCCTGGGGCCTGGCTGCCGGATCTCGCCGTCGGCCTGGCCTTTCTCGCCGCGGGCCTCGGGATCGCCGGACGCGACCGCGACCGGCGCCAGGGTCTGCTGGTCGGCGCGGTCGGCGCCGTCTGGCTGGCCCCGAACGTCCTGGCGATCCCCGGGCTGCTGTCCCGGGGCGTTCTCGTGCACGCCGCCCTAGCGACGCCCCGGGGACGCGTCGAGGGCACCCCGCGCCGGCTGGTAGTCACCGCCGGGTACGTGACCAGCCTCATTCCCTGGCCGACCGGAAGCCAGGTCGCCGGCCTGCTGCTCGGCGCCGCGACCATGATCGTCGCGTGGCGTCCCCGGCAGGTGGCCGCGCTGTTCACCGGCGGAGTCCTGACCGGCATCGCGACAGCTCAGCTGATCCTCGGACCTGAGTACGCGCAGGCCGTACGGATCGGGGCCGAAGCAGCGCTCGTCGCCGTCGCCGTGGCTTTCCTGGCCGGGCACCGGACCGTGCCGGACCGCTCGGATCTCACCGACCTCGTCGTCGAGCTCGGCCCGGCGGACGCGCTCACCCGGCTGGCCACCGCCGAGCCGGACGTGGCCGGCGACGACGCCTACCGGGACGCGGTCGCCGCCGCGGACCGCCTGGTCCGGGCCAACACCCGCCTCACGAACGGCCTGCTCGCGAGTATCACCGAGGTCGACCACAGCCGGCGGCGGCTGCACACCGTCGACGAGTCTGAGCGGGCCGCTTTGGAGGTGCGCCTGCAGCACGGGCCGGTGGCCCGCCTGGACCGGATCGCCGGGCCTGCGTCGCATCGTCGGGACGGCGACCGCGGTCCTGGCTCTGCTGGCGATCGGGTGGATGCTGTCGTGGTCGCCGTTCGCCGACATCGAATGCCGGATCGGTTGCGGCACCCAGCCCTTCGCGTTCGCCGCCGATGCCGGGCGGGCCCGGTTGCTCCTGGATGTCGCGCTGGGCCTGTCCGCTGCGCTGTGCCTGCTCGGGGCGGTGCTGCGCCGCCGTTCCGTGCCGGCCGCACTGATGTGCCTGTTCCTCGCCGCCGCGTCGATATTGCGGCTGGGTCAGGCGTACCCGATTGCCCGTTATCTCCTGCATGCGGCGGCCATCGCCGCAGCCGGCGCGTTCGTGCTCGCCGAGGCGTCCCGGCGGCACGCCCGGCACCGGGAGCTGCGGCGGGTCGCGGCCATCCTCGACGCCGTCCCGGAGCCGGGCGCCCTGGCCCGCTATCTGGCCAGGACGCTGCACGACCCGGCGCTGACGGTGGCGTACGTGGTCGGCCCCGGCCTGGTGTCCGCAGAGGGACGCCAGCTGCCCAGCAGGAGCCACCGCGCCACGACCCGGCTGGCCCGCAACGGCACCGCGGTCGCCGAGATCCGGCACCGGCCCGAGGATGCCCTGCAACTCGCCGCCGGGCTCGGTCCCGCGGCCGGCCTGCTGGTCGACAACGAGCGGCTGCAGGCGGAGCTGCACACCCAGCTGGCCGAGCTGCGCGAGAGCCGGACCCGCCTGGTCGAACGCGCCGACGCGGAACGGCGTGCCCTGGAACGGGACCTGCACGACGGCGCCCAGCAGCGACTTCTCATGCTGGCCCAAGCGTTGCGCCGGGCCCGCGAGCTGGATCCGGACCTCGCCCCGCTGATCACGCCGGCGATCGAGGACGCCACCACCGCCGGCCGGGAGGTACGCGAGACCGCCCACGGCATCTACCCGGGCGTCCTGGAGAGTCTCGGACTCGCCGCCGCCCTCGCCCGGCTGGAGGACCAGGGCCGGACACGGCTGCCACGACCTGGCCCTGCTGCTGGACCACATCGGGGCGCTCGGCGGCGACCTCAACCGCGAAGCAGACCGGATCGAGGTACGCCTACCGTGCGCGTAGTAGTAGCCGAGGACGTCCTGCTGACCAGAGCCGGCATCGTCCGGCTCCTCCAGGACGCCGGCATCGACGTCGCCGGCGAGGCGACCGACCAGCCGACCCTGCTCGCCGCCGTCGCCACCACCGACCCGGACGTGGCGGTGACCGACATCCGGATGCCCCCGACCTTCCGCGACGAAGGTCTGACCGCCGCCGCCGAGATCCGCGAGCGGTATCCGAGGACCGCGGTGCTGCTGCTCTCCCAGTACGTCGAGAGCCGCTACGCCCTGCAGCTGCTCCAGTCGTACCCCGGCGGCATCGGCTATCTGCTCAAGGAACGTGTCTTCGACATCGCCACGGTGCTGGACGCGCTGCGCCGGGTCGCCGACGGCGAGTGCGTCATCGACCCGACGATCATCGCCCGGCTGATGGCCCGCCCGCGGCCGGCCACCGACCGGCTGACCCGGCTGACCTCCCGGGAACGGGCTGTCCTGGCCAACCTCGCCGAGGGCCGGTCCAACGAGGGCATCGCCGCCGCGCTGCACATCACGCAGCGCACCGTGGAGACCCACATCGGCGAGGTGTTCGCGAAGCTCGGGCTGGACGCCGATCCGACCACCAACCGGCGGGTTCTGGCCGCTCTGGCGTACCTGGGAGCGGCGCCCTCCTGATCTCCAGGAAGGCGCCGCCGGCAGGATCAGCTGGTGGAGATGGTGGTCATCTCGTCGCGGGCGACCACCTTGATCCGCTTGCGGCCGTGCGGCTCGCCGAGCGCGATCTCGTGGCTGTCCAGCTTCTGCCAGCCCGCCCAGGTGGTGAGCTGCAGGCCACGCTGCGACAGGTACGTGACGACCTCGTCCGGGTCGGGCTGCGCGGCGGCCGGCAGCTTCTCGAGGTCGGCCATCAGGCTGCCGACCGTCTCGCCGGAGCAGCCCTTGGTGTGGCCGATCAGGCCGACCGGGCCGCGCTTGATCCAGCCGGCCACGTACATGCCGGGGATGTGCTCGCCGTCGAGGTCGAGGATCCGGCCCGCATCGTGCGGGATCGTGCCGGTCTTGGTGTCGAACGGCAGGTCGGGCAGGGCGGTGCTGAGGTAGCCGACAGCCCGGTACACGGCCTGCACCGGCCAGTCGGTGAACTCGCCGGTGCCGCGCACCCAGCCGTCGCCGGTGAGCTCCTGCGTCTCGGTCCGCAGCCCGACCACCTTGCCGTCCTCGCCGAGCACCTCGACGGGGGCCTGCAGGAAGTACAGGTGCAGGCGGCGCGGCCGGTCCCGGGGGTCGCGGACCGCCCAGTTCTGCAGGATGTCCACGCACATCTTGACGTGCCGGGTCTTGCGCATCGCCTCGAGGCTGCCCTCGTCGAACTCGATGCCCTCCGGGTGCACGATCACCTCGACGTTCGGCGAGTGGTCGAGTTCGCGCAGCTCCTGCGGGGTGAACTTGACCTGCGCCGGGCCGCGCCGGGAGAACACGTGCACGTCGGTGACCGGGCTGGCCTTCAGCGCCTGGTAGACGTTGTCCGGGATCTCGGTGACCAGCAGCTCGTCGGCGGTCTTGGCGAGGATCCGGGCGACGTCGACGGCGACGTTG
Source organism: Actinoplanes sp. NBC_00393 (assembly GCF_036053395.1). Taxonomy (NCBI): domain Bacteria; kingdom Bacillati; phylum Actinomycetota; class Actinomycetes; order Micromonosporales; family Micromonosporaceae; genus Actinoplanes; species Actinoplanes sp. NBC_00393. The sequence continues at coordinate 2,189,298 of NZ_CP107942.1, read as the reverse complement.
CCGGCGCCGATGACGGCGACCTCGCGGGCCTCCAGCGGCCACTCACGGGACACGTCCGGGTGGCCGTTGTACCAGGAGGCGAAGTCCGCGGCGCCGTAGCTGCCCTGCAGGTCGATGCCGGGAATGTCCAGGGCGCGGTCCTTCTCGGCGCCGGTCGAGATGATCGTCGCGTCGTAGAAGCGGCTCAGCTCCTCCGGCTTGACGTCCACGCCGTACGCGACGTTGCCGATGAACCGGATCCGCGGGTTGTCCAGGATCCGGAACAGCGCGGTGACGATCTCCTTGATCCGCGGGTGGTCCGGGGCGACGCCGTACCGGATCAGGCCGTACGGGGTGGGCAGTTTGTCGAAGATGTCAACGGTGACCGTTTCCGACGATTTGATGAGGTGGTCGGCAGCGTAGATGCCGGCCGGGCCGGCTCCGATGACGGCAACCCGAAGGGGGCGGTCCATGGTGCTTTCCCTCACTCGCGCTAAGAGTCCGGCCGGAGCCAAGATCTTCGACAGGTCGGATGCCACCGTAGAACCTCAACCCATGTTTAGATCAATGCGCCTGGCGTCAATGCGGCGTTCATCACGCGACTCCGGGCCGGCCATCCAAGTGAGGGGTCAATTCGTACAAGTCAGGGGCGGAATTCCCGGATGACGTTGCTGCCGGTCCCGGCGTGCACGGCCGGGTCGCTGGTCTCCCGGCCGATCTCCACGAAGCCCGCCTTGGCCGCCACCGCGGCCGACCCCGGATTGGCCGCGTCGTGCCGGATCACCACCCGCTCGATGCCGGGCAGTGTGAGCGCCACGCGGGTCAGCACCCGCACCGCCGCGGTCATGTGGCCCCGGCCGGCCCACGGCGTCCGGATCCAGTATCCGATCTCCAGGGCGCCCGGCCCGACCCGGGTCATCAGGCCGATCGCGCCGATGAGGTCACCGACCGCGGTGAAGATGGCGTAGTTGAACTCGGTGCCCTTCGCCCAGTTCTCCACCGACAGGTCGATGAAGGTGCGCGCGGCGGCGGTGTCGTAGCCGTCGACGGCCCACGGCAGGAACGGCTTGAGCTCGGGCAACGAATCGCGGACAGCGGCGGCGGCCTCGTCGGCCCACTCCGGCTCCCAGCGCTTCAGGACGAGCTCACCAGCATTGATCATTTCCGGCGGTTCCATGCCGGTAGCTTGCTGGCCGAGCGTCCCGGGTGCAAACAATTACTCCCATGATCGCCGCCACCATCTTCCTCGTCGCGCTCTGCCTGCGCCCGGCCATCACCACGGTCGGTCCGCTGCTGCCGCAGATCAGCGCCGACGAGCATCTCGGCGAGGCCGCCCAGGGTCTGCTCGGCGCCCTGCCGCTGCTGGCGTTCGCGCTGGTCTCGCCCCAGGTGCACCGGGTCTCCGGCCGCTTCGGCGCCGAACGTGCGGTGCTCGGCGCCCTGCTCGTGCTGGCGGCCGGCGGCGTCGTCCGCTCCTACACCGGCGACGCCGGCCTGTGGCTCGGCACGCTGGTGATCGGCTGCGCGATCGCGGTCGGCAACGTGCTGGTCCCGGCGATCGTCAAACGCGACTACGCCACCAACGTCTCCCGCGCCACCGGCGTCTACACGGCGTTCATCACCATCGGCGCCTCGATCGCCTCGGCCGTCGCGGTGCCGATCTCCGACGCGGTCGACTGGCGGCTGGCCCTGGCCATCTGGTCGGTGCTGGCGCTGATCGTCGCCGCGGTCTGGTCACCGCGCGCCCGCATCCCCGCCGAACTGCCCGCCCCGGCACCGGTCGGTGACGACGTACCGGTCAGCGTCTGGCGGCAACCCCGCGCCTGGCTGATCACCGCTTTCATGGGCCTGCAGTCCACCTGCTTCTACGTCCTGGTCACCTGGCTGCCGACGATCGAGATCGCCGGCGGTGTCTCGGAACGCACCGCCGGCCTGCACCTGTTCGTCTTCCAGGGCATGGGCATCGCCGGCGGGCTGGCCATCCCGATCCTGCTGCGCCACCCGAACCGCCGGGCCGCCGGCGCGATCGCCGCCAGCATCCCCACCCTCGTCGCGGTCCTCGGCCTGCTCGCCGCCCCGCAACTCGCGATTCTGTGGGCGGGCATCGCCGGCGTCGGACAGGGCGCCGCCCTGGTCACCGCGCTCACCCTGATCAGCCTCGGCGGCCGCACCCAGGCCGAGACCACCCGGCTGTCCGGAATGGCCCAGTCGCTCGGCTACCTGCTCGCCGCGGCCGGCCCGATCGCCGCCGGCTTCCTCGCCGAACGCACCGGCGCCTGGCAGGCCAGCCTGGTCATGCTGGCCGTCCTCGGACTTCTTCAGATCGCCGCGGGCGCGGCGGCAGCACGGGAGACCGCAGCAGAAAAAGCAACGGCCTAAAACCATTCGGGGTACGAACTACCAGAGGTCCATCGGCTACCGCGCGACCATCAGCCGGGTCCGGGCCGCAGCGCGGGCGCCGGGCTTGAGCAATTACCCGGCGGACCATTCGGCCAGCCGGCGAAGACTGTTGTGCGTGTCCCGGTGGTCCGCTCCCAGAACCAGTCGCCGGGCCTCCACGACATATCGCATGATGGTCGTCGCCGGTTCCCGATCGCCGGCGGCGGCATAGAAGATCGCCATGTTGTGAAAGACCCGCAGAGTGTCCGGATGCTCCTGCCCGAGCGCGGCGACCCGGGCGTCGAGAACGGCCCGGTAGCGCTCGATCGCTCCGGTCAGATCACCGGTGCGGCCCTGCCAGTACGCCACATTGCTCGCGGTCGTCAGCGTTTCCGGGTCGTCGTCACCGCGAACCGTCCGCTGCTCCTCGAGAATCTCCTCGAACATGCGCAGCGCCTCGACCCGGCGGCCCGCGTGGCCGGTCCAATAGGCCACGTCGCTGCGGGCGGCGAGAGTGGCGTGGCCCGGCGTCTCCAGTGCGCGCAGCATGGCGTTCTCGAGTTCCCGCAGCGCCGAGGGCGTGTGCATCTCCGGTGGCAGCGCGCGCCCGTTGCGGCTGCGTTTGGCGGCATCGCCGACGGTCAGATATTCGCCCTGCAGACCATCCGGCCCGGTGCCGAGCCCACCCCAGTTCATCGGCGGGGCCAGAATCGCGACGCCACCCGATCCGAACGTCTCCCCGGGCCGGCCGTCGGTCAGTTCGCGGCACGTCTTCAGCTGGCGGCGGATGACGATCGTCATCGGATGGTTGTCGCCGAGGTGCTCGGCGGAGATGTCGCGGGCCCGCTCGAACAGCTCGGACGCCCGGTGCACCGCCTCCGGCGACTGGTCGGCGCGGGCCAGGTCGAGCTCGACGGCGGCGATGTTCGAGGCGACCGTGATGCACGCCGGATGGGCCTGCCCGAGCACCTGGTTCAGCCGGGCGCCCAGCGTGGCCAGCCGGGACGAACCCGCCCTTATCTCCGCGACCGCACCCCGCAGCCGGGCGCTCTCGGCGATGGCCAGCGCTTCGTTCGCGCGTACGATCAGAGCCTTGGAATGTGATTTTCCATAGACGTTCTCGAAACCCTCGGCGCAGGCCGTGAGCATTTCCGTCGCATTGTCGATGCTCGGCACCGAGCGTTCCAGACGCGCGATGTCGAGCTCGCAATTCGCCGACAAAGCGTGCAAGGTGAGCGACTCGTCGGTCAGCGCGCCGGAACGCGCCGAGATGAGCTGGGCCGCCTGCTGCAAGGAGCCGGCGGCGGACCGCATCCCGTCCACGTCCGCGCGCAACCGGCAGCCCTGGAACGCCACGAACCCGGCCTGAGCGACGATCCGCGCCTGCTCGACCGTAGCGGTTTGCTCGGCAAATGCGGTGGTGGCCAGGTACGCCATCGCCAGCTCGATGTCCGGCGCGGAGAAAGGGTCGTCGTTCAGGGCCGCGACGGCCATCCGCACCGACGTCGCGGCCAGCCGGGTCTCCACGTCCCCGGAGTTCAGCGCGAACCGCGTCCACCGCGCCACCTGGTCGAACCTGCCGGTCAGCTGCGACACCGCCGCCAGGTTGGCGGCGATCGCGGCGGCCAGCCGGGTGTCCGCCGAACCGACATCGATCAGCGCGTCCCGGAAGATCTCGCCGGCCTCGACCAGCTCGCCGTCCTGGGTGAGCAGCATCCCCAGCGTGTTCTTGTAATGGGCGCGGCAGATCTGGTCGGCGGCGAAACTCGCGCAGTTCTCCAGCAACTGCCGGGCATTGCGCTGCAGGCCCAGACCGTTGAGCACGCCGGACAGATAGCAGGCCCGCACCGCGTCCGGCGGGGACATGTGCGCGGCCTCGCCGGCCCGGACCGCGGAAAGAGCCGCCTCGACCAGGCCGGCGACCTGCTCACGGCTGACCGCGGGCTGAAGGATCTCGTCGTCGTCGGCCAGCGCGAACCGCTGACGGGTGGCACGCTCGGACACCGCCAGCATCGCCTCGAGAGCCGGGATCACGACAGCCCCTTCTCGATGACCTGCCGGGCCACCATGGCCTGCAACGCGGGGATCTCCTCGATCGGCAACAGGCCGCGGGCGGCCCATTCCTGGATCCGCTGCAGATATTCCTCGCCGGCGTCCAGCAGCTCCGACGCCTTTTTCTCCCGCGCCACCGGCTCGCGTTGGCGCGGGATGTACTGCAGCTCGACGATCGAATTCTCCGGACCGATCAGCGAGAACTGCCGCAGCGTCGGCTGCAGTGTGGTGGCGAACAGGACGTTGGATGCCCGATCCGGATTCTGCCGGTCCGGATACTGCTCGATGAGCATGCCGATCATGGTGGCGGGTGCGCCGGGCCGATCCCGGGCCACCGGACTGCCTGAATAGCCCGCATAATCGCCGACGGTCTGCGTAGTGATCAACTGGGCGGCGATGACGGTGCCGCCGTTCTCACATTTGTATTCCACCGACGGTTCGTCGACCCGGCCGCTCAACACCGGGTCCTTCGTGGTCGGACGATAACTGGTGTACCAGCCGTCGCCGCCGAGACACGTGTCGAGCGGGCGCCACGGGGCGATCAACTCCACCGGGTCGAGCAACTGGATCAGCGCGGTGTCGTGGTCGACCACCCGCTCCCGCACCACGCCGGGCACGCGGACCTCGCCGTACTCCACCAGGACCCGGTCGACGCGGCGCACGCAATGGTTGGCGGTCAGCACGAAATGCCGGTTGTAGAGAAGACCGGCACCCAATGGTTGTAATGAATCCGTCAGCAATCGGACATGGATTTCGTCCTGATTGCTGCTCACCCGCGCCCCGATCCACTATGCACCCCAGTGATGACCCGGCCATGTTAGGCGGTCATCGATACGGACGCCATAAGCGGAATGGCGCCGTTATTCTCGCCGGGTGCCCTATCCTCGCCGCGATCCACTGCCCGTCCGGGTGCGGTCGGTTGCGGACGTCACCCCGCACATGCGCGAGATCACGCTGACCGGTCCTGATCTGCCGCGGCTGCGGATCCGGCCTGGTGCGCACCTGGTCGTCCGGCTCCCACAGGCCCGGCGGGTCTACTCGGTCTGGCGGCACTCGCCGCGGGAGGCGTCCCTGACGCTGCGGGTCCTGCTGCACGACGCGGGCGGGCCGGGCTGCGTGTGGGCCCGCGAGATCGCCGTCGGTGACCGGGTCACGGTCGAGCAGCCGCGCAGCAAGATCACGCTGGACGAGACGGCGGCGTTCCATCTGTTCGTGGGCGATGAGACGGGGGCCGTACCGTTGCTGGCCATGCGGCGTGGCGCAACCTCGCCGGTTCTGGGTGTCTTCGAAGCTGCGGGGCCGCAGGACGAGGTGCCGGGCTTTCCCGGTCTGTCAGCGCTGCCCTGGGTGCATAGGGGTGGTGCTTCAGCGGTCGCCTCCCGGGTGCTGCTGCGTGCGGTCCAGGAGCTGTCGCTGCCGGCCGGGCGTGGGGCCGCCTACGTGGCCGGCGAGAGTGACACCTGCCGGCTGATCCAGCGCCACCTGGTCGAACAGCGGGGTATGTCCCGGCGGGCGGTCCACCTGCAGCCGCAGTGGTCTCCGGGCCGCCCGGGTTTCGGCGCCGGCACCGATTGATCCACCACACCTCCACCTTCACGGCTCCTGCTTTCACGCCCGCCGCTGCCTCGCCCTTCGCTCAGTGCGGCTCCTCTTACGCGGCTCGCGAAAGTGTCGGTGGGGGTTGCTAACGTCTCGGCACTGTTCGGGAGTGAGAGCTCAGCGGCCAAGGGAGTCCGTCCGGTGACCATCAACGACCATCTGCAGTCCTTCGCCGGCATGCCCGTTGTGGCCTGGGATGCCGAGGATCCGCCGGCCGACCCGGCCGCGGTCACCTGGCGGCTCGAGCTGGAGGATTTCGAGGCCGACGAGGACGAGTTCGTCGCCGCCTTCGACAAGCTGCTGGAGCGCACCGGGCCGGCCGGGCCGACCGCGCTGATCATCGGTGAGTGGGGCTCGGCCTACGAGCGGGCCTTCCCCGTCGACCTGCTCGTGCAGCACGCCGGGCGCCTCGGCGCGCTGCGGGCGCTGTTCATCGGCGAGATGACCTACGAGCAGTGCGAGATCTCCTGGATCCAGCAGGGCGACATCACGCCGGTGCTGACCGCCTTCCCGGCGCTGGAGCAACTGTGGGTGCGCGGCGCGGAAAGCCTCGCGCTGACCCCGATGCGCCACGACGGCCTGCGGGAGCTCGTCCTGCAGTCCGGCGGCCTGCCCGCCGACGTCGTCCGCGCCGTCGGCGCCAGCGATCTGCCCAACCTGACCCACCTCGAGCTCTGGCTGGGCGTCGATCAATACGGTGGGGACGCCCGCGCCGACGACCTGGCCCCGATCCTGGCCGGCCGGTCGCTGCCCGCACTCACCCGCCTCGGCCTGCGCAACGCCGAGATCGCCGACGAGGTCGCCGCGGCCGTCGCCGCCGCCCCGATCGTCGCCCGCCTCACCGAGCTGGACCTCTCGATGGGCGCGCTGAGCGCAGCCGGCGCCGAGGCGCTGCTGACCGGGCAGCCGCTCACCCACCTCAGCCGGCTCGACCTGAGCCACCACTTCCTCGACCCGGAGCTCTCCCAGCGCCTGGTCGACGAGCTGCCCGGCGTCACCGTCGACGTGTCGGACCCACAGAAGGAAGAGGAGTGGGGCCGCTACACAGCGGTCGCCGAGTGATGCGCCGCCTCGCCGTCGTCGGCAACCCGGACAACCGCCGAGTCACCCTGTTCACCGCGGCCGTCGTCCGGGCCGGCCTGCCCCCACCCGACGTCTACGCGTGGCGTGACGTGCTGGCCGGCGGTCGCGTGCCCGGTCCGACCGCGCCCGACGTCTACGCCTGGCGCGACGTGCTGGCGTGCGGGAGCGTGCCCGGTCCGGGCGTGAGCGTGCGGATCGACTCGCCCGGGGAGGACGCCGAGGTGGACCGCCTGTTGCGCGAGCTGGGCAGCGGCCGCCCGGCCCGGCCGGCTGAGCACGGTGAGATCGTCGGGTCGGCCGCTGCCTTCGCCGGTCTGCGGCATGCCCTCGACCGGATCACCGCAGGCGGCGGCGACCTGCTCAATCAGCCCGGCGACGTCCTGACGATGACCGACAAGCGGCGATGCCACGCGGTGCTCAGCGCGGCCGGCATTCCGGTGCCACCAGCGCTGGGACCGGTTCACGACTACGAGTCCCTGCGAGCGGCGATGCGCGACACCGGCTGGAGCCGCGTTTTCGTCAAGCCCGCCTACGGCTCCTCCGCCTCGGGTGTGCTGGCCCTCGCCGTCAGCGCGCGGCGGATCGCGGCGACCACCTCGGTGGAGCTGCACGACGGGCGGCTGTTCAACAGCCTCCGGGTGCGCCGCTACGACGACGAGGCCACGATCGCGGCGATCGTCGACCGGCTCGGGCCGGACGGGTTGCACGTCGAGCGGTGGTATTCGAAGGCCGGGCTCGGCGGCCGGACCCTGGACCTGCGAGTGGTGGTGATCGGCGGCAGGGCTCGGCACGTCGTGGTGCGGGCCGGGCAGTCACCGATGACGAACCTGCACCTCGGCAACGCCCGCGGCGACGTGGCGGCGGTGCGGGCGGCCGCCGGGGAGCAGGCCTGGCAGGCGGCGATGGACACCTGTGAACGGGTTGCGGGGTGCTTCGGGCGTACCCTGCATGTCGGTGTTGATCTCATGTTCCGGTCCGGCTGGCGCGATCATGCGGTGGCCGAGGTGAACGCGTTCGGCGACCTGCTGCCCGGCGTGCTCGCCGACGGCCTGGATACGTATGGCGCGCAGGTCGCGGCCCTGACCGGCGGCTGGGTGCCGAGTGCGTGACCGGATCGGCAGCCACGACCTGCTCTTCGTCACCCTGGACACGCTGCGGCATGACGTCGCGGCCGAGAGCCTGGCCCGGGGGCGGACCCCGCAGCTGGCCCGGGTGCTGCCCGGCGGCGTGTGGCAGCGGCGGCACACGCCGGCCAGCTTCACCTACGCGGCGCACCATGCGTTCTTCGCCGGGTTCCTGCCGACCCCGGTGACGCCCGGCCCGCACGAGCGCCTGTTCGCGGCCCGGTTCGCCGGCAGCGAGTCGAGCGGCCCGGGAACGTACGTGTTCGACGCTCCCGACCTGCCCACCGGGCTGGCCGCCGACGGCTATCACACGGTCTGCCTGGGCGGCGTCGGCTTCTTCAACCCGGGTGCGCCGCTGGGCCGGGTGCTGCCGGGCCTGTTCACCGAGGCGCACTGGGCGCCCGAGTTCGGGGTGACCGCGCCGGACTGCTTCGGCAACCAGCTCGACCGCCTGGAGACCATCATCGGCGGGTTGCCGCCGGAGACGCCGCTGTTCACGTTCGTCAACGTCGCCGCCCTGCACCAGCCGAACCGGCACTACCTGCCCGGCGCCGACACCGACGACCTGACCAGCCACGCGGCCGCCCTGGAGTATGTCGACGGGCTGCTCGGCCGCCTGTTCGCCCTGGTCACCGGTCGGGGCCGCCCCTGCCAGGTGATCATCTGCTCGGATCACGGCACCCTCTACGGCGAGGACGGGCACGTCGGCCACCGGGTCGCCCACGAGGCCGTCTGGACCGTTCCGTACGCCGATTTCGTCCTCGCTCCGGGGGTGCGGCCGTGACCCTCGACGGCTCGCCCTACCAGGGCTATCTGTATGCCTACCCGCACAAGACGGCCTACCGGAAACTGGAGCCCCGGCCCGCGCTGACCGACGTCTGGGCCGCCGAGAAGCAGGACGCCCTGTTCGGTTACGTGCACCTGCCGTTCTGCGAGATGCGCTGCGGTTTCTGCAACCTGTTCACCCGCGCCAACCCACCCGCCGAGCAGGTCAGTGCGTACCTTGCTCAGCTCCGCCGGCAGGCCGTGGCTGTCCGGGACAGCCTCTCCCCCGCCGCCACGTTCTCCCGGCTGGCGATCGGCGGCGGCACACCGACTTACCTGACCGCCGCCGAGCTCGAGGAACTGTTCGACATCGTCGCCGACACCTTCGGCACCCTCGCCGTCCCACTGTCGGTCGAGACCTCACCGGCCACCGCCACTCCCGACCGTCTGGCTGTGCTCGCCACACACGGCACGACCCGGGTCAGCATCGGCGTGCAGAGCTTCCTCGACGCCGAGGCCCACGCCGCCGGCCGGCCACAACGCCTGCCCGAAGTCCAGCAGGCCCTGGAGGCGATCCGCACCGCCCGCATCCCGGTGCTCAACATCGATTTGATCTACGGCATCGACGGCCAGACCGCGCAGACGTGGCAACACTCCTTGAGCGAGGCCCTGCGCTGGGAGCCCGAGGAGCTCTACCTCTACCCGCTGTATGTTCGCCCGCTGACCGGCCTCGGCCGCCGCGCCCACGGCCGAGCCGACTGGGACCGGCAGCGACAGCAGCTGTACCGGCAGGCCGTCGAGGTGCTCACCGCCGCCGGCTACGTCCAGCACTCGATGCGCCAGTTCCGCCGGGCCGGCGCACCGGCCCCCGACGGCCCGGATTACTGCTGCCAGGACGACGGCATGGTGGGTCTCGGCTGCGGTGCCCGTTCCTACACGACGGACCTGCACTACTCGTTCGACTACGCGGTGGCGGTCTCCGAGGTCCGCGCCGTGATCGACGACTACCTGGCACGCCCCGCCGACGACTTCCGCTACGCCGAGATCGGCTTCCACCTGGACGAGATCGAGCAGCGCCGCCGCTGGCTGCTCAAGTCCCTGCTGCGCGCGGAGGGCATCGACGCGGCCGCCTACCAGGCCCGCTTCGGCACCCACCACACCGACGACTTCCCGCAGCTGCCCGCGCTGACCGACCGCGGTTGGCTCAATCCCGCGCGCACCACACTCACCGCCGACGGCCTGGCCCACTCCGACGCCATCGGCCCGTGGCTGGTCTCCGGCCCGGTCCGCGAGGCGATGGGAGCGTACGTACCGCGATGACCAGGCATTCCACGCCCAGCGCTCCCACCGGCTCCGACTTCATCCCGGGCACGCCCTCCGACCGGCGTGCATGCCGCCGCAGCCCTTACCGCCGAGCCTGCGCAGGTGGTCTGCGATGAGCGATTTATACATCCTCTACCGAGGCCCGCTCGCAAGCTGCAACTACGACTGTCCGTATTGCCCGTTCGCCAAGCGCGTCGACCCACCGGACCTGCTGCGCGCCGACCGCGCCGACCTGCTCCGCTTCACCGGCTGGGTCGCCGCGACCACCGACCGGCGGCTGTCCGTGCTGTTCACCCCGTGGGGCGAAGGCCTGACCCGCTCCTGGTACCGCGACGCGATCATCCGCCTCTCCCACCTACCGCACGTCGACCGGGTAGCCATCCAGACCAACCTGGCCGCGCGCACCACCTGGCTGGCCGACGCCAATCCACAGGTGGCCGCGCTGTGGGCCACCTTCCATCCCGGCCAGGTGACCCGCGAACGCTTCCTGGCCCGCTGCCGCTCCCTCGACGACCTGGGCATCCGCTACTCCGTAGGCGTCGTCGGCCTGCCGGAGCACTATGCCGAGGCGATCGCCCTGCGCGCCGCGCTGCCCGCCCACGTCTACCTGTGGATCAACGCCGCCGACGGCCACGTCTACACCGCCGACGAGGAACGTCGCTGGACCGTCCTCGACCCCCGCTTCGGCGACAGCGTCCGCCCGCACGCCTCCCTCGGCCAGGCATGCCACGCCGGCGAGACTGCCATCTCGGTGCTAGGCGACGGCACCGTCCGCCGCTGCCATTTCATCCCCACCCCGATCGGCAACCTCTACGACGGCACCTGGCGGGCGGCCTTACGGCCGCGCGCCTGCACCAACTCACTCTGCGATTGCCACATCGGCTACGTGCACCTCAAGCCCTTGAAACTGCGAGACGTGTACGCCGACGGCCTACTAGAACGCATTCCCGCCGTCTGGCCTCTCGACGCCGTGCACCCGGCGCTGCCGGACGTCGCAGAAGCGCCCGCCCGGTAGTCGAGAAGGCGGGTACCACGGCAGACCACCGCCACCGGCCATTCAGCGAGCCGTCGCTCGCCAAGAGCCGCTACCGGCCCGGCTGTGACCGTCGGCCTACTTGAGGCGGGCCTGCCTGGAGGCGGGCCTGCCTGGAGGCGGGCCTGCCTGGAGGCGGGCCTGCCTGGAGGCGGGCCTGCCTGGAGGCGGGCCTGCAAAGTTGCCGCGAACGCCCCGATCCGTTCACGGCGCAGCTCGAGCGCTTTCGGCGTCGGGGTCTCGCCGTCGGTCCGGAGTCGACGGCCGTCTGCCGCTTGCCTCGATCGCGAGAGATGTGCCGGGTGGGCCGGCCGGGTCGCGGTGCAGGCGCGCACCAGCCTGCCCTCCCCTTCGATGTCAGCCGGACCGCCCCGGCTGGCGGAACACCGTGCCCGCAGGCAGCGGCGGCGCGGGGCAGCGGCCGGCGCTCTGCGGCGGGAAACCTTCCGGACGAACGGCCACACCCACAGCGGGTGTACCAACACCCGCAACGGGTGTGCCGGCGTTCGAGAACCCCTATTTCACCGAGGGTCGCCGTACCTGCCCGCCGGGTGACAGCGAAGGCCGGTTCTTAGACGCTCATCCCTGCCCCTGCCCCTGCCCCTGCCTTGGCCCCGGCAGTCCCGGCCTCGGCGCGGTGAGACTTGGCCGCTTCCGTCCCGCTGGCCGGGCCGCCTCCATGAAGAACCGCCTTAAACGCTCGCAATACCGCACCGGCCTGATCGACGGCTACCTCACCGGCACAGGTCTCTCCACCGACCGCAGCCGGACCCTAACCGCGAAAGGTGTCTGGTCAACCCAATGTTCCGCGCGGTTTCGGTACCCGGCCGGAGCCGCCGGGTAACTCGTGGTGACCAGCCACCCCTGGGCCGTGTTTCAGGTAGCGGGTGAGTCTTGGGCGGAGAGCTCTTCGGCCAGTTCCATACAGCGCAGGCGGGCTGGGGAGAAGTCGTAGGGCATCTTGCCGATGGCTTCAACCGCGCTCATGGAGCCGGCCTCCCGTCGGCCAGAGCGGAGGGCGGCCTCGTCATCGGCGGGAGCGGGGTGCAAAGTGTCCCAGGCGTCGAAGAGGGCATCGTCGTCCTGGTCCAGGCCGGACTCCTCGATGACGGCGTGCAGGGCGCTTTCGAAGGCGTGCCGCTCGACAGCCACTTGAGCCACCCGAGGATCGTCGACGGCGACGCTGTCATCGAGGGCCTCCTCGGCGGCATCGATGCGGTCGGAATCCTCGCGCAGAGTGGGATGCGTGGCCAGGACGATGAACCGGGTGGCCTGGACAGCCGCGCCGAGCGGGCCGAAGATCCGCTCGGTGACCAGCAGAGTGTCCAGGTCCGCCTGCCGCAAGGAGCCTTCGGGCAGGTCCTTGAGGCGTTCGGTGACGAAGTCGGAGAGCAGGCCCATCCGGCTGCCTTCGGTGCGCATCCGCTGCACCGCGGTCCGTTGCCGCCGCAATTCCGCCTCCTGCTCGGCGAGGGTATCCTCCAACCGCTCCAAAATGCCCGCGATGTCGTCTCCGCTGTCCGCACCCGCGGAAGCCGGCGCCGTCGTCCCGGTCCGGTCGCCGATCGCCATGCCGGTGGTGAAGGCGTCACGGATGTCGTCCAGAGCGATCCCGGCATCGGCCATCTTGCGAATCCACAGCAGGCGGATCATGTCCTCGTACGCGTACCGGCGGCGGCCATCACCGCCTCGCTCAGGCTCGGGGAGCAGGCCGATCTCGTGGTAGTGGCGAATCGCCCGTGGCGTGACACCGACGAAGGCCGCAGCGTCACCGATCTTGACCTGGCGAGGTGGCATGAAAGACGAACGCATGAACATGGGACCTTCCCTCAGGTGATCGGGACGTAGGTCCACTGGACCACATGCCGCTACGGAAGGTGCAACCCTGCACACACCCCCCGCACCGGAACCAGGGAAGGCCCTCGCGGTCGCTACTCGAAATCCTTGAGAGCCGCGCTCGGCTTGGGGTCGTCGTGGCTGTCGGCGTACCAGTCATACCGGCCGGGCGGATACTCGGCGAGCAACCGCCGGATCAAGGCCATGTCCATGCCGTCGCCGGGCTCGCGCAGGTGCAGAGGCGGTGGGTAGAAGCAGTCCCCCAACAGCAGCACCCCGGACTTCGGGTCCGCCACCACCGTGGAGTCCTCCGCATGGCCGCCGCCGACGTGGCGGACCTCGACGCCGCCAGGCAGGGTGAGGCCGCTGTCGAACTCGGTGTGCGGCACCACCACGGAGAACAGGTCCCAGTCGCCGGCCATCGCGGCCGCTCTCGCGGTGCAGCTCGGGCCCATGCGCGGGTTGGCGGCAGCGAGGTCCCGTACATACGACTCGCTCCACGGCCTACCGGCCTCGGCCCGCAGGATCCGAGCGCCGGAGCGGTGACCGATGACCTCCACTTCGGGCCAGGCGCAGGCGCCCCAGACATGATCCCAATGGTGGTGTGTGTAGACGAGCCGGCGTGGAGCCGGTAAACCGGCCTCCGCGATGGCCGCACGCACCGCGCGTGCCATCGCCGGGCTCTGGCCGGCGTCCACCAGAATGCTGCCACCGTCGTCGGCGATCACGGCCACACAGCCCTGCACCCGTGCTGGGTCCGGATCGTGCGGGTACAGCCACACCCGCCCGGCGAGATGCCGCAGCACTCCCATTCCACACGCTCCGCAGATGAACAGAAAGGCTCACGCCGAGTGTGCCACGACGAGCCGGGCGGCAGCCGGAACCAGACGGCACGCTGCCCTACTGCAGCGTAGGTCAGGTCTGGATCAGCGGGTGGTATTCCTCGGCGGTGAGGCCGAAGGTCCAGGCCACGCCCTCGCGGGCGGTCCGCGTCGATGGTGGGACCCGCAGCCAGTAGACGCGGCTCGTCCCGTCGGGCTCCGGGGTCGCGTTCACCACCTCGACCATCGCCAAGGGCTCGTCGCCGGGCAGGTCCAGGTGCCACAGGACGCCGGTGGCGTCGGTGTGGAGCCGGCGGGCTCCGGACTCGCGCAGGTAGCGGTCGTAGCCGAAGTGTTCCAGCATCACCCGGCGGATCTCGGCGTTCTTCTCCGCCCGGATCTCGCCGACGGTCAGGGACGGCAGCGAAGCTGCCAGCGACGGCGGAATCGGCATGCCCCGCCAGGCCCACAGGCCGTAACCGTCGGGGAAGGCGAGGGCCGGGCCGTCGCCGCAGTGCAGACGGCCGACGTTGTCGCGGGTCAGCGTGACCGGGCGCTCGGTCAGCACCGCGAACCGCGAGGTAGCCCACCACCAGCCGGCGTTATGGGCCACCGTGGCCAGCCCGGCGAGTCGGGTCATCAGCCCGGCCTCCGGGCACAACCGGTCGGCGGCCGCGAAGGTCGCCAGCCAGGCGGCGTCGTACTGGCCGTAGATCGCGTCAAGCAGCTGCGAGCGGACCAACGGCAGCGACGCAAAGGACAACGACGGCGACGCTGACGCCGAGGACGACACCGACGGCGACGGCGACAAGTCCTCGCCGAGGCGCAGCCGGAGACGGCCCGCCACCCGGTCCATCGCCAGCTCCCAAGAACGCCGCCCGGCAGCCGAACCGAGCTGCGCCCAGCCCTCCGGCCCGAGCGCTGCGGCCGCCGCCGACCGGGCGGCGGCCCACGGCTCGGTCCGGACGAGGCGCCGCAGCGAACGGCCGCCGGTCTCCCCTGGCGTCCAGCCCTGGGCACGCAACGACGAATAAGCCTCGGCGAACCAGGCCGGCGCGTCAGCGTCAGGGGCCGGCGCCCCCGAAAGGAACGCCATCGCGGCCGCACTGGCGCGTGGCGAGCCGAACCAGAACACCCGCGATGGCCCGGGGACGCCGGCCAGCGCGTACGCCTCCCGTACCCCTCGTTCTGCAGCCTCGCGTGACGCCGGCCCGGTCTCCAATGCGGAGGCCAGCCACTGATCCTCGATCGCGGCAGCCATCGCCTCCTGGGCGTGGGTGAGGCGCATCGCTCAGTCCGCCACCGGGCGGAACGCGCCCGGAATGTACTCACGCTGCCGCACCACCCGGTACTTCCCGGCCGGCAGCGAGATCGGACCGTGCTCCTCGTGGGTGACCCGCCCATACTCCGGAACGTCGACGAACATCAGGGATGGATCGTCGAGGTCGGCCAGCAACTGCAAACCTGGGCCGCCGATCACGTGAGCATGCCCGGTCGCCTCGCCCCGGGCCAGCACCATCCGCCCGCGTCGATCCCGTGGCACCGGCGCACAGGCCGGCACCTCGCCCACCGCCACGATCAGCACATCACCCTGCCGATACATAACACCCCCCGATGAAAGAGTCGAGCGAAACCTACCGCCGGGGTACGACACTTTTGAGATGGCCGATGTGGTGGTCCTTCCGGGAGGAAAGTTCGGGCCGGCAGCCGGGATGCTGATGTACGCCGCAGCAGTCCCGGAACGCCGCGGCGCAACCGTGCACCGGCATCAGTGGCCCGCCAAGCTGACCGACCCCTTCGCGCCGACCGCCGAGGCCTGGGTGGAAGACCAAGTCAACCCGTTGCTCGACACCCTCGGCGGCACACCCTTGCTGATCGGCAAGTCCCTCGGCTCCCACGCCGCCCGGCTGGCAGCGATGCGAGACCTGCCCGCGGTCTGGCTGACCCCGCTGCTCACCATGCCGTGGATCGTCGCCGCCCTGGGCCGAACCACAGCCCCGTTCCTCCTGGTGGGCGGCACTGCGGATGAATACTGGGACGGCACAGCAGCGCGCCGTCTGACACCGCACGTCCTGGAGATCGAGAACGCGAACCACGGCCTGTTCCGGCCCGGCCCGATGATCGAGACGATCACCGCACTCGGCAGGATGGTCACCGCGATGGAACAGTTCCTCGACACCATCAACCAGGAGGACCGTTGATTCAGGCCGTGATCGTGGACGTCGACGACACCCTCTGCCTGACCGAGGCCGCGTCGTTCGAGCTGGAGAACGAGGTTCTCGCGCGGATGGGCCGGCCGCCGATGTCGCGTACCGTGCATCTGGCCACCTGGGGTGAGGTGCTGCTGGATGCCATGCCGCATCGCTCGCCCGGCCTGGATCTGGACCGGTTCGCCGAGCTCTTCCCGATCGCCCACCAGGAGTATCTGGCCGACGGCCGGCTGGACGTGATCCCGCCGGAGAACCTCGACGCCCTGGACAAACTGGTCGCTGCCGGGCGTACCGTGCTGCTGTTGACCTCCCGTGCCCAGGTCGAGGTGGAGCACATGCTGGCGCCGGACCACGTGCTCGCCGGGCGCGTCAGCGCCGCCTACCACCAGGGCAACACCCGGTTCCGCAAGCCGGACCCGCGTGCCTTCGACGAACTGCTCGCCGAGACCGGGCTCACTCCCGAGCAGTGTGTCTATGTGGGCGATTCGCCCGGGGACGCGCTGGCGGCGGGCGGTGCGGGGATCCGCTTCGTCGCCTGCCTGCAGAGCGGCGTGCGGCGTCTCGACGAGTTCGACCCGCGCTTTGTGACCGCCTCGATCGACGTGTTCCCGGATCTGGTCGCGGTGGTGGACCAAATGTAAAACCGGACAGCATCTGTCAGGTTTCGCCGCCAGCATCGGAAGCATGACGACGAAACCACTGACCGGGAAAGTCGCCCTGGTGGCCGGGGCGACCCGCGGCGCCGGGCGGCAGATCGCGATCCAGCTCGGCGCGGCCGGCGCCACCGTGTACGCCACCGGCCGCAGCACCCGCGCCAACCGCTCGGCATCGAGCCGCCCGGAAACGATCGAGGAAACCGGCGAGCTGGTCACCGCGGCCGGCGGCACCGGCATCGGCGTGGCCGTCGACCACCTCGACCGGGAGCAGGTCGCCGCGCTGGTCCAGCGCATCGACAGCGAGCAGGGCCGCCTCGACGTGCTGGTCAACGACGTGTGGGGCGGTGACGAGCTGACCACCTGGGACAAGCCGATCTGGGAGCAGGACCTCGACCAGGGCTTCCGGCTGCTGCGCCAGGCGATCGACACGCACATCATCACCAGCCACTACGCGCTGCCGCTGTTGATCCGCCGGCCGGGTGGTCTGGTGATCGAGATGGGTGACGGCACGACCGAGTACAACGCGACGAACTACCGGCTGTCCGCCTTCTACGACCTGGTCAAATGGTCGGTGAACCGGCTGGCGTTCGCCTGGTCGAAGGACGTGGCCGAGCACGGCGCGACCTCGGTGGCGCTTACCCCGGGGTGGCTGCGGTCGGAGATGATGCTGGAGATCTACGGCGTCACCGAGGAGAACTGGCGCGACGCCTGCGCGAAGGAGCCGCACTTCGCGATCTCCGAAACGCCTGCGTACGTCGGACGCGCAGTCGCCGCTCTGGCAGCGGATGACGATCGCGCCCGATGGAACGGCAAGTCGGTCTCCAGCGGCGAACTCGCCAAGATCTACGGGTTCACCGACCTCGACGGCAGCCAACCGGACGCCTGGCGATACCTGGTCGAGGTGCAGGATCCCGGCAGACCCGCAGATGTCACCGGTTACCGGTAGAGGTCACCCAGGCGCTGCGCGGCCTCGGCGAGCCGGGCACGCAGGGCGGGCGGCTCCAGCACTTCAGCCTCCGGGCCCAACCGCATGACGTACGTGTAAGCGACGTCGATCGATTCCACCGGCACCCGGGTCCGGACCCAGCCGTCCGGACCCGGTTCGCCGGCCGCTTCAAGGGCCTCCTGCACGGCCGGGGGCTCGAAGACGAACCGCAGCATGCGTACGCCGTGCGGGCTCAACCGCAGCTCGATCGTCTCCCGCAGCATCTGCCGCACGAACTCGGCGGCCCGGTCGGCCCAGAACCGCGGCAGCTCGAACGACGGATCCCGCTCGAACCCGTCCCCGGTCGGCTCGACCGAAGTGATCCGATCGACCCGGTACGACCGCAGATCGTCCCCCACCTTCCCGACGAGGTACCAGACGCCGTTCTTGAGGACCAGCCCGTACGGTTCGACCGTCCGGGTCACCTCATCCCGCCGCCGGTAACGCATGGTGAGGATCCGGTCCTGCCACACCGCCCGGGCGAGTTCGGCCAGATGCTCGGGCGGGTCGGAGTCGGCGAACCAGCCCGGCGCATCGAGATGGAACCGCTGCCCGGCCCGCTCCGAGGCCTCCCGCAACCCGGGCGGCAGGGCGGCGAGGACCTTGCGCTTCACGGCCCGGACCGGCTCGTCCAGACCCATGTCGCGGGCCGGCCCCGGCAACCCCGCCAGGAACAACGCCTCGGCCTCGGCCTGGCTGAGCCCGGTCAGCCGGGTCCGGTAGCCGCCGACCAGCCGATATCCACCGGCCCGGCCCTGCTCGGCGTAGACCGGGACTCCGGCCGCGGACAGCGCGAGCACGTCGCGATAGACGGTCCGCTCAGAAACCTCCAGCTCTGCCGAGAGTTCCGCGGCGGTCATCATGCCGCGCGACTGCAACAGCAGGACGAGGTTGATCAGCCGGGCAGCACGCACGACATGATTCTCCCGTCTTTCCGGCAGAGGCATTGACCTTGCCCCAGGGGCAACGTTCGAGCATCGATGTCATGAGAGAGCGCATCGTCACCTTCTGCACCGACAATCAGATCCCCGGCTTCCTCGCCGGCGTCTCCCGCGGCGGCGAGCAGACCGTCATCGCCCACGGCGTCGCGAGTCTCGCCACCGGCGAGCCGATGCGCGAGGACACCGGCTTCCTGTTCGGCTCCGTCACCAAGATCATGACGACGACGCTGGTGATGCAGCAGGTCGAGCGGGGCAATCTCGACCTGGACGCGCCGGTCAGCGACTATCTGCCGGAGTTCCGGCCGGCCGGGGTCCGGGTCCGGCACCTCATCGACCACACCAGCGGGATCGATGCCGACCTGTTCTTCCCGGACGAGGACGGGCCGGATGCCCTGGAGATCTACGTGGACCGGCTCGGGCGGGAGTGCGGGTCACTCTTCGCGCCCGGCGAGTTCGTCAGCTACTCCAACGGCGGCATGATCGTCGCCGGGCGGTTGCTCGAGGTGGTGACCGGTCTTGCGTACCCCGAACTGCTGCGCCGCGAAGTCCTCGCCGAAACGCCTTCCTCGCTCGCGGTCGGGCACTTCCCCGACCCGGTCACCGGCGAGGTCCGCCCGACCAGCATGTTCCGCCTGCCGGCCACCTGGGGTCCGGCCGGCGGCACCGCCGTCGGCACCATCGAAGATCTGCTGGCCTTCGGCCGCGGCGAAGGCCTGCTTTCCGAAGAGTCACTCCGGCAGATGCAGACGATCCAACACCGATTGGGTACGCCGGACAGCTCACCGGTCGGCCTCGGCTGGCTGATCCGCGAGCTCGGCGGCCAGACCGTCCTGACCATGACCGGAGCCTCACCGGCCGGCGTCGCGGTCCTGGCCGTCATCCCGTCGCAGGACCTGGTCTTCGCCGCCTACGGCAACGACGCCCGGGCGCTCGCCCTGCACGAGGAGCTGCTTTTCGAGCTGGCCGGCGGCTCCGACTACCCGGCGCTGGCACCGGTCGCCGCGGATCTGGATGCCTACGCGGGCACGTATCGCTCCCACCAGCTGCGCATCGACGTGCGGGTCGTCGACGGTGAACTCGAGGAGCAGGTCACCTACGAGCCGGCCGACGCCGACCAGGAGCGGATCTTCACTGGTTTCGTGGGCGGTCCGTTCACCGCGCCGCCGATGCGCTACGTCCCGGTCGGCAAGGACCTGTTCGCCCCGGCCGGCATGCCGCTGGACGACATGCCGCCGTACTACCTGGTCTCGTATCACGGCGGCGGCGCCTACCGGTGCTCCGGCGGCCGGCTGACCCGGCGCGTGCCGGTCTGACACGATGCGCTCCATGAGTGACTCGCCGGCCGGTGGACGGCATCTGCTGACCATCGGCCAGCTCGCCTCCTACGCGGGCGTGACCACCAAGGCGGTCCGCGTCTACCACGACCGCGGCCTGCTGCCGGAGCCCCCA
Organism: Actinoplanes sp. NBC_00393; assembly: GCF_036053395.1. NCBI lineage: Bacteria > Bacillati > Actinomycetota > Actinomycetes > Micromonosporales > Micromonosporaceae > Actinoplanes > Actinoplanes sp. NBC_00393. The sequence goes on along the minus strand of NZ_CP107942.1, from coordinate 2,169,063 downwards.
CGGGACTCTTCCGGCTACCGCAGGTACGGCGCCGACCACGCCATCCAGCTGGTCAAGATCCGAACTCTGGCCGCGGCCGGCGTGCCACTCGCCCGGATCAAGGAGTTGCTGGCCGCCGGCCCATCAGTCTTCGCCGCCGCGATCGCCGAGATCGACCAGGGTCTGCGTCGGCGGGCCGTGGAGATCGAGCGCATCCGCCGGCAGATAGCCGAGCTAGAGGGCGGCGACGGCCTGTTCGTCTCACCGGAGGTAGCCGGCTATTTGACGCTCCTGCGCGAGATCGGCATCAGCGAGCGAACCGTCCACCTCGAACGGGACCTGTGGATCCTGCTGCAGTCGGTGGCCCCCACGCAGGCCTCAGCCTGGATCACCGACAAGCTCGACGCCATCGCCGACCCGGTGTTCCGCACCCTCTACCTGGACTACGACGCGGCCTTCGACTGGCCGCCATCCGACCCCCGCCTGCCGGCGATCGCCATCAGAACCCGCGATTGGTACGCCGCCCGCGCCGCCCCGGCCGAGGAAAGCCCGTCAGACGTGGTGATCACCCGCCTGGCCGCCGCAACAGCCGGCGCCATGTCCCCAGCGTGGAACCGAATTGCCGAGCTGATTCAGCAGTGATCCTCGAACAGGAAAGCGCCGTGTCCGTACCCGAATCCTGGACCCGGATCGAGCGGTGGATGCGGCAGAACACCCCGCCCAGCGCGGCGCTGCTCGGCCCACCGGGCGCGCCGGAGGCGATAGCCGCCGCCGAGGCTCAGCTCGGATTCGCCCTTCCGGACGAGCTGGTCGCGTCGCTGCGGCGGCACGACGGCCTGACACGATGGGGAAACGTCCTCCCGGAGGCCGCTCCGCTCAGCGTCCGGGGGATCGTCGAACAGTACGAGATCCGGATGGACATCGCACCGGACATCGACGGTTTCACCGTGCACCACCCGAACACGGAACCCTGGTGGGACGAGCGATGGGTTCCGTTCGGGGATGGCGACTCGCTGCTACAGATCATCGACTTGCGGCCGGGGCCGGGACATGGCCGGCTCGGGCTCGCGCCGACCAGCGATTCCGCGGATTTCGCAAACGGCTGGACCAGTCTGGGCACCTATCTCACGGCCGTCGCAGACGCTCTCGAAACGGGCGGCCCCGTCGGAGAGTGGCATCCCTACCTGATCGCCGGCGATACCCTCTGGTGGGGACTCGGCGGGGAGACCGAAATCAACGGCGAGCCGCTTCGACGACAGTGGGACCAGCAGAGGACGCACGGTGAGTGATCTGTTCAACCTGACCGGGACCACCGCTGTCGTCACCGGCTCGAGCCGCGGCATCGGCCTGGCCATCGCCCGGACCCTGCTGGCCCAGGGCGCCTCGGTCCTCATCAACGGCTACGATCCCGCCGAAACCGCCGCCACCGTCGCGATCCTTGAGGCCGCGACTCCCGACGGACGACGCCGCCTCGCCCAACTGCCCGGCGACGTCACCGCACCCGAGGTCGCCCAGCAGCTCATCGACGCGGCCGTCACCGCCTTCGGGCACCTCGACCACCTGATCTGCAACGCCGGCATCGACATCATCAAGCCGGCCATCGACTACAGCCCGGACGAGTGGGACCGGGTCATGACTGTCAACGTCCGCGGCGCGTTCCTGCCCGCCCAGGCCGCCGCCCGCCACTGGATCGCCGAGAGCCGGCCCGGATCGATCACCATGACGTCGTCCATCGCCGGGCAGGTCGGCGTACCCACGCTGGCTCCGTACGCCGCCAGCAAAGGCGGCATCAACCAGCTCGTCCGCACCCTCGCCGCCGAATGGGCCCCGCACCACATCCGCGTCAACGCCATCGCGCCGGGCTACGTCGCCAACATCATGGACAACGTCACCGCCCACGACGATCCCGCCTCCGACGCACGCATCAGCACCTTCACACCCCTCGGCCGACGCGCCACCGTCGACGAGATCGCAGCCCCTTACGCCTTCCTGGCATCGCCCGCCGCCGGCTACGTCACCGGCTCCATCCTCGCCGTGGACGGCGGCTACACAGCAACCTGACGCCACGCCTCAAGCAGGGCCCGACAGCCGTTCGAGACCTTGTAGGGCCAGGTGCCAGGGGTAGACATCGAAGCGGCCGGCGCCAGAAGCGGGTGCGTGGGGCTCGAAACCTTCGGGGCCGAGAAGCACGCACACCCCTTCGGAGCGGAGCTCCTCGACACTGCGGCGGAAAGCAGCCCGCGAGGCCAGGGCGCTGTTCACAAAAGGCAGCATCACCACGGGAATGCCGAGACCGGGCGCCTCGGCCAGCAGCCCCAGCGCGTAGGTGTCAGCAATTCCCTGCGCGAACTTGTTGATGGTGTTGTAGGTCGCCGGCGCCACGATGATGGCGTCCGCCCGTGGTGGCTTGGGCTCGCTGGGTCTGCGGTAGCGGCTGCGCACCGGACGGCCGGTCTGCTTCGCCAAGGCAGCCGTGTCGATGAATTCGAGCGCTGACGGGGTGGCGACGATCTGGACGGTCCATCCGTCATCCTGGGCGAGGGCGACCAGGCGGTCGACTTCGCCGGCAGGCCCGGCGGCGCACACGATCACGTACAGAACGCTGCTGGCAATCGTCACGCGGTCACTCCGAGGGCGTCGGCAACTTCATGGGTTTCGTGGCGAACGGTAGTCGTCAGATCGCCGACGAGACGCCGGGTGGCGGGGCGGCCCCGTGATCCCCTCGGGAGCGATCTGCCCGGCGACCCGCAACACCTGTAGGGCACGCTCGTGCTTGCCCCACATCAGCAAGGTGCGGTCGGTATCGAGCAGGAGAGCCGCCGCCTTGCGCTCGCTGATGGGCAGCGCGTCGATCTCGACCTGGCGGTCACCGTCCTGAGCCGCGGCCGGAGGTGCCTTCACGGTATCTGCTCAGCCCCGTCGTAGTCAGCCGTGCGGAACGTGGGCCAGTACGTGACGTGAGGCTTGCTTCGTGCAAGTAAGTCGCGCAGCGCGTCTCCGTGGATGACCCGAACCCGCATCGCACCCTGATCAGCGCCCTCGACGTTGTCGACCACATACAGGTAGTACCGATCAGGATCCTGGACTGCCGCTTGGAATTGCCGGTCTTCGAGTGGGATCGCTGCGCCTCTCGCGGACTTCCCGAAAGCCTTCACCTCGATCTTGCGCGGAGGGCTGCTGATGTCATACGGCAGGCCGCATAGGTGAACATCCTCGGGTATGCGGCCCGCTTGCCGTTCAAGATCGAGCACATGCTCGATGGCCACCTTCTCGATCTGGCTATTCCCCATGGCCGCCTCCCACCGCGGTTTTACAGTCAACCGCCGGCCCTCGCCCACGTCCAGGTGAAGGACTCAGGAATCGCGCCAAGGCGCGGTGATCACCCCCCATCCTGCTGAGAGTCCCGCCGCCTCTCCTCGATGGCGACGTCAATGACTCGTCCCATGCTCCGCCTACACCGGCACACCTCGGCTTTTCGCGAGGAGGGCAGTGCGGACCCGGCGCGACAGGCGGTGTTGGCATGTAGCTGTCCAGATCTTCGTTCGCTACGAAACGCCACTCCGTCAACTCGCCATCGGAAAGCCCGATCCCGGAGCGCGCCTCTTCCCCGAGGGTTCCCGCGTCGAAGATGAAAAGCATCTTGTCGCCCTCATTCCGAGCAGGCGGCCAGTCGACGACCAGGTGGTTCCCCACGTTCACCGAGAGGCCGAGTTCCTCCTGCACCTCCCGAACGCAGGCGGTTCAAGGCGACTCTCCGGGCTCGACATATCCACCCGGGTGTCCCATATCTCCTTCTAGGCGGGCTTCACGAGCAGGACTCGCCCTTCCTCGTCGAAGAAGAGGGCTCCCGCGGCGACGCGCAGAGTGGCCATCGGGGGCGGCTCGGATGCCTCCTGAGCGGGCACCAGGGCAGGTGTTGGCGCTGACGCCCGCTGACCCTGGCCCCCAATGCTGTCGAGCGCCGCAAGGTAACCGTCCGGGAGGACAGCCCGCGTCCTCACCAGCGAGTATTCGGCCGCTACGGATGCCTGCCGCGCCGCTCACCTGGCGCCTCATGACCGGAAGAGGTCGGCACGCCGAAGGCGTGGGCCGGCTGGATCAAGGACAAAACCAGGGCCGGGCCGATCTGATGACCAGCGACCGTGGAGAACCGAGGTCAATGGCGGGCCGGTGCGGCGAATCGTTCCTGGGCGGCCAGCACCGCATCGGCGTATCTGGTGGCCCAGGCGCCCATCATGCGCATCGGTTCCAGCAGGGCCGCGCCCGCCTCGGTCAATGCGTAATCCACCCGCGGCGGCGCCTCCGCGTACGCCCGGCGTTCCACCAGGCCGTTGTATTCCAACCGCCGTAGCGCGTCGTTGAGGACCTTGGCGCTGATCCCGCCGATTTGAGTCCGCAGCGCCGCCGGCCGGATGGGGCCCGAGGCGGCCAGCGTGAAGACCACGACGCTGTCCCAGCGGTTGCCGAGCACCTCGAAGGCGACCCGGGCCCGGCAGTCGGAGGTGTAGTCGTCCATCATCCGATCTTCCCCCAGCCGTCGGACACCAATTGGTGTGCATCGGCCCGCCTACCGTCGGCAGCCATGAGAATCGGAATTCTGGGGTCCGGCGGCATGGCGAAGTCACTCGGCGGCGCCTGGACGGCGGCCGGCCACGACGTGATGATCGGCGGCCGCGATGAAGGCCGCGCGAAGCAGGCCGCCGCCGGCATCGGCGCGGCGCACGGCACCATCGAGGAGGCCGCACGGCACGGCCAAGCAGCTCTGGTCGCGGTCCCGGCACAAGCAGCACCAGATTTGGTACGCGCAAACGCCCACAACCTAACCGGACGCACGGTGATCGACTGCACCAACAGCGTCGTGCCCACCGCCGGCGGCCTCATGCTCGACGGCGAGCCGATGGCCGGGCAACTGGCCGCCGCCGCACCCGCCGCCTACCTGGTGAAGGCGTTCAACCTCTGCCACGTCAGCATCTGGACGCTGCGCCCACCGGTGTTCGAGAACAATCCGCTGGCCGTACCGTTCTGCACCGACCATCCCACCGCGACCGCCGCCGTCGAGGCCCTGATCCGCTCGATCGGCTGCACCCCGGCGCCGTGCGGCGGTCTGGCCCGGGCCGCCTACCTGGAGGCGACCGCGGCGCTGGCGATCGGCCTGTGGTGGTCAGGCAGCGAACCGCGCGCCGCGTTCCCCGTGCACGCATGATCTACCCTCAGCTGATCTTGAAGACCGAAGGGGCCTGATGATGCAGCGAATGTGGCCGACAGTGGCCTTGGCGGCGGCGATGGTCGCACTGGCCGGCTGCACGGTGAACGTGAACGGGACGACAACGACCGAACCCGAGAAGCCAGCGCCGGCAACGACAACGGCGACGGCGACGGCGACGGCAACAGCGACGGCAACAGCGACCGAGGCGCCGGGCGGCGGTTTCGTGGAGGTCGTCCGGGCGCAGTTGCCGGAAGTCGCCGAAGGCCGCACCGACGGCGAGATCGAGGCGATCGCCGGCAACGCGTGCGTCGACCTGGCCGCCGGCAGACCCGCCGACGACATCGTGGCGGTCACCCGATCGCTGGGCACGCTGGACGCCGAGGCGACCGACCAGGCCACCGCCCGTGAGCTGATCAAGCTGGCGATCGACGTCGCCTGCCCGAACCAGGCGACACGCGTGGACGAGTTCTGACAGTTGCATCACGCAGGGCGAATGGGTACAGATGCACAGTGAAGATTCGTACGGTGGCTCTGCTCCTCGCCCTTGGCGCGTGCTCGTCCCCCGCTGAGCCGGCACCTCCTGTCGTGCAGCCGAGCGAGGGATCGGCCTCGGTGCCGGCGTTGGCGGCCACGACCGTACGCCCGCTTGCCGGCACTGAGGCCGACCCCTTCGACCGGAACCGGCAAGTGCAGGCGCCACCCGGCTGGAAGGTCGATGTCTGGGCCCGGGTGCCCAGCGCCCGGCTGCTGGCCTGGACCCCGGACCGGCGTCTCCTGGTCTCCCGGCCGGAGTTCGGCGACATCGTCGAGCTGACGCCGGGCCAGGGCGACACCGCACCCGCGCAGCGCACCCTGGTCAGCGGCCTGAACCAGCCGCACGGCCTCGCCTTCGAGGGCGACACGCTGTACGTGGCCGAGAGTGATCAGGTGGACGCCTTCGCCTACGACGCCGGGACGCTGTCCGGCAAGCGGGTCGTGGTGGACGGCCTGCCGGACGAGAAGAGCCCGGAGCTGCGCGGCGCCTACTCGCACGCGCTGAAGAGCGTGGCGGTCGGTGAGGACGGCGAGCTGTACGTGTCGGTCGGCTCGACCGGCAACGTGTCCGCCGAGGACCGCGACGCCACCCCGGAGCGCGCCTCGATCCTGCGGGTGCCGGCCGGTGGCGGGAAACCGGAGACCTTCGCCCGGGGCGTGCGCAACGGCACCGGCCTGGCCGTCGACCCGGACGGCGCGGTGTGGACCGCGGTCAACCATCGCGACAACGTGGAGTACCCGCACGACCGGGACTACGACGGCGACGGCGACTCCGACCAGGGCAAGGTGCTGCAGGACTACGTGAACGACCACCCGTTCGAGCAGCTCGCACGGCTCACGAAGGGTCGCGACCTGGGCTGGCCCTACTGCAACCCGGACCCGGACGTCGACGGCGGCGACAAGCTGAGCTACACCAACCGGCCGTATGTCCGCGACCTGAAGAACAACCCGGACGGCTCGAAGCTGGACTGCGCCGCCCTGGCGCCGACCGAGCAGGGCATGGGCGCACACTCGGCGCCGCTCGGCCTGAGCTTCGCGACCGGGCCCGGCCTGGCCGGCGAGTACGGCGAGGGCGCGCTGGTCGGCATCCACGGTTCGTGGAACCGCAGGCCGCCCCGCGCTCCGGAGGTGTCGTTCTTCGCCTGGCGCAACGGCACGCTCGGCCCGCAGCAGACCCTGCTCACCGGCTTCCAGGACGAGGACGGCTCCCGCTGGGGACGCCCGGTCATGGCGGTGCAGGGTCCGGACCGGGCCGTGTACGTCAGCGACGACCACGCCGGCGCCATTTACCGGATCACCGCGCCGTGATATCTAACCGGGCATGAATCTCGGCATCGCTGGGCGTACCGCTCTGATCGTCGGTGGCAGCGGCCTGATCGGCCGGGCGGTCGCGGCCGCGCTGATCCGGGAGAAGGTACGGGTCGTGCTCGCCGCCCGCTCGGCCGAGAAGCTGGCGGAGGCTGCCGGTGAACTCGACGGCCAGGTCCGCACGGTCACGCTCGACACCCGGGATGCGGCCTCGGTGGAGTCCGCCGTCGAGGAGCTGATCGCCTCCGAGGCCGGCATCGACATCGTGGTGAACGCGGCGGCGCCGCCCGCGAACACCCTCGACCCGGCAAAGGATCAGGACCCGGCGCAGGTGCTCGACGCGTTCGACGCGAAGGCGGTCGGCTATCTGCGGGTCGTCGATGCGGTGCTGCCGTACATGCGGCGCGCCGGTTTCGGCCGGATCATCAACGTCAGCGGACAGAACGCGCTGCTCAGCCGCTCGGTGACCGGCTCGGTGCGCAATGCCGCGGTGATCGTCGCGTCCAAAGCGCTGGCCGACTCGGTGGCCGGCACCGGCATCACGATCAACGTGGTGAACCCGGGCCTGGTCACCGCGACCCCGAGCCCGGCGCCCCAGCCCGCGGCGCCCGGCGACTCCACGCCGGAGCAGGTCGCCGCCCTGATCACCTTCCTGGCGTCGGCGCAGGCAGCCGCGATCTCCGGTGAGTCGATCGCGGTCGGGCACCGGGTCCTCGGGGTCCAGTAGCAGACACGCGGGACGTTGAACTATTCGGTTCAGTGTCTTACGGTGAACCACATGGTTCAGCAAGCTGTTCTGGATCGGGTCTTCGCCGCGCTGGCGGACCCCACCCGCCGGGGCATCCTGGTCCGGCTGGGCCAGCGCCCGGCCACCATCGGCGAGCTCGCCGAGCCCACCGGGATGACGCTGACCGGCATGAAGAAGCACGTCCAGGTCCTCGAGGACGCCGGGCTGGTCGTCACCGAGAAGGTGGGCCGCTCCCGGCAGTGCCGCCTGGGTGACGCCCCGCTCGACGAGGCGATGGCCTGGATCAGCTTCTACCAGCGGCTCTGGGCACGGCGCCTGGACGGTCTGGACGCCTACTTCACCCTGAAGCAATCCGACTCGAAGGGACCATGATGACGCTGGAGATGCGGATGACGCGGCAGCTGCCCGCGACGCCCGAGGAGGTCTTCGACGCGTACACCGACGCCGAGAAGCAGAAGATCTGGTTCAGCATCCTCGACGAGGAGCCCGGCATCGTCGAGATCGAGGTCGACCTGCGGGTCGGCGGGAAGCAGACCGCGGTGTGGGGTCCCGACCCGGACAACCTGATCCGGGAGACGCAGACGTTCCTGGAGATCGAGCGCCCGCGCCGGCTGGTCACCGAGTCCACCGGCGTCACCCCGGACGGAATGACCATGACGACCCGCATCGAGATCTCCTTCGAGGCCGCCGACGGCGGCACGCTGATGACCGTCGCGCAGAGCGGCTTCCCGGTGCCGGAGATCCGCGACTTCTTCGTCAGCGAGGTGTGGGCCGGTGCGTTCGCCCGCATCGAGGCGTACCTGGTCCGCGAGCAGACCGCCGATGTCTAGGGTCGTCGCCGCGGCGGCCGCCCTGGCCGTGGTCGTCAACCTCGCCGTCTACCTGATCGGGCGGGCGGCCGGCGGCACCTACACCTTCACCTCGGCGCAGGGACCGGCCGAGGTGGACGCGGTCACGGTCGCCGGGTTCAGCCTGGTGCCGCTTCTGGTCGGGCTGACCGTGGTCGCGCTGCTGGCGTCACGGGCGGCCTGGGTGGTCCGGGCCGCGCTGATCATCGGGCCGGTGCTGGCGGTCGGGACCATCGTGGTGATGACCCTGCCGACCGATTTCGACGGTGTCAGCAAGACCGCCCTGGCGGTGTGTCACCTGACCCTGGTCCCGATCATCGTCGTGGCCGTGACGGCGATCGGCAGGCGAGCCCACTACCGCGCGTCGAGTGGGATCCGGATGTCCGACCCGTCGAGGATCCACGACTGAACGACCGTGGCCCGGTACAGCCGGTGCGGAGCGGGCGCTTCGAGATCCGTACGCTCGAGGATCGCGGAGCCCCGCTCCGCGGCCGGCCCGTTGTAGATCGCGATGCCGGCGTGCAGGTCGGCCCCGGTCAGCTGCTCCCCCACCGCTTCCAGGTAGACCGCCCGGCCCTGGTAGACCGGCACCTGCGAATCGAAGATGACCACGCTCAGCGAAGGGCGCACCGCAAGGTTGCGCGAGTGCCGCGCCTCGGGCCGCGACGCCCAGTAGAACTCCCGATGCCCGGCCGCGGCCACGTAACAGACCGGCGCCGCCCAGGGTGTACCGGTCTCGTCGGCGGTGCCCAGGGTCATGTACAGGTTCGACTCGATGACCGAGCGCGCGACGCCGGCCGGGTCGGGAGAGTTCACTTACACCGCCAGGTGGTCGATGATGGCCGCGGTCACCTCGCGGGTGGTCGCGGTGCCGCCCACGTCCCGGGTACGCACCCCGGCGCCCGTCGTCACCTCGATCGCGTGCCGCACGGCCTTGGCCTCGTCGTGCAGACCGAAGTGGTCGAGCATCAGCGCGGCGCTGCCGATCGCGCCGACCGGGTTGCAGATGCCCTGCCCGGCGATGTCCGGGGCGGACCCGTGCACCGGCTCGAACATGGACGGGAAGCGGCGTTCCGGGTTGAGGTTCGCGCTCGCCGCCAGGCCCAGGCTGCCGGCCAGGGCGCTGCCCAGGTCGGACAGGATGTCGGCGTTCAGGTTCGAGGCGACCACGACCGAGAGGTCCTCGGGGCGCAGCACGAACTTCGCGGCCATGGCGTCGACGAGCACGCTCTCAGTCTCCACGTCCGGGTAATCTGCCGCGACCCGGGCGAAGACCTCGTCCCACAGGACCATGCCGTACTGCTGGGCGTTGCTCTTGGTCACGCTGGAGACCTTGCGCCGGGTACGGGTACGCGCCAGATCGAAAGCAAAGCGCATGATCCGCTCACAGCCGTACTCGGTGAACAACGCCGACTGCACAGCGACCTCGCCGGTGCCGGGCCGCGCGCCGAGGTTACGGCCGCCGACCCCGGCGTACTCGCCCTCGGAGTTCTCCCGCACGACGACCCAGTTGAGCTCGGTGGTGTCGGCCTTGCGCAGCGGGCTCTGGATACCGGGCAGAAAGTCGACCGGGCGTACGTTCGCCCACTGGTCGAAGTTCTGGCAGATCTTGAGGCGCAGTCCCCAGAGGCTGACATGGTCCGGGACGCTCGGCCAGCCGACCGCGCCGAAGTAGAGGGCGTCGAAGTCCTTGAGCTGGTCGAGCCCGTCCGAAGGCATCATCTCGCCGTGCCGGGCGTAGTAGTCGCTGCCCCAGTCGAAGTCCTGCCAGTCGAAGGCGAACCGGCCGTGGGAGCCGGCGGCGAGCGCGTCGAGGACAGCCCGGCCGGCCTCGACGACCTCGATGCCGACGCCGTCGGCGGGAATAGCGGCGATACGGAATCTCTGCGGTGTCGTCATGCCTTCGAGTCAACGCCCGGACCGGCGGCGGCGTCCAAGATGAAACCCCGATCAGACCGATAGGTACGCCCTATCTACGCACCCGAGGAAGGCCTGCGCGGCTGGGGCGAGCCGTTCGCGCCGCGAGACCACAGAGATCCGCAGCAGCGAGACCGGCTCGATCTGCCGTACCGTGGCGCCGGCCCGCCGGGCGAGCGTGGTCCAGGACGACGGCATGACGGCGTGCCCGACACCGGCGAGCACCATGGGCAGGATCGACGTACGGTGCTCGACCTCGACGACGATCTCCACCTCGATCCCGCTGGCGAGCACGTCGTCGACGAGCTGCCGCATCAGGCTGCCCTGCCGGCTGGCGATCATCCGCATCCCACCGAGTTCGGCCCTGTCGATCGGCCCGGCACCGGCCTCGCCCGGCGGGGAGATCAGCACCAGCGGCTGGTCCTCGACGTGCCGCACGTCCAGGCCGCCGGTGTGCGGCGCGGTGGCCGCGCCGAGCAGCCCGATCTCGGCCCGCCCGGCCTTGACCGCCTGCACCACCTCCTCCGGGGTGAACGCGGCGTCGATCAGCAGGCTCATCCCCGGGTAGGTCTCGGTGAACATCCTGGTCAGTGTGGACAGCGGCTCCATGCCCGGGCTGGGCATGGCGACGATGTCGACCCGGCCGCGTTCCAGCCCGCGCACCGACCGGGCGGCTGCCTTCGCGTTCTCCAGGTCGCGGATCACCTGCCGGGCCGGCTCGATCAGCTGCCGGCCGGCGTCGCTGAGCACGATGCCGCGCCCCACCCGGTGGAACAGCGGCACGCCGAGCTCGCGCTCCAGCAGACTCATCGCCTGCGACAGCGACGGCTGCGCGAGATGCAGCTGCTCGGCGGCCCGATTGAAGTTCAAATGCTCGGCGACCGCCAGAAAGTACGTCAACTGACGTGCATCCATAGGCCGAACCTATCGGTGAGCTAGCAAAGATGTCTTGGACGTTTCGAAACCCGGTCCCGCACGGTGTGAGGCATCACAGACATCGAAGGAGCCTCATGGACACGAAACGCCGCTGGTACCGGCAGCTCTACTTCTACGTGCTGGTCGCGATCGTGCTGGGCATCGCGGTCGGCGCCATCTGGCCCGACCTGGGCGCCGCCCTCGAACCCATCGGCACCTCCTTCGTCGACCTGATGAAGATGCTGATCGGCCCGGTGGTGTTCCTGACCATCGTGGGCGGCATCGCGAGCGTCGCCGATCTCAAGAAGGTCGGCCTGACCGGCCTCAAAGCCCTGACCTACTTCCAGATCGGTACGATCGTCGCGCTCGCCACCGGCCTGGTCGCGATCAACCTGTTCCGTCTCGGCGACGGCGTCAACGTCGACCCCGCCACCCTGCAGGCCAGCGACGACGTGACCGAACTGGTCGAGGCCGGCGAGGAGTCGCACTGGTGGGACTTCCTGCTCAAGGTGCTGCCGGACAACATCCTCGGCCCGTTCGTCGAAGGCCAGATCCTGCAGATCATCTTCATCGCGGTCATTTTCGGCGTCGCCCTCAACGCGGTCGGTAGGGCCGGCGCGCCGATCCTGGACGGCGTCCACCGCCTGACCACGATCGTCTTCAAGATCCTGTCGTACGTCATGAAGCTGGCCCCGGTCGGCGCGTTCGGCGCAATGGCCTACGCCATCGGCAAGTACGGCCTGTCCACCCTGACCAGCCTCGGCTCCCTGATCGCGCTCTTCTACGTCACGTCCGCGTTGTTCGTGATCGTCGGGCTCGGCGCAGTCATGCTCTACCTGCGGCTCAACATCTTCCAGCTGCTGCGCTACCTGCGCGAGGAACTGATGCTGGTGCTCGGCACGTCGACCGCCGAACCGGCGCTGCCCGGCCTGATGCGCAAGATGGAGTTCGCCGGCGTGCAGAAGTCCACCGTCGGGCTGGTCGTGCCGACCGGCTACTCGTTCAACCTGGACGGCGCCGCCATCTACCTGTCGCTCGCCGCCCTGTACATCGCGCAGGCCACCAACACCGACCTGTCGATCGGCGAACAGCTCGGCCTGCTCGCGGTCATGCTGCTCACCTCCAAGGGTGCGGCCGGGGTGGCCGGCGGCGGGTTCATCGCTCTGACCGCAACCCTGGCCACGGTCGGCACGGTTCCGGCGGCCGGCATCATGCTGATCTTCGGCATCGACAAGTTCATGTCCGAGTGCCGGGCGCTGGTCAACTTCTGCGGCAACGCGGTCGCCACCCTGTTCATCGCGCGCTGGGACAACACCCTCGACCACGCCCGGGCCCGGGCGGTGCTGCGCGGCGAGATCGTGCCGCACCCGGCCGATTCGCAGTCGGCGGACTCGCAACCGGCCGATTCGCAGTCGGCGGACTCGCAGTCGGCCGATTCGCAGCCGGCCGACTCGCAACCGGCCGACTCGCAACCAGCCGCCGAGCAGCGTGTCACGGCAGGGGTCTGACGTGCGGGTTCTCGTCGCTCCCGACAAGTTCAAGGGGTCGCTGACCGCGGCCGAGGTGGCCGGCGCGCTCGGCGAAGGGCTGGCAGCGGCCGGGGTCGAGGCCCGGCTGCTGCCGCTGGCCGACGGCGGGGACGGCAGTGTCGCCGCCGCGCTGCACGCAGGCTTCCGGGCCCACGAGGTCACCGTGGTGGGCGCTGACGGGCGCCCGGTGCGGGCACAGTTCGCCTCCGACGGCCACACCGCGGTGGTCGAGGTGGCGAGCACGTGCGGCCTGGCCACCCTTTCCGGGGTACGCGCACCGATGACCTCGTCAAGCCTCGGGTTCGGGCAGGCCGTCGCCGCCGCGGCCGGTACCGGGGTCTCCCGGATCGTGCTCGCCCTGGGCGGCAGCGCCAGCACCGACGGCGGCGCCGGGATGCTGGCCGCGTTCGGCGCGCGCTTCCTGGACGAGACCGGAGCGGAGATCAGCCCGAGCGGCGCGACGCTGGACCGGATCGCCGGCGTCGACATCAGCGCCCCCCTGCACGGGACCGAGCTGGCCGTCGCGTCCGACGTCGGCAATCCGCTGCACGGGACCGAGCTGCACGGGACCGAGCTGGCCGTCGCGACCGACGTCGGTAATCCGCTGCACGGGATCGAGCTGATCGTGGCGACCGACGTCGGCAATCCGCTGCTCGGGCCGGACGGCGCGGCGGCTGTCTTCGGGCCGCAGAAGGGCGCTTCGGGCGTACAGATCAATCAGCTTGAAGCCGGACTTGACCGCCTGGCTCGCGCCCTGCCGGTTTCGGTGACCGGAAGGTCGCCGCTGGATCTGGCCTCGCAAGCCGGCGCCGGCGCGGCCGGTGGCATCGGCTTCGCCGCGCTGTGGCTGGGCGCCCGGCAGGTCTCCGGCGCGGAGTTTTTCCTCGACCTGCTCGGCTTCGACGAGGCACTCGAGGGCTGCCGGGCGGTCGTCGTCGGCGAAGGCCACATGGATTCGCAGACGCTGTGGGGCAAGCTGCCGGCCGTGGTCGCCGCGCGGGCGGCGCCGCGGCCGGCCTACGCGGTGGTCGGGCGCAACTCGCTCACCGCGGACGAGCAGCAGCGTCTGGGCCTGTCCGGCCTGTACGCGCTGACCGACCTGACGCGGGAGGATCCGAGCCGGGATCCGGCCCTGAGCCGGCGGCTGGTGACCCGGGCCGGGCAGTCGCTAGGTGGCCACCTGCACAAGATCTTCACGGCGCGCCCTATTGACTATCGATAGGTTTCCAGCGAGATTCGATCCATGTTTTCTGAAAGTCGAGCGGTTGCCGCGCTCCGGTTCTTCCTGGTCGCGCTTTTCGGCGTGCTGGTCTTCTTCGAGACGGTGTCGCTGCCAGGGCAGTTCGCGCACATGGCCCGGGAGAGTCCGGACGACGCCTACCTGAGGTGGCCGGCCACCATCGTGTCGATCTTCTGGGTGGTGTGTGTGCAGGTGGTCATCGTGGCCACCTGGAAGCTGCTCACCCGGGTCAAGAATGACCGGATCTTCAGCGAGGAGTCCCTGGTCTGGGTGGACGCGATCGTGTGGGCGATCGCGTCCGGCTGGGTGGTGCTGGCCGGCGTCTTCCTCTTCGTCGGCATCAACGCGACCGATCCCGGCCTGCCGCTGCTGCTGTTCCTCGCGCTGGTCGGGGTCGCGGTGATCGGGCTGCTCATGGTGGTCATGCGGGCCCTGCTGCGGCGGGCCACCACACTGCGCACCGACATGGAAGCGGTGATCTGATGCCGATCGTCGTGCGCATCGATGTGCAGCTGGCGAAACGCAAGATGAGCGTGGGCGAGTTCGCCGAGAAGGTGGGACTCACCCCGGCGAACATCGCGGTCCTGAAGAACGGCCGGGCCAAAGCGGTACGGTTCAGCACCCTCGAAGCGATGTGCCGGGTGCTCGAATGCCAGCCCGGCGACCTGCTGGAATACGTGGAGGACGGGGAATCCGAATGAAATACGTCATCATCGCGCTCGCGATCGCGCTCGGCGTCGCCGGTTTCATCTTCGGCGGATACGACGACTCCCCCGGCCTGCAGGGCCTGTGCCTGCTGCTCGTCGCCGGTGTCGTGTTCTACGCCATCCGGACCCGCCGCCGCACCTGAGCAGCGGCGGCGGGTCCGGTCTGGCCCGATGGTCAGCAGGCGACCTTGGTGCGGCCCTTCTTGTTGTTCCACGTGCACTTGTCGTGCTGCTTCTTCGCCGGGGTCCGCAGAATCGCGGTGTCCCCGGTGTTGTTCCACACGTAGTTCCCACTACCCCAGTAGACGTGCGTCGCGGTGTCGGTGGCCGATCCGGTGTGCAGCCAGATCCGGCCGCCGTTCGCCGCAATCCGCACGTTCCCGAACGTGTAGGTCCGCGACTTGTCGACGATCGTCCAGCCCTTCAGGCTGACCGCCTTCTTGCCGGTGTTGACCAGCGAGATCCATTCAGCTTTGAGGCTCTTGTTGCTGCGGGTGTCCTTACCCGGCGAGTCGTACTGCGTGCTGTGGAAACGCAGCGCCGGCGCCGCCGAGGCCGGCGACGAGA
Source organism: Actinoplanes sp. NBC_00393 (assembly GCF_036053395.1). Taxonomy (NCBI): domain Bacteria; kingdom Bacillati; phylum Actinomycetota; class Actinomycetes; order Micromonosporales; family Micromonosporaceae; genus Actinoplanes; species Actinoplanes sp. NBC_00393. The sequence goes on along the minus strand of NZ_CP107942.1, from coordinate 2,153,565 downwards.
CGGCGAGGCCACCGACCGCGGCGAGAGCGACCGCGAATCCGGCTCCGAACAATTTACGCATGAAAGGTGTCTCCTCGATTGTGCGGTGGAGACATCGCATTCTTCCGGGACGGGCACCGAGAGGAGAAGGCGGCGCGACAGTAGGTACGGCCAGTTAGGACCAACCGTTCGACGGACCCGCGATGTGGGGCAGTCACGAATTACCGACGTACCGCTCGCCGCTCGCATGTGCTGATCGAAGGTTTGCACTGGCCTGTTCAACGATGCTCAGCGCCGAGCGTAGGTGTAGATAGGCATCGCGGAGGTCCTGGCTCTGACTACTCAGAGCGATCTGGGCGAGGTTATACAGCAGGCTCGCCAATCGCGTTGCGCAGGCATCGAGTTCGGCCGTGCGGGTCGACGCCTCGTTGAGGCATTCCGTTACGGCGGCCCTGAGCCCAGCCACGTCATCGAAGAACGAAAAGCGAGCAAAGTTTGCATAACGCGGATCATTCAGCTCAGGAAAGTCCTCAGCACGAAACTCAGGGACATCGCCAGATGGTGACATGTCAGTCACGCTAAGTGGCTGAGGGCGCGCAGGTCCATGACGCCAGAAAAGTGGCAGTTCCCTGCAATGGCGTGGCTTAGTGGCGCACCGTCACGACATCGGCAAGGATCAGCGGACGTTTTCTGTGGTGATCGGAGGTCACGATTCCATGCTGGTGCGGATCGCTGTCGCCGATCCCCTGCCGGTCTTCCGGCACGGCCTCAAGGAGATCTTGCGCGGCGCCGGGTTCGAATCGGAGGCCCCGGACGACCTGGTGGCCTGGGTGAACGATCGACAGACCAAGGTCGTCATCCTCACCCTGCTGTCCGAGTCCGACTGGCATCTGATGGAGAGCCTTGCCCGGATGACCGCCGACTTGAGGCTGGTGGCGTTGCTGGAGCAAATGTCAGTGACTGCCTCAGTGCGTGCTCTACGGGCCGGGGCGGTATGCGTCATGGCACGCGACACCAGTCCCGCGCTACTGCGCGAACGATTCCAGGCCGTCCTCCGTGGTGAACCCATAGTCCCGGTCGATGTGTTACGTGCCTTGACCGCACCGGTCACCACGGAACCGCTGCCCGAGGGACCCTCTGCGCAAGATCGCGATTGGTTGCGCAAGCTCGCAAAAGGGATGACCGTCAACCGACTGGCTACCGAGGCGGGTTATTCCGAGCGAATGATGTTCCGCCTCCTGCGGGATCTGTACACCAGGCTGGGGGCCAGTAACCGCACCGACGCGCTCATCAAGGCCCAGAATCAGGGCTGGCTCTGATCAAAGTAGAAGCTTTCGCAACTCCGGGAGTACGTCGTTGGGCTGATCAGCGATCAGCGCGGTGAACAGTTCCCGTCGGCGCGCCCGGGCACCCGGATGATCCACAACCGCTATGGCAGCCTCGTATGCCTCTTCTGCCTTCTTTTCGTCGGCAGAGTGCAGCAGCGCAAGACCGCCCAAGGCCAAACCGCGTGCCTCGTGGAGCAGATAGCTGCCCTCCGCGAGAGGTAGCAGTTCCCCGGTGAGTTGGACAGCGGACATGAAGCACTTCCGTGTGCGATCACCCACGTCGCGGCACCGCAGCGAGGCTAACCCCTGGACGACGAGTGTCTCGGGGGCGTAGAGCCGAAGGCCGTACCGTGCAGCTACGGTGGCGGCGGCTAACGCCTCACTCGGCCGGCCCTGACTCAGTTCGGTCAAGGCGAGAGTCACTCCCGCCGTGCTGTAGAGGCTAGGATTGCCCACCTGGGCCGCCACGGAGTAGGCCCTCTTCGCGAGTCGGTACGCGGCACGGTGGTCACGCCGGTAAAGGTGCATCCTGGCTTCGAGGTCGTCGCAGCGTGCCTCACGCACGCGCTCGTCAGGCCGAGCCCTATCCCTGGCTTCGTCGAGGAGGCCGTTGGCGGCTCGTTCGTCGCCCTCCTCTGAGCTGATAAGGGCCCGTTGGTAAAGCAGGTCGATCTCGAGGCGACGGGTCGAGTCACGCTTGCCGTCCAGTTCGGCCAGCGCGGCCCGCGCCGCTGCAATATGCTCCCGGGCGGTTGTGAAGTCACCAATTTCCACCTGGCACCGCGCCAACCCAGCCAGCCCGAAGGGAATCACCGGATGCCCTGACGGATGCTCGGTGAGGAACCGATAGCCGCCTCTCGCGTTCGCCAATTGGCCGGCACGGAACCAGTAGCCACTGAGGTCCACGACTAGTTCGACCTGTTTGGCAGGATCACGGTTCATCCGGCCGGCCCACCCGATCGTGGCGATCGCCTCCTTCAAGTTTCCTTGTTGCGCCTGGGCCTGCGCCTGCAAGGACGCGTTGATCACCTGCTCAGGAAGATGACCTTCTAGGCCGCTCGCGAGTTCCTGCAGCCATGGGAGCAGTACGGCACTGTGACCCCAGCTCCGCAGGTGCCGGTATTCAAGCTGGTCCGCGAGGCGCACAGCAAGGACTGGTTCGTCGGCTCTGAGGTACAAGTCAATGGCGTGGAACGCATCCTCAAGATCGGCCAACCGCAGGGCGGTGCCACGTTCCCGGCTCGCGAAGTACTTCGCTGCCCGCCGGCGGGACTCCCGCACCGGCTCGTCGCCGATGAACGCCGCCAACCGTGCCGCCTCTGCAGCCGGCAAGTAGAACCGGTGACCGCGGTGCCTGACCAGCCGGCAGCCCGTCAGCGCGATCAGGACGTCACGCACGTCGCCCTCGTCGTCACCGCAAAGGTGAGCAACGACGTCGGGCCCGGCTGGACGGCCCAAGGCTGCCAGTGCCCGCACAACACGCTGCTGGGACGGGGCCAGCGCAGACAGGATGACCTTTGCCCAGTACGACGGCTTGTCCGCGGCCCGTAGCAGGTCGGACGCACGCACGCGGGTCACCTCCCGAGCCGCCAAAACCAATTCGGCCCCGCGAGGAATCCCGCCGGTCGCCTTGGCAACCTCCGAAGATGGAAGGTCAGCCGAGCCGGACAGACCCGCCGCAGCCAGGTCGGTCAGGAAGCCGTCGAAGTCGTCGCCGGTGAGCCCGCCGATCATCTGCACCTCGGAGAACTCGGCTAGCGGCAGCGGCTTCTGAGTGACGATGAGGACCTTCGTCCGGTGTTCGCGTGCGGTGACCAGGAGTTCCGCGAAGAGCGAATCCAGCATCTCGTCACGAATTACCCGCCCGTCCACGGAAATCAGATCCTGGGCGTCGTCTAAAATAAGCCAGATCTGCCGGTTTCCCAAGTGCGCCAGAACATCCTCGAGCTTGCTGCGGAAATCTGCCTCTGGAGCACGGATTCGCTCACCAATTCGTTGCCGCTCGACCGGATCCCCGATCGCAGTGGCCAGGCGATCCAGTACGGTCACCGCATTTACTCCAGGGTGTCCCTGAACCGCCAGATAGATCGGCTCGACTTCCCCAGGAGCCATTCGGGCGACCTCGGCTGCAACAGCAGTCTTGCCGATCCCGGGATCACCCACCAGTTGCAGGAAGACGGTCCGCGAATCTTGCAGTTCCGCCCGCAGCCTCTCCAGCACGTCGACACGGTCGCGCACTGCGACCGGCACAAACTCCGGTAGATCCGGCACCTCACGATAACCCGGACCGTCGTCGCTGGCCTCCTGCTCCGGGGCTAAGGCGGGCATCGGAGGCCGGGCAGCGCTGTCACCGTAGTAGTGGTAGGTGTTGTGCGAGTTGTGCACGCCAGCCGTCGTTGCGTTGTCGCCACCGTCGCCCCGCGGTACGACACGCTTCTCGCCGGTCATCGACATCCACACCGCGAGAATGACCATCAACAGGAGAATGACCCCTACCCACAGCCATGGCTCTTTTTGAATCAGGTTGGCTGGCCAAGGCCAATCGCCTGGCACGGTCGCCGCCTCCACGGCAATTCCGATCACCCCGGTCAGGAGCGCGGCCAAAGCAACCAGCAACGACAACAGAAGCCGTCTAGGAGATTGCACGCGCCACCTCCATCCAACCGGGCGAGTCTCAGATTGACACAGTTTCCCCATTGATCGCTATCGGTTGAAAAACGATCTTTCAAGGTCGGGTGTAGCGATGCTTCACGCCCGGCGGGAAGAATTCCGGGTCGCCGGTCGCGCGCAAGTCCACCTGCGGCAGCTGGTATTCCGCGGGCACGTAGTGCGCGAACTCGCTGTTGAGCCGCAGCAGCTCGGTGCGGATGGACTCCGCTATCGTCGCGGCCAGCTCAGGTGTGCCGGTCCCGCCGGGCGCCAGCTCGACCGCCACCCGCAGGCGCCGGTCGCGGTCGGCGTCCTCGACGCTGCGCAGCACGAACTTGCCGGTGACCTGGCCGGCGACGTGTAGGCGTTCCAGGCCGACGGTGACGTTCTCCCGGTAGAGGTTGGCGCCGAAGAACGAGACGGTGAACAGCGACCGGCCGAAGACCCAGACGAACGGCAGCTCCGGTCCGTCCCCGGGATCGAAGTCGTGGTCGCGGCAGAGCGTCATCAGGTCGGCGTGGTTGATCAGCCCGCCATCGTCGGCGATGTGGTAGCGCATGAGTGGCAGCGCGCCGTCGGCGGTGAAGGCGAGCGTGTCGCCGACCGTCTCGAAGAAGCGGGTGGCCGGGTCGTACTGGACCAGGGTGGGCAGGCGGCCGTCGCCGAACAGCGGCGTCGCGATGTCCGGGCGGTCGGCGAGGAACCGCCTCACGCGTACGCTCAATGGGGTTTCGTTGCCCAGGACCCCGGCGTCGGCCGTGCCGTAGAGGGACGCCACGTCCGTGGCCGGGTCGGCCATGCCGGCCCGGGCGGCCACCAGGTCGCGCCAGGCCTCACTGAAGACCTCACCGGCCAGCACGATCTTGATTCGGTACGCGGACCAGCCGGCCCCCGCGTCGATGACGTTCTTGATGAACGGCGGATAGCCGAGCAGAACGACCTGGTCGAAGAGCGGCCCGAGTTCGGCGACCACCCGCAGGATCTCGGCGACGTCGTTGCCGGGCGTCGCGACGGTGATCGGATGGCCGCGGGCGGCGAGGTCACGGCAGGCGGCCGTGGTGTACATGCCACCGACCCAGTTGCCGAGCGCGAAACAGCCCACGGCCAGGGTGCTGCGCTCGGCGGCCCGGAAGCCGTCCACGAAGACCTGTTCGAAGCGGGCGGTCACGGCCTGTTCGTCGAGCACCGAGCGGGGCCAGACGGTGGGCCGGCCGGAGCGGCGCCTTACTTCGCGGCGCGGTAGAAGACGTGGCCGCCGAAGCGGTCCTTGCCGCGGCCGTTCTCGGTCGCCTCGCCGAAGCCGGCCTCGCGCAGCGCGGCCAGCACCCGGCCCGGGAGGTTGCCGACGAGGTGGGGATGCTTGTGCGCGACCTTGCGGCCGGCCCGGCCCTCGGCGGACATCCCGGCCACGTCGACGATGTGCAGTTCGCCGCCGGGCCGCAGCACCCGCCGGATCTCGGCGAGGCCCTGCCGCGTCTCCTCCTCGCGCAGGTGGTGCAGCATGAACGACGAGAGCACCCGGTCGAAGCCGGCGTCGGGGAACGGCAGGCTCGACGCGTACGCCTGCTTGAACTCGATTTCCAGGCCGGCCCGGCGGGCCTTGCGCCCGGCACGGCGCAGGCCGGCCGGATCAGGATCAATGCCGGTCATCGGTACGCCCGGCGTGCGCCTGCCCAGCGCACGGAGCAGATTGCCGGTCCCGCAGCCGATGTCGAGCACCCGGTGCCCGGGCCGGATGTCCGCGCGATCGAGCAGTGCCGCGTGCATCTTCGGCACACCCCAGATGCGAGTCAACGGGTCGTAGAGGAAGAGCAGCCAGTGCTGCCCCATGGCCGGCAGATAGTCCTGGTTGGTGGTGGCCATTCCACGCTCCGATCAGACGATGTTCGGTCTTAAGATGAGTCTCATGCTCGGCGAGTACACGGACAACGGCGGATCTGTGGAGGGGATAGCACTTTCTTCGGCTGTCGTCGGGTTCGATCGGCGGCCCGGCGCGGCGCCGGTCAAGGCCGGCCGGATCCCCCGCGATTCGTGGGCGCCCGGCTGGACGCACGCCCACGACTTCCTGGTGCTCTTCTATGCGCACCGGGCCGACGGCCGGATCCTGCTCGACGGCCGCACCTGGACGGTCTCCGACGGCGACCTGTTCGTCATCGCCCCCGGCCAGGTCGTCTCGTTCATCTCGCCGCACGACGAGGTCGTCGAGGACGGCTGGACGGCGTCGTTCCCAGCCGACGTGATCCGGCCGGCCGGGGCGTACCCGTCGTGGCGCGCTCACCCGCTGCTGTTCCCGTTCGCCCGCGGCGCCGACCGGGCCCAGCGACTGCGCGTGCCGCCGGCCGAGCGGGCCGCCTGGTTCGACCGTTTCGCCGCGCTGGACGCCGAGTTGCGCGACCGGCACGACGGGCATCACGAGGCCGCCCTGGCCCACCTGACCCTGCTGCTCGTCGCCACCTCCCGGCTGACCGCCGGCGTGCCGGACGAACTGCGCGCCGGCGACGAACCGTTGCTGGCAGCAGTGTTCGAACTTGTCGAGCAGCGTTTCCACGAGCCGGTCTCACTGTCCGACCTGGCCGCCGAACTGTCCCTGACCCCCGGCCACCTGACCACCGTGGTCCGGCGCAAGACCGGCCGCACCGTACAGCAGTGGCTCACCCAACGCCGAATGCAGCAGGCCCGCCGCCTACTCGCCGACACGGACCTGACGGTCGCCGCGATCAGCCACCGGGTGGGCTATCCCGACGTCAGCTACTTCATCCGCCGCTTCCGCACCGACCACGACATGACCCCCGCCCAATGGCGAGCCGCAGGCTGACCATGCCGGGCCGAGCCAGGCAGGGCCGGGCCAAGCCGGGCCGAGCCGGACCGGGGCCGGGCCGGGCTGGGACGAGCCGGGCCGAGCCGGACCGGGCCGGGCTGGGACGAGCCGGGGAACGGCCGGAGAGGCCGAGGCGGGAAGGCCGGGCCGGGGCTGGAAGCCCTTCGAGTCCAGGTCGCGATGGGTGTTCAGGAACTGGCCTTCGGGCCATCTGGCTGGGAAGCACGGCGGGCCAGTGACGCATGAGTTCCCGAACGCCGCCACGTCCGCGGCGGGTGTAGGTACACCCGCTACGGATGTGGCCGTCTGACTGGAAGGTCTCTCCGGACAGCGCTGGCCGCCGGGCGCACCGATCTGCCACAACGCCCGAGCGCGTCGCGTCGCCCGCCCTCACCGCTGCGAGGGCCTGGGTGGTTGGGGTAGAGACGGCAGAATGTTGTGGTGACGCCTGTTGAGGAGCTTGCTGCGCGCTGCGCCGATGCTGTTGGGGGGACGGTGCGGTCGGTGATTTTGCATGGGTCGCTGGCGGCCGGTGGGTTTCGGGCCGGCCGCAGCGACATCGACCTGCTGATCGTGGTCGACTCCGGGCTCAGCGATTCGCAGGCGAGCGCGCTTGAAGAGGTGGTCCGCGAGGCGGACGTTGGCGACGCCTCGGGGATCGACCTGCATGTGGTCACCGCTGACGTGGCGGCGGTGCCGACCCGGACGCCGGCGGTGGAGCTGCAGGTCGGCCGGTATCCGGGTGAGTTCGAGGTGGAGCGCCGGCGGTCCGAGGCTCCCGACCTGCTCGCCGAGCTCTCCATGGCCCGCGCTCAGGGGCGCGCCCTGGTCGGCGCCGCGCCGGTCGAGGTGATCGCACCTGTGCCGCATGCCTGGGTGGTCGACCGTGGCCGGCATTGGCTGCGGACGTGGCAATCGCTCACCGACGACACTGAGCACGCCGCGTTCATGGTCCTCACGGCCTGCCGCATGTGGCGCTTCGCCGCGGACGGGGTGCACTCCTCCAAGATCGAGGCCGCCGAGTGGGCGCTGACGCGGAACCCGTCACTGACGGTGATTCGGCAGGCGGTGCGGCAATACACCGACGATCCGGCGGTCACCGTGGATGAAAAGGGGATCGCCGCGTTATTGGAGACCGTCCTCCGCTTCGAGGGGCCGATGACCGAGGATGGTCCGATGACCGAGCGCATCGTGACTGCTGCCCGTGAGATTTCGGCCGCCGCGGCGGACATCTTCGAGCTGATCGCCGACCCGTCGCTGCAGCCGAGCTGGGACGGCAACGACAACCTGTCCGAGGCGGCCGCCGGCCAGCGCGTCCGGGCCGTCGGCGAGGTGTTCACCATGACCACCACGAGCGGCAATATCCGGGAGAACCACGTCGTCGAGTTCGCCGAGGGCCGGCTGATCGCCTGGCGGCCGGCCGAGCCGGGCCAGAACCCGCCCGGCCACCTGTGGCGATGGGAGCTGGACCCGGTCGACGCCGGCCGGACCCGGGTGACGCACACCTACGACTGGACGCAGCTCACCGACGAGCGGCGCCTCCCCCGGGCTCAGGCGACCACCGCCGACCGGCTCCAGGCTTCCCTGGATCGCCTGGCGACCCGGGTCAACGCCTCCGAATAAGGGTCAGCCCTTGGCGGCGCCGGCCGTCAGGCCGCCGACGATCCAGCGTTGCAGGAATGTGTACGCGATCAGGATCGGCACCACCGCGATCAGGATGCCGGCAGCGAGTCCCGTGCTGTTGTTGGAGAACTGGCCCTGGAAGTTGAGCAGCCCGACCGGGATCGTCTTGTTCGCGTCCGAACTGAGCAGGATCAGCGCGAACAGGAACTCGTTCCAGGTCGCGACCGCGTCCAGGATCAGCACGGTGACCAGTGCGGGCGCCGACAGCGGCAGGACGATGGTCAGGAAGATCCGCCACGCCCCGGCGCCGTCGATGCGGGCGGCCTCGATGATCTCGTCCGGGATCTGCCGGATGAACGACTGCAGGACCAGGACCTCGAACGGGATGCCGAAGGCCAGGTACGGGCCGATCAGGCCGATCAGACTGTCGGTCAGCCCGGCGCTGCGGGCCATCACGAACACCGGGACGATGGTGATGTAGATCGGGATGGTCAGGCCCAGGAACACCGTGTACATGATCGCCGCGCCGAAGCGGATGCGCAGCTTGGCCAGGGCGTACGCCAGCATCGCGGAGATGAAGACACCGAGCGGCACCTTGAGGACCAGCAGGATCGTGCTGTTGCGGTAGGTGTTCGCGAAGTTGCCGATGTTCCAGGCGTCGGCGAAGTTGCCGAACGTGAACGAGCCGGGCCAGGACAGCGGACCGTTCGCTACGAAGTCGGAGAGCGGCCGCAGCGCGGTGATCACCAGCAGCACCAGCGGGGAGATCCACACCAGGGCGGCGAGCGCCATCAGTACGGTCGTGCCGGCGCCACCCTGCGGCCGGGGCGGCCTGCCGGCGGGCGCGATGGTCGCTTCGGGCAGCGCGGCGGTGGGCGCTACGGAGGTCATGCCGCGTGCTCCTTCGTCTGGGAGCGGACGTACGGGATGCTGACCGCGACCGCCACCACGGTGATCACGACCGCGATGGCCGTGCCGTAGCCGGCCTGGTTGTACTGGAAGACGTTGAAGTACATCCAGGTGCCCATGACCTGGGTGGCGGTGCCCGGACCGCCGTACGTCATGGCGTAGATCAGGTCGAAGACCTTGAACGAGTCGATGACCGACAGCGCGATGACGACGTAGTGCGCCGGGCGCAGTCCGGGCATCGTGATGTGCCAGAACTGCTGCCACCGGCCGGCGCCGTCAACCGTCGCGGCCTCGTACAGCTCCTGGCTGATCCCCTGCAACGCGGCCAGGTAGAGCAGCATCGGGAAGCCGACCCGCAGCCAGATCGCGGCCACCATGGTCGCGCCCAGCGCCGTCGAGTCCTGGCCGAGCCACGGCTGGGCCAGGCTGTCCAGGCCGATCGCGCGCAGGAACGCGTTGATCGCGCCGTACTGCGGGTTGTACAGCCAGCCCCAGATCGAGGCGACGGCGACCAGCGGCAGCACGGCCGGGGTGTAGAAGAGCAGCCGCAGGATCGGTTTGCCGCGAACCTTGCCGTTGAGGGCGACCGCCAGGGCGAGCCCGAGCACGACCGGGACGACGACGGTGACCACGGCCCAGATCAGGTTGTTGATCGCGGCCTGGATGACCACCGGGTCGTTCGGCATGTTCGTGTAGTTGTCGAGCCCGACCACGTTGTAGGTCGCGCTCAGCCCGTCCCAGTCGGTGAAGCTGAACCACAGTGACGACATCGCCGGGTAGACCAGGAACAGGAAGTAGGCCAGCAGCGCGGGCGCGGCGAAGGCCCAGGCGACCAGGCCGCTGCCGTGCCTGGTCCGGCCCGTGATCATTTCTGCCAGCCCTTGATGACCACCTGCATCTGCTTGGCGGCCTCGGCCGGGTTGGTCTTACCCTGCAGCACGTCGCTCTGGATCGCGAAGTACTGGTCCGCCTGCTTCTTCGGGAACGCCTGGTCCTGGATGGTGTAGAACGGCTGCTTGCCGGAACCCTGCGACCACTCGTAGGACAGCGGCAGGGTCGCCTGGTCCGGTTCGGCGCCGGCCACGATCGAGGCGGTGATGTTCATGGCCTTCTGGGTCTCCGGCTTGATCAGGAAGTCCAGCAGGGCGGCCGCCATGTCCGGGTTTCCGGCCTTGGCGTTGATCATGTAGCCCTCGACGAACCCGGAGTGCCGGGCCGGCTCGTGTCCGGTCGGGAACGGGAAGACGCCGAAGTCCGCCGACTTCTTGCCGCCGGCCTGGATGCCCTGCGCCTCGGTCCACGGGCCGGTGATCGTGTACGCCGTCTTGCCCTGCACGTACCACAGCTCCACGTCAGCCGGGTCGAGGCCGATCGCGCCCTCCGGGATCCACTTCTGGTCCTGCCACTTCTTGAAGTTGGTGAAGGCGGTGACCACCTCGGGACGGTCCCAGCTCTCGGCGCCGGTCAGCAGTTTGTCGTGCAGTTCCGGACCGGCGGAGACTTCGAGCAGGTATTCGTACAGTCGCATGACGTGCCAGCCGTACTTGCCGGCGGTGCCCAGCGGGGTGACGCCGGAGGCGAGGATCCTGGCGTTGGCCTCTTCGAGTTCCTCGTAGGAGGTGGGCGGCGCGGTGACCCCCGCCTTGGCGAACGCGGCCTTGTTGTACCAGGCGCCGATGCCCAGAGCGATGTACGGCAACCCGCCCTTGAGCCCCTCGAAGGTCATCCCGGACACCGCGGCCGGGTTGAGTTTCGACGCCCACCCGTACTTGTCGTAGTAGGCGCTCAGGTCCATCGCCTGCTTGGCCTTCACGAACGGCGCGCCGATCTGGCCACCCCAGATCCGCCACACGTCCGGGCCCGTGCCGCCGAGCAGTTCGGTCCGCAACTTGTCCGGGTAGACCGCGGCACCGGAGCCGGGCAGGGAGTCGACCGTGGTGGTCGTACCGTTCTGCGTGTCGAATTGTTTGATCTGGGCCTTGAGCAGGTCGATCGTCGAGTTGTCCTCGTAGGTGAACAGCCGCAGTTCCTTGGACCCGGTGTTCGTCGGCGCATCCGAGGCGCCGCCGCCGGTGCAGGCGGAGAGCCCGGCAGCCAGGGCGGCGCCTCCGCTGAGGGTGAGGAACGTGCGTCGGTTGAAAGCGCTATCTGTCATGGCGAACTCCAAAGCGGCGAATCTTCGCGAACATGTCCTCGATCAGGAACCGGACGTCGACGGTCTCGACGACCCGGACGGGATTGCCGGAGCCCGGCAGGTAGTGGCCCTCGGCGCCGAAGCGGGGCGCCGGCACGGTACGGAACTGGCCGCCGCGCGGGTAGAGCAGCAGCGAGATCGCCGGAGAGTCGCCGAGCGAGCGGGACTCGATGGGTTCCGGGTGGTAGGTGGCGTTCCACTCGACCAGCTGCTTGATCAGGTAGTCGGCGAGCGCGGACGTGCCGCCGATCTTCTCCTCCAGTTCGGCGTAGCCGACCGATACCTGCGAGTAGACATTGGAGGGCACCTGCCAGACGGTGATCCCGGAGTCGAAGACCACGTTGGCGGCGGCGATGTCGTTGCTGAGGTTGAACTCGATGCCCGGGTAGGTCTCGATGCCGCCGTAGCCGATGCCGCCGATCCAGATCACCACGACGTCGCGGTGCACGATCTCCGGGTCGAGCAGGATCGCCGAGGCCATGTCGGTCAGCGGCCCGAGGAACGCGACGTACAGCGGGCCGAGCCTGCTCTCCTCGATGATCAGCTGGGCGCCCGGACTGTCCTGCGGGGTGGTCTCGTCGGGGATCGGCCCGGCGGCGCCGTTGGCCACCGTGACCTTGCCCTCCAGGTCCATCAGCCGCAGGAGCAGGTCGATCTCCTCGCGAGACTCGAACATGCTGCGGTCGCTGCGGCGGGTGCCGAAGTGGGCGGCGATCAGGCCGCGGACGTCGAGGGTGGGTGAGAGCAGGGCGTGCACGATGGCGAACTGGTCGTCGGCCTCGTTCTTGGCGTCGGTGTTGATGATGACGCGGCGCATGGCGGTCTCCTCACTCGGGAACGGGACCGAAGAGGGCGTCCTGCACCAGACGCTGGGCGGCCATCGCGTCCTGCCGTTCCTGGGCCTCGGCGAGCGCGGCGTCGTCGAGCCGGTCGAGAGCGCGGTGGATCCGCTTCAGCGTGCCGATCGCGGTGCGCGCCGCGTCGACGCTGTCTTCGCGGAACGGGAACTGGTCGAGCTGCCAGACACCCTCCCAGTTGTTCTTGCGCAGGGTGTGGAAGAACTCGAAGATCTCGGTGAGGTGCACGGTGCCGACGACCAGGTCGTCGTCCCAGCCGCGCAGGTTGTCGTTGACGTCCATGCCGTAGAGCCGGCCGTGGTCGATGATCAGCTGGGCGGCGTCGGCGGGGGACTCGCCGCCGTACAGGCTGTGCCCGAAGTCGAGCAGGATGCCGACGTTGTCGAGGCCGATCTGTTCGATGCCGAGCAGCGTGCGCGCGGCCGAGTCCCAGGTCATCTTGACCCGTGGTTCGCGCGGCTTGTACTCGATGGCGAACTTGAGGTCGGGGTGCGCGCCGGCCAGCTCGCGCATCCCGTCGACGGCGAGTTTCCACAGTGTGCGGTGGTCGACCTGGAACGGGTAGTCCCAGCCGTCCTGGCCCGGCCAGATCTTCACGTAGTCGGCGCCGATGTCACGCACGATGCCCGCGGCCTCATGCATCAGATCAAGAGCAGCCTTGCGTACGCCAGGGTCAGGGTTGGTGAACGAACCACGGCTGAACTTTCGCAGGTAGATCTCGGGGGTGATGCCGATCGCGGTGAGGTTCTGCGCGGCCAGGGCGTCCTTGACCTCGGACAGGCCGACACCGGGCGTGAACGGGTAGTTGAGGTCGACCACGGACAGGTCCTCGACCTGCCCGGCCAGCTCGATCGCGTCGAGGGTGGTCCGGGCGGGGCCGTAGCCGTCGGTGGCGTACCGGTCGACGTAGGTGGCGAAGTGCCACAGGCCGGCGCCGAAGCGGGGGTACTCGGTCATCAGGGCCTCCGGGGGTGCGGGATGGACGGGGTGCGGGCCCGGGCGAGCGCGTCGCGCCAGGCGGAACGTTGCGCGGCCCGGTCGCCGGGCCGGGGGCGGAACTCGTCGTAGTCGAGCGGCGGGCGAAAATCACCCGCCAGGAAGGCGGCGCCGAGAGCGGACAGGTTCGGGGTGCGGGCCCGTTTCACCGGTACGCCGAGCAGGTCAGCCTGGATCTGCATGAGCAGGTCGTTGCTGCTCGCGCCGCCGTCGGCGAGCACCGCCTCGGCGCCGCCCATCGCGTCCACCACGTCGGCGACCTGGTGGGCGATCGACTCGACGGCGGCCCGGGCCAGCTGCGCCGGCCGGGTGCCGAGGGTCAGCCCGCTCAGCACGCCGACCGCGGTGTCGTCCCACCACGGCGCGGCCAGCCCGCCGAAGGCCGGCACCAGGTGCACACCGTCGCTGCCGGCGTCGACGGCCATCGCAGCGATCCGGTCCGGTTCGGTGCCGAGCAGCTCGGCCAGCCAGGCGACGGTGGAGCCGCTGGACCGGATGTTGCCCTCGACGGCGAGCCGATCGTTCCAGGCGACGGTCAGGCAGACGCCGTCGTTGTCGACCTCGCCGAGGCGCATCACCGACGAGCCGGTCCCGTAAGTGACCTTGACGCCGTGGTCGGCCTGGTCGCCGTGGGCGTACAGGGCGGCGTGCGAGTCGCCGAGGACCGCGGTGATCGGCAGGCCGGCCAGCACTCCCCCGTGCTCGCCGATCCGGCCGAGCTGCCCGGACGAGGGTGTGATCTCGGGCAGGGCACTGTCGGGCACGCCGAACAGGCCGAGCAGGTCGGGACTCCAGGTTCCGGTACGCACGTCGAGCAGTTGAGTGCGCGACGCGTTGCCGACCTCGATGTGGTGACTGCCGGTCAGCGCGTGAACCAGCCATGCGTCGATCGTGCCGACGGCCGCGTCCGGTGTGCGGTCGAGCAGCCACCGCAGCTTGGCGGCGCTGAACATCGGGTCGAGGGGAAGACCGCTGATTGCGCGTACCCGATCTGCCTGGCCCTTGTCCCGAAGGCCGTCGCAGATCGGCTGCGCGCGCTGGTCCTGCCAGCCCAGCACCGGACCGGCCGGCAAACCGGTCCGGCGATCCCAGACCACCGCGGACTCACGCTGGGTGCTGAATCCGACCGCGGTGATCGCTTTCTTCGGTACGCCGCTCAGGCACTGCGCGGCGGCGGTCCGCACGCTGTCCAGGATCTCGGCGGCGTCCTGCTCGACCCAGCCCGGCCGGGGATACCGGATCGGCACCGGCGCGCTGCCGGTCGCCACCACCGCACCGGACGCATCGACCAGCAGGCACTTCGTGGAGCTGGTGCCCTGGTCGACGGCGAGGACGAGATCCTCAGGCATCGGCGCGGGCCAGGTGGACGGCCGCCGTCCGGATGTCGGCGGCGGTGAGGCCGAAGTGCGAGAGCAGGAAGGCGGTGTTGCCGGTCGGGGCGAACTCGCGCGGCACACCGAGCATCCGCATCGGCACCGGGTTGCGTTCGGTGACGACCACGGCGGCGACGGCGGCGCCGAGACCGCCGGTGGTGGTGGCCTCCTCGGCGGTGACGATCGCCCGGGTCTCGCTGATCGCCTGCCGGATGGCCGGCTCGTCGAGCGGGGCGATGGTGGACATGTTGAGCACCCGTACCGAAACGCCCTCGGCTGCGGCTTCCTCGGCGGCCTCCAGAGCGCGGGAGACCATCGTGCCGGCGGCCACCACGGTGACGTCAGTGCCCTCGCGCAGCCGGCCCGCCGTGCCGAAGGTGAACGGCGCGTCACCGGTCACGGCCGGCACCTTGAACCGGCCGATCCGCAGGAAGACCGGGGTGGCGGAGGCGGCCGCCCAGCGCACCGCCGCGCGGGTCTCGGCCGGGTCGGCGGGGACCACGATGCCGAGCCCGGCGATGGCCCGCAGCCAGGACAGGTCCTCGATCGAGTGGTGGGTGGGGCCGAGTTCGCCGTACGCCATGCCCGGGCTCATCCCGCACAGCACCACCGGCGCCTGGCTGTAGGCGACGTCGGCCTTGATCTGTTCGAGGGCCCGGCCGGTGAGGAACGGCGCGGCGGCGCAGACGAACGGAATGTAGCCGCTGAGCGCCAGACCGGCCCCGACGCCGACCATGTCCTGCTCGGCGATCCCCACGTTGATCATCCGGTCCGGGAACTCCGTGGCGAACCCGACCAGGTTGCTGGAGCCGACCGAGTCGTTGCAGACCGCGACGATCCGCTCGTCCTCGCGGGCCAGGTTGATCAGCTCCTCGGCGAACGCCACCCGGCAGTCGAACGTGCTCATCGCGCCAGCTCCGCCGTGGCGGCACTGATCTGCTCGGCGCTGGGCACCTTGTGGTGCCACTCGACGAGGTTTTCCATGAAGGACACGCCTCTTCCCTTGATCGTGTTCGCGATGATGCAGGTAGGACGCTCGGTGCGGGGCGCGGTGAGCGCCTCCAGCAAGGCCAGGTGGTCGTGGCCGTCGACCTCGTGCACGTCCCAGCCGAAGGCCCTCCACTTGGCGTCGAGCGGGTCGAGGCCGTTGGTGTCCTCGGTACGGGCACCCTGCTGAAGCCGGTTGCGGTCGACGACGGCGGTGAGATTGGCGAGGCGGCGGTGCCCAGCGGTCATCGCCGCCTCCCAGTTGCTTCCCTCCTGCAGCTCGCCGTCGCCGAGCACCACGTACACGTGCCGGGCGGACGCGGCGAGCCGGCCGGCCACTGCCATGCCGACCGAGACCGGCAGGCCGTGGCCGAGTGGCCCGGTGTTGGTCTCCACGCCGGGCACCTTGACCCGGTTGGGGTGGCCGTTGAGCGGTGACATCGGTGCGATGAAGCTGTCCAGTTCCTCCTCGGGGAAGAAGCCGGCCGCCGCCAGCGTCGCGTAGAGCGCGCCGGCGGTGTGGCCCTTGCTCAGCACGAACCGGTCCCGGTCCGGCCAGTCCGGCTTCTCCGGGTCGACGCGCAGCACGGCGAAGAACAGCGTGGTGAGAATGTCGAGGACGGACATGTCGCCGCCCACGTGACCCAGGCCGGCCCGGCCGATCATGTGCAGGTCGGCGGTGCGGGACTGGTTGGCCCGCTGCCGCAGCATCTCGCGGCGGCGCTCGGGCCCGGCGTCGGTGATCTCCTGCCGGAAGCGGCGCCAGGCGGCGGCGGTACGGGGGTCGGCGGCGAGCATGCGCGTCCTTTCCGAAAAGATCAGGAACCGGTGACGGCGAAGTTGGTGACCGACTTGGCGTTGTCCGGGTTGACCAGGACACAGTCGATCGACTGCTTCTCCGGCTGGTCGGCCTTGCCGGTCTTGATGTAGGCGTCGGCCTGGTCGACGGCCATCTCCGCGATCTTGCTGGCGGGCTGCAGGACGGTGGCCTTGATGCCGTCCTTGAGGATCGAGTTGACGACGTCCGGGCTGCCGTCGAAGCCGACGACGATGACGTCCTTCTTGGCGGCCTGCACGGCGGCGTACGCGCCGAGCGCCATGGTGTCGTTGCCGGCGATGATGCCCTTGATGTTCGGGTGCGCCTGCAGGATCGTCTGGGTCTTGCTCAGCGCTTCGGCCTGGTCCCAGTTCGCGGTCTGCTGGGCCACCATCTTCAGGTCCGGGTACTGGTCGAGGATGCCGTGGTAGCCCTGCGAGCGGACACCGGCGTTGGTGTCGGTGGGCTTGCCGGTGAGCTCGGCGTACTCGCCCTTGCCGCCCATCAGCTTGGCGAACTCCTGGCCGCCGAGGCCGGCGCCCTGCGCGTTGTTGGAGACGATCTGCGCGACCGCCACCCCGGTCTTGTTGATCTCCCGGTCGATCAGGAAGGTCGGGATCTTCGCGTCCTTGGCGCGCTGGATCGCGGCCACCGAGGCGTCCGCGCCGGCGTTGTCCAGGATGATCGCGGCGGCCTTGCGGGAGATCGCGGTGTCGATCTCCTGGCTCTGCTTGGTCGGGTCGTCGTCGTGGCTGAGCACCAGGGTCTCGTAGCCGAGCTTCTCGGCCTGGGCCTTCGCGGCGTCCTGTTCGGCCTTGAAGAACACGTTGTCCGGCGACGGCGTGATGATCACGACCAGTTTGGACGCGCTCTCGGTGTTTGTGGTCTCTTCCGAAGAATCGCCGCCTCCGCAGGCGGCCAGGGCCAGGGTCAACGCGGCGCCGACTGCGATCAGGGTTCTTCTCAACATGGCGGGACACATCCCTTCAGGAGGTGCGCTTGGTGAGGTTGGACTGCAGGCGCTGCTGGGCCTGCTCGGTGATGACGGCGAAGATGATCACGGCGCCCTTGACCACGGACTGCCAGAAGGTGGAGACGCCGACCAGGACCAGGCCGTCGCTGAGGAAGCCGATGACGAAGGCGCCCATGACGGTGCCGACGATGGTGCCGCGGCCGCCGGCCAGGGCGGTGCCGCCGAGCACGGCTGCCGCGATCGCGTTCAGCTCGTAGGTGGTGGCGGTGTCCGGGTAGGCGGCGCCGAGCTCGGAGGTGAGCAGCAGGCCGGCCAGGGCGGCGCA
Organism: Actinoplanes sp. NBC_00393; assembly: GCF_036053395.1. Taxonomy (NCBI): domain Bacteria; kingdom Bacillati; phylum Actinomycetota; class Actinomycetes; order Micromonosporales; family Micromonosporaceae; genus Actinoplanes; species Actinoplanes sp. NBC_00393. Next base: position 2,135,737 of record NZ_CP107942.1, on the reverse strand, counting down.
GGCGCCGGAGATGACGTACACCGCGATCTTGATCCGGTTGACCCGGATGCCGGCCAGGATGGCCGCGCGCTCGTTGCCGCCCACCGCGTAGATCTGGCGCCCGAAGGGCGTCTTGGTGGTGACGACGATGGCGGCCGCGGCGACCAGCACCATGATCCAGACGGCGACCGGGATGCCGAGCACGCTGTCCACCCCGATGAAGCCGAAGCCGGTGTTGCCGCGCTCCGGCGTGCCGGCCAGGTCGGGGAAGGTGCCGCCGTCGCTGAGCAGCTGTGCCGCGCCGCGCGCCACGTAGAGCATGCCGAGCGTGGCGATGAACGGCGCCACGCTGAACCGGGTGATCAGCAGGCCGTTGACCGCGCCGACCAGCGCGCCGACCAGGATGCCGAGGAGAATCACGACGGCGACCGAGAAGAACAGCGTGCCGCCGGGCATGCCCAGCCCGCTGAACAGCAGACCGCCGGAGACCATGCTGGCCAGCCCGGCGATCGAGCCGACCGACAGGTCGATGCCGCCGGTCAGGATGACGAAGGTGACCCCGATCGCGAGGATCGCGTTGATGGCCACGTGCTTGGTCATCAGGATCAGGTTGCTCTGGGTCAGGTACTCGCCCGAGACCGAACTGAAGAAGATCACCAAGAGCACGAGGACCACGAGGGTACGGCCACGCAGCAGCAGAAGCGCGACCCTGGCTCCGCGGCCGGACCGTTCCGGCCGGGGAGCCGCCGCAGGCGGGGCGGGCTTGGCGAGGTGCGTGCCGGTCATGGGCCGGCCTCCAGGACGCGGTCGGATGCGGAGGCGGCGACCAGCGCCTCCTCGGTGACGTCGGCCGCGGTGAACTCGGCGGTGATCCGGCCGCGGGCCATCACCAGGACCCGGTCGGCCATGGCGATCACCTCGTCCAGCTCGGACGAGACGAACAGCACCCCGAAGCCGCGCGCCGCGAGGTCGGCCATCAGCGCGGCGATCTGCGATTTCGCGCCCACGTCGATACCTCGCGTGGGCTCGTCGAGCAGCAGCACCACCGGCTCGGTGAGCAGCGCCCGGGCGAGGACCACCTTCTGCTGGTTGCCGCCGCTGAGCGCGGTCACCACGGCCGACTGCCCGGGGATCTTGATGGCCAGCTCGCCGACCTTGCCGGCCGCGGTGCGCTGCTCGGCGGAGCTGGACAGCAGGCCGCCGCGGGTCAGCCGGGCGAGGGTCGCGAGCAGGATGTTCTCGCGTACCGACATGGTCTGCACCAGGCCGTCGCGCTGCCGGTCCTCCGGCACCAGGGCCAGCCCGGCCGCCATCCGGGCCTGGACCGTGCCCTTCGACTCGGCTGCGCCTCGCACCAGCACCTCACCGGCGCCGGCTTCGCGCATCCCCATCAGGCATTCCACCAATTCGGTACGCCCGGCGCCCATCAGCCCGTACACGCCGACCACCTCCCCGGCCCGGACGGTGAACGAGACGTCGTCGACCGCGACGGTGCCGGGCACGCTCAGGTGGCGCACCTCGAGCAGGACCTCGCCGACCGGGGAGCTGTTGCGGGTGAACAGCGAGTCCGGGTCGCGGCCGACCATCTGCTGCACGATCCACCCGGTGTCGGTGCGGCTCATCGACTCGTGCGCCACCAGGCTGCCGTCGCGGAACACGGTCACCCAGTCGCCGATGCGGCGGAACTCGTCGAGCTTGTGCGAGATGTAGATGACCGTGACGTCCTGCTCGCGCAGGTCGCCCATCACCCCGAACAGCACGTCGACCTCGTGGTTGGACAGCGCCGAGGTGGGCTCGTCCATGATCAGGATGCGGACGTCCTCGAGCAGCGCCCGGCCGATCTCGACGAGCTGCTGCTGACCGATCGGCAGGTCGCCGACCAGCGTGTCCGGATCCAGGTGCTCCTGGCCGAGCCGGGCCAGGACCTCCCGGGCACGGCGGCGCTGCCCGGCGGCGTCGACGAACCGGCGGGCCCGGCGCAGCTCCCGGCCGGCGAACAGGTTCTCGGCGATCGACAGATTCGGGAAGAGGCTGAGCTCCTGGTGGATGATGCCGATCCCCAGCGCCATGGCGGCCCGCGGGGTGGGCAGGTGCACCGGCTCGCCGGCGAGCAGGATCTCGCCGCTGGTCGGCTGCTCCGACCCGGACAGGATCTTCATGAGCGTGGACTTGCCGGCCCCGTTCTCCCCGACCAGCACGTTGACCTTGCCGCGGTACGCGGTGAACGTGACGTCCTTGAGAGCCCGGACGCCGCCGTAGTTCTTGCTGATCCCGCGCGCGACGAGCAGGTCGCTCATCAGCTCACCGCCAGCTCGGTCGGCACCAGGAAGATCGTTCCGGGTGCCAGGGCGGAGAACGCGCCGTAGAAGTCGACCTTCTTGCCCTCGGCGCCGTCCAGGTCGACCTTGGCGATCACGTCGGTCTTCACCTGGTTGTTGATCTGGTTGGCGACCTCGGCGTAGTCGATCTGGTTGGTGAAGTCGCCGAACGCGATGAACCCGACGGCGTCGCGCAGCGCGGTGCCGGCGATGACCGGGCCGGTCGCGATGGTCAGCTTCAGCGGCTCGCCGCCGGGGCGGGGCACCTCGACGGTCATCGGGCCGGTCGGCACCGAGGTGTCGATCTCGGTGATCGTGCCGGAGCCCTTGACCATGTACGCGTACGGGCTGGTGGTGCCGGCCCGGTGGCCGTACTTCTCGCCGGCGGCGTCCGGGTCCTCGTCGATGGCGGCGGCCACGGTGACCACGTCGGTGGCCTGGTCGTGGACCGTGGGCACGATCTTGGCCACCCAGTTCTCGGCCACGTAGGACTGCGGGTCGGCGGCGCCGCCCTGAGCGGCGGAACCCTGGCCGTCCTTCTCGTAGACGTAGACGCCCGGGACCCGGGAGCAGCCGACCGCCAGCGCCGCCAGTGTCGTCACGAGGAGGAGGAGGAGGAGGAGGGAAGCGGCTGACCGGCGCGAGATCACCTTCATCTGAATATCCATTCACTGGCGATTGGCCATGCAGCTACTGTGAACCTCGATGTCGCACCTGTCAACGATTGATGTCCTTGAGTCCGCGACTGCGCCTCCGCACGGGCGCTCAAGGCTGAATGGATATTCTCCTAGCGGATTCGGGGACGCACGCTGCACGTATCGGAGGGGACCTGTGGTGGACGGCTACACGGCGGCACGCGCGACCGGGCTGGACGACCTGGCCACCGACCAGATCCGGCTGCTCACCAAGGTCGCCCGGATGTACCACGAGCGCGGGATGCGCCAGCCGCAGATCGCCGCGCAGCTGCACATCTCCCAGCCGCGCGTCTCCCGGCTGCTCAAACGGGCCGTCGAGCTCGGCATCGTCCGGACCACCGTGATCGCCCCGCGCGGGGTCTACGCCGAGCTCGAGGAACAGATCGAGCAGGCGTACGGGCTGACCGAGGTGATCGTCGCCGACACCGACGACCACGACGGCGAGGCCGAGATCATGCGGGCGCTGGGGGCCGCCGCCGCGGTCTACCTGGAGACCACGCTGATGGGCGGTGAGCGGATCGGCGTCTCGTCGTGGAGTTCGACGATCCTGGCCACCGTGGAGGCCATGCATCCCCGGCCGACGCAGGTCGCTGAGCAGGTCGTACAGATGCTCGGTGGGGTGGGGAACGTGACCGCGCAGACCCAGGCAACCCGGATCACCGGGCGGCTGGCCGCGCTGACCGGCGCCCGGGCCGTCTACCTGCAGGCGCCGGGGCTGCTCGCCTCCGGCGACATGCGGCAGATGTTCATCAGCGACCCGAACATCGCGCCGGTGCTGCAGGCCTGCGACGACCTGACGATGGCGCTGGTCGGCATCGGCAGCATCGAGCCGTCCCCGCTGCTGCGCGAGAGCGGCAACGCGGTCGCCGAGAGCGAGCTGCCCGCCCTGCGCGAGGCCGGCGCGGTCGGGGACGTGTGCATCCGCTTCTTCGACGAGGACGGCCGGCACGTCGTGTCCGAACTCGACGACCGGGTGCTGGGCATCGGCGCCGACACGCTGCAGGCCGTCCCGCGGCGGGTGGCGGTGGCCGGCGGCGCCCGCAAGAGCACCGCGATCAAGGCCGCGCTGCGCGGGGGCTGGGTCAACGTACTGATCACCGACCTGCAGGTGGCCCGCAGCCTGATCGCGAGCCCTGATGTCTGAGATCGTCCTCACCGCCGCGTCGGCGATCGCCGACGCCTACGCCACGGTCGACGTCTGGGCCGATTTCGTTCACGACGACGGCACGGTGCTGCGCCGGCCGGCCTTCTACGACGGCGACCGGACCTGGCGGATCCGCTTCGCCTCCCCCATCGGGCACGGCAGCTGGCATTGGACCAGCAGCGCGTCGGTCGCCGACCCCGGGCTGCACGGTGTCACCGGCTCTTTGGAGGCCACCGCAGCTTTCGAAGGGGAGCACGGCTTCTGGCGGATGTCACCGGGCGGCCGCAGCCTGGTGCATGCCGACGGCACACCGGCGCTGCTGGTCGCGGACACCGCCTGGGCCCTGCCGTGGCGGGCCACCGAGGAGCAGGCCCGGGTCTACGCGCAGGACCGGCAGGCCAAGGGCTTCAACGCCGCGCTGCTGATGTCGGTGCAGCCGGACATGCGCGCCACCGGGCCCCGCGACCGTACGGCCGACGAAGGCTTCGACGTCGCCTTCGAAGACCTGGTGGACGGTCACCTGAATCAACTGAATCCCGGTTACTTCCAGTACCTGGACCGGCTCCTCGACGTGCTGCACGCGCACGGCATCGTCCCCGTGCTGCAGCCGGTGTTCCAGGGCTTCGGCTGGAAGGGACTCGATGTCGCCGGGACCGTCGTGCCGCCCGCCGAGTACGCCCGCTACTGCCGGTATCTCGTCGCCCGCTACGGCGCCCGGCCCGTGATCTACCTGGTCGGCGCGGACGGGACCGGCGCGGAACCGCAGATCGAGGCCGGTGGCCGGGAGGTGCACGCCTGGGACTGTTACGGCCAGCCGACCGGTATCCATTACCGGCCGCACAGCCGCGCGCAGGCGCATCAGGACGCCGACTGGCTCGACTTCCAGTGGTGCCAGACCGGGCACGGCGGCGAACACGTCCCGGAACGGGTCGCCGACATGTGGCGCAACCAGCCGGTCAAGGCAGTGGCCAACGGCGAACCCACGTACGAGCAGACCGGCCACCCCGATGTCGGCGCGGGCTGGTGGCAGGGCCATGAGGCGTGGAGCAACCTGTGCGCCGGTTCGACCATGGGCGTGGTCTACGGCGCGGCGAGCCTGTGGCAGTGGGTGCTGCGCGACGGCGAGCCGGGCCACGCCCCGTACTTCCTGGCCCCCGACGGCAACTGGCAGGACGCCCTCGACCGCCCGGGCGCCACGTACGTCGGCCTGCTCGGGCAGATCCTGCGCGGCCTGCCCACCACCGACATGGCGCCGGACTGGGAGACCTTCATCACCGGCCGCTCCCTGCGGGTGCCCGGCCTCCTGCACATCGTCTACCAGGACCACGGCCAGGCCCTGCCGATGATGCAGGACCGCGGCACACCTCCGGACTACCGCATCGTCGACCCCACCACCGGCGACGTGCTCGGCGCCGGCCACCTGCGCCCCGGCGGCACCATCCCCGCCGACCCGGCCCAGCGCCCCCGAGTAGTCATCTTCAGCTGACCCCGATGACATGCGTAGCCGCCGGCCGGCCGCACCCAGCCGGCGCTGAAGCATGGAATGCGGCCGTGATGACATGCGTGGCCGCCAGCCGGTTGGCCGCCCTGAGGGCTGGCTGATCTTGCGGAAGCGCCCACGTGCCACGGTGAGCTCGGGTGCGGCGAAGCGGAGGCCGGCGTGGCCGGCCATTTTCGGGGAACGGGCGGCGGTTCAGGCCTCGGCGACGGAAGGGCGGGCGTCTCGGATGATGCGGGCGAAGGCGTGCGCGCTCGGCTTCGGGTGGCGGGTGAAGTCGTCGTCGACGGCGATCAGGCCGAAGCGGGGCGGTAGCCCTCGCTCCACTCGAAGTTGTCGAACGCGGACCAGTGCAGGTAGCCGCGCACGTCGACGCCTTCGGTGATCGCCTGGGCGAGGGCGGCGACGTGGGATTCCAGGTACGCGACTCGCTCGGTGTCGTCCGTCGTGGCGATGCCGTTCTCGGTGACGTACAGGGGCAGGCCGGTCGCGGCGGCGCGGTGCAGCATCTCGCGCAGCCCGTCGGGGTGTACGGCCCAGCCCATCTGGGTGATCGGGACGCCCGGCGCCGTGACGGCGAAGAAGAACGGCGACGGCGGGCATCAGGTCGCCCAGCGACGACGTGACGAACGAGCAGTAGCGGGCGAAGAGCGCGACGGCGTCGGGTGCGAGCCAGCCGCCGCGGGCCGCGAACCAGCGGGGCAGCGTGAAGTGGTGCAGCGTGATGAACCCGGTCATGCCGGTGCCGGCCAGTGCGGTGAGGACCCGCCGGTAGTGGCCGATGGCGGCGCGGCTGAATTCGCCGAGTGCGGGTTCGATCCGGGACCACTCCAGCGACAGGCGGTGCGCGTTGTGGCCGAGCGAGGCCAGAAGCGTGAAGTCTTCGGCGTACCGATGGAAGCGGGGTGGTGTTCGAAGTCCCACCAGTCGTTGTTGGTGTTGCCGCCCTCGACCTGGTGGGCCGCGGTGGCGCTGCCCCACAGGAAGCCGTCCGGGAAGTGCACCTGTCTCCTTTCAGCGGTCCGGCCGCCGGGGAATACGGCGGCCGGACCAGGGGCGATCAGCGGTTGGTGAAGGTGTAGGTGCCGGACGGCACCCGGTAGACGGCGTAGCCGCCGTCGGTCCGCACGAAAGAGGCGCGGTGCGGGGTGGCGCCGGCCTTGCCGCCCAGGGTGGGCGCCCAGACCTCGGCGGTCGTGTTCGGCGGGACGGTGACGGTCAGCCGCAGCCGGTCGCCGTCACGCTTCCATTCCGAGCGGGCCTCGCCCTGCGGCGTGACATACGACCCGCGCACGAACGTCAGGTCACCGACGACCTTGGGCTGGATGACCAGCTCGCGGTAGGCGACCGAGCCGTCGGCGGCGCGGATGCCGGCGAGCCCGGCGTGGAACCACTCCTCGATCTGGGCGAGGATCATGTGGTTCTTCGAGTCGCCGCGGTTCCACCGCTCGCCGATGGTGGTCATGCCGCCGGGGTTCGCGACCGTCGACTCCATGAAGTAGCCGTAACTGGGCTGCTCGTTCTCCTGGAGCAGGTCCCAGAGCACGTCGTCGCGGCCGCCGGCGGACAGCGCCCCGACGATCGGCGCCATGCCGATGGTGCCGCCGCTGAAGTGCGGGCCGTCGCCTTCCGGGTGGAACGCGTAGACCAGCTCGACCAGGGCGTCCAGGACGGCCTGCCGTTCGGTCTCCGGCACGAGACCGGCGTCGAGGGCGAGCGCCTGGGCAGCCTGGGTGGCTTTCCCGTCGGCCACGTAACGGCGCTGCGCCGGATCCCAGAAGGCCGCATTGAACGCGGTTTTGATGTCGGCTGCCAGCGCCGCATACCGAGCCGCGTCCGCCTGATGTCCGGTGAGGCGGGCCAACTCGGCCAGCTCCTTGATCATCAGGTAGTAACCCCAGGTGCCCGTGATCTTCCCGGAGGTCTGGTCGGCGGCGACCCAGTCGGCGAGGGCCGCGTCGACGATGTTGCCGCTTGCTTTCTGCCGGGCGATGTAGTCGGCGAACGCCACCATCTGCCGGTAGTACCGCTCGGCAGTAGCAACGTCGCCGTAGAGCTGCCGCAGGAAGCCGGGCACCAGGATGATCGCGTTACCCCAGTTGATCTCGTCACCGAAGCGGCCCTCGTAACCCCAGTCGTACACCGGGGTCTTGAGCGCCACGTTGCCGAACATCGGGGTGTCCGCCATCGACTGGCCCTCGACCAGGTGCCGCTCGTGCGTACGCAGGTAGGCGCCCAGGTCGAAGTTGCGGTGGATCGAGCCCATCGGCATCGTGTAGTCCGCCGGGTAGGACAGCTTCTCGCGTCCCGGGCAGTCGGTGAAGACGCTCATCATGTTGCCGGCGAACGAGTACCAGGCCATCTTGTGGATCCGGTTGACCCGCGCGTTGGACGTGGTGACCGAGCCGGCGATCGGGGTGTCGGCCTGCACCCGCAGCCCGGTGATCGTCTCAACACTCGGCACGTAGTCCGAAGGCAGCCCGGTGACCTGCACCCACTGCATGCCGAAGTAGTTGAAGTCCGGCCGCCAGCTCTCCCCGCCGGACAGCCCGGCGGTGGTGTAGGTGTTGAACAGGTCGGTGCCGCGACGGCCGCCACCGCCCATCAGCGACGCCTGGTCCACAGTGCCGTCAGCCGCGAGCGACTCGGCCGGCGAGATCCGGATCGTGGTGCCGGCCGGCACCCCCGCCGTCAGTTCGAGCTGCGGGAAGCCGACGATGTTCTGCCCGAAGTCGAACACCCAGGTGCCGGGCGCAGGGTTGGTGACCGTCTTCGGGGTGAACCGGTCCATGATCTTGATCGGTGGCGCGGTGCGGCCGACCAGTTTCGTGGCCAGGTTCGGCGGCGGTGCGATCCCGGCGGCGATCCAGCCGGTGGCGGTGCCGTCGCGCCGCTTCGCGGCAGCCGACAGGTCCGATCCGGCCCGGTCCCATCCGGGCTGCTCACGCCGGGCGTCGTGGTCCGAGCCGGAGTACCAGGCATCGGTGACCAGCGGGCCCAGCGCGGCACGCCACTCACGGTCCGAGACGATCACGCTCTTGAAACCGTTGGTGTACGACACCTCGAGTCGCGCGATGAGCCGGGGTGTGACCGCCGCCCCGGCGCTGGCGTCGCTCGCGGCGATGTTGTTGCCCGACCCGGTGACGGTGGCCCCGGCCGGATGCGGCTTCGACAGCCCCGGCGTGAAGGTGATGTCCGTGGCGCCGATCGCCGTGATGACGCGCGATTCCAGGTTGTCGCCGCCCCCGCCGGTGTCCACGTTGATCGTCCCGCCGACGTGGTAGCCGGTGACCGCGCTCAGCGGCACCGTGGTCGCGCCGGCCTCGACGTCGGCGGTCAGGGTCCCGCTGCCCTTGAGCTGGCTCTGCCACCACGAGTACGGCGCGGTCCGCCCGACCGCCGGGTTCGTCACGCTGCGCCGCACGTAGGCGGGACCGTTGCCGAGGCGTACCCCGACGGTGTTGCCGCCGCGACGCAGCTCGCCGGTGATGTCGTAGACCCGGTACTCGCTGGAGAGCTGGTAGTTCGAGTAGCCGGGCGCGAGCACCTCGTCGGTGAGTTCGCGGCCGTTGAGGCTGGGCAGGTGCATGCCGACGCCGGAGAGGTAGAGCCGGGCGTGGCTGACCTTGCGGCGCGGGTCGACGGTGAACTGGCGGGCGAAGAACGGCATCGGCTGGGTCTCGGCGCGTTCCGGGTACTCGATCCATCTCGCGTCGCCCCAGTCGTCCGGGCGCAGCAGGCCCATCTCCCAGGTGGACGGCTTGCTCCAGTCGGACGCGCGCCGGTCGGCGCCCCAGACCCGGACCTGCCAGCTCAGGCGCTGCCGGGAGGTGAGGGCTTTGCCGGCGTACCGGACGCCGGACTGGATGGCGGAACTGATCCGGCCGGAGTCCCAGAGCAGCCGCCCGCCCAGGTCGCTGACGCGTACCTGATAGGCGGTCTGCCGGTCGGCGGCAGCCGATCGGGTCTCGGCGAAACGCCAGCTGAGCACCGGGTTGGGGTTGTCGAGGCCGAGCGGTTGATCGGGCCGGCCGTCGACGCGCAGGTCGACGACGCGCACGGCCGGGCCGGTGGCGTGGGCCGGGGTGGGCGTCAGCGTCACGACGAGGCCCAGTGCGACGAGGGCACCTACAGTTCTCCTTGCAACTTTCATGGGATCGCCTTTTCTGAAACGTTTCACGGACGGAGCGGAGCGTGGGTAACGTTTTCCAAAGCGTTTCCGCGACCCTAAAAGCAGGGGCCGAGGACGGTCAAGACCTATGCTGGGCAACGTTGCCCAGACAGGGAGATCGGATGCCGAACGGTCCAGCGCCCGCACGCCGGGTCACGATTGTCGATGTGGCCAGGCACGCCGGGGTGTCCACCACGGCGGTGTCGAAGGTGCTGCGTAACGCGTACGGTGCCAGCCCCGAGATGCAGGCCAAGGTCCGCGCCGCGATCGACGAGCTCGGCTACCGCCCGTCCGCGGCGGCGCGCGGGATGCGGGGCCAGACCTACACCATCGGCGTGATGCTGCCGGACATCCGCAACCCGTTCTTCGCCGACGTCCTCGACGGCATCAACGCGCAGCTCGGCGGCACCGACTACCAGGTGCTGATCGCCTCGGCCTGCAACGACGAGGCCGGCGAGGCCCACGTCACCGACGCCATGATCGACCGCAACATGGACGGCGTCGTCCTGATCGCCCCGCTGACCTCCCGGCAGCGCCTCGAGCGCATCGCCCGTACCGTGCCGACCGTGGTCATCGGCCGGCACGGCAACTCGGCCGCGTACGACACCGTTGCCGACGACGACTTCACCGGCGCCGGCCTGGTCGTCGCCCATCTGGCCGAGCTCGGCCACCGCCGCATCGCCCACATCGAGCACCTGGAGACCGACCCGGTGCGGCTGCGGGAGATGCCGAACGCGGTGCGCGCCGACGGGTACCGGCACGCCATGCACGTCCACGGTCTCGGCGAGTTCATCGACGTCGCTTCCACCACGTACACCCAGCCGGGCGGCTATCTCGGCGCCAAACAACTGCTGGACCGCCCGCAGCGCCCGACTGCGATCTTCGCCGGCGCCGACATCGTCGCGATGGGCGTGCTGGACGCGCTCACCGAGGCCGGGCTGTCGGTACCCGGCGACATCTCGGTCGCCGGGTACGACAACACCACGTTCGCCGCGTTCGGCCCGATCAGCCTGACCACGGTGGACCAGGCCGGCCACGAGATCGGCGCGAACGCCGCCCGCCTGCTGCTGGACCGCATCGCCGACACGGTCCGGCCGGCCGCGCAGGTGAAGCTCTCCCCCACGCTGATCCCCCGCCGGTCGACGGCGCCGATCTCCTAGGAACCGGCCTTGTAGTCGGTGTCCATGTCGGTGAGGACCTTGTCCGCGGTGGTCTGGTCGCTGAAGATCTCCTGCAGGCCGCTGAGCATGGTCTGCTGGACCTTGGCGTTGGGCCACAACTGGTCCATGAACGGCACGGTCTTGTTGTCCTTGACGTACGTGGTGAGCTCGGTCAGGCCGGGGTCGACGGTGGTGCCGGCCTCGGGCAGGGTGGGCAGGCTGCCCTGGGTCTCGTTGAACAGCTTCATGCCGGCCGGGGACATGACGTAGGTGACGAACTTGAGCGCGAGCTCCTTGTTCTTCGCCTTCGCGTTGATGCCGTACCCCGCTCCGGCGGCCGCCGGCATGATGAACTGCGCCGGGTCGTCGGTGGCCGGCAGCGCCTTCATGGTGAACTTGCCGTCCGGGCTCTTCTGCTTGAGCAGGCTGACGATCCAGTTGCCCTGGATGATGCCGAGCGTCTTACCGGTCGCCGCGAGGGTCTGGCTGGCCTCGTAACTGGTGCCGAGCGGGTCCTTCTGGAAGCAGCCGGCCTTGGACATCTCCTGGTACTTGGCCATCGCCGTGGTCCACTGGGAGTTCGCGAAGGTGGCCTGCCCATTGGCCATCTTGGTGTCGAAGTCCTTGTCGCCGCTGTAGACGGTGGTGGCGACCAGGGCGTACAGGACCAGCTGGGTGACCCAGTTGTCCTGGATGCCGAGCGCGAACGCCGGAGTGCCCTTGCCTGCGGCGGCCTTGCAGAAGGCGAGCAGGTCGGTCCAGGTGCCCGGCGCGGTGAGCCCGGCCGCGGTCATCGCGGCGTCGTTGTAGACCGCGCCGATGCCGTTGAGGCCGAACAGCGCGTTGTACGTCTTGCCCTCGTACTGGGCGACCTTCTTGAACGCGTCCGGCAGCTGCGACGCCCACGGCTGGTCGGACAGGTCCATCAGATAGCCGGGCTTGGCGATGACGTACGTGGCGCCCGGGTTGCCGTTGCCCGGCCAGACCGTCATCACGTCCGGCGCGGTTCCGGACGCCAGCTGCGTACGAATCTGCTGTTGATATTGATCGGCGCCGCTGGTGGTGAGGTTGACCGTGATGCCGGGGTTGGCGGCCTTGAAAGCTTCGACGACCTTCTCGACGGAGCCCTGGTCGACCGAGGCGATGGTCAGCACGGTGTTGTTCTCGTCGCCGTCGGAGCCGGAGTTGGTGCCGCCCGAGCAGCCGGCCAGCAGTGTCAAGGCCGCGAGGGCGACCAGGGCCTTTCGTGACTTCATGGTTTCTCCCGCGTTGGAGATTGATCAGTCGGAGGCGGTGAAGGTGTAGCGGCCGGAGGTCAGCCGCAGGGTGTCCCCGTTGCCGGGGACTTGCAGTAGGGCGGTGCCGGATCGAGTAACCCCAGGACGGGTATTCGTTCTGGTGCAGCAGCGCGTAGGCCAGATCGGCGCGGCCGTGCTCGGCGAGCACCGGGCACAGCAGCGGCACGCCGACGAAGCCGGTGGTCAGGCGATTGCCGAGGCCGGCGAGGTCGGCGGCCAGGCGGGGCGACGGCGTTGCCGGTCAGGTGCGGCGGGAGCAGATCAAAACCGAGGGCGAGGAGGTACGCGGTTTGCGTACCGCCTTTGACGCTGCCGTCGTTGCTGACGTACACGTCGGTGAAGGCTCTCTTGACCGCCGCGTGCAGCCCGCGCGTCCCGTCGGCGAACTCCACGGAATCGAACCAGCTCTGCGCGCTGCCCGCGGCGGCGCCGGACTCGTCCCACACCTCGATCCGCCAGTGATACCGGGTCGCGGACCGCAGCGCCGGACCCGCCCAGGCGATCAGCAGGGTCTCGTCGCTGTCGCGGCGGCCGGTGTCCCGGACCAGCTCGCCGTCGAGGGTCGCAGTGATCCGGTAGCCGCTCTGGGCAGCGCCGCGGCGCTCGCTCTCCAACTTCCAGGAGAACCGCGGCTGCTTCTCGTCCAGACCGAGCGGCTCGGTGCGCTGCTCGGTCTGCAAGCCGTCAGGGATCATCCCTTCAGCCCTCCCGCGAATCCGTTGATGATGCTGCGCTGCAGGACCAGGTAGACGGCCAGCACCGGAATGATGCTGATCAGCAGCGATGCGAAGATCAGGTTCCAGTCGGCGGCGTACTGGCCGACGAACCCGGCGATCGCGACCGGCATGGTCTGCTGGTCGCTGCCGCTGAGATAGAGCAGCGGGGTGAAGAAGTCGTTCCACACGCTGACCGCGTTGAGCACCAGCGCGGTGACCGTGATCGGCTTCAGCATCGGGAAGATGACGTGCCGGAACGTCTGCAACGGCGAACCACCGTCGATGAACGCCGCCTCCTCGAAATCGCGGGGCAGCGCCCGCAGGAAACCGACGTAGAGGAACGTCGTGAACGGCACCTGCAGACCGGAGTAGAACAGCACGAGGGACCAGACCGAGCCGAGCAGGCCCAGGTCACGCACGGTCTGGTAGAGCGGCAGCGCGGCGAGCTGGAACGGCAGGATCAACCCCAGCATGATCAGCAGGAAGGCGCCGCGGGACCAGTGCGCGGTGCTTCGGGCCAGGGGGTACGCGGCGAGCGCCGACACCGCGAGCACGATGAGCACGCTGACCACCGTCACCACGACGCTGTTGATCAGGGCGCCGCCCAGTCCGGCCACCTGCCACGCTTCGGTGAAGTTGCTCAGCGTGGGCGATCTGGTCAGGCTGAGCGGCGAGGAGGTGTCGCCCGGCGCCCGCACGGCCAGGTTGACCAGGACGTAGACGGGGAAGGCGAAGACGATCGCCACGGCGATCATGGCGAATTCCAGAGCGAAGGTACGCGCGGTGTAGCGGTTCATGACGCCGCCTTCTCGTTGCGGGACAGGACGGCGTACTGGCCGGCCGAGGCGACGGCGACGATGGCGGTCAGCACCACGGCCAGGGCGATGCTGTAGCCGAACTCGCCGAGAGTGAACGCGTCCTTGTAGATCAGCGTGGAGATCGTGTCGGTGGCGTGGCCGGGTCCGCCGCCGGTGAGCGCGTACACCTGGTCGAACAGCTTGATCCCGCCGATGATCGACAGCATCAGGTTGATCGTGATGGCCGGGGCGAGCAGCGGCCGGATGATCGACCAGAACCGGCGGACCGGCCCGCTGCCGTCGATGGCGGCCGCCTCGTAGATCTCCCGCGGCACCGACTGCAATCCGGCCAGGAAGATGACCATCGAGTAGCCGGCGAACTGCCAGACCACGACCAGCACGACCATCCAGAGCGCCCGGTCGGGGTCGCCGAGCCAGTTCCGCCCGTCCAGGCCGACGGCGTTGAGCAGGCTGTTGACCGCGCCGTCGGGGCCGAGCAGGTTGCGCCACAGGTAGGCGGTGACGATCGGGGTGATCACCGCCGGGGCGAACAGCAGGACACGCAGGAAGTTGCGGCTCTTGATGGCGGTGTTGACGCCGAGGGCGAGCAGCAGGCCGATGCCGTTCTGGATGACGGTGATGGCGACCGCGATCAGCAGGGTGTGCCAGATGGCCTGCAGGGCGTCGGGGTCGTCGGCGATGGCGGTGAAGTTGTCCAGGCCGATGAAGGAGAAGTCGGGGTCGAGCCCGTCCCAGTCGGTGAAGGCGTAGTAGACGCCGCGGGCGCTGGGCACCAGCACGACGAAGGCGAACAGCAGCAGCGCGGGAAGCATGAACCACCAGGGCGGCGCTGCGAAGTGCCGGCGCCGCGGCGTGCCGGCCACCTGCGCCGGGACGCGTTCTTTCACGTCGAGTGTCACGGGAGACCCACTTCGTTGAATCGTTTCATAGCGCAGGGGCAATTCGTTGCGGACAGCGCGGGGCTGGCGGCGACCCAACAGGCGTCGCGGCTCCGACGTGTGGCGTGGGTAACGTTTTCCAATTTGTTTCGCCGACACTAAGAGCAGATGGCAGGAAGCGTCAAGAGGTTACCGATGATCACGGGTCTGGCCTGGGAGTTGCCGCAGCCCTAGACTGGGCAACGTTTTCCAGGGGAGGGAGATCGGATGGGTTCCGGGCCGGCACGACGGGTCACGATCGTCGACGTGGCCCGGCACGCTGGGGTCTCCACCACCGCAGTGTCCAAGGTGCTGCGGAACGCGTACGGGGCCAGCGCCGAGATGCAGGCCAAGGTTCGCTCGGCGATCGCGGACCTCGGGTACCGCCCGTCCACTGCCGCGCGGGGGATGCGCGGGCAGACGTACACCATCGGCGTCACCCTGCCCGACTTCCGCAACCCGTTCTTCGCCGACGTCCTCGACGGTGTGACCGCCGCCCTCGACGGCACCGACTACGTGCAGATGCTGTCCCGCTGCTGCAACGACGAGGCCGCCGAGGCCCGCATCCACGACGCCATGATCGACCGCAACATGGACGGCCTGCTGCTGATCGCCCCCACCGGCAGCCGCTCCCACCTCGAACGCGTCGCCCGGGCCGTCCCCACCGTCGTGGTCGGCCGGCACGGCACCGCCACCAGCTACGACACCGTCGCCGACGACGACTTCACCGGCGCCGGCCTGGTCATCGCCCACCTCGCCGCGCTCGGCCACACCCGGATCGCCCACATCGAACACCTGGAGACCGACCCGGTCCGGATGCAGGAGATGCCCAACGCCATCCGAGCCGCCGGCTACCGGCATGCCATGAATGCCCACGGCCTGGGCGAGTTCATCGACATCGAGTCGACGTCATACTCGCGCGAGGGCGGTTACGTCGGCGCCCAGCGCCTCCTGACCCGACACCCCACAGCCATCTTCGCCGGCGCCGACATCGTTGCGATGGGCGTGCTGGACGCCCTCACCGAAGCCGGCCTATCGGTGCCCGGAGACCTTTCGCTCGCCGGTTACGACAACACGATGTTCGCGGCCTTCGCCCCGATCAGCCTGACCACCGTCGACCAGGCCGGCCACCACATCGGCTCGGAGGCCGCCCGCCTGCTGCTCGACCGCATCACCAACCGCAACCGCCCGGCGGCGCAGGTCAAGCTCTCCCCCACTCTGGTCACCCGCCGAACCACGGCTGCCATCCCACAATGACCCGCGGTGCCTTTGCGCACCGCAGCCCCAACTCGCGACGACCCGCAGCGCCCTTCGCACCACAGCCCCCAGCCTGCAACGATCCGCAGCGCCCTTCGCGCCGCAGCCCCTTCGCACCGCAGCCCCTTCGCACCGCAGCCCCTTCGCACCACAGCCCCTTCGCACCACAGCCCGTCGCACCACAGCCCCATCCCGCGATGATCCGCAGCGCCGTACACACCACGGCCTCAGCCCGCAATGACCGGCGCACCCGACCTCGCGCCCACACCTGGCCGAATGTTGCCGCCTGGCCTGCCTGTTTCAAGGCGTAGGCCAAATCGCAGCTATCTGGATCTAGCGGAGTCGCTGCGCGCGGCACCCCTGCGATCTTGTGCCGCTGTTCACCACCGGGTGCGCCGCCGCATGCGCCAATCCACCCAAGATCCGTTGCGGCGGTCGGTGCGCTTGAGATCTTGGGCTTGCGCCCACCGCCCGGTGTGCCCTGACACCCAAGATCCTCCCGGATACTGGATCTTGCGCCTCCGACCACCGCGGAGTGTGGGTCAAAGCCCAAGATCGCAGCAGGACGGGCGGCCGGCCGGTGTCGCCGCGCGAGGGCGGCCAGGTGTTACACGGCGTCGGCGCAGTAGGCTCGAGTTGCCGCGACCAGTGCTTCCACTGCGCCGTCGTACATGGGTTGCGGTGGAGTGGCGTAGCCGACGACCACGCCCAGCGGCGAGTCCTGCGGGCGATGACGGAACGAGCTGAGACCGTCAACGGCGACCCCGTGCGCGGCCAGCCGATCGAGCAACTCCTGCTCGGCTGAGGGCGGGCCGGGCAGTTCGAGGACCGCGTGCAGTCCGGCCGCGATCCCGGACAGCCGGGCGCCGGGCAGCTGAGTGGCGACCGCCCGGCCCAGCCGGTCGCGCCGCTGACGGTAGCGGGTGCGGCAGCGGCGCAGATGCCGGTCCAGGTCACCGCGCCGGATCATCGAGGCGAGCGCCAGCTGGTCGATCACGTTGACGTGGGTCTCGTCGAAGCGCAGTACCTCGCGCAGGGCCGGGACGAGGTGGGTGGGCGCGGCAAGCCAGGCGATGCGCAGGGCTGGGGCGATCGATTTGCTGGCAGTTCCGGTGTAGACGACATGCTCGGGATCCAGGCCCTGCAGCGCGCCGACCGGCTGGCGGTCGTAGCGGAACTCGCCGTCGTAGTCGTCCTCGACGATCACCGCGCCGGTTCGCCGGGCCCAGGACAGCAGTTGGAGGCGCCGCTGAGCGCTGAGTGTGAAACCGAGCGGGAACTGGTGCGCCGGAGTGACCACGGCCGCCGCCTCGTCGGTGAGGTCGTCGACGAGCAGCCCGTCCCGGTCCACCCCGATGCGGTTCACCCGCAAGCCGGCCATCTCGGCGACGGCTGGGCATTCCGGCAGCGTCGGATCTTCGAAGGCGATCGAGGCTCCGGCACAGTTCAACGCCTGGCACACGATTCGCAGCGCGTGGGTGTATCCCGCGCAGATGATGATGTGCTCCGGTGTGGGTGATGACGCCCCGGGCCCGGCCGAGGTAGTCCGCCAGGGCCTCCCGCAGTGCCGGGCTGCCGGTCGGATCGCCGTAGCCGAAGGTGGAATGCGGAGCCGACTGCAACACCTGCCGGGTCGCGGCGAGCCACTCCCGGCGGGGGAACATCGACAGGTCAGGCAGGCATGGCCGCAGGTCGAACCCGCTGACCGGCGGCCGGTAGGACGGCGCCGGCGGCAGAGCCGGGCCGGGAGCCGGATCCGATCGCGGCGCCACCGTCATGCCGGATCTCGGCTGCGCCGACAGGTATCCCTCCGCGGCCAGCTGCTCGTAGACCTGGCTGACCGTGCCGCGCGCAACGCCGAGCTCCTGCGCGAGCGCCCGCGACGAGGGCAGGCGGCTGCCGGGCGCCAGCTGCCCACGTCGCACCGCATCCCGCAGAGCCTGCTCGAGCCCGTTGCGCAGACCGTGCTCCCGGTCGATGCGCAGATGAAGGTCCAGGCCGATTCTGGCCCACTGATCCGACATGCAACTGGACTATAGCGGTGGGCCAGAAGCTTCCTAGATTGAACGCATGAGACACGTAGCCATGGCCGTCGGCCTCACCACCCACCATCTCGGACCAGTCACATCAGACGACAGCGCACCTCCCAGGCATGCCCGGCCGCGCTGGACGTGGCCGCGCCGAATGCTGCGCGCACGCCATCCGGCGCGCAGCCCTTCGCCCTCGCCGTGAGCGCCCGGACCGACCCCCAGCCTGACGGGGATGCCGCACCGCGCAAAGGCGGCAAACCGGACCACGCAAGGCAGCAAAAGCCGGACCGGGCAAAGCGACTAAACCAGACGGCGCAAGGCGGCAAGCCGGATCGCGCAGGGCGGCAAAGCCGGACCGGACCGCGCAGGGCGGCAGAGCCGGACCGGACCACGCAAGGCCGCAGAGCCGGACCGGACCGCGCAAGGCGGCAGAGCCGGACCGGGCCGAACGCAAGGCGGGCAGGCGCCGCCAACGCGGCGCTTGATGTCAGGCCGAAGCCGCCGCCTCCTGCACCATCGCCGCGAACTCCTCGGCCTCGACCACCGCCACGCCCAGCGACTGCGCCTTGGCCAGCTTGCTGCCCGCCCCGTCACCGGCGACCAGGATGTCGGTGTTCTTGCTGACCGAGCCCGACACCGTCGCGCCCAGCCGGGCCGCCGCCTCCTGCGCCTCGGTCCGGCTGAGCCCGGGCACCGAGCCGCTCACCACGACCTTCTTGCCGTCCCACGGCTTGGGCCCGGCGGTCTCGACGACCTGCATGGTCAGCCCGTGCGCCGCCAGCCGGTCGATCACGTCGCTCATCGCGGCCAGCCCGTCCACCACGTGCTGCGCCTTGATCAGGCCCATCTTGTCGATCTGCGCGATCTCCTCGACCGTGGCGGCGCGCAACGCGTCCATCGTCTTGAAGTGCGCCGCCAGCCACCGCCCGACGCTGCGCCCGGTCATCCGGATGCCGAGGCCGGTGACGACCCGGTTGAACGGCTGATTCTTGCTGGCCTCCAGACCCGCGATGATCCGCTCGGCGTTGTTGCGGCCCAGCGTCACCGTCCCGCCGGCCGCGGTCTTGCCGACCGGCAGCTCAGCGATCCCGTCGGCGGTCAGGTCGTAGAGGTCGGCCACGTTGCGGGCCAGGCCCTGCTCGACGAGCGTGTCGCAGAACGAGTCGCCGGCGCCGTCCACGTCGAGGGCTTCGCGGCTGCACCAATAGGCGAGGGCGTTCGCCGCTGCGCAGGAGGCGGTGTGGCAGCGCCAGAGCAGGCTCGACTTGTCCCACGGCTCGCCGCACTGCGGGCACTGCTCGGGCGCCGCCCACGGGGTGAGGCCGTGGGGCTGCTCGCCGATCGGCGAGGTGACGCGCGGGATCACGTCACCGGCCCGCCACACCGCGACCGTCTGCCCGATGGCCAGGCCCTGGTCGGCGACCCATTTCGGGTTGTGCAGCGTCGCGTAGGTGACCGTGGTCCCGGCCACGTAGACCGGCTCGACGATCGCCCGCAGACTGATCCGCCCGGTCCGGCCGACCCGCACCTGGATGTCACGCAGCACGGTGGAGGCGGTATCGGGCGCGTATTTGTACGCCGTTGCCCAATACGGCGTGCGGCTGGCCAGCCCGAGCCGGCGGCGGGTGCTCGCCAGGTTGGCCTTGATGACCGCGCCGTCGATCGGGAACGCCAGGTCGGCACGGCGCGCGCCGATCGTGTCGATGGCGGCGACCACCTCCTCGGCGGTGTGCAGCTCGCCCGCCACCTCGGGGATCAGGTGGCACGCCGCCGTGAACCCGAGCTCCTCGGCCCGATCCATGGCTTCGAGATGACTGGTGAACTCACCGCTGATCTCATAGGCCGCGAAGGTCATCGGCGCCTCGTAGTTCCGGTCGATCGCCCGGATCGACCCGGCCACGGCACCCCGCGAGTTGACGAACGCCTTGCTGCCGGCGGCAACCCGGTTGGCGCTGGCCGCCTCGAAGTCGGTGATCGTCATGTAGACCTCGCCGCGCACCTCACCGGTCCACGAGCCGGCCAGCTTCTCCGGCAGCCCGGCGATACCCCGCCGGACCTGGGACGTCACATCCTCACCGGTGGTGCCGTCGCCGCGCAGGGCGGCCAGGGTCAGAGCGCCGTCGACATACTCCGCGCGGATCGCTAGACCGTCGAGCTTCACCTCGACCAGGCAGCCGTCACCGCCGAGCGTGGCGACGAACTCGGTCGCCTCCTCCGGTGTCTTGATCTTGTCGAGGGAGAGCATGGCGACGGGATGCCGCACGTCGCCACCTGCCGAGGCGCCGGCCGCGACCGCGGTGGTGATCCCCCGGTCGTCCCACCCCGGGTTGGCCGCGACGGCCGCCGCGATCCGGTCGGCGAGCACGTCGTAGTCGGCGTCGGTCATCAGGGCGTCGCCGGTGTCGTAATACAGCTCGGCGGCCCGGCGCGCCTGCTCCACCGCCTCGTCGAACTCGGCACGGGTGGAGAACGGGATGCTCGCGGTCATGGGGTGAGACTACGACCGGGGTCTGACACTTTTGATACCTCAGCAAGGTACGCAGCGGTCAGTTCGCCGAGCACGGACGGCGTACCCGATGGCCTCGGAACGCCGAGGTGCAGCTCGCGCAACTCGTCCTCGAACCGTGCCCACAGCGGAGGCCCGCCGCGTTCCAGCAGCTCAGCGCGGATGGACAGCTCGGGCGTCACCGGCAGGTGCCGGCGCCCCCAGGCGCCGAGATGGGCCAGGACCGGGACCAGCTGGATGGACTTCTCGGTCAAACTGAGCAGAATGCGCTGCTTGTGGCGGGGATCCGGCGCCGAACTGATCATCCCCAGGCCGGTCAGCCGGTGCAGCCGGTCGGCGAGGATGTTGGAGGCGATCCCCTCCTCGGACTGGGTGAGCAGCGCCCGGAAATGCCGCCGGTTGCCGAACATCATGTCCCGGATGATCAGCAGCGACCACTTGTCCCCGAGCACCTCGAGGGACAGGTTGATCGGGCAGCCGGAGCGGCGCTCGTCCACGTTTCCTCCTCAGAACCACTTGCAGCTTACAACCGGTATTCGCTACGGTCCAAACCAGTAGCAAGTCACAACCGGTCGACTGGAGGAAAGCGCCATGGGCTTCGTCAATGCCGCCATCTCGGTGTCCGCCGACGGTTACGTCGCCGGACCGAACCTGAGCGCCGACAAGCCGTTCGGCGACGGCCCGACCGACGAGCTGCACCGCTGGATGTTCGACACTCCGGAGGAGAACAAGGAGATTCTGGACGAGTTGCTCGCCGCCGACGCCTTCATCATGGGCCGCAACATGTTCGGCCCGATCCGCAACGAATGGGATCTGTCCTGGCGGGGCTGGTGGGGCGACGAGCCGCCGTACCACAAGCCGGTCTTCGTCCTCACCCACCATGCCCGCGAGGATCTGCCGATGGCCGGCGGCACCACGTTCCACTTCGTCACCGGCGGCATCCACGACGCGCTCGAGCAGGCCCGCAAGGTCCCCGGCGAGGGCCGCGTCGCGATCGCCGGCGGCGCGGCGACCCTCAATCAGTATCTGGCGGCCGGGCTCGTCGACCAGCTCACCCTCACCATCGCGCCGGTCACCCTCGGCGCCGGCCAGCGCCTCTTCGAGGGCGTGCCCGCGCTCGATCTCGAACAGATCAAGGTCCGCACGGCGTCGCTGGCCACGCACATCACCTACCGCGTGGTTCGTTGAGAATCAAAGGTACGGGCATCCCGTTACCCAGAACTACACCTGCCCGCCGAGCCGCGCGATCACCAGCCCGCTCCAGGCCCCAGCGCGGCCGCCGGGAAACGGCAGGTGGTCACGCCGAAAGTGCTAAGCCCTCGCGGGCCTCTGCCGATCTGAACCCTTGGCGGGACGCCCGGCCCGGCGGAAGCAATGGTTCCCTGAAGGTCACATCCACCCACCGAATCCGGCCGGGCGCCACCGCCCTGCGCGGTCAGTGGTAGACGGGTGGCTTACCGCCCCACATCTCGACGACCGTGCCGGCCGCGCCGCCGTGGATCAGGTCGAGGACGACCGTGACGATGTCCTGCGGCGGGATCAGCGGGCGGGTGGCGGCCTGCTCGGCAGGGCTCAGCACGGCCCATTCCCGGTGGGCCCGGTCCAGGCCGATCCAGTCGGGGACGACGCACATCGTCCGGACCTGATGGCTGTCGGCCAGGCCGGCCGAGCTGGTCGTGAACCGGATCAGGCCGGCTTTGGCGGCGCCGTACTCCGGTGACGCGTACGGATCGGAAGCGATGCCCGCCGTCGACGCGATGTTGATGATCGCGCCGCCGCCCAGATCGCGCATCCGGTCGAGGACGAGCTGGCTGAGCAGCATCGGCGCGGTCAGATTCAGCGCGATCGTGGCGGTCCATTCGGCCGCGGTGGCGAACGGGTACTGATGGTTCGGCGTCCAGCCGCCCGCGTTGTTCACCAGGATCCGCGGCCCGCCCAGGTCGGCGGCCGCCCGCACGACGCGGTCCAGGTCGGCCGGCACCCGGATGTCGGCCTGCACCGCCTGCGCCGGCACCCCGAGCTCGCCGACGTCTCGTGCACACGACTCGGCCGCCACCGGGTCGGCGTCCGCGACGACCACACCGTGCCCGGATTTCGCCAGGCCGAAGACGATCTCGCGACCCAGCCCCGCACCACCTCCGGTGACGATCCCGATTCCGGCCATTGCGCCCACCTCCATCGATGTCACGAGAGGGCTGTGTACCCGGACGACGGAAGATGCACCATCGTGGAGTGGACAGCTCACCGGACTGGGCCGAGTCGATCAGGGCCGCCCGGCAGGTCAGTGGGTCGGTGACGCGCTGGGAGGCACTGGCCGCGGAGGCGGAAGAGGCCCCAGACGTGGTCCGTGCGCTCGTGTACGACGGCACGGGCGGGGCCCACCTGCGCCAGCACTGGGCCGGCGCCGGCCCCGACCACCTGGACGCTGCCATCGGCTGGTACCGGCGCGCCGCGGCGATCGCCCGGGACCCGGTGGCGACCGCGGTGTTCAGCAATCTCGGCCGCGCCCTCGAGAGCCGGTACGACGACCGGTACGACGACGGCGACCTGGACGCGGCGATCGACGCCTACCAGCAGGCCGGCGCCGACCTGTTCCTCGGCCGGGCGCTGCGCAGACGCGGGCACAGCGGCCCCGACCTCGACCGCGCCATCACGTTGCTGTCCTCGGCCGTCGAAGACGCCGACGACCCGGAGCCGATCCGCGAACTGGCCGGCGCGCTGCTGGATCGCCACGACACGGACGGAAACGGCGCGGACCTCGACCGGGCTGTCGATCTGTACCGGACGGCCGCCGCCACGACCGACCCGGAGCAGCTGGTCGCCGGATGCACGGGCCTGGCCAACGCTCTGCTGGTCCGCTTCCAGGAGCGCGGCGCCGACGACGACCTGGATCAGGCCATCGATCTCTACGAACAGGTGCAGCCGGACGCCGGCGACCTGTCGGCGACAGCCGCGCTGGCCCGCTCCAATCTGGCCGGCGCGCTGCTGGCCCGGCGCGACGCCCGCGGCGGCCCGGGTGATCTCGACCGCGCGATCTCCCTCTACGACCAGGCGAGTCGCTGCCCGGACCTGTCGCCGCGCCAGCACACCGGCATCATGAACAACGTCGCGGCGGCGCTGGACGACCGGTTCCACGCCCGCGGCGCGCTGGCCGACCTGGACGAGGCGGTCGCGACCTACACCGACGTGGTCGAGCAGACCCCGGTGACCTCGCCGGACCTCGCCGGCCGGCTGAACAACCTCGCGATCGCGCTACGGACCCGGCACGTGTACACCGTCCGGCTGGCCCCGCGGCTGACCGACGACCTGCGGGAGTCGATCTCCCGGCACCGCGAGGCGCTCGCCGCGGGCGGTGACACCCCGCTGCGGGCGGCGCTGCTGAACAGCCTCGGCAACGGTCTGCGCACCCGGTTCGACGCGACCGGTGACCACGACGAGCTGCGCGAGGCGATCACCTGTTTCGAGGACGCGGTGGCGGCCGCCCCGAACGACCCCGCCTACCTGAACAACCTGAGCACCGCCCTGGCCGCGCTCGGCGAAACCGCGCTGCTGGAGAGAGCGGTGACCGCGTCCCGGAAGGCGGTCGCACTCACCGTCGCGGGCGTGGCGGAGTATCCGCGGTATCTGCTGAACCTGGCGAATGCGCTGGCCGAACTGGGCGACCGGAACGACGACGCCGGCTTGCGGGCGGAGGCCACCGAGCGCTACCGGGAGAGCGGGCGGCTGGCCCTGCGAGCGTTACCCGGCGATGCTCTTTTCGGCGCGGCGAACTGGAGCGAGACGGCCGGGGCCGCCCAGCGGTGGACGGAAGTCGTGGAGGCGTACCGGATCGGGGCCGCCGCCACCGCGGCGCTCGTGAACGTCCAGGTACGACGGTCCGACAAGGAATCATGGCTGTCCATGGCGCAGGGCATCGCCGCGCGCGGCACCCTGGCGCTGGCCGGTCTCGGCGATGCCCGGGCGGCCGCGGTCGCCGCCGAGACGGGCCGGGCGGTGCTGCTCTCCGAGGCCCTGGAGGTGAGCCGGATCCGGCTCGAGCGGCTGGCCGACGCCGGGCACGGTGATCTGGTCACCCGTTACCGTGACGCCGCGGAGCGGACCATGCCGTCCCTCAGTTGACATCTGGACTTGGTCTTTCCGGCCACCCCACAATGATGCGGGCCACTGGACCGTGCACGGGTGAGGGCATGGAAGACAGCATGCTGGACCGGATCCGCGCCGCACGGCGAGACCTCGACGAGGTGATCGAGGAGATCCGCCGGGTTGACGGATATGAACAGTTTCTGGCGGCACCCACCTTCGACGACGTCGAGGAAGCGGCCGCCGATCAGCCGCTGGTCTACCTGGCGGCGGCCGACCTCGGCGGGCTCGCCCTGGTGGTTCGCGGCGACGATGTCGCCCACGTTCCGCTGCCCAAGCTGACTGAGCAGAGCCTGCACTCCATGGTGGACGACTTCCACCAGGGCTATGCCGCGTTCCGGGCCGACCGGCCGGCGCAGCTGGCTGCCTGGAACTCCACTCTGGACCGCACGACCCGGTGGTTGTGGGACGAGGTGATGGGCCCGGTCCTCGACGAGCTGCGCCCGGCACCGGCCGCGGTGCTGGTGGCCGGCGGGCTGCTGGGGCTGCTGCCGTTGCACGCCGCCTGGTACGAGGACTCCAGCGCCACGACCGGCCGACGCTATGCCCTCGACGAGCTGACCCTGAGCTACACGCCGAACGCCCGGTCTCTCACCGCCGCCCGGGAGCTGGCCGGCGGTCCGGCAGATCGGCTCCTGGCGGTGGTCGACCCGTCCGCCTCGCTGCCGTCCGTCACGGCCGAGGCGAGGGTCGCCGCCCTGGCGCTACCTGCCGGCCCCACCGCGCTCACCGGGCCGGCGGCCACCGTCGAACAGGTCCGCGACGCCCTCCAGCACGTCGATGTCGCCCACTTCGCCTGCCACGGCTACGCGAACCTGCTGACCCCGCTGGAGAGCGGCATCAACCTGGCCGGCGGACAGGCACTGACCCTGCGCGACCTGCTCAGCCTCAGCCTGCGCCTCCGGCTCGTCGTCCTGTCCGCGTGCGAGACGTCGACCCCCGGCACCGAGCTGCCGGACGAGGTGGTCTCGCTGCCC
Organism: Actinoplanes sp. NBC_00393; assembly: GCF_036053395.1. Taxonomy (NCBI): domain Bacteria; kingdom Bacillati; phylum Actinomycetota; class Actinomycetes; order Micromonosporales; family Micromonosporaceae; genus Actinoplanes; species Actinoplanes sp. NBC_00393. The sequence continues at coordinate 2,110,113 of NZ_CP107942.1, read as the reverse complement.
ACCGGCATGTTGCAGGCGGGGGTCGGCGGCATCGTGGCCTCGCTGTGGCAGGTGCCGGACCGGCCGACGCTCGCACTGATGACCGAGTTCTACCGCCGCTGGCGCAAGGACGAGCCGGTCCCGGCCGCTGCGCTGCGCCAGGCGCAGCAGTGGGTCCGGGACACCACCAACGAGCAGAAACTGCAGGCGTACGACGACGCGCGTGCCGCCGGATCCCTGCCCGATGACGTCGCCGACGGCCTCAGCGAGGACCTGCTGCTGGAGGAGCCGGAGGAGCGCAGCGACGCCGGCCTGGACGCCTGGGCGGCGTTCGGCTTCGTCGGAGCCTGAGGCGAGGAGACGATCACCCGTGGACGAACCCGAGATCCGCCGCGTCGCGGAAGCGGCCCGGGCGCTGCTGAGCCGGATGGTGCCGGACGCCACCGAGGCGGCCCGGGTCGAAGCCGCGATCGGCGCCGCCCTGGCCCTGCCGCCCGGATCGGCCAGGAACGCCCTGTTGCGGGCCCTCGCGATCGACCCGAAAGTACGCGCCTGGTCCCGCGCGCAGTTGAACACGGAACGCCGCTACCGGTCCCTGGACCAGCGGCGGCACCTGGTGGCCCGGGCGCCGGAGCAGGTCGCGGCCGGTTCGAGGTTTCCGATCCAGGTGTACGTGGCCCGCCGCGCCCCGGGGAGCGGCACGTCGGCGCCGATGGACCTCGACGTCCCGCCGGACGGCGTCGACGTGTCGATCGCCGTCTGGGCGCCGGGGCTGGTCGCGGAGGGGGATCTGGAGCAGGACGTCCACATTCCCGCCGACGGTGACTCGGCGATGGTCCGGTTCAGTTTCACCGCCGTCCACGACGGGCCGCAGACCGTCCAGGTCGATGTCTACCGCGGCGGCACCCATGTCGGCGGGATGGTGCTGCAGATCGCAGTCGGCGCCGGCGCTGCCACCGCCGAGAGCTCGGTGCACGAGCCGCTCACCGACGTGCGGCTGGAGGACGGCGAGGTGACACTCCGGATCGCCAGGCAGGATGACGATCGGTACAGCTATCGCCTGATCGGCCCCGGCGCCGAGGTGGTCGAGCCGTCGGAACGGGTGGCCGCCGAGCCTCGCGACGAGGTCGCCGCCCTGGTGGCACAACTCGACGAGATGGCCCGCGGCGTGGGGCCGCACCGGGATCCGGCCGACCAGCTGAGCCGCCTGGAGAACCTCGGCGCGAACCTGTGGAACACCCTGCCACCGAAGATCCGGCAGCACTTCTGGGAGCTGGGAAAGATCGGCTGCCTCACCATCGACAGCGACGTCGACCTGCCGTGGGAGCTGATGTACCCGGTCCGCGAGACCGACCGGGCCGGCGGCTTCCTGGTCGACCGGATGCCGGTGCTGCGCCGGGTCCGCGGGCAGGACCGGGTGCGGACCCTGAAGGTGGTCAACAGCGCCTACGTGGCTCCGCGCGGGGCGCCCACGACCGCGCCGGGTGAGATCGCCGAGGTGCGTGCGTTGCTCGGCGCCGGGGTGGCCGACCTGGGCCGGATCCAAATCCTGCGCGACCTGCGGGCGCTGATCGAGACCCCGCCGAGCGTGCTGCACTTCACCTGCCACAACGAGTTCGACCGGACCACCGGTTCGGTGATCACCCTGGACGACGGCCCGTTCACCCCGGTCGACCTGTCGAAGGCCGTGGCCGGGCGGTACCTCACCGCGGCCACTCCCCTGGTCTTCCTGAACGCGTGCCGCAGCGCGGGTGAGATTCCGGCGCTGAACCGTCCGATGAGCTGGGCCGGTCAATTCATGGCGGCGGGCGCCGGGGTCTTCCTGGGCTCGCTGTGGGCGGTGCGCTCGAAGTCCGCGCAGCAGTTCGCGGCGGCCTTCTACGGCGCCTTCGTCACCCGCAACCTCGCGCTCGCCCAGGCGACCTTCGAGGCCCGTCAGGAGATCCGGGCTCTCGCCGGCGATCCGACCTGGCTGGCCTACACCGTGTACGGCAGCCCGTCCGCCGCGCTGGCCGACAAACCTGGAGGTGGGACATGACCAACAGCTACCAGAAGGAGTACGGGCTACGCCTGCGCGTCTCCGCCCTGCGCCGGGAGGTGTTCGAGCAGAACGATCCGGCATCCGAGCAGAGCCTGCTCGACGAGCTGACAACCGCGGAGCGCGCCCTCAGCAAGCTGGACCAGTCGCAGTCCACCGACGACGATCCGGCCGAGCTGGAGAACCAGCCGCTCGGTGGCCGGATCATCGACACCGCCGCGGCGCAGACCGAGGCCCTGGTCCACGAGGTGAGCGGGGAGGCGACCACCGGCCTGGACGCCCGGGCGGTGCTGCGCATGGCACAGGTGCCGACCTCGATCTACCACCTGTTCGACCGCGACGCGAACCCGCTGGTGACCTGCACCGTGCGCAACGCCAGCAAGGCGATCCGGCGGTTGCGGATCAGCTCGTTCGTGGAGGGCTACTCCGGCCGGGCGATCGACACCGTGGAGATCGAGCCGAACCAGACCGCCACGGTGGATCAACTGCCGACCCTGTTCCACCACCGGGTCCGCGATCTGACCGAGCTCACCGCGGCCTCGGTCAACATGCTGATCGAGGACCTGGACGGCAAGGTCGAGCTGCACAGCACCCGCGCCCTTCCGCTGCTGGCCCGCACCACCGCCCCGCTGGCGATCCGTGACCCGGCCACCGGCAAGTGGAGCGACGTCACGAAGTACTTCGGCGCGTTCGTGACCCCGAACGCGCCCACACTCATGCAGTTCCTCCGGGTGGTGGCGGAGCAGCTTCCCGACCCGCGCATGGTGGGCTACCTGGGCAGCGACGACGAGGTGGTCGCCCAGGTCGAAGCGATCTTCGGCGCCCTCAAGAACACCGGCATCATCTACGTCAACTCGGTGGTGTCGTTCAGCCCCGAGGAGGGCGCGGCGATGCAACGGGTACGGCTTCCGCGCGAGACCCTGAAGGACCGCGAGGCCAACTGCATCGACGGCACGGTGCTGGTCGCCAGCCTGCTGGAGGGCATCTCGATGAACCCGGCCATCGTGATCGTGCCCGGGCATGCCCTGGTCGGCTGGCAGAACCGGCCCGACGCCGACACGTGGTCCTATCTGGAGACGACGATGATCGGTACGAGCACGTTCGCCGAGGCCAGGGAATCAGCGGAGAAGATGGTCGCCACCTACCGGGACCTGGCCACTGCGACCAGCAACCCGGCCCTGTTCCGGCAGTGGTCGCTGAGCGATCTGCGTACCGAGCACGGCATCACCCCGATGGAGTAGCGCATCGCGACTTGTCGGTCTGCCGTCGTTTCCTTGACGCACCGATCCCGCCCCGAGCACCGTGAGTAGCGAGTAGCTGACCCTCAGTTCCGGAGGTTCGCATGAGCACCCCCGAAGACCGCATCAACGAGCTGGCCGACCAGATGCCGACCATCACCTCGGCGCTGTCGGACAAGGACCGCAACCTGCTGTGGGGCATCTTCCAAGCCGGCGGCAAAGAGCTGCTGTCCGGCTCCGGCTTCGAGACCCGGATCGCCACCTTCGGCGGCACCAGCCCCGGCGGGTGGCGGATCGGCAACCCGCCCGGTGGAACACCCAGCAAGAAGGCCGCGACCTAGCCTGCCGCGATGGCGCCGCACGCCGACTGGCCCGTCGTGATCGTGTCGATGCCCTTCCTGGGCGCCGACCGGCCGTCGATCCAGGCCGGGCTGCTCACGGCCATCGTTCGCGGGCACGGCTTCCCGGCCCGGTCGCTGCACGCCAACCTGGACTTCGCCGCGCGCATCGGCGCCGGCGAGTACGCCCGGCTGGCGCAGCACCGCGGCCGGCTGGTCGGCGAGTGGCTGTTCTCGGCCGACGCGTTCGGCGACGACGCACCCGACCCGGGTTCCGGGCTGGTCGACAAGTTCGCCGGCGACCTGGCGTACCTGGGCGGGGTGCCACCGGCGATCCGCGACCGGCTGTTGACGATCCGCCGGGACGACGTGCCCGCGTACCTCGACGAACTGGCCGGCGCCTACCCGTGGCACGACGTCCGCGTGGTCGGTTTCAGCTGCACGTTCGAGCAGAACGCGGCCTCGTTCGCGCTGGCCCGGCGGCTCAAGGAACGGCACCCGGACCTGGTCACCGTGTTCGGCGGCGCCAACTTCGACGGCGGCATGGGCGCCGAACTCGTGCGTACGGTCGACTGCATCGACCTGGCCGTCAGCGGCGAGGCCGACGAGGCACTCCCCCGGTTGCTGCGGGCACTGGTCGCCGGCGACGACCCGGCCACGGTTCCGGGGGTGCTGCGGCGCGACGGCGACCGGGTGCTGGCCACCCCGCCCGCACCGCCGGGGGACGATCTCGATGCGCTGCCGGCGCCCGACTACGACGAGTACTTCGAGCGCGCCGAGCGGCTGGGCCTGCTCGACGCGGCCGGCCGCCGGCAGACCTGGATCCCGATCGAGACGGCCCGAGGCTGCTGGTGGGGCGCGAAACACCACTGCACGTTCTGCGGCCTGAACGCGGCGACGATGCAGTTCCGCGCCAAGTCACCGGCCCGGGTCCTGGACGAGCTGGCCGTGCAGACCCGGCGGTGCGGCAGTTTCCGGTTCGCGGCGGTCGACAACATCATGGATGTGCAGTACCTGACGACGCTGTTCCCGGAGATCGTCGGGCACGGGTTCGGCTACGAGTTCTTCTACGAGGTGAAGGCCAACCTGTCCCGCGCCCAGCTGGGTCTGCTGGCCCGCGCCGGTGTCACCCGGATCCAGCCCGGCCTCGAGTCGCTGAGCTCCCGGGTCCTGAAGCTGATGGCGAAGGGCAGCACGGCCGCCCAGAACGTCAACCTGTTGCGCTGGGCGGGCTACTACGGGATCCGGGTGTCGTGGAACGTGCTGTGGGGTTTTCCGGGCGAGTCCGCGCAGGACTATGCCGAGCAGGCGCTGGCCGTACCCCATCTGGTGCATCTGCAACCGCCGGAGAGTGCCGGACGCATCTGGCTGGAGCGCTTCAGCCCGCTCTTCGACCAGTCGGACGAGGCGCTGCGGTGGCGCCGGCCCGAGCCGAGCTACGGCTACGTCTATCCGGAGCGGGTCGATCTCGAGCAGGTCGCCTACTTCTTCGAGTACGAGCTGGCGGACCCGCTGCCCGACACGGCGTACCACGAATTGCGGGACGCGGTCGCGGCCTGGCAGCAGGCCTGGCAGGGCGACGTCCGGCCGACGCTGACCTACTGGTCGGCGCCGCAGTACCTGCGGATCTACGACGGGCGGTGGCCGGGCCGCGAGGGCACCTACACCTTCGAAGGGCCGGGAGCTGATGTGTACGCGGCGTGCAGCGAACGACCGATCAGCCCGGCCGCCGTCCGTGACCGTCTGGGCCTGACCATGCCGGTGTCGGCCGTCCGCGACGTGTTCGCCGAGTTCCACCGGCTCGGGCTGATGTTCCTCGACGGATCGGCGGGCCTCGCGCTGGCCCTGCCGGCCGTCGGCCGGCGGTAGGCGCGGCGCCGTGCCACGCCTACCGCGCCACCGGTCAGCTGACGTTCGAGAACCGGATGCGGAGATGGTCGATCCGGTTGAGCCGTGCCTCCGGCATCAGCGTGCTGTTCATCCACGTGTACGCCTTGTTGTTGCCCTTCGGGTCGAAGATCGCCCCGGCGAACGCCTCGTGGTAGTACGTGACCAGGGTGATCCCGTTGTTGTCGACCACGTCGACCGAGACGCCGAGGGTCACGCCGACGAAGACGTACGGATTGTGGATGTCGGCGTTGATCTGTGCCGCCAGGCTGCGCACGAACGTGCCGTCGCCGGTCTCCACCGACTGCACGAACGCCACCGCGGAGGCGTTGATCGAGCAGGTGGTGGCGGGCGGGGTCGAACTCGCGGCGGCGTACCAGCCGTCGCCGTCACCGGCCATCTCGGCCAGCCGGGCGTTGCTGTCAGCGGTCGGGGCGGTGTATCCGCGCGGCGCGGCCATCGCCCGGCCGACCAGCGGCAACAGGGCGGTGCCGAGAGCCAGGCCGCCGACCACGCGGTTCTGCAGAGTGCTGGGCATGATGTGTCTCCTCTCCCTCCGGAACGCCCGTCGTCCCGGATCGATGCACGCGATCGTGTCCTTCGGCGTTGCACCGGCCGGTACAGCGACCGCTGCACTCCCCGGGCCGGGACATGAGCGGGCTGCGCTACGCCGTCCTCGGCCCGCTCTGCGTCTGGCGGGATCGGCAGCCGGTCGCCCTGGGCCCGTTGCAGCAGCAGGTCGTGCTGGCCGTGCTTCTGCTGCAGGGCGGCCGTCCGATCGGACTGGACGCGATGATCGACGCGGTGTGGGGCGACGCCCCGCCGGGCTCGGCCGTCAACCTGATCCAGCGGCACGTCTCGGCGCTGCGCCGCTGCTTGGAGCCGAAGCGGCTCGCACGCGCCACCGACAGCCGGCTGACCTGGACGACCGGCGGCTACCGGCTGGTTCTCACCGGCGACACCCTGGACCTCGCCGACTTCGAATCTGCGGTGCAGCGCGCGAAGACCGCCCGCGACGCCGGTGACATCAAGACGGCGGCGGCGGAGCTGCGCGACGGCTTGCAGCTGTGGCGCGGTCCGCTGTGCAACGGCCTGTCCGGCCCGCTGCTCGACGCCGAGCGGGACCGGCTTGCCGACCGGCAGCTCACGGTGGTCCAGGAGCGCATCGCGTTCGATCTGGAGGTCGGCGCAGATCCGGCCCTGATCGACGAGCTGCGCCGCCTTGTCGCCGATCATCCGCTGCGCGAACGGCTCTCCGAGCTGCTCATGCTGGCCCTCTTCCGGGACGGGCGCCGGGCCGACGCCCTCACCGTGTTCCAACGGGTCCGCCGGGACCTGCGCGAGGAACTCGGCGTCGAACCCGCGCCCCCGCTGCAACGCCTGCACCAGCGCATCCTCGCCGGCGACCCGGAGCTGGTGCCGGAAGCCGCGCAGGCGCCGGCCGGCGTCAAGCCGCCCGGTGCCCCGGTGCCGGCACAGCTACCGCACACGCCACCGGACTTCGTCGGGCGCGAAGCCGAGCTGGAACACCTCGACGCGCTGCTGAACGGCACGGCCGCCGTCGTCGCGATCACCGGCACCGCCGGCGTCGGCAAGACCACCCTGGCGGTGACCTGGGCTCATCGGGTACGCGAGAAGTTCCCCGACGGCCAGCTCTACATCAACCTGCGCGGGTTCGACCCGACCGGCCCGGCCGTCGATCCCGGCCGGGCGGTCCGCGGCTTCCTGCAGGCGTTCGCCGTGCCACCCGACCGGCTCGGCCCGGACGTGGACGAGCAGGCGGCGCTGTTCCGCAGCACCCTCGCGGGCAAGCGGGTCCTCGTCGTCCTGGACAACGCGCGCGACGCCGACCAGATCCGGCCGCTGCTGCCCGGGTCGGACGACAGTCGTACCGTCGTCACCAGCCGAAATCAGCTGCTCAGCCTGGTGGCGATCGACGGCGCCCGTACCGTGCCGGTGGGTCTGATGTCGGACGGCGAGGCGCGGCACCTGCTGACCCGCCGCATCGGCGCGGCGCGGGTGAAGGCCGAGCCGGACCGGGCCGATGAGATCATCGCGCGCTGCGCCCGGCTGCCCCTGGCGCTGTCGGTGGTGACCGCGCGGGCCGCCGCCCATCCGCACTTCTCGCTGGCGGCGGTGGCGCAGGAACTGGACCAGGCGCGCGGCCGGCTCGACGTCTTCGATGCCGGTGATCTCGCCACCGACGTGCGCGCCGTGTTCGCCTGCTCGTACCGGCGGCTGAGCCCGGACGGCGCGCGCCTGTTCCGGCTGCTGGGCCTGCACTCGGGGCCGGAGATCTCGGCGCTGGCCGCGGCCGGGCTGGCCGGGGAGCCGGTCGCCTCGGTCACCGCGCGGCTCGGCGAGCTGGCCCGGGCCCATCTGATCACCGAACGGGCGCCCGGCCGGTTCGCTCTGCACGACCTACTCCGGGCGTACGCGGCCGAGCTCACCGAAGCACAGGAGTCACCCTCGGAACGGCGTGCGGCCCTGCGTCGGGTCCTCGACCACTATCTGCACACGGCGTACGCCGCCGACCGGATGCTCAACGCCCACCGCGACGACCCGATCACGCTGGAACCCGCCGCGTCCGGGGTCCGGGCCGGGTCGCCGGCCCATCACCAGGCCGCGCTCGCCTGGTTCAGCGCCGAGGAACCGGTGCTGCAGGCCATGCTGCGCCAGGCGGTCCGCGAAGGGCTCGACACCTACGCCTGGCAACTGGCGTGGACGCTGACCCAGTTCATGGACCGGGAGTGCCACTGGCACGACGCAGCCGTGGTGCAGGAGGAGGCGCTGCGGGCGACGATGCGCCTCGGCGATCCGCGCGGCGAGGCGGTGATCCGGGGGTGTCTGGCGTACGCGTACATCCGTTTGAACCGCTTCGAAGAAGCGTGCCAGCATCTGCTGGCCGCGCTCGCCCGCTATGAACGCCTCGGCGAACACACCGGGATGGGGCACGTGCATCGCACCATCGCCTGGATCCTCGACTGCCAGGGCCGCTACCGGGAGGCGCTGCCGGAGGTCCACACGGCACTGGAGCTCTTCCGGGCGGGCGGCCACCGGACCGGGGAGGCCCGGGCGCTCAACGCCATCGGATGGTTCCACTCCCGGCTGGGCGAACACGAGGCAGCGCTGGACTACTGCTCCCGCGGCCTGTCCCTGCTGCGCGAGATCGGCGACCGGTTCGACGAGGGCGACACCCTGGACAGCATGGGACGTGCGTACCACCAGCTGGGCCGCTACGACCGGGCCGCGGCCTGCTACCGCGAGGCGATCGAGCTGTACGCCGAGTTCGGCGACCGCTACGACGAGGGCGACGCCCTGGCCGCCCTCGGCGACGCCCACGCCGGAGCCGGCGACCGCGACGGCGCCCGGCGCGCCTGGACCCGCGCGGTGCAGATCCTCGACGACCTCCGGCACCCGGACGCGGACGCCGTCCGGGCCCGTCTCACGGATCCAGGCGGCCGCTCGCGGCCGTGAAACGGGCCGCAAGCTCCCCGTGCCCGTCGGCGGTGAGCTGCCGCAGGACCGCCGGATTCCGTTCGAGCGCCTCACTGAGCAGCACCGCCCGGCACCGTTCGAGACCGGTGACCGCGGTGACCGGCGCGCCGTCCGCGGCCGCGGCGTACGCGAGCCGCGGCCCGAGCATGACGGCGTCCCGCAGCCACGTCTCCTTCTGCCGGCGCAGGCCCTGGGTGCGAACCAGCCGCTCCAGCACGGTGACGCCCGCGGTGAGCGCGTCGACCGCGACCCGGTGACGTCCGTGCCGTGCGGCCCGCTCGCCCCACTCCAGGGCCGACCGCAGCGCGGTGGCCAGGTCGACCTCGCTGCCCAGCTCGATCGCCCGCCGCGCGGCCGTGTCGGATTCGTCGGCGGTCCGTTCCCGGCGTCCCAGCACCTCGGCGAGGCTGCTGAGCCACCCGGGCAGCCGTTGCGAGCCGTCCGGGGTCGCCGCGACCGCCGCCCGTACCGCCTCGGCCGCCTGCTCCAGGTCGGCGGGGGCGCTGTCCCGGTCGTATCGATCGAGCAGCGCCCGGCCGAGATTGTGGCTGGTCGCCGCCCGGGTGGCCCAGTCCAGCCCGCTGCCGCTGAGAGCCTGCTCGAAGCACCGGATCGCCCGGTCCAGGTCGGCCGGGCCGCCGCGCTCGTGGTACCGGTCGATCAGGCCGCCGCCGAGATTGCTCAGCACCATCGGCCGGTGGATCCCGGTCTCCGGCGTCCCGTCGACCGCCTCCTCGAACGCGGCCAGCGCGGCATCCAGATCCGCCGGATCACGGAACCGTTCGTGCCGCTCGGCCAGGACGAGCCCCAGGTTGGTCATGATCGCGGGCCGGCCGGAAGCCGTGGGCGGGCAGGTCTCGACGGCCCGGCGCAGGGCAGCGATCGACGCGTCGGCGTCGGCGATGTCGCCGCTGTGGTCGTAGCGGGTCAGCAGGACGACGCCCAGGTTGGACTGCCGGATCCACCAGTCGGCGGAGCCGGCCGGGGTGGCGTCGACGGCCTCGGTGGTCGCGGCCACTGCTCGGTCGAGGACGTCCAGCTCCCCGGTGTAGAGGAACACGTCGGACAGACCGTTGCCGAGACTGGCGAGCACGGCCGCGCGGTTCAGCGGATCCCGACAGAGATCAGCCGCTTGCTGTAAGACCTGGGCGCCTTCCTCGTACTGCTCCCGCTCGCCTCCCCGGGCTGCCCGGACCAGCAAAGCCCGGCCATAGGTGCTCAACGCCTCCGGATAGGTGGCGCAGGCCGCACCGGCGCCGACCGCTTCCGCGGCGGCGTCGATCGCCGCCCGCAGATCGGCATCCTCCGCGAGCAGGGCGAACCGGTCCAGCAGACCGACCGCGAGGTTGGTGAGCAACCCCGGCCGGACCTCACTCGGCGTAGCGGGGTCACCGGCTGCGGCCCGGGCGGCCGCGATGGCCGCATGCAGATCCTGCGGATCTCCCCGATCGTCGAAGCGGCGGGAGTACGCGAGAAACAGCTGATTCCCCCACACAGCCCGCATCGGTGAGCCGGCCGAAACGATCGCGATCGCCTCGGTCAGCCCGGTGATCGTCTCGTCGGCGGCCAGGATCGCGGCCTGCTCATCGAAGTACGCCGCGACGCCTTGCTCGCCGCACTCGCGCAGCATGTCGCGATACTCCCGCAGCTTCCCGGCGGACTCCGGGTCGTCCCGCACCTGATCGGCCCAGCCGTCCACAACCGCCACGGCCGCAGGGCTGCTGAGCTCCGGGTCGGCCTCCAGCAGGCGCCGCATCTCCGCCCACGTCGCGGCATTGACCACAGCCACAAGCCGGGTCGCAAGATCACCCAGATCGGACGGCATGATCGCTGACCCCTCCCTGCCACCACCGGCCGGTATCGTCAGGCTAACCACTGCGGAGGACGGTGGAGATGGCGGCGAAGCCGGCAGTTCGGCGAGCAAGCCGTGACGTGCTGGGTGCGCGGGCGCAACGGAACGCGCGCGTGGCGCCGCGGCTGGTCGAGCACGGCGCGGCGTCGCTGCGCCGGTTCCGGGCCACCGACCTGCCCGCCGACCTGCGCGCGGCGGTGGCGGCCCTCGAGCGGGCCGCGGCGCTCACGCCCGCCGGGGATCCGGACCGTTCGGCGATTCTCAGCAACCTCGGGCTCGCGCTGATCGACGTCGACCCGGCCCGGGCCGTCACCGTGCTCGACGAGGCCGTCGAGACGTCCGTCGAACCGGCGCAGCGGTCGGCGGCCCTGGCGAACCTGGGGATCGCCCTGCTCGCCGGGCCCGCTCACCAGGCCGTCGACGTGCTGATCGAGGCGGCTGCCCTGGCCGCCGGCGACCCGGACGAGCAGTCGCGACGCTTCGGCAATCTCGGCATCGCCTTCGGAGCCCGGTACCAGCATTCCGGCGACGCGAAGGACCTCGACCGGGCTGTCGACGCCTACGAGCAGGCCGTGGCGAACGCCCGGGAGGACCGGCCGACGGCACTCGCCAATCTGAGCACCGGCCTGGCGGAGCGGTACGCCGTCCATGGCCGCCCGCACGACCTGGACCGCGCGATCGACCTGAGTGCCCAGGCTCTTCAAAGCGCACCGGACGCGGACCGCATCGAGAACCAGGCACTGATGCTGCGGGACCGGTTCGTCCGGGACGGCGACCTGGCCGACCTGGACGAGGCCGTCGACCAGCTCGAGACCATCCCCGGCCTGCTCGATCAACTGGCCACCACGCTGCGGATGCGGGCCTCCTACCGGGGCGATCCAGCGGAGTTGCGCCGCGCGGTGGAACTGCATCGCGAAGCCGCGAAAACGGTGGAGCAGGCTGCCCGGATCCCGGTTCTGAACAATCTGGGCGGGTCGCTGCGCGCGTGGGCGGCAGCGACAGAGCTGATCACACCGCTCGACGAGGCGATCTCCGCGTACCGGGAAGCGCTGAGCCTGGCCGAGGCGAAGGACGACCGCAGCGCCATCCGGGGCAACCTCGGCATCGGGCTGCTCGACCGCTACGACCGTACGTCAGCAGACGCCGACCTGGACGCCGCGATCGACGAGCTCACCGCGGCGGTTGCGGAGACCGATCCGCGGTCACCGGACCTGCCGGCCCGGCTCGCCAACCTGGGCAACGGGCTGCGCCGCCGGTTCGATCGACACCGGCGGCCGGACGACGCGGACCAGACAGCGGCCGCCTACCGACGGGCCGGCCGGCTGACCGGAAGCGCCGAGGCGGCGCTGCGCGCGGAACTGAACTGGGGACGCTGGGCCAACCAGCACCGCGATTGGACCCAGGCCAGGGAGGCGTTCGCAGCGGCCCGCACGGCAGCGGACCGGCTGCTCGCCCAGCAGGTGATGCGACGGGACAAGGAGAGCTCCGGCCGGAGCTGGCCGCCCGCTACCGTCAGGCGGCCGCCCGGGTGCGGACGATGGAGGCCGGCCGGTCCGGGTAGGCCGCCGCCACCATCCGGCGCGCCCAGCGCATCCGGGCCACCGCAGTGCCCGTCGAACTACGACTTACTCGATTGCCGCGGCCGGCTAATCCGCGGCTAAGGGACCGGGAAGCCGGCCGGTCCATGCTTCCCCGGTCGACAGCACGGAGCTGTCGCGGAAAGGGAGTGATGGCAAGGATCCAGTTCCCCAACAGGCTCTTCGGCCCGGGTGACTTCTTCGCCGAGGTTGTGGACAACAACGGCGACCCGACCGAGGTTCTGGAGGCCGGCGACTCGTTCGAGATCCGGACCAAATGGGACATCGGCCTGCTCGCGGCGCTGCTGATGGGCGGCGAGTGGACGGTCAGCACGTACGTCGAGTCGCTCGGCCCGGGTCCGGAGAAGCTGATCGGCACCACGACGCTGCCGCTGGACGGGTCGACCGCCTACAAGGCGACCGTGCACGTCCCGGCGAACACGCTGCCCAACGACCCGCCGCCGCCCACCGGCGGGGTGTACAAGATGGTCACCGTGCTCACCCACCGCAACTTCAAGAAGATCAGCAATGTGGCGGCGGTCGCCGAGGGACCGGTCGTCCGCATCGCCTGAAGGACCCGCAACACCGATGGCGGTCGCGCTCACGCGGCCGCCATCGCCGCGTCAGGACCGGTGGACCTCCGGCACCGACAGCGAGATGTCACCGATCGAGCCGCGGTGCAGCGCGGCGCGGTCGCCGTGGTCGACGATCACCATCTCGCCGGTGTCGCGGTCGATGACGAGGCGGCGCCCGCAGGACTCGCACTCGAACAGCAGGCCACCCGGCTCGGCCACGCCGATCAGCTGATGAACAGTGGACATGCCCCGAACGTACGCCGCCCGGATCAGGACGCAAGCCGGGTGCCGCGCTCCGGCCGTGGATGGCACAGTTCCCGGAACAGCTCGGTGGTCCGCGCCGACGGCGGCACGCGCAGGGACTTCCACAGCAGCTCGACGAGCCGGTGGTACTGCGACAGGGCGAGGTGCCGCTGCCCGGTCGCCGCGTAGCACCACATGAGCCGCTGGTGCGCCGCCTCGTTGCACGGGTCGATCTCCAGCAGGCGCCGCGCCAGCATGGTCGCCGGGCCGAGGGCGCGCTGCTCGACGTACCACTCGACCAGGCGGGCGTGCACGTCGATCACGTCCAGCCGCACGGCCTCGCGGACCGGCACCGCCCATTCCGCGTACGGGTCGTCGGCGAGGAAGTCACCGTCGTAGAGCTGGCAGGCGGCTTCGTAGTCGCGCATCGCCGCACTCCGGTCACCGTGCCGGTCGGCCTGCGCGCCGTCCGACCGGTGCCGGGCGAACTGTTCGACATCGGTCCAGATCGTCGCCGTACCCGCGATCCGGTAGGCCTCGAAGCGCCGCTCGACCGCCACCCCGGGATGCGCAGCCCGCAGCGCCCGCCGGATGTAGCTCAGCGTGACGTGCAGGTTGTTGCGGGCCGCCTCCGGCTCGGCGTCCGGCCAGAAGGTGTCGGCGAGCACGTCGCGCGGCACCGGCGCCCGGCGGTTGGCGAGCAGGTAGGCCAGCATCTGGCGGGCCCGCCGGCGCGGTCCGGTGTCCACCGCGACATCGTCGACCGTCACCCGGAATCCGCCCAGGAAGCGGGCCATCAACAACGGCCGCTGCTCGGTCATGCGGTCACCTCCCCGACGACAGCCACCAGTGACGATGTCCATCGTGCGAGGAAGGCCCGCACCAGCCGTTGCAGTGTCCGTTGCAGTCGCCCGGGGGTCACGGCCAGGTCAGTACCGCCAAGGGGAGCAGGGGGCAGGGCACCAGACCAACACCGTCCGGCAGCGTACGCGCGACGTGCTCCTGCAGCGCCGCACGGATGTGCGGCTCCCGGACCAGCGACCCGGTCAGATGGTGGGCGGTGCTGCCGGCGACCACCCGGCCCTGGGTGTTGACCACGGCGACCGGGGCGCCGACCGCGCGCAGAGCCGGCCGCAGAGCCCGTTCCAGGTCGCCGACGAAGACGTCCGCACCGGCGATCCCGGCGAAGGCCCCGCCCACGGTGAGCGGCACGGTGAAGGTCAGCGTGTACTGCTCGGCGCAGACGTAGTCCACATACGGCCCGGTGACGTGACGCCGGCCGGTGGCCCGGGGCACGGCGAACCACTGCTGCCGGGTGACGTCGACGAAGGTGTCGCTGAGCGGATCGAGGTCCAGTTCGAGCCGGGTCCGCCCCTCGGGCCGGCTGTCCATCCACCACTCCACTGCGGACCGGTCACCGATGACGCCGGCACCGGTGATCAGTCCGCCCAGGGCGGCGATCACCTGCGGTTGCATGGCGGCGAGGTCGGCGCCGGCGGCGAACAGGTCCTCGGCGCACCGGCGCAGCCGGTCGGCGACGGTGAAGGTCTGCTCCGCGAGGGCGGTGACGTGGTCGGCCAGGGCGGTGCCGGCCGGCGCTGCTCTACGGGTAGTCGCTTGTCCCACGGGACCCACCTCGGCTCTTACGACGGGCGTGGTCACGGCTCGACCAACGTCAGATGCAGGTTTATCAGTCGCTCGACGGCCTTCTCAATGTGTTCTTCGGTGAGCCGCCGGGCCCGGTCGTCGTCGCCTTCCGAAATCGCGACCGTGATCGCTCGGTGCTCGGCGTGCGGATCACCGGGGTCGTCGCCGTGCAGCACCGGTGACCAGAGCAACGTGCCCAGCTCCGTTCCGAATCGTACTTCCTCACGGGCCAGCCGGGCGGACTGTGCGACCGCCGCGACCTCCAGGTGAAAAGCACGCTCGACCCGGTGCACCGGCCAGCCCCGGTCGGTGGTCTCCTCCTCGATGCGCTGCACGTCGTCGGGGGTGGCGCGTTGCGCGGCGAGCCGGGCCGCGGCCCCCGCGATCGCCACGTAGTGGTCCCCGGTGTCCTGCAGGTTCGGCAGGCTGAGCTCGCTCAGCCGGGTCCGCAGCACCGTGTCGGCGGGCGCCCGGACAAAGCTGCCGCCACCGCGGCCACGCCGGGTCTCCAGCAGGTTGCGGTGCCGCAGGGCGACCAGGGCTTCCCGCACGGTGACCCGGGAGACGCCGAACTGCGCGGCCAGGTCGGCCTCGCTGGGGAGTTGCTCGGCGTCGGTGAGCAACCCGAACGTGATCGCGTCGGTGAGCCGCCGCACCACGGTCTCGGCTCGGCTGTGCGGGTCGAGTGGTGTGAAAACCACGCTGCCTCGGTCCGTCCCCATGACCAAGATTCTTCCTCACGGCTGTTTACCGAGCGGTTACCGGGCGGCCTTGACCTTTAAAGTCTAACGCCATACGTTTTCCGAAAATCGAGCCGGAGGACGCCCGTGACCGACACTTCTACCCCGGCCATCCGGCTCACCGGCCTGCGCAAAACGTTCGGCAGCGTCGAGGCGGTGGCCGGCATCGACCTGGCGATCGCCGACGGCGAGTTCTTCTCGATGCTCGGGCCCTCCGGCTCCGGCAAGACCACCGTCCTGCGGATGATCGCCGGCTTCGAGCTGCCCACCGCCGGGACGGTTGAGCTCGGTGGGCGCGACGTGACCCGCCTGGCCCCGTTCGAGCGCGACGTGAACACGGTCTTCCAGGACTACGCGCTGTTCCCGCACCTGACCGTGATGGAGAACGTGGAGTACGGACTGAAGGTCCGCAAGGTCGCCAAACGCGAGCGCCGGACCCGGGCCGAGGAGGCCCTGGCCAAGGTCCGCCTCGAGGGCTTCGGCGACCGCAAGCCGGCCGCCATGTCCGGCGGGCAGCGGCAGCGGGTCGCGCTGGCCCGCGCCCTGGTCAACCAGCCCAAGGTGCTGCTGCTCGACGAGCCGCTCGGCGCGCTCGACCTGAAACTGCGCGAGCAGATGCAGGTGGAGCTCAAGGCGATCCAGCGCGAGGTGGGCATCACGTTCGTCTTCGTCACGCACGACCAGGACGAGGCGCTCACCATGAGCGACCGCGTCGCGGTCTTCGAGCACGGCCGGATCGCCCAGATCGGTACGCCCGAGGAGGTGTACGAGAAGCCGCACAGCTCGTTCGTCGCCGGTTTCGTCGGCACCTCCAACGTGTTCACCGGCGACACCGCGAAGGCGCTGTTCTCGCGCGAGGGCGCCTTCTCCGTACGTCCGGAAAAGATCCTCCTGACGGCCGACGGCGAAGCCGGGGGCGGAACGCCCGGCACCGTGGCCGAAGTGATCTACGCAGGCCCGGTGACCAGGTATGTCGTCGATCTCGACGCCGGCAGCCGGGTCGTCGTCGTCTCGCAGAACGTCCACAACGGCGCCCCGCTCGCAGCTCGAGCCCAGCGGGTCCGCCTCAGCTGGCACGACGACCACGTCGTCGAGATCCCCTCGAAGGACAAGGAGACCGCGGATGCGTAGCAGCGGGAGAATAGTCATGGCGGCGCTGGCGGCGGGCGTGCTCACGCTCGCCGGATGCGGCGGCGGAGGTGACGGCGACTCGGGCAGCGGCTCGGGTCCCGGCGGCCTCAGCGTTCCGAAACTCGACAAGGCGACGGCGGTGGGCGCCGGCGAGGGTTCGGTCAACGTGGTGTCCTGGGCCGGCTATGTGGAGGACGGCTCCACCGACAAGTCGGTCGACTGGGTGACCGGTTTCGAACAGGAGACCGGCTGCCAGGTCAACAACAAGATCGCCGGGACGAGCGACGAGATGGTCGCCCTGATGAAGACCGGCGAGTACGACGTGGTCTCCGCCTCCGGCGACGCCTCGCTGCGGCTGATCTACGGCGGTGACGTGGCGCCGGTCAACACCGACCTGATCAGCAACTACAAGGACGTCTTCGAGGCGCTGAAGAACAAGACGTGGAACTCGGTGGACGGCCAGCCCTACGGCGTCCCGCACGGCCGCGGCGCCAACCTGCTGATGTACCGCACGGATGTGGTCACCCCGGCGCCGACCTCGTGGGGCGCGGTCTTCGATCCGGCGTCGCCCCACAAGGGCAAGATCACGGCGTACGACTCGCCGATCTACATCGCCGACGCGGCGCTCTATCTCATGAAGACCAAGCCCGAACTCAACATCAAGAATCCGTACGCGCTGGACGACACCCAGTTCCAGGCGGCGGTGGACCTGCTCAAGCAGCAGAACGAGCTGATCGGCGAGTACTGGTCGGATTACACCAAGGAGGTGCAGGCGTTCAAGGCCGGCAACTCGGTGCTCGGCACGACGTGGCAGGTCATCGCGAACCTCACCAAGGCCGACAAGGCGCCGGTCGAGGTGGTGCTGCCGACCGAGGGCGCGACCGGCTGGTCCGACACCTGGATGATCTCGGCGAAGGCGAAGCACCCGAACTGCGCGTACCTCTGGATGAACCACATCATCAGCCCGAAGGCGAACGCCGGGGTGGCCGAGTGGTTCGGTGAGGCCCCGTCGAACAAGCTGTCCTGCGCCGAGACCAAGGATGCCAACCACTGCGACACGTTCCACGCCGAGGACGAGGCCTACTTCGACCAGGTCTGGTACTGGACCACCCCGCTCGCCCAGTGCCTCGACGGGCGTACCGATGTGACCTGCAAGGACTACTCGGCCTGGACCCAGGCCTGGACCACCGTCAAGGGATAGCGTGTCGACTCTCGGTTCATACCTGCACCGGCGCCCGCGCCTGCGGCTGGCCGCCCTGCTCTCCGCACCACTGCTCTGGCTGGTCGTCGCCTATCTCGGCGCGCTCGCGGTGCTGCTGGTGTCAGCGTTCTGGACCGTCAACGGCTTCACCGGCGAGACGGTCCGGGAGTTCTCCCTGGCGAACTTCCGGACCATCCTCGCCGAGGAGGTCTACCGGGCCGTCACCCTGCGCAGCATCGGGGTGGCGGCCGCGGTCACCGGCATCTGCGTCGTCCTCGCCGTGCCGATGGCGTTCTTCATGGCGAAGGTCGCGTCGGCGCGGTCCCGGCACTGGCTGGTGATCGCGATCCTCACCCCGCTGTGGGCCAGTTACCTGGTCAAGGCGTACGCCTGGCGGATCCTGCTGGCCAACGGCGGTCCGGTCGACACGCTGCTCGGTGGGCCGGGCAGCGGGCCCGGCTACGGACTGTTCGCCACCATCCTGGTGCTGTCCTACCTCTGGCTGCCGTACATGATCCTGCCGGTCTATGCCGGCCTGGAACGCCTGCCGGACTCGCTGCTGGAGGCCTCCGCCGATCTCGGCGCGCGCGCCGGGCGGACGTTCCGGACCATCGTGCTGCCGATCCTGATCCCGTCGGTCTTCGCCGGCTCGATCTTCACGTTCTCGCTGTCGCTGGGCGACTACATCACCGTGCAGATCGTCGGCGGCAAGACCCAGTTGCTCGGCAACGTCGTCTACGCCAACATCGGCGCCGCGAACAACCTGCCGTTCGCCGCCGCGATCGCGACCATCCCGGTCCTGGTCATGGTCATCTACCTGGTCGCGGTCCGCCGCTCGGGCGCATTGGAGCAGCTGTGACCCTCTCCCCCACCGCGCGCTGGGCCCTGCGGATCACCATGGGCCTCGGCCTGGTGTTCATCTACGTGCCGCTGCTGCTGGTCCTGGTCAACTCGTTCAACGGCGACCGCACGTTCGCGTGGCCGCCGCACGACCTCACCACCCGCTGGTGGGCCGCCGCGTGGCAGAACGACGGCGCCCGGCAGGCCCTGCTCACCTCGGTGAAGGCCGGGCTCGGTGCGACCGCGATCGCCTTGGTGCTGGGCACGATGGTGGCGTTCGCGTGTCAGCGTTTCACCTTCTTCGGCCGCGACACCGTCTCGCTGCTGATCGTGCTGCCGATCGCGCTGCCGGGCATCGTCACCGGGATCGCCCTGGACAGCGCCTGGCGCTCGGTGATGGGCGACCTCGGGATCGGCAAGGGCATGTTCTCGGTGATCGTCGGGCACGCCACGTTCTGCGTGGTCACCGTCTACAACAACGTGCTGGCCCGGCTGCGGCGCACCGGCACCAACCTGGAGGACGCCTCGGCCGACCTGGGGGCGTCGCCGTGGCAGACGTTCCGCTACATCACGTTCCCGATGATCCGGACAGCGCTGCTGGCGGGCGGTCTGCTGGCGTTCGCGCTCTCCTTCGACGAGATCATCGTGACAACGTTCACGGCCGGCCCCGGGGTGACCACGCTGCCGATCTGGATCTTCAACAACCTGTTCCGGCCGAACCAGGCGCCGATCGTCAACGTGGTCGCCGCCGTCCTGATCATCCTGTCGGTGATCCCGGTCTGGCTGGCCCAGCGGCTCGCCGGCCCGGAGGCCGGCGCCAGCCGCACCTGACCAGCCGGAATTCAGTCGGCGTAGTAGCGGGTCCGCCGTGACCGGTAGGCCGACCGGCGGTTGCCGACGAGCTGCCGGGTCGCGACGACGCCCGCGGCCAGCCCGCCGCCGAGCGCGGCCAGGATCAGCGGCACGTTGGTTCCGGAGGTCGAGCTCTCCTCGGCGGCCGGCACCACCCGGGCCTGGGCCTGGGCCGTCGCTGCTCCCGGCGGCGGTGCGGTGGGCAGGCCGGCGTAGTCGACGATGCCGCTGCTCTCCAGCAGGGTCATGTGCGTCATCACGAACTGGTTCGCCTGCTGCGCGAGCTTGCGGACCGTGTCGTTGCGGGTGCTCGCCCGGATCGTGGCGATCGCCGGGAAGATCTTGCCGTGCGCCGCGCGGAGCCGGTCGATGTAGACGTCGTCGAACTCGGGGCCCTGTGACTCCTCCATCTCGGCGAGCCAGCCCTGCTGGTCCTTGTTGGGCTCGTTGGGCAGCGCGATGTCCAGCTTCTTGGCGGCGTTGCGGGTCAGCAGGTCCAGCTCCTCGTGCTGGTCCGCGATGCTGCGGCCGATCTTCTTGATCCGCGCGCTGTTGGACTTGTCCTGCGCCATCTCGCCGGCGGGGATCTCCCACAGGCCGGCGAGGCGGACCTTGATGACGAAGTCCCGGTCGGCGTCCGAGATGTCGCCCCGGCCCCGGTCGCTGAGCAGGTTCTCCGGAGGTACGGGCACGTCCGCGGCTCGCGCCTGGTCCGGCACGAACAGGATCAGAGCGCCGGCGAGAAACGCCAGCCCGACACTGCGGCGCCACGCGAGTGTTGCCACGCGAACCTCCTTGAATGATCATCGAGTACCGTCTACCCGTAGCGGTACCAGGAGATACGCAGCGCTGACCGGATCGGATCAGCTCAAGCTCTCAAACTTGGTTACGCCACTTCTGGGTGGGCCGGTCGGCGCACTCGCGAAGGCGGACGGTGCCCTGGCCGGTCTGGTCCACGGCGACCTCGGTGAGGCAGCGCCCGTACCGGCCACCGGCGCGCAGGGTGCCGGTGTACCACCAGCCCTGGCTCGCGGTGAACATGCAGGTGGCCACCCTGATCAGGGCGCCGCGAGGTTCGACGCAGTTGCCGTTGTTGGTGAAGTGGCCGTCGCTGGTCTGGTAGAAGCTCTGCGCCGCACGCCCAACCTTGCAGGGCGTGGTGTGCAGGACCGTGCCGACCACACCGCCGGTCAGGCAGCGACCGGGTGGCTCTCCGGTGACCAGCCAGCCCTGGATCAGGGGCGGCGGCATCGGCGCGGCCGTCGCGGGGACGGCCGCGCCGAGCAGGAAGGCTGCTACAAAGCTGGAGAAAACCGGACTAGAGCGCATGAAACAACTCTAGAGCGACTTCCTAGCGAGCTGTGTCGTAGCGGCGCAACGGGTAGGTGTCGTTGGTCAGCCAGCGTGGCAGGAGGTTCTGTTCTAATCGGCTGCCGAGCCGCTCGCTCACGCCGCCGGGCATCGAGTCGACGGTGCGCCAGCCGGACGCGGTCGCGGAGGCCACGAACCGGCGGACCGGGATCAGGGCGATGGTGAACTTGTCCGGAGCGTCGGCGCGTACCGGGTGGCCGGACACGTCGGGGACGTTGAAGCCGCCGTCGACCGGGATGCCGGGCAGGCCGGGCAGCGGTGAGGTGAACCGGTTGCCCTCGGACGGGACGGTGTAGGGCGCGCCGAGCGGGGAGGTCAGCGTGATCCGGTGCAGCTTGCCCCAGCGGTAGTCGATCTGGCGCGTCGAATTCGCGTACGCCGCCTTGAAGTTGTCGGAGGCAGCCAGCGTGAGCGCATCGCCCAGGCTCTTGAGGATGAGGAAGTCGCGGCGATCCGCAGGATCGGCGATGCCGGGCACGGCGAAGAAGTCGATGCCGGAACGGCCGACGCCCTTGCGTGTGCCGAAGTCGTCGAGCAGCCGGCGCAGGGCGATCACCGACTGGACGTCGGCGGTCGCCAGCTTCGGTGAGATCTGCTGAACGTGCTGGTCGAGCGTGTTCACCGCGAACCGGCCACGCCAGAGCACGTAGATCGTGGCGGCCACGCTCTCCTCGATCTCCCGCCGCGTCGGCGTGCCGAGTTTGCCGTCCCGGTCGGCCGCGTCGTAGCCCTGCGGAATCCCGGTCGGGTAGCTGTGGTTCCACCGGGCCAGCCGTCCGGTCGCCTCGACGATCCGCCGATCCTTCGCCAGCGCGGCGAGCTGGGCAACGTCGCTGGTGCGGGCCCGCTTCAAGGCCTGCTCGATCAGCGGCGTGAAGTACTGGCCGTCGATCGTGGTGGTGTCGGCCTGCATGGCCTGCACGTCGGCCGCGGTGATCGGGTCGCCCTTGCGGATGGCGGCGCGAACCATGTCGGTGATCCGGCGGGCCCGGAAGCCGTTGTGGGCGAAGGCGAGGTAGGAGATGCCGCCGCCGGGACGCAGCTGGTTGAGCATGTCGTTGTCGAAGGTGTTGGCGGTCGAGTCGTTGTTCGCCGACACGATGAACCCGGCCGGCGGATTGATCACCTTCGGAAGTTCATCGAAGGGCAGGATCTCGTACGGCAGCGACTGGTTCGGCTGACGGTTGGTGACCGGGAGCCACTCGTTGCCGCCGGTCCCGTCCCGCAGCAGGTAGGGCGGGTTGCCCCTGACCTTGCCGGCCTGCAGGTCCTCGCGGATCGGCACCTCGGCGTTGGTGAAGTAGGCGATGGTGCCGTTCACGTCGGCGTAGGTGAAGTGCTGGGCGCCGACGTCGAAGTACTGGATGGCGTCGCGGAACTCGTCGACGTTGCGGGCCAGATTGAGCCGGCGGAAGGCCTCCAGCTCGGTGGTCGGCGAGAAACCGGTGTACTGCACGGACAGGGCGGTGCCGGCCTTCTCGTCGACGGACAGCAGCGGGCCGTTGTTGCGCCGGGGCACGATCAAAGTCCGGCCGGCCGGTGCGGGTTCCAGGGTGTCCGGCTTGCCGGGGGTACGGGCATTGACCCGGAACGTCTCCTCGATGACCTGAACCGGTTCCCGTCTGCCCTGGTAGACGGTGGACAGGCCGCTCGGCGACGCGGAGTCCTTCTCGATCTTCTCGACGAACGCGTCGGTGACGTCGGCGAAGTGCTGGGTGGCGGCGTAGGTGATGTTCCGGTTCTGGCCGAGCACGACGAACGGCGTACCGGGAAGGCTGTCGCCCTGCACGTCGAAACCGGCGCCCTCCAGGGTGATCGGGCTGAACGTCGCGGGCGTCTCCAGGCTCAGGTGCGGATCGCTGGCCAGGATCGGTCTGCCGGTCGCGGTGTGCTTGCCGCCGATGACCCAGGAGTTGGAGCCGCGGTCGCCGGAGCGGTTGAGGGCGGCGGTGATCATCGGGGCCTGTTCGGCCTGTTTCAGGTAGTCGTCGGCCAGTTTGACGGGCGCTGTTCTGGTGGTGACCTTCGTGGAGTCGATCACCGGGGATGCCTGGGCGAACGGCGCGAACGGGAACAGGTCGCCGAAGACCGCGGTGTGACCGTCGAGGCCGGCCGCCTGGTACGCCTGCACGTTCGTGGTCCGGTCGATGTCCAGGTCGAACGAGAGGGTGAAGGCGAGCGCCTTGTTGACCACCAGGCTGTCCACCGGGGTCCACGGGGCGACCTTGCTGACCTGCACGGACGCGTACTGGCCGGGGAGTCTGCCGCGCTTGAGGTAGGCGTTGACGCCCTCGGCGTACGAGCGGAGCGCGTCCTGGGTCGGCTCCGACAGCAGCGGCAGGCTCTTCTCGGCGGTGCGGCGCAGACCGAAGCGGCGCATCTGCTGGTCACCGGCGAGGGCGCTGCTGCCGAGCAGCTCGGCGAGGGTGCCGTCGGCGCGGCGGCGGGACACGTCCATCTGGAAGATGCGGTCCTCGGCGTGCACGTAGCCCTGCATGTAGAAGAGGTCGTGGGCGGTGGTGGCCCGGATGTGCGGGACGCCGTCCGCATCACGCACCACCTCAGCGGCTTTCCCGGCCGTGGCCTGCCCGGCCGGAAGGACGACTAGCGTGCCGGCGGCGAGCAGGCCGGCCGTGAACAAGGCGAGACGCATCAGCGGCTCCAATACCTCGGTGTTGTGGTCACCGAGCATTCGGCGAAGCGACACCGATGGATGAAACCTTCCTTGAAGTTGCACGGAGTGCAACGATGCACCTAGTGTAGGCATCGTGAAGGACGTGGAACCGCCGGCCGACCGCCGGGCGGCGCTGAAAGCACGCCACCGCCGGGCCATCCTCGACGCGGCCCACGCGCTCATCTCCGAAGGCGAGGCGACCCGGTTCAGCGTCGATCAGCTCGCCGAACGCGCCGACGTCTCCCGGCGCACGATCTTCAACCACTTCGCGTCCATCGACGACGTGGTGACCACGGCCTGCACCGAGGCGCTCGGCGTGGTGATCGAGAACTTCCTGACCGCGTTCGCCGAGGGCGGTCCAGCGTCGATGTTCGACGAGATCACGCGGGCGTTGCGGGCCACCGACGTGCCGGGGATCGTGGCCTTCCTGTGGCGGGCGCTCGGCGGCTTCCATGTCGGCGACCCGCGGCCGCGGCAGATCTTCCAGGCGACCTTCTCCCGGACCACCGACGAGCTCGCCCGCGAACTCGCCGAACGCCACCCCGAGCGGGACCCCCTGGATGCGGAGCTGCTGGTCAGCTCTCTGATGCACGGCACCGAGGTGATCGTCGGCCACTGGCTGACGGCAACCGCGGCGGCCGTCGACGAGAAGTCCCGCGCCCTGTGGAACGACCTGCTCGAGCGCCTCATCACGAGCGTCCGCACAGGCTACTGAATCTCCTCCCCGCGCAAGGTCTCTGGTTTCTCCCGCACAAGTCGAAAGATCGAATCACCGTGGCTGAGCTCCTCTATCGCCTGGGACGCCTCTGCGCCCGGCGAGCCTGGGTCGTCCTGGCGTCCTGGGTCGTCATTCTGGGCCTGTCCATCACCGGTTACCTGGTGGCCGGCGGCACCCTCTCCTCGCAGGTCACCATCCCCGGGACGGAGACCGCCAAGGTCACCGACCAGCTCGCGCAGCGCTTCCCGAGCGCCAGCGGCGGCTCCGGGTCGCTTGTGTTCCACACCACCGATGGGACGGCGTTCAAACCCGAGCAGCGTACGGCGATCGCCGCGCTCCTGACGACCACGGCCGAGCTGGACGGGGTCGCCGCCACGCGCGATCCGTTCGCGACCCAGCAGCAGATCACCGAGCAGACCGCGCAGCTCACCGGCGGGCAGCAGCAGCTCGAAGCCGGCCAGGCGAAGCTGGACGCGGCACAGCAGCAGCTCGACGCGGCCCGCGCACAGGCCTCGGGCACGCCGGCCCTCGCCAGGCTCGACGAGCAGCAGGCCGCCCTCGACCAGCAGAAAGCCGGACTGGCCCAGCAGAAGGCCAGGCTGGACACCTCCCGGCAGCTGCTCGACATGTCCGCGAAGATCCGCACGGTGTCCGAGGACGAGACCACCGCCGTCGCCCCGGTCGTCTTCGCCGCGGAGCAGCTGGACGTCACCCCGGAGACCAAGGACGGCGTCGTCGACCACGTCAGCGGCAACCTGCCGGCCGGTGTCGAGGTGGAGTTCTCCAACGAGATCACCCAGAGCGTCCCGGAGATCCTCGGCGTCGGCGAGGTGGCCGGCCTGATCGTCGCCGCGATCACGCTGTTGGTCATGCTCGGTACGGCCATCGCCGCGGCCCTGCCGATCATCAGCGCGCTGACCGGTGTCGGCATCGGCGTCACCGCGTCGCTATCGCTCTCCGGCGTCGTCGACATGCTGAGCATCACCCCGGTGCTCGGCGTCATGCTCGGACTGGCCGTCGGCATCGACTACTGCCTGTTCATCCTGAACCGGCACCGCCGTCAGCTGCTCGACGGCGCCGACTTCCACGAGTCGATCGGCCTCGCCAACGGCACCTCCGGCAACGCTGTGGTGTTCGCGGGTTCCACCGTGCTGGTCGCGCTGCTCGCTCTGAACGTCACGGGGATCGGTTTCCTCGGCATGATGGGCACCGTCGGGGCGATCTGTGTCGCGGTGGCCGTACTGATCGCGGTGACTTTGACCCCGGCCCTGCTCGCGCTGATCGGCCCGCGCGTGCTGAACCGCAAGGCCCGCAAGCCGGCGCCCGCGCCGGCGCAGCCGATGGGCACCGGCCGTGCCGTGCTCACCGTGATCGCCGGCCTGGCCATCCTGGTCGTCGTCGCCCTGCCCGCGCTGTCGATGCGGCTCGGCCTGCCGGACGGCTCGTCGGAGGCGGCCGACTCCACGCAGTACCAGGCGTACCAGCTGATCGAGGAGAAGTTCGGCGCCGGGGTGAACGGCCCACTGCTGGTGGTGGCCGAACTGCCGTCGCCGGTCGCCGACGACGCGCTGCTGGCCGAGCAGGCCCGCATCGGCGGCGAGCTGCTGGCCCAGAACGATGTGACCGCGGTGGCCCCGATCGGCCAGTCCAGCGACCAGAAGCTGCTCGCCTTCCAGGTGATCCCGGCCGAGGGCCCGTCCAGCGAGTCAACCGAGCAGCTCGTCCGTGACCTGCGCGAACTCGCCCCGAACCTGGGCGTCGCCGGCAGCGCCAGCGGCAACATCGACATCTCGGAGAAACTCGCCGACGCCCTGCCCGGCTACCTCGGCCTGGTCGTCGGCCTGTCGATGATCATCATGGTGTTCGTGTTCCGGTCCATCCTGGTGCCGGTCACCGCGACGCTCGGCTTCATCCTGTCGCTGTTCGCCACGTTCGGCGGCCTCACCGCGATCTTCCAGTGGGGCTGGCTGGGCGGCATCTTCGGCGTACACGACCCGGGCCCGGTCCTCAGCTTCCTGCCCACCATCCTGATCGGCATCCTGTTCGGCCTGGCCATGGACTACCAGCTGTTCCTGGTCACCGGCATGCGCGAGGCCTACGCCCACGGCGCCCCGGCCCGCCTGGCCGTCCGCCAGGGCGTACACGCCGGCCGCACGGTGGTGATCGCCGCCGCCATCATCATGATCTCGGTCTTCGGCGGTTTCATCTTCTCCAACTCAGCGATCATCACCTCGCTGGGCTTCGGCCTGTCCTTCGGCGTCCTGGTAGACGCCTTCCTGGTCAGAATGCTGCTGATCCCGGCCGTCATGCACCTGCTCGGCACCTCAGCCTGGTGGATCCCGAAATGGCTGGACCGCATCCTGCCCAACGTCGACGTGGAGGGCGCCGCCCTGGAACGCCGCCACGCCGCAGCGCCGGTCCCTCCGGCGACGCCGGCCTCCGCTGCGGCATCGGCACCTTAGCCCGGCACTCCGTCGGCCACGTACACGGCGCCGGCCCCACCTCACCCCGCGCGAATCACGCCTGGGCGGCGGCCGGCCAGCGCGAGCCGCCGCCCAGGTACGTCTCACCCCCGAAACACACCTGAGCGGCGGCTGGCCAGCGCGAGCCGCCACCCAGACACGCTTCCCCACCCCCGAAACACGACTGAGCGGCGGCCGGCAAGCGCGAGCCGCCGGCAGGGCCGGTACCCGGGCCGGGAAGCATGCGTGACAGGCGGCCGGCCAGCACGAGCCGCCACCCACACACGCTTCACCACCCCCGAAACACGACTGAACGGCGGCCGGCCAGCCCGAGCCGCCGGCAGGGCCGGTACCCCGGGCCGGGAACCATGCGTGACAGGCGGCCGGCCAGCACGAGCCGCCACCCACACACGCTTCACCACCCCCGACACACGACCGAACGGCGGCCGGCCAGCCCGAGCCGCCGCCCAGGCACGTCTCGCCCCCGAAACACACCTGAGCGGCGGCCGGCCAGCACGAGCCGCCACCCACCACCACCACACCACACACGCTTCACCACCCCCGAAACATGACTGAACGGCGGCCGGCCAGCGCGAGCCGCCGGCAGGGCCGGTACCCCGGGCCGGGAAGCATGCGTGACGGGCGGCCGGCCAGCCCAATCGGGTCTGGGCGGCGGCCTCGCCGGCCGACACCAGCCGCCACCCACGCACGCTTCACCGGGCCACCACGACCGCGACGGCCCTCAGCGCCACCGGCTACCTCTACCGCGGCGGCCGCGACGGCAGTCAGCCACGGCGGCCGCCGATGCCGTTGAACAGGCGGAGCAGCAGGTCGATCGTGGGCCAGCGCAGCTTTCCGGCGGAGAAGATCGCTGCGGCTCGCAGCGGGAGTTCGGCCAGGCTGTGCTCGTACATGGCGAGCTCGGCCGGGTTGTTGCGGGTCGCCTCGTCGATCGGGGCGGCCCGCCACAGCGCCGCCTTGAACAGTCGACCAAGGCGGGTGGCGGCGACCTCGTCCAGTGTCGAGTCGCGCGTGAACGGGCGTACCGATCTTGGTCTTGGAAGGGTGCGCCGGAGCCGGCGGCGGAACTGCTCGTCGGTGACCGCAATCGGTGGGGTGTCCGCCGTCTCGGCGGCGGAGGTGACGCCGTCGCTGATGGTAACCGTCACGGTGGTCACGATGTCGGTGCTGGAACGGGCGATCTCCAGGTCGAACTCGCCGGCCGGGGTCAGCCAGTCACGAGCGACCACGTCATAGAACGCGAAGGCACGCTCCGGCACCACGATCGCGACGCTCTTGCTCTGCCCGGCCTCGAGATGAACCTTCGCAAAAGCGACAAGCTCCCGGCGCGGCCTGGCCACCACGCCGGTCCGGTCGTGCCGGTAGACCTGCACCACATCGGAGCCGGCCCGCGCCCCGGTGTTGGTCACCGTCAGCGTGACGGCGTGGTGATCGCCTTGGACGTCCGCCCAATCGAACGTGGTGTAGCTCAGCCCGTGCCCGAAAGGGAACAACGGCGCAATCCCGGCCGTCGTGTGATGCCGATAGCCCACGGAGAGGCCTTCGCGGTACTGAACCTGCCGCGGCTCACCCGGAAAATACGGCTCGGAGGCGACATCCTCGAGCGACGCCGGGAACGTCTCGGCCAGCCGCCCACCCGGCTCGGCGTCGCCGTAAAGAACATCGACAAGCGCCGCCCCACCGGCCTGCCCACCCAGGTAGGACTCCAGGATGGCGGCCGGCGCTTCCTTCCACGGCATCAGCACCGGCGCGCCATTGGAAAGAGCCACCACGGTACGCGGATTCGCCGCGCACACCGCCGTGATCAGCTCGTCGTGCTGCCCCGGCAACCCCAGATCGGTACGGTCGAAGCCCTCACTCTCGTACACCGGAGGCAGGCCGGCCAGCACCACGACGACGTCCACCGACCGAGCCGCCGCCACAGCCTCGGCGATCAACTCCGGGTCGGCCTGCGAGCCGGACGGGTCGTACCCCGGCGCGTAGACCACCTCGATGCCGCGCCGCCGGAACTCCTGGCGCGCCGTGGTGATCCGCGTGGGGTTGACCAGCGAACTGCCGCTGCCCTGGTAGCGCGGCTGCTCCGCGAACGCGCCGATCAACGCCACCTTGGTGGTGACCGCCAGCGGCAGAATCCCGTCGTTGGTCAGCAGCACGGTCCCGGCCGCCGCGGCCCGCCGGGCCAACGCGTCGTGCTCCTCAACCGGAATCACCGCGCCTTCCGCGCCCGCCGTGGCTTCCGCGCCCGCCGTGGCTTCCGCGCCCGCCGTGCCTGCCGCGCCCGCCGTGGCTTCCGCGCCCGCCGTGCCTGCCGCGCTCGCCGCCGGACCTGCGGCGATCTCCGTCACACCTGCCGCGCTCGCCGTTGGGCTTTGGGTGCTCGCCGACCGGGCGACCAGGTCGAGGACTCGCTGCGCCGAGGCGGTGACCAGGGCGGCGGGCAGCCGGCCGGACGCGACCGCCTTGAGCACGTCGCGGTCGAACAATCCCTGGCTGCCGGGCATCTCCAAATCCATGCCCGCGGCCACTGCCGCGACCCGGTCGTTGGTGGCTGCCCAGTCGCTCATCACCAGACCGTCGAAGCCCCACTCGTCGCGCAGGATGCTCGTGAGCAGCCGGTGGTGCTGGGTCGCCGGATGGCCGTTCACCAGGTTGTAGGCGGCCATCACGGTCCACGGCCGGCTCGTCTTGACGGCGTGTTCGAAGCCGGACAGGTACAGCTCGCGCAGCGTGCGCTCGTCGACGATGGCGTCCACCACGAACCGGTGCGACTCCTGATTGTTGACCGCGAAGTGCTTGAGGCAGGCCCCGACGCCGTGACCCTGCAGACCGTTCACCATGGCTGCCGCGAGCCGGCCGCTGAGCAGCGGATCCTCGGAGAAGTACTCGAAGTTGCGCCCGCACAGCGGATGCCGCTTGATGTTGAGGCCGGGCCCGAGGACCACGTCGACGCCGAGGGCACGGGCCTCGCCGGCGAGGGCGTGCCCGATCTGCTCGGCCAGTTCCTCGTCCCAGGAGCTGGCGACGGTGACCGCGGTCGGGAAGCAGGTGGACGGCTCGCTGCCCCCGACTCCGAGGTGGTCGCCGGCGTCTGCCTGGAACCGCAGACCGTGCGGGCCGTCGCTGAGCGCGCAGGACGGGACGCCGGCCTCCGGCAACGGCTGGGTGTTCCAGGCGTCGCTGCCGGAGAGCAGCGCAACCTGCTGGCGGAGGGTGAGAGCGGACGCGGCGATCACGGTCCGACCCTATCGGCGGCGGCCCTCTCCTGGCTGTATGAGGGCCGCCGCCCCGCGCGTGCCACGCGGTTCAAGGGGTGACGATGGCGAAATCGGGGTCGGGCTCGTCCAACGCGGCGATCAGCCGGCCGATCACTGCGGCGTCCCCCTCGACGGTGACCCCGGCCGCGGCGAGCCCGCCCGGGTCGGAGATGGTCAGAGCCAACGGCAGCGCCGAGCTGGTCAGGATCACCGACACCTGCGCCGGCGCCGGCTGGGCGGCTGTGGAGTACGTGAGTACCCCGTTGCGCAGCGTCAACCGGTATCGCTGGGCCAGGTCGGTGAGCAGGATGTCCACGGTGAGCCGCTCGTCCCAGCTGCGTGGACCGTTGACCCGGATGGCCATCGTGTCGAACAGCTGCTCCGGGGTGAGCTGGGAGATCAGGTCCATCGAGCTGACGGCGACGGGTGTGCCGAATCCACCGTGCCGCAACTCGTGGGCCGCGGAGAGGTAGATGCACCGCCAGGTGCCGTTCTCCGACCCGTATCCGAGCTGCTCGTACGTGTCGGCCAGCAGGGCACGCGCCTCG
Source organism: Actinoplanes sp. NBC_00393 (assembly GCF_036053395.1). Taxonomy (NCBI): domain Bacteria; kingdom Bacillati; phylum Actinomycetota; class Actinomycetes; order Micromonosporales; family Micromonosporaceae; genus Actinoplanes; species Actinoplanes sp. NBC_00393. The sequence goes on along the minus strand of NZ_CP107942.1, from coordinate 2,079,429 downwards.
GTGTGCCCGGGCTCGGCGAACACGACGTGGTTGAGCACCTCGGCGGCCCAGCGGAAGTCACCGGCTTCCACCGAGGTCCGGGTCCGGGCCACCACGGCATCTGCGCCGCCCATGAACTCGACGTAGCGGCGGGCCGCCTCGACCGGCGGATGCGGCCACAGGTGCGCCGGGTTTCCGTCGTACCACCCGAGATACCGCTGGTAGACGGCCTTTACGTTGTGGCTGACCGAGCCGTAGTAGCCGCGGGCGTGCCACGCCTGCTCCAGCGCGGGCGGCAACTGGATGGTCTCGGCGATCTCCGGACCGGTCATGCCGACGTTCATCATGCGCAGGGTCTGGTCGTGCAGATACGCATACAGGTCCCGCTGCGCCAGCAGGAACTCGACCGCGCCCTCGCGCCCCCACGTCGGCCAGTGGTGCGAGGCGAACAGCACTTCCATCTCGCTGCCGAACAGCTCGACCGCCTCGGAGAGGTACCCGGCCCAGGCGTGCGCGTCGCGGATCTCGGCGCCGCGCAGCGTCAGGATGTTGTGCAGGTTGTGGGTGGCGTTCTCGGCGATGCACAACGCCCGGTGGTCCGGCAGGTAGAAGTGCATCTCGGCGGGCGCCTCGCTGCTCGGCGCCATTTGGAAGATCATCCGTACGCCGTCGACGGTCTCCTCCTGACCGGTGTGCGTGATGTCGAGCGTCGGCACGACGAGGCCGATCGTGCCGGTGGAGTTCGTCTGTCCCAGTCCGGCGCCGACCTGCCCCTGCGGACCGCGGGGCAGCGCCGCCCCGTACATGTAGGCGCCGCGACGGGCCATGGCAACGCCGGCGTAGACGTTCTCGCTGACCGCGTGCCGGGTGAATCCGGCCGGTGCGAGCACCGGAACCCCGTCCGGCAGTTCGCCGTCGGGCAGGACACCGCGAACCCCGCCGAAGTGGTCGACGTGGCTGTGCGTGTAGATCAGGCCGGTCACCGGACGGTCACCGCGGTGCTCGCGGTAGAGGGCGATGGCGGCTGCCGCCGTCTCCCGCGAGATCAGCGGGTCGATCACGACGATGCCGCGGTCCCCCTCGACGAAGGTGATGTTCGACAGGTCCAGGCCGCGCACCTGGTAGATGCCGGGAACGACCTCGAACAGGCCGTGCATCGCGGTGAGCCGGGACTGCCGCCACAGGCTCGGGTTCACCGTGGGCGGGGCGTCACCGGCGAGGAACTCGTACGGCTCGGTGTCCCAGACCGCGCGGCCCTCCGAGGTCGTCACCAGGGCGCGGTCCAGGGCAGCGACGAATCCGCGCCGTGCGTCCTCGAAGTCCTGCTGGTCGTGGAACGGCAGTGCCTTGATCAGGTAATCGTGCTGGGCTTCGATCGTCCGGCTGGCCGGCTTGGACATGCTCTGCCCTTCATCAGTGGTGGAAGCTGGAGGAGGCGGCGTCGTGCTGGGGCTCGGACTGTTTGTCGAGTTTCTGCAGGTGCCGTTTCAGGTCCTCGATGAGCAGGTCGGCGAGGTCGTGGGTGAAACCGCGCCGGACCACGACCCGCAGCGCGGCGACGTCCTCCCGATTCTTCGGGAACGTGTACGCCGGGACCTGCCAACCCCGCTCGCGCAGTGCCTGGGAGATGTCGAAGACGGTGTAGTTGGTGATCCCGTCACGCAGCTTCACCGCGAACACCGGCAGCTCGTCGCCCCGGGTGATCAGCTCGAACGGACCGAGGTCGGCGATCTGCCCGGACAGCCGGGTGGCGACCTCCCGCGCGTACCCGTGCACCCGGGCGTAGCCGTCGAAGCCGAGCCGCAGGAAGTTGTAGTACTGCGCGACCACCTGGGCGCCCGGCCGGGAGAAGTTCAGCGCGAAGGTGGGCATGTCGTCGCCGAGGTAGTTGACCCAGAAGATCAGGTCCTCGGGCAGCGACTGCGCGTCGCGCCAGATGATCCAGCCGACGCCGGGGTAGACGAGGCCGTACTTGTGCCCCGACGTGTTGATCGACGCCACCCGCGGCAGCCGGAAGTCCCAGACCAGGTCGCGGTCGAGGAACGGCGCGACGAACGCCCCCGAGGCGCCGTCCACGTGCACCGGAACGTCGATGCCGGTCTGCTGCTGATACTCGTCGAGGGCCGCGCAGATCTCCGCGACGGGCTCGTACGAGCCGTCGAACGTGGACCCGAGCACCGCCACGACGCCGATGGTGTTCTCGTCGCAGAGCGCCACAGCCTCGGCAGCGTTCAGGTGGAACCGGTCGCCCTCCATCGGGACGAGGCGCATCTCGACGTCCCAGTAGTTGGCGAACTTCTCCCAGCACACCTGCACGTTGATGCCCATGACCAGGTTCGGCCGGTCGGTCGGCTTGCCGGCCGCGGCACGCTGTTTCTGCCAGCGCCGCTTCAGCGCCAGCCCGCCGAGCATCGCGGCCTCGCTGGAGCCGGTGGTCGAGCAGCCGGTCGCCTGCCGGGGATCGGGCGCATTCCACAGCCGGCTCAGGATGTGCACGCACCGCGACTCGATCTCCGCGGTCTGCGGATACTCGTCCTTGTCGATCATGTTCTTGTCGAAGCACTCGGCCATCAACCGGTCGGCCTGCGGCTCCATCCAGGTGGTGACGAAGGTGGCGGTGTTCAGCCGGGAGTTCCCGTCGAGCATCAGCTCGTCGTGCACGATCTGATAGGCAACATCCGGTGGCATCTCGCCCGCTGGAATCTCGTGCCGCGGAATCGTGACGCCCTCCAGCCCGAACCGCGGCGCCACTGACAACACCGGAGGCACCGACCGGGCCGCCTTGGGATGCTTCAACATTGCACGTCTCCCCCCTCGTCGCTGTTCCTCATCTCATCCACGCCGGAACCACTGCACCTCCCCCGCGGCGGATGATTGGTCACCCTTCATAGCGGTACGCGAAGCCCCGCCCGCTGAAGCCCGACCGGGTGTCCAGAGCCCGTCCACATCGCTGCGCCACATACGATCGACGTCACTGCCGCGCGCCGCACCGGGAGCTACGGGATGCAGCCAGACGAGAGCCCTGCAAGCTTCATCCGGCCCGCACGCGCGCCCATGATCGGCGGCTCAGCGCCGTGGGTGCTGATCGGCGTGGCCGTACTCCTGATTGTCATCGCCTCCCCCGCCGCGATTGCCTGGTTCGCCGGCTATCGAGACGACTGGAGCGTGCTCAGCGATGTGGGACAGGCTTACGGCCTGGCCTCCGCAGTGCTGTCCGGCGCGGCGTTGCTGACCATCGCGCTGTCGCTGGTCCACCAGGCGAACCAGACCCGGATCGCCCAGAAGCAGGCGTCGCGCACGATGCAACTCGAACTGTTCCGCCTTGCCTACCAGTACCCCGATCTCCAAGAGGTCTGGGCCAAGGAAGCCGGAATCCCGCACGGCCAGTGGCGCAAGGACACCTACCGAAACATGATCTTCATGTACCTCCGGATGCTCTATGCGATGCGCGAGTCCAATGACGCGTCCCTGCGCCGGATGATGACCAATCGCTTCAAGAGCCGCCCGGCCCGCGAATACTGGGCGGCGACTCGAGGCGCTCACGCCGCCGCCATCAACGGACGACGTGACCGCCGGTTCTTCGCCCTGACGGACGAGGCATACCAGCAGTCGCTGAACACTCCTGCGCTGCCCGACGCCGATCCCGACCTTGGACAGTCAGAAGAAACCACCGAAGCCCGCGGCCCCGCGCCACGGGCCTCCAAACCGGCCCTACACCCGATCGGCTGGGCAATCCTCGGCGCCTTGGGCGGCGCCGGCGCAGCTGCGGTGCTGATCCGTCGGGGCCGCGCACCCCGGAGCGGACAGCGCTGATCGCGCCCTAGAGGGAACTGCGCTGATGGCGCGCCTTAGAGGGAACCGCGCTGATCGCGCGCCCTGGGGGCAGACAGCGCTGATCGCGCAAACCCGACCGTCCGCCGGGCCCGACTGCGTCACCACTCAGCCGACTTGATCCCGCTGCGGTGCCAAGCCCTACGAGAGGAACTGATCCGTGAAGGCCTCCCCCGGCTCGATCGGGCTGATCACATCGATCAGGACGCCGTCGGGGCCGGCGACGATGAAGTGCCGCTGGCCGAACTCCTCACTGCGGATCGGCAGCAGCGCCTCGAGCTGTCCCGTGCCGACCAGCCGCTCCCACTCCGCGTCCACGTCGTCGACCTCGATGTTGAGCAGCAGCCCGTTGGCTGTCGGCCCTCGATAGGCGGCCGGGATCGTCTCGTGCTTGCTGTCGAGCACCGCGAGCTCCCACTGGTCGCGACGCAAGCTGACATACCAGTCAGCCTCGAACGTCGGCTCGAACCCGAAGTGCGAGCGGTAGAACGCCGCCGTCGCGGCCACGTCGTCGGTCATCAGAACGGGATACGAACCGGTCAGTGCCATTGCCTCGCTCCTTTACATACACTGTGCAGGTAAGTTCGACTATACCTACAGCGCGTATGTAAAGGAAGGGCACGGCATGCCGAGAGCCACCAAAGAACAGAGCGAGATCACCGCCCAGCGCATCCGCGAGGTGGCTACCGAGCTGTTCGCTGAATACGGCTACGCGTCCGTCGGCCTGGAGGTGGTGGCAGCCAATGCCGAGGTCACGCGGGGCGCGGTCTACCACCACTACCGCAACAAGCAGACCCTGTTCGAGGCGGTCGCGGCTGCCGCACAGCAGCAGGTCGCCAACGCGGTGACCACCGCCGCCGAAGCCACCGCGGATCCATGGGACGGTCTGGTCGCCGGCTGCCGCGCGTTCCTGACTGCCAGCGTGACCGACACCCACCGGCGGATTCTGCTGCTCGACGCCCCCGCGGTGATGGGCTGGAGCACGTGGCGCAGCCAGGACGCCGCCGCCTCCGGTCACCACCTCGCCGAGGCAGTGGCCGACCTCGCCGCGGCCGGCCATCTGGAGGTCACCTCCCCGGAAGCCACAGCCGCCCTGCTCTCCGGTGCCATGAATGAGGCGGCGTTGCGCATCGCCGAAGCCACCGACCGCGAGGCTGCTCTGGCGGAGACCTGGCCAGACTTGCTCCGCCTGCTCAACGGCCTGCGCCCGACACCAAGCCCAGCATGATCAATCAGAGGTGCGCCTGGCAGCTCAGGCCTGGCGAGGCAGCTCGTCCGGGCACGGCTGAGAGCCACGCATGAGAGTCGGCGACGGCGGCCGGGCGCGAAGACCGGCTGGCGCGATCAGGTCAGGGCCGGATGAACAAGCAGAACGGGTGGCCGTCGGGGTCGAGGCAGACGCGTACGTCGTCTTGGGGTTGGAAATCGGCGACGGTCGCGCCGGCTGCGACGGCCCGGGCTGCGCCCTGTTGGAGGTCGTCGACCTCGATGTCCAGATGTTGCTGCATCTGGGGATGGCCGTCCCTGGCGGGCCAGGCCGGTGGCTCGTAGGACTCCTCGATGTGGAAGGAGAGGCCGGGGCCGCCGTTCGGTGGGGTCAATTTCGCCCAGCCGCCGCTGTCCTCGGTGACCGGCCAGTCCAGCAGGCTGGAGTAGAAGTCCGCGAGCCGGCGCGGGTTCGGAGAGCTGATCGTGGTGGCCGCCAGAATCATCGACTCACCCTACCCGGAAGCCGATGCCGAGGCCGCCGCTGAAGACAGGGTGGGGGTTGTCCAGGACTCAGCCGAAGGTGAAGCGAGTCCGTTGAGCCCTGGCCGAATCCGAGGTGCGGCGAGAAGGACCAGCGCACCGGGCGGGCCGGGCAACGTCGGATCGGGACCGGACCCGGCGAAGGTGCCGGGTGCCAGTCCTGGAGACTGGAGAGACGAGGAGTGGTTACTGCCGACCGGAGAAGGGCCCGGGAACAGGCTGCAGGCGGTCACAGTGTCAGGCAGCCGCCGCCGTTGGGCAGGGCGCCGACCACCCACGCGTGCGGGCTGGTTCCGTCGGCGTACGCAAGCACGCAGGCTCGCCCTACCGGGACCGCGAGCATGACCCGGCCCGCCGGGGCGGGGTCCTTGAAGCGGGCCAAGCGGACAATCGACCCCGAGAAGCCGGCCTCGGTCAACGCCTCGCGGACCGCATCCACGCCCGGCTGGGAGGTCTCCTTGGCGCACAGGCCGATCTCCACCGGCCGGCACCGGACCTCGCCTCGCGGCAGGGCCGCCTCGATGCGGAGCCGGGCCGCTTCGCCGGCCTGCTGTTCCGCCTCGGTCAGCCGGGTCCGCCGGGACAGGTCGCGCACGTAGTCTTCGCAATCCGGATTGTCCTGCCCTTCCACGCACATGACCGTGATCAGGGACGGCTCCTCCACGGGAGTGGCGGCCTTCGGAGACGGCGACGGCATGAGGTACAGAACCGCCCATATCAGGACGGTGATACCAAAGATCAAGAGCAGCCCCCGCTTCACGCGGAGCAGGGTAACCGTACGCTGCGGTGGTGAGCGAACACAGCGTCGCCGTTCTGGCCGTGGTCCTCGACTGCTCTGACCTGGATCGCTCGGCGCGGTTCTGGTCGGAGGTGCTCGGGTACCGCGCCGAGGACGCCTACCCCGGCCGGTACCGCAAGCTGCTGCCCGCCGACGGCAACGGCTTCGAACTGTTGCTGCAGCAGGTCCCGGAGCCGAAGAACGGCAAGAACCGGATGCACCTGGACCTTCGCACACCCGACCTGGACGCTGAGGTCGCCCGCGTTCTGGCGGCCGGCGGCCGGCGGCTCACCGACACACCGATGGCCGAGGACGGCTGGACCTGGCACGCGCTCGCCGACCCGGACGGCAACGAGTTCTGCGTGCTTCAACCCCCGCAGCCCAAGTAAGCCACAGCCCAAACAAAGCCGCGAACAAGGCCAAAGCCTCAGCCACCACTGCCAAAGGTGGTCAATCCAAGCCGCGCCGCCGCGTCATAGGCGAGCAGAAACCCAACAATCCCCACGACCCACGACAGCGTGTTGCTGTTGGCCATCCAGTCGCTGATCCGGGTGAGCGGCTTGGTGAGCCACTCACCCCCGACCAACCGCGCAGCCAGCAACACCAGCGCCGGCACGATCATCACCAGGCAATACCCGGCCATGATCAACGCCACCTGCCCCACCGGTAGCTGCGCCGCAGTGATCAGCCCAATGGCCGCAAGGTACGGCAGCATCGTCGTAACCTCAGCCGCCGCGGCCGCCAGAGCCAGCACCGCCAGTCCCCCAGCACCCCGGTCGTCCGACAACGCCCGCTCCCGCCACCGCAGCAACCGCCCGCCGCCGGACCCGGATTTCGCCTTGCGCTCGAGCCGGAAACTCCAGAAGAACAGCGCAACACCGATGACCAGCTGAATCCACATCGCCGGAGCGGTGTCCAGCACCCGCTCGATCTGCGGCAGAAACGCGTCCGCCCCCAGCGCGACCGCCATCCCCACGCCGAAGTAGAACGCGGCGACCGTACCCAAGAAGATCAAAATGCGTGCGGGACGCACGCGGCCGGGATGCAGCAGCAGCCAGATCGGGATGAGCAGGGTGCCGAAGCTGGTGGAGTCGATCAGCGCGAGCACCACGAACGAGCCTAGGAGGGCGAATTCCATGCTCACACTCTGCTGTTCCGGCCCTGCCCGGCGCGTCCGTCGAAGGATGCGGCGGCATACATCCTTCGAGGTACGCCGCATCGCGCGATCCGTGATGGGATGAGGCGGTGGGGGTGAAAGAGCGCTGGCGGACCAGCAGCAACCGGTTCCGGGATGCGGTCGCCGCCGCCGGGACGTTCGCCCTGGGCCTGGCGTTCAACCTGATCGGGCTCATCGACATCTGGGACATTCCGACGCCCGCCGCGCTGGACGGCTCGCCGCTCTGGTGGCAGACGGTGCCGCTCGCCGTCGGCTGTCTCGCCATGCTGGGCAAACGCCACCATCCGATGCTCGCGCTCGGGGTCGGCGTCGTCGCGGCGACCGCCGACGTCCTGCTCGGCGGCAGCATCGCGATGATCCTGGTGCTCTTCGACCTGATCTTCTCGGTCGGCGTGTTCGGTTCGGCCCGCGCCCGGGCCGCCACGACGACCGGCGTGTTCGTCGTGATCGGCACCGCCAGCGTGGTCGGCGGTCTGGCGACCGGCGAGTTCCGGGTGGCGGTCTTCATCGCGCTGCAGCTGACCACGCTGCTGTTCGTGCCGCTCTGGTGGGCCGCCAACATCCGCCAGCAACGCCAGCTCGGCGCTCTCGACGCCGAGCGCACCGCACGCGAGGCCGTTCTCGCCGAACGCGCTGCGATGGCCCGTGACCTGCACGATGTCATCGCCGCGCACCTGTCCACCACGGCGATCCACTCAGGTGCGGCGCTGGCCGGGCCGCCGGACACCGACCGGGACCGGACTGCCCTGCAAGCGGTCCGCACGACGAGTCTGGCTGCTCTCGAGGAGATGCGTTCCATGATCATGTTGTTGCGCGCGGACGATCCCGCGGCGGCCGATCCGACGCTGCCGGGCGGCTTGGACCGGCTGCCCGACCTGGTCGAGGCGGCGGCCGTCGGCGGCCTGCGGGTCGAGACGCAGATCCGCGAGATCCCGGAGATGCCGGCGGTCGTGGCGCACACCGTCTACCGGATCGTCCGGGAGGCGCTCACCAACGCCGGCAAACATGCGCCCGGGTCCGACGTACGCCTCGATGTGCGCAAGACCGGGGACCTGGTGACCGTGACCGTCACGAACACCCTGACCCGCGCCGGCGCGGTTGATCATCACGCGCTCAGCGCGGGCACCGGATTGATCTCCATCCGGGAGCGCGCCGCGCTGCTCGGCGGCGAGCTCACCACCGATCAGGATCAAAACCATTTCCGGGTACGCGCAAAGCTCCCCCTCCATCCCGCGGACCAGCCCACCGTCCGGAGCGGGTCGTGACCGATCCCGGGATCCGGGTGCTGCTCGCCGACGACCACGCCGCCATCCGGGCCGGCATGCGGCTGATGCTGGAGCAGGCGCCGGACATCATCGTGGTCGGCGAAGCCGCGGACGGCGCCGTCGCCATCCGCCAGGCCGCCGCGCTGCGCCCCGACGTGGTGCTGATGGACATCCGGATGCCCGGCACCGACGGGATCACCGCCACCCGGGAGATCACCGCGGCCGGCCTCTGCGACGTGCTGATCCTGACCACTTTCGACTTCGACGACTACCTGTTCGGCGCGCTGCGCGCCGGCGCCGCCGGTTTCCTGCTCAAGTCGGTGGAACCGGCCGCGCTGATCGAGGCGGTACGCCGGGTCGCAGCCGGCGACGGCTTCCTGGCACCGGAGGTGACCCGCCGGCTGCTGACCGCTTTCGTCACCACTCCCCCGGCGGCTGCGCCACCGGCCTCCCCGGGCCTCGACTCCCTCACCCAGCGCGAACGTGACGTGCTGGCCGCTCTCGGCCGCGGCCTGTCCAACGCGGACCTGGCCCACGAGTTGTCGATCACCGAGGCCACCGCGAAGACGCACGTGTCGCGGGTGCTGGCCAAGCTGGGCTGCACGTCCCGGGTGCAGGCCGCGATCCTGGCGAAGGAGGCCGGCCTGGCCTGAGCCGCCGGGTACTCTCCCAGCCCGCAACGCTGACTGAGCCCGTTGAATATGCCGCGCGACCCGGGCCAAGCCACCCAGGCCGGGCCAAGCGCCACGCGCCCCGGGCCAAGCCGCCACGCGCCCCGGGCCAAGCCGCCACGCGGCCCGAACCAAGCCGCCACGCCGCCCCGACCAAGCCGCCACGCCGCCCCGACCAAGCCGCCGCGCGGCCTCGACCAAGCCGGTCGCCGATGCCGGCGCCGGCCAATTCGTTGGTGGACCGCTGCGGCAAAGAGGGGCCGGGGCAGCGAGAGCCATAAGGCACAGCTAGGCCGGTCTGTTCGGGCTTGTGGATCAGCCGGCTGGACGTTACGCACCCTTCCCGCGGGTTGAGGCAGCAACAGCTCACAGCCGGCCCCCGGAAACGGGCCTCGTGTGCCTCTCAGCTGGGAATTATGGCCGTCACCGTGATCCACAACGCCGGTCGCCGAGTGCCGCAGCGCACCGCACCGCAGCGCAGCGCACCGCAGCGCACCGCACCGCAGCGCAGCGCACCGCAGCGCACCGCACCGCAGCGCACCGCACCGCAGCGCAGCGCAGCGCACCGAAGATCATCGGATGGCTCGCTGACCCGGCGCTGCGACTGGTGCAACCGCGGCGGGCAGACCTCAATGCCGCAACCTGTCTGGCCTGAGATGCCCGGTAGGGCGGATACTCTCGCGATGCCCAACGAAAAGCCCAGCGAACAGCGCGCAGGATGGGTCGCCCAGGCCCGGGCCGCTCTGATCATCGCGGCCATGCGCCGCACCCTGGTGACCTACGGCGAGCTCGGCACGGCTCTCGGGATCGAGGGTGTCGCGTTGCGCAACCATATGCGGCACGTGCTCGACGAGGTGGCGCGCGACTGCGCCACGAACAAGGAGCCGTCGCTGGCGGCACTGGTCGTCAACCAGGAGACCGGGCAGCCGGGCGCGGGCTGGCAGGACGGCAGCGTCCCGTGGCACACCGAGGTACGAGCCGTCTTCCGCCACTGGCCGCCGAAGTAGGCAGAGCTCAGGCCAAGGGGAGATCGCCGCCGAAGCAGGCCGCGCTCAGGCCAAGGCGAAACCGCAGCCAAAGCACACCGCGCTCAGGCCAAGGCGAAACCGCAGCCGAAGCGGGCCGCGCTCAGGCCAAGGCGAAACCGCAGCCGAAGCGGGCCGCGATCAGCCCACGGCGAAACCGCAGCGGGTGGGCACGGCAGGAAACCGCAGCGGGTGGGCACGGCAGAATGGTCCCGTGGCGGGACCTTCTGCAGCGGTGTTGCTGGCGACCTCGTGGACCGACGCCGAGATCGTGGCGTTCCGCGACTGGCTGGCCGAGATCTTCGTGATCGACAGCGGCGGCTGGTGGCTGCGCGACGCCCAGCGGCTGGGGATGAGCAGCCCCACGCCGATGACCGGGCCGTTGTTCGTGGACGTCGGTGAGCCGGAGCACGAGGACCCCGAGGAGATCGCCGCCCTCACGAAAGCGGCGGGTTTCCCTCCGGAGACGGAGATCGTGCTGTCCGCGGCGACCAGCGGCCGGGACAGCCATGAGCTTCTGGGCCGGCTCGCGCTCGCCGTCGCCCGTCGCTACGGCGGGATCATCGATCTGACCGGGCCGCTGCCGGCCGACGCCGAGTCACTGCCCGGGCACGCGTACGCGATCCCGTACCGCACCGTGGACGACGAGTTCGCCGTCTACCACCTCGTCGATGCTGAACTGCTGGTCAGCTGGCTGGAGCATCCCCGGTTCCGGATGGTGAAGTGACGGCCGGCCAGAACTGGACGAGGTATTCCTCCTTGACGCCGACGTTCTCGAGGGCCTGCGCGCACTCGGGACCGTTCCAGTCGGACTCGGCGAACCGAGCCCGCGCGTCCGAGTAGGCCTGCTGCGCGGCGGCGCCGTTGCGGCAGGCGAGGCGCACGTGGAAGCGGCCGGGCCGGCTGAGCGCGAACCCGCTGTCGTCCCAGCCCATGGTGATCTGGTTGATGCCGAGGTTCCCGTTGACGCCGGAACACTCCATGCTGACCGTGACCACGTCGTCCCACGGGCCGCGGCCGTCGTCCGGTTCCGGGTCGGGTTCGCCGTCCCACTCCTCCAGGCGCAGGATCGCGTCCAGGTTGTCGTACGGGCTCTCCACCAGGACCGACGCCCGTCCAGCGGTGACCCAGCCACCGGTCTCGTGCGGTGATTCCAGGCCTTCACCGTCGTCCCCGTCGGCCAGCGCGAACAGATGGCGGTCGAGGATCGTGTCGGTGGTGACGGCGTTCAGGCGACGACTCATCCCGTCACCGTAGATCAGCGTTCATCCATGCCAGCAGGCGGCTCAAATGCGGATCCTCGGCGGCGGTCGTGGTGCCGGGGTCGCCGAGGACCACTTCGCCGCCGGTGCCGTCGACGGCGATCAGGGTGCCTTCGGGGACTGAGCGGTCGTTTGCGCGTACACAATCAGCTTGAAGATCGACCGTCAAGGGCGCCGCGACCACCGCGGGTTTGCCCATGGCCCGCGCGACCACCGCGGCATGGCTGGCCGGGCCGCCGAGGCTGGTCACCACCCCGGCCGCGGCCGCCAAGCCGTGCATGTCCAGCGGCGACGTGTGCGGGCGGACGAGCACGACCGGCCCATCGGCGGCCATCCGTACCGCCTGGTCAGCGGTGACCGCGATGCGGCCCGCCGCGACACCCGGGCTCGCGCCCTGCCCCCGGGCAAGAAGGTCAACATCGGTTCGCAACCGAGGGGTACGCGCAGCGCGCACATCCCCCGCGCTGACCCGCTGCACCGCGGTTCCCCGGTCGATGAGCCCTTCGTCGACGAGGTCCACCGCCACCCGGATCGCCGCCCGCCCGACCAGCCCACCCGGCCGGACCTGCAGAAACCACAGCCGCCCCGACTCGAATGTGAACTCCACCTGACACACGTCCCGGTAGTGCCGCTCCAACCGGCCCAGCGCCGACTCCAGCGCCGCCCACACCGCGGGCTCGCGCTCGGCCAGATCGGTCACCGGCCGGGTGGCGTGCGACCCGGACACCACATCGATGCCCCGCCGCCCGAACAGCACCTCGCCGAACACCACCGGAGCCCCGGTGCTCGGATCACGGCTGAACGCGACCCCGCTGCCGCTGTGCTGATCACGATCGCCGTAGACCATGGCCTGCACGATCACCGCGGTGCCGAGATCGTGCGGGATCGCGTGCAGCTCACGGTAGGTGACCGCCCGCGGGCTGTTCCACGACGAGAAGACCGCCGCGATCGCTGACCGAACCTGATCAGGCTCGACGTCGAGAACGGTGTCCATCATGCCGGGCATCGACACGGCCGCGCCGGAACGCACCGACACCCGGCCCGCCTGCGGAGGCAGTTCGTCGGGAAGCCGCCCGTCGCGCAGGAACGCCCGGCACGCTGCAGTGGAGATCACGAAGCCGGGTGGGACGGGCAGGCCGAGACGCATCAGCTCGTTGAGGCCGTGCGCCTTGGCCCCGATGAGATCGGCCGGCAGATCCGCGGGAAGATCGTGGATCATCGCGGGATGCCGAGGGTGGCGAGCAGGTCCTCGTGCAGCTGGAACCACACGCCGTGATACGAGTTCATGTCGTCGGCCAGGAACTTCAGGTCGCCGCCGCGGGCCCGGTCCAGCGCCGCCGCCAGCCGCACCCGGTAGCGGCGGAAACGCGGCAGGGCCGCGGCCAGATCCGCACAGACCGGCTCGGCACGCCGGTCCAGGTCGCCGAAACGGGCGACAACCCGGGCATCGTACGCGGAATCCGCATGATCATTGACCCGGGCGACCCCGTCGACGGTACGCATGTGCCAGGCCGTGCTCAGGTCCAGCAGCTCCGGGTTCAGCTCCCGAAACTGCTGATACGCGCCGGCCACTGCCGAACGGGCGCCGGCCTCGTCGAGTTCCCCGGCCGTGCGCCTGGCGTCCTCGTCCTTGCCCGGCTCGGTCAGGCCCCAGCCGCCGAACTCGCCCCGCTGGCGGGTGACGAAGCCGTCCACCGCCAGATCGATCAGGTGGGACTCGACGTCGCTCTCCTCGAGGCCGCAGGCTTCCGCAACCCGGCCCAGGTCGGCGAACCCGATGCAGCGCAGGGTGTGCAGGACCAGGTTTTCGCTCATCGCTCCCCCTCGGCGATCGCGGCCGCGTGCCCGGCGCCCCGGCCGGTGGCCCGGGCGACGATCTGTCCCGCTCGGATCAGGACCGCCGCTTCGGCGTCGTCGGCCGTTTCGGTTCCGGCTGCCGCTGCGAGGCTTCCGTCGAAGTCGAAGACGACCCGCACCCTTGATCCGGATGGTCCGAAGACTCGCCGCAACGTGGTGGCCAGGGCGTTGATCCGCAGGCGGACCAGGGCGCCGATCTCGGCGGGATCGCTGGTCACGGCGGCAATGGTGACCAGGTCGGTCGTCCGGGCGGCGCGGACCGCCTCCTCAGCCATGCCGAGCCGCCGCGAGCCGAGGACCACCACGACGCTGTCGGCGCCGCAGCTCACCGGGCCGTCGGTGAGGGCGTCGATCACCTCGGCCGGCGGCTCCCAGCGATCGGCACACCGTTGGGCAGGACCGATGTACGGCAGATGCGGCGGATCCCACACGTCGGGCGCTTCCATGGCGGCCAGGTAGCGGCAGGCGCGGGTCACGTCGAACGGGTCGCCGAAACCCGGGGCGGCCTGAGCCAGGTGGTCGGCGCCGTGCAGCAGGGTGAGGAGGAGTTCGGCCAGGCGTACGCGGCGGGTCTCTCGTGGCCGGGACGTCTCCAACCGCAACGCGAGCAGCAAGCTCTCCATCTGGGTGAGCGCCGCCATCGCGGCGCGGCCCGGCTCGTCGTCGAAGACGCCGGTGACCGAATGCGCCCGCAGTTGCGCACCGGCAGCCGTGTCCCCGGCCAGCGGCAGCCGCTCCAGCCAGACCCGGGCGAACGCCTCGGCCGCCTCGGCGACGTCAGCGGGCGGCTGCACACTCACGGCGGCGGGCCGGTCCTGCAACGCCTCGAGCAGAACAGCCAGGTAGAGGGAGCGCTTGCCGGGAAAGTTCGAGTAGACCGCGCCACGGGTCAGCTCGGCCCGGTCCGCGATCCGGTCGACCTTCGCCTCCGCATAGCCGCGCTCGGCGAACTCCTGGGCGGCCGCCACGAGGACGGCCGCCCGGGTACGCGCCTGCTGCTGCACCCGGGTCAGCCGGGCCATCGCTCCATCACGGCGTCAGCATACTCACGCCATCCGGGTGTTGGGAACATCTGAATCGGGACAGGGCTGTTCCGGGGCGGGGGGACAGCCATGTCAACCAGCCGAGGTGTGGCGGCTCCGCAGGCCGAGCGCGATGCCGACGATCGGATACCACAGGACCCAGCCGAACAGCCCGCCGAACCAGAAGCCGTAGAGCAGATCCGAGCTGGTCGTGATGCCGACGGTGCCGAGCACGGCCGATAACGTGATCACCACGCCCAGCCATCCGACCCAGCGGGGCACCATCCGCGCCCGCAACGCGGCCGCCGAGAACGCCCCGACCATCACCGCAATGAAGATCATCTGGAAGTCGCCGAGCAGATGGGTGAAGCCGGTGAGGGCGTACCAGCCGCGCAGCGTGGCATCGTCGACGGTGGCCAGATCGGCGCCGATCAGGCCGGGCAGTACCGCCGGCAGCGCCCAGGCTGTGCTGTTCAGGAACAGCGAGCCGATGAGCAGCAGGCCGGCGCCGGCGAACAGGTCGGCGAGCAGCGAGCGCGGCAGAGCGTCCCGGATCACCCGGCTCAGCGCCGCGGTGGCCGTCAGCAGCACCGCGAGCGACAGCACACCGCCGAGCGCGCCGATGCGCAGGGCAGTGGCCTGCGAGAGAGCCCAGGTACGGATCTGTGCCGCACTCGCGGTGGCCATGTCCGGCCCGTCGGGCGGCTGGGTGAACGAGAGCACGAGGATCAGTGGACCGGCCACGGCGGCGGTGAGCGCCGCACCCCGGCCGACAACAGGTGTGGTGTCGAGTGTGGTCGTCATGGCCTCATCCTGTGAGCCGGCACCGCGGCCGGTCGTCGCCCGAGTTGCCGAGACGCCTACACCGTTGTGATGAGGCGGCCCGCGGGCGTGCCGGTCTACCGTCGAGCTCATGACGCGTATCCGGTGGCCGGACGTCGCGTTGGCAGGCGTGGTCACCGCGGGCATCGCCTGGGAGATCACGCTGGTGTTCACGCTGACGCCGCGCCACGTCCTGAGCGCCCTGCTGCTCACCGCGACCGGCGTGGCCCTCGCCTGGCGGCGGATCGCGCCCCTGCCGGTAGCGCTGCTCACGGCCGTGGCGTTCGTCGCGCCACTGTCCTACAGCCCGGCGGTGGAGATCTTCTCGTTCACGGTCGCCTTCTTCGTCATCAGCTACTCGGCGATGGCGTACACACCGGACCTGCGCACCGCCCTGACGGCCGGCTCGGTGCTGCTGCTGGCCGCGTCGGTGAACAGCTGGATCGTCTGGCCGGGTCTGGTCAACCTGTTCATCGGCTGGATCCAGGTCGGCGCCGCGTTCGGTCTCGGCACGGTGATGCGACGGGTCCGGCACACCGCGACGGTCAACCATCGACGGGCCGAGCTGGCCGAAGCCGCGGTCGCCGCCGAACGGGCCCGGATCGCCGGGACCTGCACGACGTGGTGGCCCACGCGATCAGCATCATCGTGCTGCACGCCCGCGGTGGCCGCCGGATGCTGACGATCGATCCCGACGAGTCGAAGGCCGCTTTCGACACCGTGGAACAGCTCGCCGAACAGGCCCTGACCGACCTGCGGCACATGCTCGGCGTGATCCGCTCGGCCCCCGACGGCAACCTGGCCCCGCAGCCGAGCCTGCGTCACCTCGACGCGCTGATCAGCCAGTTGAGCCGGCCGGGCCTGACCATGGTCAGCGACGTCGCCGGTGACGTCGACACGCTGCCCGCGGGGATCAACATCGCCGGGTACCGGATCGTGCAGGAGTCGCTGACGAACGTCCTGCGGCACGCGGCCGCCACCACCGCTTCGATCCGCATCCAGGTCGAACCGGCCGCCCTGCGGATCGAGGTGACCGACGACGGCGCCGGCACCCCCGGCGACGAGCCCGGCTTCGGCATCCTCGGCATGCGGGAACGGGTCGCCCTGTACGGCGGAACGCTCGACGCCGGCGCGAAACCGGCCGGCGGCTACCGGATCCGGGCGTGCCTGCCGGTGCCGGCATGATCCGGGTGCTGCTCGCCGACGATCAGCGCCTGGTCCGCGCCGGGTTCCGGATGATCCTGCGCGCCGAGCCGGACATCGAAGTGGTGGGCGAGGCCGGGGACGGGGTCGAGGCGGTCGAGGCGGCCAAGCGGCTCAGGCCGGATGTGGTGCTGATGGACGTACGCATGCCCCGGCTCAACGGCATCGAAGCGACCCGGCTGCTGCTCGCCCTGCCCGACCCGCCGCGGGTCCTGGTGGTCACCACCTTCGACCTGGACCAGTACGTCTACGAGACGTTGCGCCTCGGCGCCGGCGGCTTCCTGCTCAAGGACGCCCCCGAGGACCAGCTCATCGCGGCGATCCGGACCGTGGTCAAGGGCGTCGCCCTGCTCGACCACGACGTCACCCGCCGGCTGATCGACGCGTTCGCCGGGCAGGTCGCCGCCGGCCGCAACCCGGCCGAACTGGACGTGCTCACCCCGCGCGAGAAAGACGTGCTCCGACAGCTCGCGCACGGCCGGTCAAACGCCGAGATCGCGCGCGAGCTGTACCTCAGTGAGGCCACGGTGAAGACCCACGTGGCGCACATCCTGTCCAAGCTGGGCCTGGCCAGCCGGACCCAGGCCGCAGTCCTCGCCTACGAGACGCGGCTGGTGCGGCCGGCCTGACCGCGGCTCACCACTCCAGGCGGACGGTGAAGTTGGCCTCGCTCTTGGCGCGGGCGACGACCACGCCGGCCTCGGCGGTCACCTTCACGCCGAACTCGACGCCGATCCGCTCCGGCGGGTCGGCCATCTCCCGGATGCTGTCCCGGATCGCGGTGGCCGCCGGGCGGATCCGGGCCAGCGCCTGCTGCAGCGTCTCCTGCGCGTGCTTGAGCGCGTCGGGGCGGCCGACGTTCTCCAGGCTGCCGGGCTCGTCGGGCACCTCCACCAGCACCGAACCGCCGTCGTCCAGGGGCATCACCACGACCGTTGTCATGCGGCCCACCCTATCGACGCGGGTCAACCGATCATGAGCACGGCGGGTCGGTGGGCGCGTCGTCGCGTTCCAGCAGTTCGCGCTCCTCGGCGGTGAAATCGCGGGTGCTGAGGGCGCACAGCCGCTCGAACCAGGCTTCCGGATTGAGCCGGATGACTCGGCTGCCAGCCGGGCTGCGGCTGGCGAGGACGTCACCACGCAGCGTCCAAGGCGAGTCCTCGTCCAGTGCGGCCGTTTGGGCGAGCATCAGCCCAGCGTTCACGTCCCATACATTCACCGGTTCGGGATTGCCGCTGGGCGCGGTCAACAGGTAGCCCTCCGGAGTGAAGCCGATGATCTCCGTGCCCGCCCCACCTGCGCGGATCGGCCGGCGCCGCTGAGAAGTGTCCAGATCCCAGACCTCGGAGTCGGTCGCGGTCACGACGGCGAGTCGTTTCCCGTGTTTGTCAAAGACCGCGGATCCACCGAATGTGACGGCCTGCGGTGGAGGCCCGCTCACCGGTTCACGCGATCCGAGATCCCAGATCTCTACTTTTCCGCTCACCCGGGCGATCACGATTTGGTCTGGGTCTCCCGGCCGGACGTCTTTGATGCGGGCGAATCCGGCCTGGTAGCGGGCTTTGACATCCCGGACGGCCAGTGGGAGCGGCGGGCCGTCCGGCTCGCCGGTACTGGCAGTCCACGAGGTGAGGATCCCGTGGTGCAGGACCGTCACGCGGTCGGGGCCGGACATGGTGACTGAGCTGACCATACTTGAAGAACTGCCAGCAGCGAGCTCGCTCAAGTCCGGTTTCGGCAGATCCCGGCGCCAGAGGGGAGCCAGGCGGGGCAGCGAGTAGGCCGCCAACCCACCCGGCTCGGTGATCAGGAGACGGCGGCTGTCCGGTGTGATGGCGAACTCACGCCCGCGTTCACCGGCGTCAAACTGCCAGGCCAGTGCCGGCCCCTCCATCTTCGCCACCTGGTCGCCGGTCGCCGCGTCGGAAAGCTCGATCCGGCCGGACCGGTAGAAGGTCAGCGCGCTTCGCTCGTCGGGTGTCAGGACCCAGGCGGCATTCTCAACCACATCGTCGTGAGCACGGACCGGCCTGGCGACGGTGAGCGCCATGCGATACAGAAGGTCGCTCCGCAGGCCGAGCGCAATGGGCACACCGACGGAGCCCCGCACGATCGCGAGCTGATCGAGAATGGGGGCGAACGTCAGGTCGATCACCGGCGGCAGCACCCCGCGGTAGCTGGTGCCGGTGCGCAGATCGACCACATTGAGGACCGCGTTGGTCTCCTTACCTAGAAACCGCCCGTCGAGGACAGCCATGTTAGTGGTGCCATCGATGTCGGCCGCCTCACACGAAGCCCGGGGGATGCCGCTGCGGACCGCGCCTGTAGCGGTCTCGCGAACCCGCAACGTCTTGTTCGCGCAGTCCACGACGGACACGCCGTGCTCGGCCAGCGCCACGAGCTGCCCGGGAATCGTCCGCCGGAGTCGGCCGGAAGCGAGGTCATGCACCACTACCCCTTCCGACCTGGCGATCGCCACGGTTCCCGCCGAAGGCCCGAAGGCAACGCGGTAAGCCGTAGCACCCACCGGCACCGCGGCGGGCACCGATTTACCGTCGGCCAGGTCCCAGATCCGCAGGTCGGGTACCGCCGGACCAGAGGCGGTATTGACGTTGAAGGGGTTGACCGACCGGAAGACCAGCAGGCGCGTCCCATCGCGGCTGAACGCGATGTTGTCGAGACCTCTCAGGTCGGGCCGGTCGGCGTCGACCGGCCCGGCCAGCACGCGCGGCGACCCGGGCCGCTCGAGATCCCAGACGGCGACGGTGCCGTCGGAGTCAGCCCCGGCGATGTAGCGGCCGGTGGGGTTTACCTCGAGCGCGTCCACAGTCTCGGCGCCCGGGAGCGTCACCAAGGCCGGCTCGTCGCTGGTCAACCCCGTCACTACCGCTGCAGCGGCGGGACCGGTGATCACCGCGACCCGGCCGTCGTCGCTGGTCTGGATGCGCTCAGGAGTTCCCTGCCAGAGGCCCTGAAAGACCCGATCAACCGGGTCGAGCATGGCGTACTGGGTGAGCAGTGCCCCGTACGCCTCCGGGGTCTTGCCTGCGCGCCACGCAGCCTGAGCGAACTGCAACGCCTTCGCCGGATCAGTGTCGCGGAAGCGCAGCGAATGTGCGGCAAGCTGCCGCGAAGCGGAAGCTTGCACCTGCTCGGCCAGAGCCGCGCTGCGCCGCGCGGCCACGAGGGCGAGCGAACCGGCCACCACGGCCAAGATCGAGACAACCGCGACCACGGTACCCAGGGCGCGCACCCGCCGCTTCTCCCGGTTTCGGCTGGTCCGCACGAAGTCGAGGTCGTCGGCGCTCAGGTCGGGCCCACGCTCACCCGCCCATTGCCGAGCCGCACTCAACGAGGCTCCGCGCAGCAGCGCGTCCGGGTCGTGCCCGGCAGCAGTCCATCGGGCCCGGTCGGTGCGCAGCTGGTCGCGCCAGGTCAGGAACTCGCGGTCCTTCGCCAGCCATTCGGCGAGCGTCGGCCAGCTCTCCAGCAGAGCCTGATGTGCGGGCTCCGCGAACGCAGCGCGGCCGTCCGGTTTGGTGACCACGACGAGCCGGCGGGCGGCCAGCTCGTCGACGACCGCCCGCTCCGGCTCGGCCAGGCCGGACAGGTCGAGAGGCCGCCGCCGGAAACCGGAACCGTCGTCGGAAGGGCGGGCCATCGCGGTCAGCACCGTCCGGATCCGCTCGCGGTCGTCCTGTGGCTGCTGGTCCAGGACCTGATCCGCGTAGGTGGCGAGAGCACCGGAGACGCCGCCGAGTTCCTCGTAGGCCTCGACGGTCAGTTCGTCGAACCGGCGGCGGCGCTGCCACAGCAGTTCCAGGGTGAACTCGATCAGCGGCAGCCGGCCCGGTTCGCTACCCGCGTCGGCGAGGATCCGCTCGTCCAGGCCGTCCTCGAAACCGACGTTGCCGGCGCGGATCGCGGCTCGCAGTTCGTCGCGGCTCATCGGTGGGACGAGTTCGATCCGCGCCCGGTTGACCGCGCCGGCGATCTCGGCGCTCAGGGTTTCCTCCAGCACGCCGGCGCGCAGCGTCACCACCGCAGCGACCCGGACAGTGCCGTCCGGGCGGCGTCGCGCGGCCCGGACCAGGCCGTCGAGCAGGACGATCGCGGCGTGCACCGCTTCCGGAGCCGCCTCCTCGAGCTGGTCGACGAAGAGCAGCAGGCCGTGATCGCCGGCCCGGTCGTCGAGCTCGCCGGCCAGTGTGGAGAGGGTGTCGGCGGGTTCGGTGCGCAGCCGCTCGGCGAGCCGGGCCGGGTCGTCGGCGTCCGGGTCGAGCACCGGCATGATCAGGCGCGCCACCAGGGTCTCGATCCGCTCGCCGAGCCGCAGCCGGGCGGTGACGATCTTCGCCTCGCGGGCTCGCACGGCGGGCACCAGACCGGCCCTGATCAGGGAGGACTTGCCGCTGCCGGACGGGCCCATGACGATCAGCAGTGGCCGTTCGCGGACCGCGGCGGCCAGGCGGCCGATCACTGCGTCGCGGCCCTTGAACCAGGCGGCGTGCCGTTCCTCGAACGGCTCCAGGCCCCGGTACGGTGAGCCGGCAGCCGGATCCGGCTCCCCGAGCTCGGGGAAGGTGTCCAGGACGGCGTTGATCGGTACAGCGTTGCAGCTGTACTTGCCACTGACCGCGGTGACGACCATGCCGGCCACCGCGCCGGTCTCCGGGTTGTACACCGGCGAGCCGCTGAAGCCCCGCTCGACCTGCAGTTCGCCCGCGGTGTTGATCTGCAGGAGCCCGGCGCGTTCACTGACGGCGACACCGGTGATCACGTCGCCTGGGCCTTGGGCGCGCTGCAGGGCGTACCCGAAGATCCGAACCGGCTCGTCCCGGCCGATGCGCACCGGCCGCAACTTGGCGGCCGGCAGTTGCCCGCGCGGCGCGGCGGTGAGCTTGAGCAGCGCGATGTCACCACGGCTCCCGGCGTCCTGCGCGGTCCATCCGAGCACGTGCGCCTGGGCGCGGGCGGCGCCGTCAGCGAGCGGAAAGTCCAGGTCGACGGTGTCATCCGCCGGTTCCCCGGCGAAGTCGGCACCGAGCGCGGCCAGGACGACGTGCGTGCAGGTCAGGACCAGGTCGGGCGCGACGAGGAAACCGGTGCCGACGAGACGGCCGGCGTCGTCACGGATCCGGGCGACCGCGACGGGCTCACGGTTGCTCATGGGCAGGGCCGTTCGACGGAGATCTTGTCACGCTTCAGCAGATCGACTTCCTCGGCGGCGAAGGGGCGGTCGTTGAGGTCGCACAGCCGCTGGAACCACGAATCCGGGTCGAGCCGGATGACCTGGCTGACCTCCCGGGCCCGGCTGGCCAGGACGCCGTCGCTCAGTGTCCAGTTGCCGCCGCCGTCGGGCGCGGGCAGTTCCGCGAGCAGCAGCCCGGCACCGATGTCCCAGAGCTGGGCGTTCGTCGGCGAACCGATCGACTGGACGAGGAGATAGCGCTCGCTGGTGAACCCGAGCACCCGGACGAAGGGTTCCGAGGGCACGGGCCGGCCGGCGTCCCGTTCGGTGGCCTCCCAGATCTCGGTGGTTCCGGAGCGGGTGCCGACGGCGAGCAGGCCGCCGGTGGTGTCGAACACCGCGGACCGCCCGCCGGCCGCCGCCGAGGCGGGGACGGTCTCGACGACCTTTCGCTGGTCGAGGCTCCAGATCTGCAGCGTCCCCTCGCTCAGGACGATCGCGACCTGGTGCGGATGGCCCGGCCGGACCGCCGTGATGAAGGCCTTGGCGGCTTCGAAACGGGCCGCGGCGTCACCGTCGGTGATCGGCAACGGCGGGCCGGCCGGTTCGCCGGTGCCGGCACTCCACGAGGCCAGGATGCCGTGATGCAGCACCACGACCCGATCCGCGCCGGTCGCGGCGACCGTGGTGCCCAACGCCGTTTCGGGTGGGGGCACCGCGCCGTCGAGGTTCGCCTCGGGAAGCGGGAGACGCCGCTGCCGGGTCAGCGCCGGAAGACTGTGGACGGCTAAGGCATCCGGCTCGGCGATGACCAGATAACGGTTGTCCGGGGTGATGGCGAACTGCGGTTCCCGGTGCGGGGATTTCAGGTGGGGCACCGTCCGAGATCGGGCGATCTGCTGGCCGGTCGAGGTCTCCGACAGTTCGATCTCGCCGGAGCTGCGGATCGTCACCGCGTGCCGGCCGTCCGGCGTGACCACCCACCGGGCGCCCGGTGCGGCAGTCTTCTCGTCGGCCTCTGACGCGCGCGCGGAGACAGTGGCCGGGGTGGGCCGGGTGCGGTAGAGCAACTCCCCGCGCACACCGAGGGCCACCAGATCGCCCGTCGCCGGGGTCACAATGGCCATTCCCGAGTCGCCGACCGGCGGCATGGCGCTGCGGTGCACCGAGCCGGTCCGCAAGTCGACCACCTCAGCGCCGTTGACGACCGCGTTGGTGGTGCCGTCAACGGTCAGCAGGCCGCAGAAGATCGGAATCGACCGCAGTGTCCGGCCGGACGCGATGTCGCGCACCCGCAGGTTGTCGGTATCGCAGTCGATGACCGTCGCGCCGTTGCCGGCCAGCCGGGCGCTGCGCTCACGAAAGGTGGTGCGGGCCCGGCCCGACGCGAGGTCGGCGACGACCACCTGGTTCGTGCGCTCGATCGCGACCGTGCCGAGGCGCGGGCCGAAGTAGGCGCGGAAGTCGTCGTCGGTCAGCGAGACCGCCGAGGTGATCGCAGTGCCGTCGGCCAGATTCCACACGCGCAGGTCGGGAACCGTGGTGTCGGCGTTCGCGCCCGTCGTCCCTTTCACCCGGAACACCAGCAGGCGGGTCCCGTCGCCGTTGAAGGCGAGGTTGCCGACTTGCAGCGGGCTCACCGGTCCGCCGGTGACCTTCTCGGACAGGGTCCGGGGAGCATCCGGCCGGGCCAGATCCCAGAACATCACCGTGCCGTCGTCAGCCGCTCCCGCCACGTACCGGCCGGATGGATCGACTTGGAGCTGGTCCACCGCCGCGGCGCCGGCCAATGACACCCGGACCGGCCCGCCACCGGTCAGCCCGCGCCAGACCACCGGGTCTTCAGCGCCGGCGATCACCACGACCTGCCCGTCGTCGCTGGCCTGGATCCGGCTCGCGGCGCCCTCCCACAGGTTCGGGAGAACCCGGTCGACCCGGTCGAGCATGGCGAACTGGGTGAGCAGCGCCCCGTACGCCTCCGGGGTTTTGTCCGCGTGCCACGCGGCCTGCGCGAACTGCAGGGCCTTGGCCGGATTGCTGTCGCGGAAGCGCTGGGAATGCGCGGCGAGCTGCCGCGAAACGCCTGCCCGGACCTGATCGGCCAGGGCCGCGCTGCGCCAGACGACCACCACCGCGAGCAGCGTCGCCAACACCGCCAGAGCGGTGACAACCGCGATCACGGTACGCAGCACCCGCACCCGCCGCCTCTCCCGCGCCTGGCCGGCCCGCACGAACCCGAGGTCGGCCCCGTCGAGGTCGGCCGTGCGCGCGGCCGTCCACCGCTGGGCCTCGGCCAGGGCGGCGCCCCGCAACAGCGCGTCCGGATCCTCGCCGGAGGCCACCCAGCGTTTCCGGTCGGTGCGCAGCCGGTCGCGCCAGACCAGGAACTCGCGGTCCGCGGTGAGCCATTCCCGCAGCGCCGGCCAGCTCTCGAGCAGGGCCTGGTGTGCCAACTCGGCGTAACTCGGGCGGCC
The DNA here is from genome assembly GCF_036053395.1 of Actinoplanes sp. NBC_00393. Taxonomy (NCBI): domain Bacteria; kingdom Bacillati; phylum Actinomycetota; class Actinomycetes; order Micromonosporales; family Micromonosporaceae; genus Actinoplanes; species Actinoplanes sp. NBC_00393. Next base: position 2,055,123 of record NZ_CP107942.1, on the reverse strand, counting down.
GGCCGGCTCGGACACCACGACGAGCCGGCTCCTCGCCAGCAGCTTGATCGCGACCAGTTCCGCGGCGTCACGGCCGTCGAGTTCCAGCGGCTGGCGCCGGAACCCGGCGCCGTCGTCCGCGGGCCGGGCCATCGCGGTCAGCACCGCCCGGAACCGTTCCCGGTCTTCCTCCGGCTGTTCGCTCAGAACCTCGTCGGCGTAGGTGGCCAGGGCGCCGGAGACGCCGCCGAGCTGTTTGTACACCTCGATCGACAGCTCGTCGAAGCGGCCGCGGTCCTGCCACAGCCGTTCCAGGGTGAACTCGATCAGCGGCAGCCGACCGGGCTCGTCACCGGCCTCGGCGAGGATCCGCTCGTCCAGACCGGCTTCAAACCGCACACCACCGGCCCGGATGGCGTCGCGCAGCTCGTCCGGGCTCATCGGGCGGACCAGTTCGATCGCGGCCCGCCGGACCGCCTCGGCGACCTCCGGGCCGACGGTGTCCTCCAGCACCCGGGCACGCAACGTCACCACGGCTGCGACACGTACCGTGCCGTCCGGGCGGCGCCGGGCGCTGCGGACCAGGCCGTGCAGCAGCTCGATCGTGGACTCGACGGCCGGGGGCGGGGCCTCCTCCAGCTGGTCGACGAAGAGGAGCAGACCGTCGTCACCGGCGCGTTCGTCGAGGGCGCGGGCCAGGCCGGCCAGCGCATCCGAACGTTCGGTGCGCAGCCGCTCGGCCAGGCCCCGCTCCTCGGCGGACCCGGCATCCGGTCTGATCGCCTGCAGGACCAGCCGGGCCACCATGGTCTCGGCCTGCTCGCCGGGGAACAGCCGGTCGGTGACACTCTCGACCTTCGCCGCCCGGACCGCGGGCACCAGACCGGCCCGGACCAGCGACGACTTGCCACTGCCGGACGGGCCCATCACGATCAGCAGCGGCCGGCGCCGGATCGCTTCCACCAGCGTGGCGGTCAGGTCGGCGCGGCCGTGGAACCGGTCGGCGTGGCGTTCCTCGAACGGTTGCAGACCTCGGTACGGCGACGCGGCCGCCGGATCCGGTTCGCCGAGCTCGGCGAAGTTCTCCAGGAGGGCGTTGACCGGTACGGCGTTGCAGCTCCGCCCGCCGGTGACCGTCTGCACCACCATGCCGACGACCGCGCCGCCGTCCGCCCGATAGACCGGGGAGCCGCTGTAGCCGCGCTCGACCTGCAGCTCACCCTCGGTGTTGATCTGCAGCATCCCGGCGCGCTCGGTGACGGCCACCCCGGCGATCACGTCGCCGGGGCCGTGGGCGCGCAGCAACGCGTACCCGAAGATCCGGACCGGCTCGTCACGGCTGGTCTGCTGCGGGCTGAGCCGGGCCACCGGCAGGCCCGGCAGCGGCTCGGTCAGGCGCAGCAGGGTGGTGTCACCGCGGTGACCGGAGTTCTCCGGCGTCCACGCGACGACGGTGGCCCGCGCTTTAGCCACCCCGTCCGGCAGCGGGAAGTCCAGCTCGACGGCGCCGTCCGGCGGCTCGGAGGTGAACTTGGTGTCGAGCGCATGGCGGACCACATGGGTGCAGGTCAGCACCAGGTCCGGAGCGACCAGGAACCCGCTGCCGGCGACCTGGCCCACCTGGTTCCGGATACGCGCGACCGCCACCGGCTCCCGGTTGCCCGCCAATCCGCTGCCCTCCCCCGCACCGCACAGACCGACACCAATCTATGCGGTGGGCGAAAGCCGTCACATGCGGCGTAGCACCGAGACCACTTTGCCCAGAATGACGGCCCGGTCCCCGTCGATCGGTTCGTACGCCGGGTTGCGCGGCTCCAGCAGAACGTGCCCCGAGCGCCGCCGGAACACCTTGACCGTCGCCTCCTCGTCGATCATCGCGGCCACGATGTCCCCGTTGTACGCCTCCTGCTGCTGGCGAACCACCACGATGTCCCCGTCGCAGATCGCCGCGTCGATCATCGAGTCGCCCTGCACCCGCAGGCAGAACAGGGTGCCCCGGCCGACCAGGTCGCGGGGCAGGTTGAGCAGCTCCCCGGTCTCCTCCTCGGCCAGAATCGGCGTGCCGGCCGCGATCGTGCCGACCAGCGGCACCCCGACCGTCGACTCGCTACCGGACTCGGGGGTGGCGGGTTCCAGATACATGCGTACGTCGATCGGGCGCGTCACGGTCCGCCCCCGGCGCAGGAACCCGAGGTCCTCGAGCTGGCGCAGATGACGGCTGACCGACGACGTCGAGGCCAGGCCGACCGCATCTCCGATCTCCCGGGTGGACGGCGCGTGACCGTATTTCACCGCCCAGTCCCGGATGACTCCCAGGATGCGGCGCTGACGCTCGGTCAGCACGGACGTGTCGAATTCCTCAGCCGATAGCACCTGAGGATCTTGCCAGACGCATGACGCCGGGCGTCGGCAGGCCACGCCATCGTGCGGCAGGATCACCTAGTCGGGCGTACCGAAATCCTTGATGATCGTCTCGTGCGGGGACGGCTGGATCAGGATCTGCTGGGGAACAGCGGTCGCGACCGGCACCAGTTCGAATTGGACCGCGTGTACCCGTACGCCCGGGGTCAGATCTTCGGGATCTTCTGCGACCAGCAGGCCGTCCTTGCCGAGCCAGCCGGTCACCGGCGTGGCCGGCACGGTCGGATCCGGCGCCCCGCCGCCGCCCCGCGTGCGGAACTGCGGGTAGTAGGCCTCCCGGGCCGGGTCGTAGTCGTAGATCACTATCGAGACCCGGGCGACTGGGTCCGGCAGGTTGCGCCGCCGCAGCGCGGCCAGGGTCTGCGCCACCGCGACTTCGGCGTAGGCGAAGATCCGGATCGGCTCGTTCGGGCGCAGCGACCAGGAGATGCTGCCGAGTACGGCCACCGCCGGGGTCAACCGGATGCCGGTGCCGGGTGAGACCTGCGCGGTCACGTCGGTCGGGACCGCGACCTTGAGTTCGGCCGGCACGGTGGTGCTGGCGACGGACAGATCGAGGAGGTAGCCGATCGGCTCCGACTTGTCGGGCCGGAAGAAGATCGCGTCGGCCGGATCACAGTCTTTACTGAACTCGGGCATGCCCGCACGGTAGGACGGGACCGGACAGAAAAGTGTCCGCTGATCTACAGACATGCTTGACTTCAGCCATGAGCGACTGGAACACGAAGATCATCGAGGAGTTCCGTGCGAACGAGGGCCGCGTCGGCGGACCGTTCGAGGGCGCGCCAATGATTCTGGTGCACCACCGGGGACGCAAGAGCGGGCGCGAGATCGTGGCGCCGCTGATGTACCTGCCGCACGAGACCGATCCCGACGTCATGTACATCTTCGCCTCCAAGGGCGGTGCGCCGACGCACCCGGAGTGGTACCACAACCTGATCGCCGCCGGCGAGGCGTCCGCGGAGGTGGGCACTGCCTCGTTCCCGGTCGAGGTGAAGGAGATCACCGGGGACGAGCGCGACCAGATCTTCGGCGAGCAGGCCCGGCGCTACCCGGGCTTCGCGGAGTACGAGCAGAAGACCGCCGGCATCCGCGTCATCCCGGTGCTGGAGCTGACCCGCGTCCGATGACGATCCGGGTGGCGATGTGGTCGGGGCCGCGCAACATCTCGACCGCCATGATGCGCAGTTTCTCGTCGCGCGCCGATACGGTGGTGGTCGACGAGCCGCTCTACGCCCACTACCTGGCGGTGACCGGTCTCGATCATCCCGGCCGCGACGAGATCCTGGCGTCGCAGCCCACCCGCTGGCAGGAGGTGGCGGCGGCCCTGACCGGGCCGCTGCCCGGCCACCCCGCGATCCAGTACCAGAAACACATGACCCACCACCTGCTCCCCACGATCGGCCGGGAGTGGCTGGGCGATCTCACCCACGCGTTCCTGATCCGCGAGCCGTCCCAGGTGGTGGCCTCCTACGCGCGGGTGCGAGGCGAGCCGACTCTGGACGACCTCGGCTATCCGCAGCAGGCGGAGATCTTCCGGACGTTCGGCGGTCCGGTGGTGGACGCGGCGGACGTGCTGCGCGATCCGGAGGGCACGCTGCGGCGCCTGTGCGCCGGTCTCGGCTTCGCCTTCGACCCGGCGATGCTTTCCTGGGCGCCGGGTCCGCGCGAGACCGACGGCGTTTGGGCCCCTTTCTGGTACGCGGCGGTGCGCGCTTCCACTGGATTTGCACCCTATGATCCGTCCGCGGTTGACGTGCCGGCCCGCTTACGCCCGTTGGTGGAGGCGGCCCGTCCCTACTACGAGGAACTCGCCGAACACCGCCTCTAGCCAGCCTGACCAGCTCGGCCGCCACCTATAGACCCTCCCGCCTGTTATGAGCGCCGCCTCCGGCCGTGCAAGCCGCTTTCCGTGCCCAGCCAGAAAGGCAGAACCGGCGCTGGATCGAGGTGACGTCGCCAGCGCGCGGCTGAGGCGCTGTTTTCGGACTTGTTGATCATCGAGCCCTGCAGTAGCGCTGCCTCAACGGCCGGCAGATAGCACTGATGCGCGGCCCAGTGATCGAACAGCCTTCAAAAGCGGGCCCGGCCGCGCGTTAGCGCTGCTGCCGCCGGCCGGCCGGATGCCGTTCGGTAGCCGGGGATGCTGTGCGGTGGCCTGGGATGCTGCGGTGGCCGGGGATGCTGTGCGGTGGCCGGGAATTCTGTGCGGTCGCCGGTGGATGCTGCGGTGGCCGGATGCTGCGGGGGGCGGGTGGCTGCTGCGGTGGCGGGTGGCTGCGGTTTGAGCGTGACCAGCAGGATGAGCCCGGCGGCCGCGCCGACTGCCGCGCCCCGGCAGTCGGCTCGCGCGGAACGGCGATAACGGCCACGATGCGGCGGGACGGCACAGCGGTGAGTGACCACGCGCGGGTGGTCGGCCGCTTTACAAGAGGCGGACGCCGTGAGTGGCGGCGTATTCCTGGTAGAGCTTGGCGATGCGGCTGGTCAGCGGGCCGACCTCGCCGCCGCCGATCGGACGGCCGTCGATCACCGTGACGGCGGCGATCTCGCCCATCGTGCCGGTGCAGAAGACCTCGTCGGCCGCGTACATCTCGGTGAGCGACACGTCGCGCACCACCGCCGGGATGGCGTGCGCGGCGGCCAGATCCAGGACCGTCTGCCGGGTGATGCCCTCGGGGCAGGCGGCGGTGGTCGGGGTGACCAGGGCGTCGCCGATCACCGCGAACAGGTGGGTGGCGTTGGTCTCGGCGACAAAACCGCGCTGGTCCAGCATCAGGGCGTCGTCGGCGCCGGCCGCGTTTGCCTCGATCTTGGCGAGGATGGAGTTCAGCAGGTTGTTGTGGTGGATCTTCGGGTCGAGCACGTCGGGGGCGGGGCGGCGGAAGCTCGACGTGGCCAGCCGCAGGCCGGTGGTGTCGTAGACCGGGGCCTTGTGTTCGGCCAGGACGATCAGGGTCAGGCCGGAGCGGTTCAGGCGTGGGTCCATGCCGCTGGTCACCTTCACCCCGCGGGTCAGGGTGAGCCGGATGTGCACGCCGTCGGTCATCTCGTTGGCCTGCAACGTCTCGGTGATCGCGGAGACCAGAACCCCGTCTGCGGGGATGTCGGTGAAGCCGAGCGCCAGCGCGGACCGGCGCAAGCGGGCCAGGTGCTCGGTGAGGCCGAAGATCGCGCCGCGGTAGACGCGTAGGCCCTCCCAGACGGCGTCGCCGCCCTGCACCACCGAGTCGAACGGGGACAGTCCGGGCTGGTCGCGGTGCAGGAGCTCGCCGTTGACCCAGTAGCGGATGCCGGCGTTGCGCTCGTCGTACTGCTGGAGCATCGCCTGATCATATGCGCGTCAGCAGACGGGACCCGGGGCATCCTGTTCCGCCTATCTGCGTACTAGCACTGAGGTGCGGGCGCTCACCCGAGATGAGCATGGGAAACATGTACGCACGACTGCAGACCACTGCTTCCCGACCCGAGACCGACGATCCCGACAAGATGATCCGCATGCTGACCGAGATGATCTCGGCGCATCCCGGGTACGCCGGCCTGGTGTTGCTCGAAAGCGACGACCAGGCCGGCACCCTCCTGACCCTGTGGCACACCCGCGAGGACGCCGAGCTGGCGTCCGAACGCTCCCGGGCCGCGGCCGGACGGCCTCGGCCCGTCGAGCTGCTCACCGACGACGTCTACGAGGTCGAGGAGCAGGTGAGCGGGCCGGCGACCGGACCGGCCGGGCACGCGCTCGTCGCCTACTTCGACGGGCCGATGAGCCCGGAACGTGCCGCCCTGGCACGGCGCCGCGGGCGGGACCGGATCAGTCCCGCGCTGCGGCAGGTACCCGGCCTGATCCGGACCTGGGTGCTCTGGCATCCAGACGCCGTCAAGATGGCGATCGTGCACCTCACCACCTCACCCGGTGCGATACAGGACGTCGTCACGGCCGTCACCTCGGTCCCGATCGGGGAGGACGAGGATGCCGCTCTGCTGACCGGCCCCGACCGGGTCGGCCGGCACCGGGTCCTGGCGTTTGCGGACTGATCAGGGGCGGGCGACGTACACCAGGTTGAACGGGGTCTCGGCGACCCGGTGGAAGGTCCGGAACCCGGCCTGCCGCACCACGGCGCCGATCGCCGCCTCACCGGCCTGGTTGCCCAGCGCATCCGCGGCGCCTTCGGAGACGGCGTGTGGGACACACAGGTAAGTGGAGAACGAGTAGTAGATCCGGCCGACCGGGTTCAGGTTGTCGGCCGGTGACTCGCCGGCGAACGGTTCGACGATGAGCCAGTACCCGTCGTCGGCGAGGGCTTCCCGGATGTGCCGGGCGGCGCCGGACGGGTCGCCCATGTCGTGCAGGCAGTCGAAGGTGGCGACCAGGCCGTACCCGGTGCCCGGGAAGTCCTGGGCGCTGCCCACCTCGAAGGCGCACGGGCCGGCCGGCTTGCGGGCCAGCACGATCGAGCCCTCGTGCGGGTCGAACCCGGTGTACGTCGAGACCGGGAACGCGTCGGCCATCAGCCGGGTGGACGTACCCAGGCCGCAGCCGACATCGGCGACCGGGATGCCCGCGGCCAGCCGGTCGGCCAGGCCGGGCACCGCCGGGATCCAGGAGCTGACCAGGTTGGCCACGTAGCCGGGACGGTAGAACCGTTCGCAGCCGGTGAACACGTCCGGGTGGTGGTCTCCCCAGGCCATGCCTCCGCCGGTGCGGAAGGCGGTGAGGATCTTCGGGGTGTCGGCGAGGCCGGCCAGCGCGAGCTGGAACGCTCCGGGCACCGCGGGGCCGTCCGGGTCGGCGAAGGCGTACGCCTGCTCGGCGGTCATCGAGTACTTCCCGGTCTCACCGTCGTAGGTGAGGTAGCCGCCCGCCGCCTGGCCGGGCAGCCATTCCCGGACGTAGCGTTCGGCGGTGCCGGTGTAGTCGGCCAGCTCCTGCGGGGTGAACGGCCCGGCTTCGGCGAGGGCCCGGTACAGGCCGAGTTTGTCGCCGATCACCACGTTGCCGGCCGACATCGTCGCACCGAGGTCGGTGACGAAACGGCCCATCAGTTCGTCGAGTCGATCCTGTTGTAGGTCTGTCATGCCGACGAGCGTGTCCGACCGGTCTTGCCGGAACTTTGGCGCAACCTTTCAGTCCGGCAGCAGCTCGATCCAGCCGCGGATGTCCTCGGCGGTCTCGGTGCCGACCAGGTCGGGATGATCGGTCTCCAGATGTGCCAGCACCAGGGCGATGACCGCGTCGTCGGACGGGCCGCGCGCCGTGAATCCGCATTCGCACCGAACCTGCCGGGTCATATTCTTCCCTTCCGTCGGTAACGTTCTGAACCGTGCCGAGCCGTGTGCAGCTGTGCGGGCCGTTCGCCGTGGAGCTCGGCGGACGGCGGGCCGACCAGGCGTTCCCCGGTCGGCAGGGGCGCCTGCTCTTCGCGTACCTGGTGGTGGCGGAACCGCAGCCGGTCACCCGGGACACCCTGATCGACGCGCTGTGGGGCGGCACGCCGCCCGGCTCGGCGGGTGCCGCGCTGAGCGTCGTCATCTCGAAGGTACGTGCGGCGGTCGGTCCGGACATCCTGCAGGGCCGGGCCGGTCTGTCGCTGCGGCTGCCGGAACCGGCGTACGTCGACGTCCGCACCGCCCTGGCCGCAGTGCACGCCGCCGAGTCCTCGGTCGCGCTGCGTGACTGGCGCCGGGCCTGGACGGTGTCGCTGACCGCGCAGTTCGTGGCCCGGCGGCGGTTCATGCCGGAGACCGACGCGCCCTGGGCCGAGTCGTGGCGGCGCCGCCTCGCCGACGCGCAGGCCCGCGCCCTGGAATGCTACGGAACGGCCTGCCTCGAACTCGGCGGTCCCGAACTGCCGGCCGCCGAACGCGCCGCCCGCGAACTGCTGGAGATCACCCCGCTGCGCGAGACCGGCCACCTGCTGCTGATGCGCGCGCTCGCTGCGCGGGGCAATGTGGCCGAGGCGCTCGCGGCCTACCAGCACGTTCGCATGCTGCTGCGCGATGAGCTCGGCGTCAATCCATGCCAGGCACTGCAGGATGCGTACGCCGAACTGCTCGCCTAAACGTCGAAGAGGGCGGCGCGCAGGACGGGGTCGAGCGCGTCGTAGACGGCGTCGGCTTCGGGAGTTCGGTCGTTCTAACAACTCCATCGAGCCGATCGTCCGGCTGCATGTCAGCGTGTTCTGCGACGCCGGAACGCGAAGGCAGCGGCCGCGACGGCGGCGAGGGCGAATCCCGCGCCAAGCGTCGGCCAGAGTGGGCTGTCCGCATCGTTCTCGGCGGCCGGCGCGGCGACCGGCTCGATCGCGATCGCGGAGGGCGGCACTGCAGACGGTGTCGCTACGACAAGTGGCAGCTTCGCGACCCCGGTGCAGAGGCCGGTGTGTCCGTCGCGGGAGTTGACCCGGTATCGCTGGCCTTCCTGAAAGCCGTAACCACAGCTCGCCTCGCTGCGCCCGACCTCCAGCCTCAACGGCGCCGCCCGATCGACGTTGCCCTTCTCGACCGACTCGACATCGAGCCGTACCCAACTGTCGGTCACCTCGCTGACCCGGCCGACGACGATCACTTCGGCGTTCTTCCGTTGCTCGGCCTCGTTCCAGGCGCAGCTGCACGCCCAGGCCGGAGCAGCGGGCGAGACGACCACGGCAAGCCCGAGAAGGGTCAGCACGAACAGCAGGGCGGCACGGATTCTCATAGGAACACCGACGTGCGCCGGCCCTCAACGGTTCCCGCCCGCGCGGTCGACTGAAGTCGACGGGCGCCGACTATCCGCCGCGGCCCCGCGGAACCCTCCGCGGCCACTTGGCGAACCGCAGGTCGATCCCGCCGCCGGCGCAGAGACCCCGGCCAGACAGGCGGACGGGCACCCTTCGGCTGATCAACTGCTCCGGTCGAGGCGCACCGATACCGCCTCGGGCTGCAGATCGGGGTCACCCAAGCCCGTCATACCTGCCTGCGCGACGGCTCGCGCACCCCAGCCGCCACTCACGCACCCAACAGACACCCCAAAACCAGCCGGACCGACGGTTCACGCACCCCAGCCACCGCTCAAGCAGGTAAGGGCTCGTCGATTTTTAACTCGCTGTTTTGATCAAGGCGGGTGCGGTGAATCCGGCGGCGCGGGTGTGAGCGGCGAGGTCGGTGTGGTTGGTGAGGCGGATGTTGCTGGGTTCGATGGGGTGCTGGATTTGGGTGAGCAGGGTGCGGGTGTTGCGGATGGCGACGTTGATGGTGGTGCCGGCGACGCCGAACAGATCGGCGATGACCTTGCGGGGCAGTTGGTAGCGGTCGTGGAGCAAGGTGGCCAGTAGTTGGTGGCTGAGGGTGACGCGGATCTTGCGGCCGCCGCCGCGGGGCCGGGCGTGGCCGCGCAGGTTGTGCAGGAACGCTTCGTGTTGGGCTTGATGGGGAACGGTGAGCCGGTTGATCAGGTCGTTCCATGCGCTGTCGGGCATGCCGGTGATGGCCGGGTGCACCAGCGCGGCCAGGTGATGCAGCGGTGGTAGGGCTGTCGCGGGTTCGCCGGCGGGTGTGGCCGGGTCGGGGCGCAGGGTGTAGTTCCAGTCGCCGTGCCAGTCGTGACGGTCGATGGCCAGGGTGCTCATCTGCTCGTCGGTGATGACGACGCCGGTCGGGTAGTGGCCGGTGTCGAGTTCGGCGTGCACGCGCAGCCCGCTGCTGGTGGTGGTCGCGGCGATCGTGTGGACGATGGTCTCGTGGCTGGTCAGGGGTCGTGCCCGCCAGTTCATCGAGATGTGGGCGAACAAGCGATGCTCGATACGGTTCCATTTACTGGTGCCGGGCGGGAAGTGGCAGACGGTGATCGGTAGCCCGATTTCGGCGGCGAGAGCGGCCAGATCCGTTTTCCAGGCGCGAGTGCGGTAGCCGTTGGATCCGCCGGCGTCCGCGGTGATCAAGAGCCGTCCGGCGTTCGGGTAGCGGTCACGGCCGTAGCCGTCCCACCAGCGGCGCAGAGTGGCGACGGCGAACGCGGCGGTGTTGTGGTCGGTGCCGACGGCGACCCAGCCGGTGTCGGCGGCCAGGTCGTAGACCCCGTAGGGGATCACCTGTCCCAGCTGCGGATCGGCGAAGTCGTGGGTGCGGACTACGGCCGGCTCACCGGCAGGCCGCCACTCGCGGCCCTTGTTCGCGAACGCGCCGACGAGTTCCTTCTTCTTCGTATCGACGCTGACGACCGGGTCACCGCTGGACAGATAATCCTTGACCTGCTCGTTGATGTAGCCGAACTGGGCGTCGCGGTCGGGATGGCGTCTGCCTTCCAGAGTCTTGGCATTGCCCTGAAGGCTGAATCCCTCACCGTGCAGCAGAGCAGCGATCGTGTCCGGCCCGGCCTTATGACCCCGCCCGGCCAGTTCCTGCGCAAGGTGGCGCAACGACTTCGTCGTCCATCGCAGCGGCGACATCGGGTCCCCCCGCTCGTCCGGCTCGACCAGCCCCAACAACGCCGGCATCAGAGCGGGATCATGTTCGGTCACCGGCTTCCGGCCGCCACCGGCACGGCGGACCCGGCCCAGCGGCGCCACCCCGGCCTCCAACTCATCGACGCCCGCAGCCACCGTGCCCTCCCGGACCCCGGCAGCTCGCGCTACCGCCCGGATCCCGCCATGCCCCAGCACCCGAGCCTCAGCACCCAGCAGCAACCGGCGTTGCCGCTCGTCCAGATGCGGCAAGATCACCTCAAACTTCGCTGCCAGCCTGCCCCGTTCCTCCTCCGATACCGCCATAACAGATCAACGCATCGAAATCCGCCAAGCAACGGCTTGTTCTTCGACGAGCCCTAACCGCCATGGACGACGGCTGCAGGATCTCGGCCGTCGCGGGCGCGGGCAACGACCGGGCCCTGCGGTGCGTGACGGCCTGCCGGACGCCGAAGCAGGCGCGCAGTGAGGTTGTGCCGACCGGTGGGATATAGCGGCAGTCGGAAGGTGACAGGGCCAGCGCTGAGGACTCCAGCGTGGCGGGCGCGGGTCATCGGGAAGCCTCGCGTGCGGGACGGGGCCGCCAGCCCGGCAGACAAGGTAGGCACGCAAATGCGGCCGCCGAGGGAGACACCCAACGCGGTCGGCGAGAGAGGCACCCAACGCGGCCGCCGGGAGAGGCACCCAACGCGGCCACCGAGAGAGGCACCCAACGCGGCCGGCGAGAGAGGCACGCAATGTGGTCGCGCGGATCGCTGGGGGCGCCGCCCACGGTCAGGGGGTGACGAGGCCCGCCCGGTAGGCGACGATCACCAGCTGGACCCGGTCGCGGGCGGCCAGTTTGGTCATCAAGCGGCCCACATAGCTCTTCACCGTGGGCATCGTGATGTGCATGCGGACGGCGATCTCCGCATTGGTGGCGCCCCGGGCGATCAGCGTCAGCACCTCGCGTTCGCGGTCGGTGATGCCGGTCAGGGCCGGGACGTCCGAAGCAGGGGTGGGCTGCTTGGTCACCATCTCGATGAGGCGGCGGGTGACGCTCGGGGCGATCAGCGCATCGCCGGTGGCGACCACCCGGATGGCGGTGACGATCTCCTCCAGGGCCATGTCCTTGACCAGGAAGCCGGACGCACCGGCGTGCAGGGCGCCATAGACATACTCGTCGTCGTCGAAGGTCGTCAGGACGATGACGCGCGGCGCGGTCGGTGCGGCGGTGATCTGGCGGGTGGCTTCGATGCCGTCGAGACCAGGCATTCGGATGTCCATCAGTACGACGTCCGGCTGCAACTCCTGAGTGAGGGTCACTGCGGCCGTGCCTGTTGCTGCTTCGCCGGCCACCTCGATGTCCGGGGTGTCGACCAGGACCATGTGCAGCGCGCTGCGGATCAGGGCATGGTCGTCGGCGAGCAGCACGCGGACCGGGGCGGTCATGCGGCCTCGATCGGCAGGCGGGCCACGACCTGGAAACCGCCGGCACCACGGGCGCCGGCGGTGAACGTGCCGTTGACCAGGGCGACCCGCTCGCGCAGGCCGACCAGGCCGAAGCCGCCGCCGGACGGGTCGCCGCCGCGGCCGTCGTCGACGATCGAGATCGCCAGCTCGGACGGCCCGTAGTCCACCGACACCCGGCAGCTCTCCGCGCCCGCATGGCGCAGCACGTTGGTCAGGGACTCCTGAATGACCCGGTACGCCGACAACTCCACCTCGGCGGCCAGGGCGCGCTGCTCACCGCACACCGAATAGTCGACTGCCACGCCGGCGGCCGCTGCGGCCCCGACCAGCTGATCGACGTCGGCCAGACCGGGCGCGGGCTGCAGCGGCGCCTCCGGAGCGTCGCGCAGGCCGCCGAGCATCCGGCGCAGGCCGGACAGCGTGTCGCGGCTGGTGGTCTCGATGGCGCGCATCGCGTCGCGGGCCCGCTCGGGCTGCGTGTCCATCACCCGGGCGGCCGCGCCGGCCTGCAAGGCGATCACACCGACGCTGTGCGCGACGTGGTCGTGCAGCTCCCGGGAGATCCGCAGTCGCTCGGCCACCACGGCCTGGGCCGCGGCCTGCTCGCTGAGCCGCCGGGCGTAGTCGCGGGCCTGCCGCACAGAGAAGCCGAGCAGGCCGGCGACCAGCGCGGGCAGCACGGCGAGGGCCAGCCAGACGGTCCCATCGAAGTCGAGGACGACGGCCCCGGTCGGGTCGGGCTGGCGGACGACCACCCGTAGCAGGGCCGCGACCGGGAACGCGGCGAGCACCGCTGCGAGCGCGGCCGCCCAGGCCCAGGGTGGTCGGGTCACGACGATGCGGGCCAGGACGAGGTCGGCGGCGACGAGGAACACCGCCAGGAGGTGCTCGGGGTTCATGGCCAGGCCGTCGGTGCCGACGGCGAGCACGAGGACGACCGCGGACACGACCATCGCATAGAGCGCCGCCACCGGGCGGCGGCGCACCTGCGTGCCGGCGCCGAGGGCGGTCGCCGTGGCGAGGACGATCAAGGCCCAGCACCAGGCCGGGCGCGGGTCCATCCCGGCCGGCATGCCGGGCAGGCCGGTGTAGCCGCGCACCGCCCCGAACGCGGCCAGCACCCAGATCAGCGCGGGCCAGAAGCCGGGCGCCGCCTTCGCACGGAACAGCGCAGGCCAGAAGCCGGGCCGGACGCCGGGCGCGGCGTGGCCCCGCGGCGCGGCGTGGCCCCGCGGCGCAGCGTGGCCCCGCGGGGAGGCGAAACCCAGCGGCAGTCGGGACATGCGGCGAGCCTATCGGCGGGGTCCGACAAGAACATCAGACCACGGACGTACGACCACGGTCGGCACCCGGCACGGCCTGCGGTTCGATGACGGGCCGGGGTCCCGCGCACAACAGTGATCGGCATGATTGAAGTCGAACGGTTGACCAAGCGGTACGGAAGAACCACCGCGGTGGCGGACCTGTCGTTCACGGTCCGGCCCGGCCGGGTGACCGGGTTCCTCGGCCCGAACGGCGCCGGCAAGACCACCACGCTGCGGGTGCTGCTCGGCCTGGACGCGCCGGCCAGCGGTACGGCCACGATCGGCGGGGTGCCGTTCCGGAGCCACCGGCGCGGTCTGCGGCACGCCGGCGCCCTGCTGGACAGCCAGCAGGCACACCCGGGGCTGTCCGCGGCCGTACATCTCATGTCCTTGGCCCGCAGCAACGGCCTGCCGAGACAGCGGGTCGACGAGGTCCTCGGCGAGGTCGGTCTCACCGGGGTGGCGGGCCGGCGCGTCGGGACGTACTCCCTCGGTATGCGGCAGAGGCTGGGTGTGGCCACCGCGCTGCTGGGTGATCCCCCGGTGCTGATCTTCGACGAGCCGGTGAACGGCATGGACCCCGAAGGGGTCCGCTGGGCGCGCGGGTTGTTCCGGCGGCTGGCCGCCGAGGGCCGCACCGTGTTCCTGTCCAGCCACCTGATCGGTGAGATGGCCGCGACCGCCGACGACCTGATCGTGGTCGGTCAGGGCCAGCTGGTCGCCGCCGGCACGGTCGGTGAGCTGGCCGGCAATGGCTCGTTGGAAGACGCGTTCTTCGAGCTCACCGCGGCGAGCGTCGACTACCGGGCCGGGGGTGTGTGATGCGGGACCTGATCGCGGCCGAATGGCTGAAGATCCGCTCGTTGCGGTCCACCCGATGGACGATCCCGCTGACCACCGCGGCCGTGATCGGCTCGGCGGCGTTCGCGGCGAACGCCAAACCACCCACCGACGAGCTCTCGCTGAGTGACGGGTTTCCGCTGGCCGGATACCTGGCGCTGATCGTGGTGGCCACCAGTTTCGGTGCGTCGACGATGCTCGGCGAGTACAGCAGCGGCCTGATCCGGGCCACCGCGGTCGCCGTCCCGGCCCGCCACGAGGTCGTCCTCGCCAAGGCCGCGGTGGTCGCCGCCGTCTGGGCGGTGGCCGGCGCGATCATGGCCGCGGGTTCCTTCACGGTGGCCGGGCTGATCCTCGGCGAGGTGACGTTCGACCGGCCGGGCACGGCTGCGGCGCTGGCCGCCGCGGCACTGATCGCGCCGGTCAGTGCGCTGGTCGGGCTCGCTCTCGCGGTGCTGGTCAGGCACAGCGCGGCGGTGTACGTCTCCGGCATCCTGCTCTTGGTCCTGCTCCCGCAGTTGTTCGGCACGCACCAGGAGCTGACCAGGGCGGTCAACCACGGGACGCTGGTCTCCGGCTGGCAGCGGCTGACCCAGTCCTACGGTCCGCCGGAGGCGGTGGGCGAGATCTACGCGACCGCCACCCAGGCCTGGCTCGCGTACGCCCTGTGGCCGTTGATCCTGCTCACCGCGGCCCTGCTGGTGCACCGCCGTCGCGACATCTGACCGATGACAGACTGAGCGGATGACGGAGACGGTGGGCGGCGGGAAGAACCAGTGACTGCTGATCTGATCTTCACCAACGGCCCGGTCCTGACTCTGGACGCAGCACGCACCCGGGCCACCGCCCTCGCCGTCCGGGACGGCCGGATCCTCGCGGTCGGCCACGACCTCGGCGAGCTGCGCGGCCCCAAGACCGAAGTGATCGATCTGCAGGGGCGGCTGCTGCTGCCGGGTTTCCAGGACGCGCACGTGCACGCGGTCTTCGGCGGTCTGGAGAGGGGCCAGTGCGACCTCACCGGCACCACGGAGCTGGGCGAATACCAGGAACGGATCCGGACGTACGCCGACGCGCACCCCGACCAGGAGTGGATCACCGGGAGCGGCTGGTCGATGGAGACCTTCCCCGGCGGCCTGCCCACCCGGGAGCTGCTCGACGCGATCGTGCCGGACCGGCCGGTGTACCTGACCAACCGCGACCACCACGGCGCCTGGGTCAACACCGCCGCTCTGCAGCGGGCCGGGATCACCCGTGACACCCCCGACCCGGCCGACGGCGTGATCAACCGGGACGCCGCGGGCGAGCCGATCGGCGCTCTGC
The DNA here is from genome assembly GCF_036053395.1 of Actinoplanes sp. NBC_00393. NCBI lineage: Bacteria > Bacillati > Actinomycetota > Actinomycetes > Micromonosporales > Micromonosporaceae > Actinoplanes > Actinoplanes sp. NBC_00393. The sequence goes on along the minus strand of NZ_CP107942.1, from coordinate 2,039,372 downwards.
AGGAGGGCGCGGTCTCGCTGGTCAGCCACCTGATCCCCGCGGCCACCCCGGCGGACCTGCTGGCCGGGCTGCTGCGGGCGCAGCGGCTGCTGCACTCGCTCGGCATCACCGGCTGGCAGGACGCCATGCTGTGCGGCAGCAACGGCTATCCGGATCCGTCGGACGCGTACCTGGCCGCCGCCCGCGACGGCTCGCTCACCGCCACCGTGACCGGCGCCCTGTGGTGGGACCGGGACCGCGGCGCCGAGCAGATCCCCGAGCTGCTCGCCCACCGCGACCGGCTCACCCTCGGCCGGCTCACCTGCAGGACCGTGAAGATCATGCAGGACGGGGTGGCGGAGAATTTCACCGCCGCGATGACCGCGCCCTACCTGGACGGATGCGGCTGCGCCACCGGCAACAGCGGCATCAGCTTCGTCGACCCGGCCGCGCTCGCCGGGTACGTGACCGAGCTGGACGCGCTCGGTTTCCAGGTGCACTTCCACGCGCTCGGCGACCGGGCGGTCCGGGAAGCCCTGGACGCGGTCGCGGCGGCCCGTGCCGCGAACGGCTTCCGCGACACCCGGCACCACCTGGCGCACCTGCAGGTCGTGCACCCGGACGACATCGCCCGCTTCCGGCAGCTCGGCGCGGTCGCGAACCTGCAGCCGCTGTGGGCCGCCCACGAACCGCAGATGGACGAGCTGACCATCCCGTTCCTCGGCCCGGAGCGGGCGGCCTGGCAGTACCCGTTCGGCGACCTGCTGCGCGCCGGCGCGACCCTGGCGGCGGGCAGCGACTGGCCGGTGAGCAGCCCGGATCCGATCCAGGGTGTGCACGTGGCGGTCAACCGGGTCGGCCCCGGCGAGACCGGGCCGGTCTTCCTGCCTTCTCAACGCCTTGATCTCGGTACGGCCCTCGCGGCCTACACCGCCGGCAGCGCGTACGTGAACCACCGCGACGACAGCGGCACCCTGCGCCCCGGCAACGTCGCCGACCTGGTCGTTCTGGACCGCGACCCGTTCGACGGCCCACCGGTGGAGATCGGCGAAACCCGCGTGGACCTCACCTATGTGGCCGGCGAGCTGGTCCACGAGCGCTGACCGGAGGTTCGCCCGCCGCCGTTTCGCACCGGCGGCGGGCGAACCGAACCGTCAGGACGCGCTGCAGGTGATGTCGGCCGGGGTTCCGGCCGCGCCCGAGCCGATCAGGCCGAACGTGGTGCTCGCACCCGCGGCCAGGGCGCCGTTGTGGGCGGCGTTGCGCACGGTCACCGCCGGGGTGCCGGATACGCCGTTCCACACCGAGCCGACCGTGGTGCCGCTCGGGTAGGTCCATTTCACGGTCCAGCCGGTCGAGGCGGTGGTGCCGGTGTTCTTCACCGTGACCTCGGCCTGGAAGCCGCCGCTCCACGAGGTGAGCGTCTTGTAGGTGGCCGAGCAGCCCTGGTTCTCGCCGCTTCCGCCGCCCGCCGCGGTGGTGACACTACGGCCGGCCGATGCGGCCGAGACGTTTCCGGCCGCATCCCGGGCGCGCACGCTGAAGGTGTACGCCGTGGACGCCGCCAGCCCGGTGACGTTGTAGGTCGTCCCGGAGACAGTCGCCACCACAGTCCCCCCGCGCAGCACGTCGTAGCTGGTCACACCGACGTTGTCGGTCGACGCCGCCCAGGTGAGGGTCACCCCGCTGGAGGTCACGTTGCTCGCGGTCGGCTGGCCGGGCACCGACGGCGCGGTCGAGTCGCCCTCTCCCCCGCCGTCGCCGTAGCGCTGGCCGAGGCTGATCCCGTTGGCGCCGAGCGGCGTCTGGTGGTCGAGGCCGACGAACTTGCCGTTGTGCTGCCACAGGGCCGGCTTGAGCAGCGCGTACTTCTGCTCGTCCCAGGTCTTCCAGTCGTCGAGCAGCAGACCGCCGGTGTCACCGGAGTTCGGGTTGAGCACCCAGAACGTCTGGTGCAGCTTGTGCTCGACGATCAGGTCACGCAGGGCGGCCATCCACTTGTCCTGCCGGGCGTCCTGCCCGAGCCGGCCGCCCCACTCGCCGATCAGCAGCGGTGCGGTGCCGTTCTCGTGGATGTAGAGCCAGTTCGGCCGCCACACGTCGTCGGTCAGCGTGGTCTTGTCGAACGGCTTGTCGAACCACGGCTGGTTGAACACCAGCGGCCCGTAGTCGTGCGGCGAGTAGACCAGCTGGTCCTGGTTGGCGCCCAGGTTGACCGGGTGGTCCTTGACGCCGCGCAGGTTGCCGCCCCACCAGGTGTTGTAGAAGTTCGGGGTGAGGTCCGGGTTGGTGTTGGGCGAGCTCCAGGTGGCGCCCGGCCGCGGGTAGGCCTGGTTGCCCTCGACCAGCACGAGCACGTTCGGGTTGATCGCGAGGATCCGCTTGGCCGCCGTCTCCGCGACGTACTTCCAGTTGTCGGCGTCCGTCGAACCGTCCCACTTCGCGCGCGGGCTCTCGTTCTGCGCGCCGTGCGGCTCGTTCTTGATGTCCATCGCGACGATCGTGTCGTTCGCCTTGTAGCGGTTGGTCACCCACTCCCACCCCTGGTAGAAGTTCTCGGTGGTGATCGTGCCCTTCCACCACACCGGGTGATTGTGTCCGGAGTTGTCAGCCTCGGCGCTGTGCACGTCCAGCATCACCTTGATGCCGTACTGCTTGCAGAGCTCCAGCCAGAAGTCGAAGATCTGCAGGCTGTTCTTGCCGGTCAGTTCGGGGTTGGCGTACGTGTTGACGTTGACCGTGCCGAAGGTGCCGGCCTTCCACTCCAGCAGCAGCTGGGTGGAGATCGGTACGCGCACGATGTTGATGCCCCGGTCGGCCATCGACTTGGTGATCTCGGTGATGTTGCCGGACCACAGGCCGTGGAAGACGCGTTCGGAGGCGTTGAAACCGAACCAGTTGGTGCCGGTCAGCCAGACCGGGTTGCCGGCCTCGTCGACGATCTGGTTGCCCTGCACGTGCAGCCAGTCGTTGGCCGGGACGGCGGCCGCCGCTGGTGTGCCGGCCGGCGCAAGCAGGCCGGTCAACGCCAGGACCAGACCGGAGGCGGCGCCGGCCAGGCGTTTCCTTCCTCTTCTGTCGAGCACGGTGGTACTCCTTCACGGGGAACGGGAAGGGAGTGGGAGCGCTCCCATCGACATCTTGTTATGTCTGCCGACCGGACACAACCTTTTCGAAACAGCGATCAGGCGAAGGCGGCGACGATCCGGGCGTTCGCGACCGGGTCCTTCACCGCGATCCGGACCGTGCGGCCCTCGAACACCGGGGACATCGGGGACAGGTCCCGCAGGTAGATGCCGTGACGGCGGCACTGTTCGACGACCTGAGGGGCGCTCTTCGCGTACCGCGGCATGGTGACCAGCAGGAAGTTGGCTGCGGCCTGGTCAACGTGCAGGTCCGGATCGGTGGCCTGCAGGGCCGCCGCGAGCTCGGCGCGCAGCGCGACGGTCTGCTGCCAGCGCGCGGCGTAGTAATCCGGATCGCGCAGCGCGGCGACCGCCGCGAGCTGGGCGGGGAGGCTGAGCGCCCAGGGCGGCGTCCAGCGGCGCAGCGCGGCCGCGGTCGCGGGATTACTGATCAGGTACGCCGCGCGAAGGCCGGACAGCGCGTACATCTTCGACATCGACGTGCAGACCGTCACGTTCGGTGAGGTCGCAGCCAACCCGGCAAGGGAGTTCTCGAGACCGACGTAGCCGATGTAGGCCTCATCGACCCAGATCCGGGTGTGCGGCGGCGCCTGAGCCGCGATGTCACGCAGTGTGTCGCCCGGCAGCCAGCCGCCGGTCGGGTTGTTCGGATTGATCAGCACCGCCAGGTCGTAGCCGCCGGTCGCGAGCGCGGCGGTGAGCCGGCCGGGATCGACGGCCCGGGCGATCCGCAGGCGCTTCACGCGGCAGCCGATCACCTCCTCAGTGACGTGCGCGTACTCGCCGTAGCCCGGGTCGATCAGCAGCACCCGGCTGTCCGGGGTCAGCCACTGCCGGAAGGCCCGGAAGATCAGATCCGACGAGCCGGCGCCGACCGTCACAGTCTCGACCGGCACGCCGCGGGCCGTGGCGATCTCGGCACGCAGGCCGGTCGCGTCCACCGGCGGCGAGGTGCGGGCCAGCCAGGCCGGGTCGTCGGTGAGCGCAGCGAGGACGCCGGGTGCGGGTGGAAACCAGGCATCGAGCACGTCCGCGGAGACCACGGACGTACGCCGGTGCAGGTCGAACGAGGCGCCGCCGTGGAAACAGCCGTCCGAGTCAGCGCGCATCGGCATGTCCAGGCGCCAGTCCATCGCTGGGGCGAGACGGTCGAGCGCGGAGGCGTACCGTTGCCGGGTCTGCTGTTGGATCTCACGCACCGTGGCTGCCATGACCTCGAAGCGCACCGCCCCGGAGATCACCTCGCGGCCGGTCGGGCGCAGCCCGGCAGCCCGGTACATGCCGCCGAGATCGGCGCGGCCCATCGCGACCACCCGCCGACCGCCGCGCGACATCACCCAGCGTAACGCCGCGTACATCAGCCACGGGCCGGCCGGCGTGCGCCGCCAGGCCGGGTCGACGGTGAGGATCCGGATCTCGAACACGTCCGGCTCGTCGAGAACCGGCAGGTCGGTGCGGGACAGATACTTGTCGAGCGACCAGCGGCCGGCCCACGGCGGCGTGATGCTGACGAACCCGATCGGTGTATCGCCGCAGGTCGCCACCAGGTAGACCACGCCGAGACCGTCCAGCGCATCGCTGAGCCGGGCCGCCGCGTTCGGCTCGTGCTGTCCCAGCTCCTCGGCATAGACCGCATGCCGCAGCCGGAAGATCCAGTCCTGGTCGGCCGCGGTTCCCGGACGCAGTCCGAGCCGCGTCACCTCAAGCTCCGCAGGTGTGCGCCGGCTGGCGGCGGCGCAGACGCGAGGTCAGGTACGCCACCGGCGGATGCGGCACGTCCGGATGCAGGAACCCACCGGGGGTCGGCGCCCAGGCCCGCAGGTCGAGCCGGTAGCCCGGACCGTCGCAGGCCAGGGCCATCACGGTCAGCGCGTCACCGACCATCTGGGCGAACTCAGTGCTGTCCGGCCAATCCAGGCAGCGGCGGTGCACGGTCTCCAGCAGTGCCCGGCCGGCCGCGCAGTCCTGCCAGTGGAACTGGGCGACGGCCCGCATCGCAGCCGCGCAGTACGCCCGGATCTCGTCGTGGACGGCGGCGGCCAGCTTGAAATACTCCGTGCACTCGGCGACGGCGGCCGGGTCCTCGGCGCACAGGGCGATGTCGGCCAGCACCGCGCTGGAGGCGAACAGCAGCTCGTCGGCCTCGCCCGCGATCACCGCGATGGCATGCGCGGACCGGGCCGCAGTCGCGGCCTCCCGCACCTGGTACTGATCCCGGCCGTCGGCGTTGATGCAGTGCAGGCGCAGGTAGGTCTCGGCGAGCAGCAGCGACCGGATCGGCGGCGCCCATTCGTCGTCGTGGCGATGCAGCGTACGCAACGCCTGCTCCGGGTTGACCAGGATGGACCGGCGGATCATCGACAGGGTGTCCGGCCGTTTCCGTGGAGCCCGCTTCGCGGGAGCCTTGTTCTCGTCGGACAGCACCCCGGTCCCTCTCCCGCGCGTGATCACCCTGAGCACAGGAATCACCACCTGCCGTGATCAGATCCTTGTCCGCGCGACGGCCGCTGGGAAGGGCCGACCGTCCACAGTTTTCCGTCCCGCATGCCGAACAGGAAGCGGGTCACCCGGGTGCGCCGCACCGCGAGGTCGTGGACGGCGAACATGACAGCGAACGAGACCACGACGATGACCAGGTATTTCACCGCGATCGGAAGGTCCCAGCGGACCACGAGATAGGCGACGGCCACCACGATCGGTTGATGCAGGATGTAGAGCGGCAGCGCGGCGGCGGCCAGATAGGCGAGCACCCGCCGGTTGCCGCCCGGCCCGCCGGTGCTCGTGCGCGGACGGTCCAGCAGGCCGAGGATCGCCACCACCCAGCACCAGCCGGCCAGGCTGAACAGCACCCGCGCGGTGATCGCGTGCGCGGTCATGTCGGTGAACGGATCACCGTCGGCCGTGCTCAGCGCCATCCCGGCGGCGCCGAACAGCAGGATCCCGGCGACCGCGGCGATCCGGGCCTCCCGGCGCATCGCGGCACGGAAACGGTCATCAGCGGCAAGGCCGAACCCGAAGAGGAAGAACAGCAGGTACGCCCAGCGGCTCCAGCCCGCGTACGACTCCTCCATGCCGTGCAGCGCGCCGACGAGTGCCAGCGGGAGTGCCGGGAGCACGAGGACCACGCCTCGACGGTCCACTCCCGGCAGGGTGGGCAGCCGGCTCGCCACCACGGCGAGGATCAGGGAGTACGCCAGCAGCATCACGACGAACCACAGGTGCCCGCTCTCGAAATACTCGCCCTGCACCAGGAACGGGAAGTCGGCCAGGCTCAGGTGGACGTCGAAGAACTCCCCCAGGAACCGCCAGTACGAGTCGTCGTAGCCGGGGTCGGCCGACTTGAGCCGCAGCCACTGCGGGAGCGGCAGCAGGGTCAGCGTCGCGAACACCAGCGGCACACCGAGCCGCAGCAGCCGTTCGCCGGCGAACCCGCGCACCCCACGGCCGCGCATCGAGTGCCACGCCCCGAACCCGGCGATCAGGAACAGCGACGGCATCGCCCACACCACGCCCAGCCCGGCCACCCAGGTGATCGCCTCGGTGGTCTGCGGGTTCTTCACATAGAAGTCGTCGCGCGCGTCGAAGACCAGGGCGCTGTGGAAGAACACCAGCCCGAGTACGACGAACAGGCGGATCGCATCCAGCTCCGGTCTGCGAGTGGCGGCACTCATCGGGGCAGTGTGTCACCCTGACGGTAATGTCTCCGACCGTCATCGAGCTCGGCGATGTGTCCCGACCCGCCGGGCCTTTCCATGATGATCCGCTGCCCTCCGTGGATCGGCGGCTCGCCCGCCGGCTGCGAATCGCGGCGGTGGCGGTTCTGTGCGCGTTCACGCTCGGCGCCGCGGTGCCGGCGGGCCCGGGTGCGGTCCGCCAGATGTGGGAGCTGCGATTCGACAGGGCGCAGGCGATCACCCTGGCCGGGGACGTGGCGTTCGTGCACCGCCGGATCGACGAGGAAGCGGTGCTCACCGCGTACCATCTGCCGACCGGCGTGCCGCGCTGGAGCCAGACCACCGGGCATGACCTGGGCGGGGTGGAGTTCCGGCCGGAGGCCGGGGTGCTGCTGCTGAACAGCGGCGAGGCCACCGCGAGGCGGGTGTACCAGGACGGCAGCTCCGGCGAACTGCTGTTCTACCGGGAGACGGTCGCGCTGGACCCGGCCACCGGCGACCGGCTCTGGACCCGGCCCGGCCAGGCGCTGGCGAGCGGCGCCGGCGGCGTGCTACTGGAAGAAGTCGACGCCACCGGCGCGGTCACGGCGGTGGGCCTGGTGCGCGCCCGCGACGGCGAACCGGTCTGGCGGCGCCCGGTGACCGGCATGCCGACCGCCACGGTCTCCTACCGTGACGGGCAGCCGCACCGGATCGTCACGGCCACCGAGCGCGGCGAGCTCACCGTCCTCCGGTATGCGGACGGCAGCCTGCTCGGCAGCCGGCAGGTGCCGTGGGCGGCGACCGTGCCGAGCTCCGGGCGCCACACGCTGATCCGGACGGCCGGTGACCGGCTCGTGGTGGCCCGCAGCGGACCGCAGCAGTCCACCGTGACCGCCTACGACATCGACACGCTCGGCGACCTCTGGCGTACCGTCAGCGGGCCGTTCCTGTGGATCCAGGACTGCGGGAAGGTGCTCTGCCTGATCGGTCACCACAGCCTGTCCGGCCTGGACCCGGCCACCGGCCGGACGCGCTGGGAGACGCCGGAGATGGCCGTGGTCACCTGGACCGGCGGCGGCCGGCTACTGGTCAGCGACAGTGCCGACCCGCCCCGGCAGTATCTGCTCGACGCCGCCGACGGCAGCCGGGTAGGGCCCGGCGGGATCGGCCAGGCCTACGCCGCGCCGGACGCCACCGACGCGGCGCTGCTGCTGCGCCCGGCGGCCTCGCCGGCCGGGCACACCGCGGTCAGCCGCCTCGACCTGCACACCGGCGAGACCCGGCTGCTGGGGGCGATGCCCACGGCCCACGAGTTCGGCTGCGACGCCTCCGGGACGTATCTGCTGTGCCGCTCCGCAGACCGCCTGATCGTCACGGCCGCAGGCTGACCCCGGCGACCAGTCGCGGCGCTCATGTCGTCACGGCTGCGGGCCGACCCGGCAACCGGTCGCGGCGCTCGTGCAGTCACGGCTGCGGGGTGGCCCCGGCGACCGCAAGCCGGTCGCGGCGTTCGTGGGAGAGGTCGCGGTGGTGGCCGTCGCCCGGGTGGCTGTCCGGGTCGACGTGCACGGTCGCCGTGGTCAGCCGGGGCACGTGGTGGGTGAGCTGATGCTCGACGTCGGCGGCGATCTCGTGGGCGGCGATCAGCGTCAGCCCCGCGTCGACCACGATGGCGGCCTCCGCGTGCAGGTGGTGGCCGATCCAGCGCAGCCGCAGGCCGGCCACGTCACGGACGCCCGGCACCGCGCGCAGCTCCTCCTCGGCGTGGTCGACCAGGTGCGGGTCGACCCGGTCCATCAACCGCCGGTACACCTCGCGGGCGGCGTCCTTGAGCACCATGGCGATGGCCGCGGTGATGGCCAGGCCGATCACCGGGTCGGCCCAGGACCAGCCGGCCCACGCGCCGGCGGCGGCGAGCACCACCGCGAGCGAGGTGAATCCATCGGTACGCGCATGCAGCCCATCGGCGACCAGCGCGGCCGAGCCGATGCGCCGGCCCACAGCGATGCGGTAACGGGCGACGATCTCGTTCCCGGCGAACCCGATCAGCCCCGCCGCGGCGACCCAGGGCAGATGCGTCATGGTCCGCGGGTCGAGCAGCCGGTCGATCGCGAACCACGCGGACGCGGCGGCCGAGGCGGCGATGACCAGGACGATCACGATGCCGGCCAGGTCCTCGGCGCGGCCGAACCCGTACGTGTAAGCGCGGGTCGCCGCCCGCCGGCCCAGCCAGAACGCGATGCCCAGCGGAACCGCGGTCAGCGCGTCGGCCACGTTGTGCAGGGTGTCGCCGAGCAGCGCCACCGAGCCGGAGAAGGCGACGATCACCGCTTGCAGGACGGCGGTGGCACCGAGCCCGGCCAGCGAGATCCACAGGGCGCGCATGCCGATCCGCGAGGATTCGAGGGCGTCGTCGACCTTGTCGGCGCTGTCGTGCGAGTGCGGCCATCGGTGGTCGCGATCATGGTGGTGCCCGTGTGTGCCCATGACTGCCTTCCTCGTACCTGCCCGTCGAGGCCCACGATATGTGCGCACGCACGTATGCGACAACGTTGCAGATGCCACTGACCTGCAAGAACACGCCCGTGGCGGCACCGCGACGGGCCTGGGCGAAGCCCTCTTCAACTACTGGGGCTGAGCCCGCCGCCGTCGGTGGTGACGGTGCGGGCGAGGCGGTCCAGGTGGGCGCGAACCCCACCGACCAGGTCCAGCGTGCCGCCGCTGAGCACCCACTGCAGCTGCAGCCCGTCGCTGACCGCGATGCAGTCCCGGGCGATCGCCGCGCAGTCCAGATCCGCCCGGAACTCGCCGCTGTCCACCGCCCGCTGCAACAGCCCGGCAAGCTCACCCACCGCATTCCGGTAGCGCTCGGCGAACAGCCCATGCGCCGGGCTGGAGGTGTCCGCGGCCTCGGCCGACACGATGACGAACAGCTCGATGAGCCCCGGCTCGGCCAGCTGCCGCTCGGTGGCCCCGACCAGGCTGCGCAGCACGTCCCGCCCGGATGCGCCCGCGGCGGCCTCCCCCACCCACTGCCCGGCGGCAAGAATCCGTCGCTCGACGACAGCGAGCAGCAGGTGCTTCTTCGAGGGGAAGTGGTGCAGCAGCCCACCCTCGGTGATCCCCACCTCGGCAGCGATCCGGGCCATCGAGGTGTCGTGGTAGCCGCCTTTGACCGCGAAATAGCGAGTAGCGGTCTCCAGGATCGCCTCCCGGCGCGCGATCCCCACCCGATAGCCACCCTCAGCACGCCGAGCCATGCCGGTCACGCTAGCCGAGCCCATCCGGCTGACCACCAGCGCTCCCTCAAGCGCCCGAAGACAGCTCTGGCTGTCAGCCGGGCAAACCAGCTGACCGCGAGCGTCGCTTCCAACGCCCAGAAGCAGCACTGGGTGTCAGCCGGAACCACCGGCTGACCGCGAGCGTCGCTGCGGTGGTCAGAGGGCGTAGGTGCGGTGGTGGACTCCCGGCGGGAGGGTCTCGTCGCGCAGGACGGCGGTCGTGCCCGGTGGGACCTGGGCCTCGACGGTGAGGTGGGTGGGCGTGCGACGCCAGGAGACGGCGGCGGTTCCGTACGGGGTCTGGTGCACAGCCTGCGCCCAGTCGAAGAGCGGCACCGGCGAGATCAGGAACCGGCGGTAGCCGGGTGACAGGATGCGCAGGCCGGCCACGTGCGTGTGCAGGAACTCGATGACCGCCCCCTTGCTGTAGTGGTTCAGCGACATCTGGGCGGTGCCGTCAGCGCCGACGCCGTCCCAGCGTTCCCACACCGTGGTGGCGCCGCGGTCGACCATCTCGAGCCAGGACGGGACGCCGGTGGACATCAGCAGCCGGTGCGCGACCGAGGCGTGCCCGTTATCGGCCAGGGTCGGCAGCAGCAGACCGGTGGTCAGGAAGCCGGTGCCCAGGTGGAAGTCGGCCGCTTCGATCAGCGCGACGAGATGGCCGGCCACCGCCGGGCGCAATGCCGAGGGGACCAGGCCGAAGGCCAGGGCGCGCACGTAGTTGGCCTGGCTGGGCCGGGTCAGCCGCCCGTCGGGCAGCAGGTATTCGGTCTGCCAGGCGGAGAGGGTGCCGGCAGCGAGCGCACCATATGACCGGGCGTCGTCAGCGTGTCCCAGCAGCTCGGCGATCGAGGCGAGCAGCCGCGCGGACTGATGCAGGTAGGCCGTGGCGACGATGCCGTGGTCGGCGTGCGGGTCCAGGTGCGGTTCGACGCCCGGTTCGAGCCATTCGCCGAAGTGGAAGCCGGTGTCCAGCAGGAACCGGTCATGCGGGCGGACGAGAGCCGGCCGGGACGGATGGCGCTGCGTGGCGGCCAGCAGGGCGCACCGGTCCACCCAGGCGCGCATGGCCGGGTAGTGCTCGGCCAGGACACCGCGATCACCGTACGCCTGCCACAGCTGCCACGGCACCAGGACGATGGCGTCGCCCCAGCCGGCCGACCCGTTGGTGGCCCGCAGCGGCGACGGACCGCCGGGATCGGGCGACACGTTCGTGATCGTGCCGTCCGCCCACTGGTCGGCGGCCAGGTCACGCAGCCATTTGGCGCTGAACCCGGCGACATCATGGGTGAACGCCGCGGACGGCTGGAAGATCTGCCAGTCGCCGGAGAATCCGGACCGTTCCCGCTGCGGGCAGTCGGTCGGGATGTCGCAGGCGTTGCCGAGGAAGCTGCGCACGGCGTTCTCGTGCAGCCGGTTGACCCGCGCGTCCGAGCACGCGAAAGTGCCGGTCCGGGCCAGGTCGGTGTGCACCACGACGCCGCGCAGGTCGTCCGGGCCGAGCGGGCCGGGATGGCCGTCGATCTGCACGTACCGGAAGCCGTGCGTGGTGTGCCGCGGCTCGAAGACGTCGCCGGCGCGGCCCGCGGAGATGACGCTGTCGACCTGTCCGGCCGGGCGGAACCCGCCGTTGACGAAGTCCGGCGCCCGCAGATGATCGGTGGTCACCGACCCGCCGGCGTCCAGGATCTCCCCGTGCGTGAGCGTCAGGGAGGTGTCGACAGGACCGATATTGGTCAGCCGGATCCAGCCGTTGATGTTCTCGCCCAGGTCCGCGACGTGCGATCCACTCGCCAGCCGGGCCACCGAGACCGGGACGATTTCGCGGATCCGGCGCACCGGCGGGGCGATCGGAACGGTCAGCTGGGCGTACCCCTCCCCCGGCTCCGGATGGACCGAATGCCAGGCGTGCGCCGCACGCCGGTCCTCGCGCTGGCCGTCCATCAGGTCGGCGGTGAACCAGGCCGGCCGCGATTCCCAGGCACCTCCGGTGCCGATCACGGTCCGCGATCCGTCCGCGTGGCTCACCGTGAGTTCCGCGAGCAGCGCGGTGCGGTCGCCAAAACCGTCGGCGGTACGCAGAAAGCCGTGCCGCCCCCGGAACCAGCCGTCCGACAGCACCGCCGTCAGCACGTTGCGCCCCTCCCGCAACAGGTCAGTGACGTCCTGGTCGCAGACCTGCAGCCGGGAACGATAGGCCGTGAACCCGGGCGTCAGCTCCTCATCGCCGACCCGGACCCCGTTGCAGAACGCCTCGACGATGCCGTGCGCCGTGAACCGCAACCGCGCGTGCCGCCCCGGCGCCGTCAGGGTGAACACGGTCCGTAACAGGTATGCGGGCCGATTGCCGGGCTCGGCGATCACGGGTTCGTGCGGCCGGATCCACTCGGCCTGCCACTGACCGGGCGGCAGCGCGCGTTCCCAGCTCGCCGGCGCCGACCAGTCGCTGACCCCGAGATCGGTGCGGACCCGGACCCGCCAACTGGCCCGCCGGCCCGGCGAAGGCTCCGGGCCGGTCCACGGCACCAGCACGCTGTCCGCCGACTCGATCCACGGCGAGACCCAGTCGCCGGACGACCACTGGTAGGCCTCCTGCCGGGCGGTCCCGGCGGGCAGGAGCCAGGACAGCCGCGGCCGTCCGCTTTCGATCAGCGGCGACTCGCCGGGGCGGGCGTATTCGGCGCGCAGGCCGGTACAGACGGTGTTCATCGGTGCCAGCATGCATCGCGAAAACCGAGGGCGCTAGGTTTTGGCGTGGCGGAGAATTCCAGGATCCGCGCGAACTGCTCCCGGGTCACGAACGACGGGTTCGCCGCCTGCGGCTGCCGCAACACCTCGAGATCCGTGAACTCGGCGCGCAGCAGGTCCCGGCCGATCCACCGCGAGGGCGGCCAGATCGTCAGATCCAGCGGCACCCACCAGCCATGACCGTCCGCCTCCGGGCGCGCCGGCCCGGTCAGCGTCCCCAGGCCCCAGATCCCGTAGGCGACGTGCCGGCTGCGGCTCCCACTGCCCCAGAACAGCACCGGCTGACCCGCGGTCATCAGGTCCAGCCGGTAGCTGCGCTGCACGCACCACCGCTCGACCTGCGGTTCCCGCGCGAACCGGCCGCGCAGGTCGGTGTGGTCGGCGTTGCCCTTGATCAGCCAGGCGCCGAGATTGGTCGCGGTAACGCTGTTGCCCACTTCACCTTCCGTCTTCTATCGGAACGAAAGCCGCACTGAGCGCGTTGCTCAAGGTCGTGACCCTCAACTTCGCCGTCCTCGGCGACTCCATCGCGTACGGGCAGGGCGCCTCCCGCCCGGCCGACACGATCGGTGCGCGTCTCGCCGCCGACCTCGGCATCCCCACCGACGTACGGGTCTTCGCCGTCCCCGGCGCCGACAGCCGCGGCCTGGCCACCCAGGTGCAGCGGGCCGCCGCGGCAAAGCCGGACGTCGCGCTGATCATCATCGGCGCCAACGACCTGACCCACTTCGTACCCCCGCAGCGCGCCGCCACACTGCTCGGCGACGCCGTCCGGACCCTGCGCGACACCGGCGCCGAAGTCGTCGTCGCCCCCGCACCGGATCTCAGCGTCGTCCCCTGGGTGCCCCAGCAGATGCGCCTCGCCGTCCAGGCCGGCAGCCGGCTCCTGCGCCAGGAGCAGACCCGTGCTGCCGAGGCGGCCGGGGCCCGGATCGCCGACATCAGCGGCAGTTCGGCCTCGGCGTTCGCCGCCGACCGCAGGCTGTTCAGCGCCGACCACTTCCACCCGTCCAGCGCCGGCTACGCGGTGATCGCCGCGGCCCTCGCGCCAACGGTCCGGGCGGCCGCCGCGGCGCGCGTACGCTGATCGACTGTGCTGTCGCATCTGGAATGCTCGCGGACCGGTAAGCGCTACGATGCCGACGTCGTGCAGGGCCTGAGCGAGGTCGGCGCTCCGCTGCTCGCCCGCTACGACCTCGAGCAGGCCGGGCGGACGCTGACCCGGGAACGACTGGCGAGCCGGCCGCACACGCTGTGGCGCTACCGCGAGGTGCTGCCGGTCCGCGACCCGGCGAACATCGTCTCGCTCGGCGAGGGCATGACGCCGATCATCCCGCTGCCGGGCTACGGCGCGCAGATCGGTCTGCCGCGGCTGATCATGAAGGACGAGGGTCTCATCCCGACCGGCTCGTTCAAGGCGCGCGGCGCCGCGGTCGGGGTGTCCCGCGCGGCCGAGCTGGGCGTCACCGGCGTGGCCATGCCGACCAACGGCAACGCGGGTTCGGCCTGGGCGACGTACGCGGCCCGCGTCGGCCTGCGCAGCCTGATCGCCATGCCGGTCGGCGCCCCGGCCATCACCCGCACCGAGTGCGTCGCCGCGGGCGCCGAGTTGTACCTGGTGGACGGCCTGATCGGCGACGCCGGGAAGCTGGTCACCGCGGCTGTCCGGGAACGCGACGGCTACCAGGACGTCTCCACGCTCAAGGAGCCGTACCGCATCGAGGGCAAGAAGACGATGGGCTACGAGATCGTCGAACAGCTCGGCTTCAGAGTCCCGGACGCGATCCTCTACCCTACCGGCGGCGGCGTGGGCCTGATCGGCATCTACAAGGCGCTGCTCGAGATGCGCGAGCTCGGCTGGATCAGTGACCGGCTGCCGCGGCTGATCGCGGTGCAGGCCGAGGGCTGCGCGCCGATCGTCGAGGCGTTCCGCGCCGGCCGTGACGAGAGCATGCCGTGGCCCGACGCCTGGACGGTCGCGTTCGGGATCACCGTACCCAAGGCTCTCGGTGATTTTCTGGTCCTGGATGCCGTGCGTGCCACCGGCGGCACCGCGATCGCGGTCAGCGATGCGGCGCTGCTCGCCGAGCAGCGCCGGGTGGCCGCGCAGGAGGGCACGTTCATCTGCCCGGAGGGCGCCGCCTGCCTGGCGGCGGCGCGCCAACTGCGCGAGAGCAACTTCCTTTCCGGTACGGACGAAGTGCTCGTTCTGAACACCGGCGCGGGTCTGAAGTACCCGGAGACGGTCACGGTGGACGTGCCGACGCTGCCGGCCGACGGCACGATCCCCCTGGCTCAGTAGTCGACCCGGTCCGGGGCACGCAGCGCGACGTGTGGCACGTCCTCCGGCATCGGCAGCGGCCCACGGCTGGTCACCAGCAGCGCTGAGCGGTGCGACGTCGGGATCAGCGGGCGTATCTGGTCGGCGGCGACGGCCCCGTCCACGACGATCAGGACCCGGCGCGCGGCGAGCAGCGATCGGTAGCGGCCGATCCGCTCGTCGGCGTGCTCCGGCACCTCGGCGGCCGGCACCCCGACCGCCCGCAGCACCCGGGCCAGCAGGTCGGCCGCGGCGAGGCCGGCGCGGGCCTCGGCGAAGATCTGCCCGTCCGGGAAGGCGCCCGCCAGCCGGTGCCCGGCCCGCACGACCAGCGCGGTCGTGCCGCTGCCGGCCGGGCCGTGCACCACCACCGCGGCCGGCACCCGCGCGCCGGGCGCCGGACGTGCCGCGGCCAGCACAGCAGCCAGCGCCTCGGCGTGCCCGGACGGAAGCACCGGCTCCGGCGGCAGCTCGCGGGGCACCTCGACGCCGGCGGCCCGGAGCCGGCCTGCCGGTTGCCGGGCCGGCAGGTCCAGCCGGGGCGCGCGTTCCAGCATGGCCACGTGCAGGTCCGCCAGTTCGCTGCCCGGGTCGATGCCGAGCTGGGTGTGCAGCGTGGACTGGGCCTGCCGGTAGGCGGCGAGCGCGGCGCCCAGGTCACCGGAGCGGTACAGCGCCAGCATCAGCTGGGCCCAGGCCCGCTCCCGCAGCGGGTGCGCGGCGAGATGGTCGCGCAGCACCGGCTCCAGCTCACCGGCGTAGCCGAGCCGCAGCCGGGCCTCGGTGAGGTCCTCCAGGACGCGCAGCCGGTCCGCTTCCAGCCCGGCGAGCAGCACGTCGAGGGCGGCTCCGCGCGGCAGCCCCTGCCCGGCGGGACCACGCCACAGCAGCATCGCCGCCGCCAGGTCCGCCTCGGCCCGGGCGGGTTCGCCGAGCGAGAGCGCGGTGTGCCCGCTCTCGGCGAGCCGTCGGAACTCAGCCGCGTCCAGTTCGTGCGGCGCCAGCGTCAACTGGTACGCGCCGTCGCGCGAGACGATCCGCGTGCCGAGCGTGCGGCGCAGCGCCGCGACGTGGTTGCGGATGTTCGCGACCGCCGACGCGGGCGGCTGCCCGGCCCAGAGCAGTTCGGTGAGCCGGTTCAGCGCCACCGGCCGGTTGGCCTTCAGGGCGAGCGCGGCGAGCACCGCGCGCTGTTTGGCCGGCCCGGGATGCACCGCGCCGTCCTCTCCCCGTAACTCCACCGGCCCGAGCAGACGGACCTCGATGGGCATCTATCTCCCCCTTGATCGGCACCCAGGTTAGGAAGCCGGGCGGGAGAGATCAACACGAAACCGGAGAATCGCGCAGTGAGCATTATCAACCCGTCGCAGAGGCGCGAGGAGTAACAAAAACCGCTCCCCGAACGCCGTTGTTCAGACCTTGGTCAGCACCTGGCGCACAGTGTCGGCAAGCTTGTCCTGGGGCACCATCGCGGGAGCGGTGAACTGGACGATCCGCAGTTCCTTCTCGTACGGCACCACGGCCATCACCGAGCGACCACCGCCTTCCAGATAGGTCAGCGCGCCGGCGCCCAGGCCATCGACCCGCTCGGGTTGCTCGCCGGCCTTCGCCACCGCGTCCAGGGTCTGCTCGACGGTGTCCGCGCGATCGGGCATCGTCGCGACCGACAGGGCGAACGGCTGCTTGCCGTCCCGCCCGTACGCGCAGTGCCGCCAGATGTTGCCGTTCTCGCTCTTCTCGGCCGGCAGTTCCTTGCTGGACAGCTTGGTCTGCTCGTTCCCGCCGAGCATGTCGATCACCGTGGCCGCGGAGAGCAGGCCGCAGGCCGACGTGATTCGCTCGGGGCGGTCCGGGGCCGCGGGCTCAGCCGGCGACGGCGGCGGGGCCACCCAGGACGCTGCCGGGTCCTCGCCGCCGCAGCCGGCTGCCAGCATGACGACGGTGGCCGCGACCATCGCTGCGATGCGCTTCGGCACTTTCTCGATCCCCTCATGAAGACGTCACTTCGCCCGATCCGGGGATCAGGCGAAGTGACGCTAAGAGGCGGAGATATTCGCCGGGCTATTTTTCTGATACATCCGGCGCTATTCGGAATCGGTCACGATCTGCCGGATGGAGGTGCCCGCCCGCATCTGCCGGGTGCCGGTCCGCAGCTGGACGCAGATCTCCCAGTAGACGTCGTAGGGCACGACCTCGAGGTTGTGCACCTCGTCGTCGCCGCCGAGGAACAGCGGCACCTTGTAGCCCACGCATTCCTCGAACGACAGTCGCTCGAACTCGGGGTGCCCGGCCCGCCATTCCGCGAAGAAGCCCGCGGCCAGGGCGGTCGGGTCCTTGCGGACCGTCTTCTCGTGGAACTTGGACAGGGTCACCCCGCCTTCCAGCAGTTCGCCGGCGCCGGGCTCCACGATCACCACCAGCCCGTCACCGCCCTCGCTCACGTCGAGGGCCAGGTTGCGGCCCAGCCAGTCGAAGCCGAAGCAGAACACCTCGCCGACGAAGTCCTCGATCAGCCGGGCACAGAGGGCGTCGGCGGCCGCCGCACTGACCGGGGTGTGAATCCGGTAGAGACCGTCGTCGAAGGTGGTTCCGCCCAGCTCCCGGAAGAGCTCTGCCAGCTGCGGATGGGTCGGTTCACCACCGGCGTCGTCCAGCCGGTCGGTGATCCGGTAGTCACGCAGAAACTTCTTGAACACCGTCAGCTCCAGGAGCAGTCGTTGGTCCGGGCGGAGGCGCCGCAGCGCCTCCGCCCGGAGGCTACCGTCTCGGGATGATCCGTACGCCTCCCACCAGATCACCCGGAGTCAGGCCGAGCTTCTTCAGTTGTTTGTCGATCTGCGAGCCCAGACTCCGGTTGACCGAGGCGTCCAGCAGTTTCATGTTGGAGACGTCGTCCATGCCGCCCAGCTGCAGGTCGATAATGTGATCGACGTCCATCCCCTTCTTGGTCTTGCGGCCGGACCGGGTCCAGGTCTTGGACGCCGAGCCCTTGCGGTTGACCTTGGTCACCACCAGGAGGGGCTGCTGGTTCAACGCGGCGATCTTGGCATCCGCCGCGGCCCGCTGCGCCGCGGTCCAGCTCTTCTTGTACTTCACCGTGATGGTCGGCGGTTTGACCGGCATCGGCAGTGAGGTCGGCCCGCATTCGTTGTGGACCAGCAGCGACTGCCCGCCCGCGAGGACGTAGTAGTCGTGGTCGACGTCGACCGTCAGGTTGTGCACCCGCTCGTGCCGGCGTTCGGCCGCCACCGCGGTGACCTGGACCCACGTCCCGGCGGCCGTCCGCAGCCACGCCCCGGGTGCGAGCTTGTCGGCGGTGACCCACCGGCCCGCGTCCGGCAGCCAGTAGTGGTGCCCGGCCGTCGACGTGATCTTCCCCGTTGCGGAGCCATCCGCGCCGTCGATGTCGACGGTCAGCGTGACCAGCTTCTTGTCGCCGGCGTTGCTGCGGGTGTCGGTGACCTGGCGGTCGCGGGTCGCCCCGCTCTCCACGTCGGTCGCCTTGATCCAGTCGCCGACCTCGAGGTCCTCGATCGCCTTGCTGGTGCCGTCGGCCATCAGGACCGGTGTGCCGGGTACGAAACTGTTCGTCTTGCACGGTGGTTTGACCGTGGTGGTGTCCGGCGCCTTCGGGGTGTCCACCTTGGGCGCCGACGGCACGTCCGGTGTGGACGGCATCGCCTTGGACGCGTCGTGCACGTTGTCCGCGGTCTTGTACGCGTCGTAGACGTTGTCCGCGGTCTTGGCCATCTTGACCGCGCCGACCACGTTGCCGGCCAGCGGGATCGCCGAGGCCAGCGACAGCGCGCCGTCGACGTAGTTGCCCTCGGCCATGTACCAGATGCCGTTGGCCACGTCGGCGACCTCGCCGACCACCGGGACCATGCCCACCACGTCCAGCGCGGCGTGGCCGAGGTCCGACCAGGACATGCCGAACAGGTGGCCGTCCAGCTCGACGAAGCTGATCGGGTTGCCGCCGGCGAACGCGTACCGGTTGTTGGTGAACGGGTCGGTGGCCAGGCCCATGTCGGACAGCGCGCCGCCGTAGTAGTCCCGGGTCAGGAACCGGTTCAGGCCCGGGTCGTAGTTACGGAAGCCCATGTCGTAGGTGCCGGAGCCGGCATCCCAACGGGAGGCGTTGAAGCGGTACGCGTTGTACGGCTCCGCGTCCTCACCCGTGCCGGAGCCGGGCTTGTCCTCGCCGGTGAACTGCGACTCGTCGTCCTTGCCGTACGCGGTGTAGCCGTACGTCGCCCGGGTCTTCCCGTCGTCCTTGGTGATCGCGATGACGTCGCCGCGCGGCCGGTAGGAGTACTGCGAGTACTCCTTCCCGCCGTCGGTGTGCTTGATCTGGGTCAGCTGCTGACCCCACGGCGCGTACTGGTAGGACTTCTTCGCCTTGCCATCGACCGCCTCGCGCAGGATCTTGTCGTCCATGCCGAGGTAGGTGAACAGCGTCGTCTTGCCGGCCGAGGTCTGCGACACCGTCCGGTCGAACGGGTCGTAGGCGAAGGTGGTCGACTTGGCCTCGCTGCCGAAGCCGGACGTCGACTTCGCGGTGCGGTCGAACCCGTCGTAGTGGTACTTCTCCGCCCGCTGCCCGCCGACCGAGAGGGTGTCGAGCCGGCCCAGCGGGTCGTAGTTGAACGTCGACGTCACCCCGTCGGTGGTCGAGGAGTGCAGCCGGTTGCGGTCGTACCTGTTGGCGGTGGTGGCGCCCCCGACGGTCTGCGACACGATGTTGCCGTTCGCGTCGTAGACGTACGACTCGGTGGCCGAGGTGTCGCCGGTCTTGGTGAGCTTGGCGATCCGGTCCTGCGGGTCGTAGTCGAAGGTGTAGGTGTTGTCGATGTACTCCGCCGCGTTGTCGGCGTTCATCAACTTCAGGACGTCCTTGGACGGCGTGCCGTTGGGGCCGTATTCGAGCGTGTGCTCGGCCACCACGGCGCCGGCCGAGGTCTTCTCCAGCTGGTGCCGGGTGGAGCCGTCCAGGTAGTAGGCCAGGTCGACGGTGTTGCCGTTCGGTTTGGTCTGCTTGAGCAGCTCGCCCCGCGCGGTGTAGGTGAACGTCGAGACCTGCTGGTTGCCGGCCGTCGGCGAGTCGGCGTTGGTCACCTTGGCGACCATGTCGCGCACGTCGTACTCGATCTTCGACCAGGTCAGGTCGTGCGTGGTGGTGACCGGGTTGCCGTTGGCGTCGTACGTGACCGCGGTGGTGTTCTTCACCGCGCCGGCGGCGACCTCCTCGATCGTGCTGATCTGGTTGAGTTCGTCGTAGCCGACCCGGTACGTGTCGACCCGCGCGTTCGGGCTCTGGTCCTTGACCTCGGTGACCAGCCCGTTCGCGTTGTACTTGTAGGTGAACTCCTTCTTCTCGTCGTCGGCCTCGGCGCCGCTGTCGCGGACCAGCTTCACCGCGTCGGCGATCACCTTGCCGTTCGCCTGGTCGGTCAGCGTGATCTTCTGCGCGCCGTCCTCGGTGAACCGGTAGCTGCCCAGGCTCACCCAGGCGCCGGCGCCGGTGGTCTGGTTGACCGTCTTCACCGTGTTGCCGTCGGCGTGCGTCACCGTGAACTTGGCGTCCGTCGCCGCGCCGCTGACCTGCGGGTGCTGCACGAACAGCTCGTACGTGCCGTCGCGCGGGATGTTGAGCTGCCAGTTGAACTGGGCCGCGCCGCTGCCCGCCGGGGCGGTGTAGACGTCGTAGCCGTACTGGCCGGTGGCGGCGCCGCTGGTCCAGGTGCCCTGCGCGGCGGTGTTGTTGGCGTCCGAGCTGTCGACCAGGACCACGTCCTTGCCGACCGGGACACCGTCGTCGGAGCGGCCCTTCTCGTTACCGGAGACGTAGAAGTCCCAGGTCATCGTCCGGGTGACCGACCCGCCGGCCGAGGTCAGCGTGTTCCTGGTCTGCTGGCCCAGGTCGTTGTAGTCGTACTTGTTGACGATGTCCCACGGGTCGGCGGCGGTCTTCGTCCAGCCGTTGTCGAAGTAGGTGTAGACGGTGTCGTTGCGTACCGTCTGGCCCTGTGACGGCGGGGCGCTGACCTTGGTGATGTTGCCGACCGAGTCGTACTCGTACAGGGTCTTGTCCGGCTTGTTGTACCGGCTGTCGTCCTTGTCGTAGGCCGACCAGACCTCCTTGGCCCGGTTCAGCGCGTCGTAGACGGTGACCTGGGCGAAGTCGTCCGCGTCGTCGCTGGTGGCGACACCCCGCGGAGTGATCACCTTGGTCTGGTTGCCGGCCGCGTCGTACTCGTACTTCGTGGTGCGGTAGGTGACGTTGCCGGCGGCGTCCTTGGTGTAGGGCACCTTCGACTCGGTCAGCAGGCCGCGGGCGTCGTAGGTGGACAGTGACTCGTTGCCGTCGGCGTCGGTGGTGCCCACGGTCAGGCCGTCCCGGTCGTACCGGGAGCTGGTGGCCTTGCCCGCGGCGTCGATCGTCTTCACGATCCGGTGCGCCACGTCGTACTCGATCTTCGCGGTGTAGTCCGCCGTGTCGGCCGTGGCGTTCTTCTTGGCGTCGATCAGCGTCACCAGGTTGCCGACGTTGTCGTAGACCGAGGTGACCTTCTGGCCCTTGCCGTTGACCGCCTCGATCGGCTGGTAGACGGCGTCGTACTTCGTGGTCGTCGTGTGGTCGCCGGCCGTACTGGTCAGGTTGCCCTGCGGCGCGGTGACCGAGACGACGTTGCCGACCTTGTCGTAGGTGGTGGTGGTCCGGCGTTCCGGGCTGTTCGCGTCGTCACGCGCGGCCACCGACTCGATCGCCTGGTCGGCCTTGTCGTAGGTCGCGGTGCCGGACGCGCCGTTGGCCGCGTACGCCTTGACGATGTTGTCGTTGGCGTCGTACTCGGCGGCCTTGGTGGTCAGGTACCGGTTGTTGGCCGCGTCCACCGGTTCCACCCGGTCCTTCGGCCGGCCGAAGGTGTCGTAGCCCTGGGTGGTCTTCGCCTGCTTGGCGTTGGCCAGCTCGGTGACGTTGCCGCGCGCGTCGTAGACGAACGTCGACTTCGCGTTCAGCGCGTCGGTGATGATCCGCGGATACCCGGTGGCGTGGTAGTCGCTGAAGGCGGTGACGTTGCCGTTGGGATCCTTGGCCGTGAGCAGCCGGCCGAACGTGTCGTAGGTGTTGGTGGTGACCGCGCCGCCCGGGTCGGTCACCGTCGCCACGTCACCGGCCGTGGTGTAGGTGAACGACCACTTGCGGCCCTGCGCGCTGGTCTTGGTGGCCAGATCGGCGACGTAGCCGCCGAGCTGCGTCTGGTACGTCAGCACCGTGCCCGGGTAGTTGTCCCGGACCGCGAGCGCGTCCTTGATCTCCAGCGGGTAGCCGGTCTTGGCGTCGTAGCGCCACGTGGACACGGCGCCGTTGGCCTCGGTCAGCGACGCGACGTTGTGCTGGTCGTCCCAGGCCAGCCTGGTGACCTCGTTCTTCGCGTTGGTCACCCGGTACGGTCGCCCGTACCCGTCATGGTGGTAGGTGGTCCTGTTGTTCTCCGCGTCGGTGACGGCCGTGTCCACGTTGCGGCCCTGCGGGCCGTCCGGGTCGGTGTAGGCGAACTGGGTCAGGCCGCCGAGGCGATCGGTGTACGACTTGGTCCGCCAGTGCCACTGCGGATCGTCACCGGTCGACGGGTAGTGGTAGACCAGCCCGGTGCTGTTGCCGCGCGGGTCGGTGACCTTGACCAGCTTGACGTTCTTGTTGCCCTGGGTCATGTCGTAGGCGAACTTGAACGTCTTCGGCGTTCCGTCGGTGGAGCCGTAGCCGTCGATCAGCTCGCCGAGCAGGCCCTTGTCGGTGTACGTGAAGTACAGCGTCCGCCCGGACACGTCCTTGATCGTCTTGACGTGGTCGATGATCTTCGGGTTGGTCAGGCCGGTGCCGGACGCCCGGGTCCAGGTGGTGTCGTCGATGTACTCGAAGTTCTCGCCCTTGGCCCAGTAGTCGATGGTGATGGTCTGGCGCGACTCCGGGTCGGTGACGTAACGCAGGAACTTGGTCGGCGCGTTGTTGCTCTTGCGCTCCTCGTAGGTGAACAGCATCGTGTTGCCGTTCTTGTCGACCGTCGAGGTCAGGTAGCCCTCGCAGTCGTAGAAGAAGCGGGTGCGGTCCGGCCGGGTCAGGCTCCAGGCCTGCGGCTCCTGGGTGTTCGGCTTGCAGTCGACCCCGGCCTTCTGCTGCAGGTACAGGTGCACGCCCTTGGGCGACACCCAGGTGCCGGTGGCCTGGTCCAGGGTGAACCAGTGGCTGGTGCCGTCACCGTCGGTGAAGGTGACCTTCGTCGGCTTCGGGTTCGGGTGGAAGTCCAGCGGCGAGCCCAGGCGCATCATTGACGACGCCTGCAGCGACCAGCCGAACCCGGAGACGGTGTCGGTGGTGTCCAGCGAGTTGTAGGTGAGCCGGACGAACGAGCTCAGGCCCCGCGACGGGTTGCTGAACGCGTTGTACTGCCAGACCGTGTTGCCGGCGTACAGGTTGTTCATCAGGTTGCCGCCGGCCCCGGTGTTCTTGCCGGTGTAGGAGTAGAAGTCCTCCAGGCCGAGCTGGTCCGAGGTGGGTTCGACGACTGCGATGTTCTGCGCCAGAGGGGCGATCGACGCGGCCTGTTGCAGGGTCTGCCCGGTGGTCTTGTTCCGCAGCTCCCAGCTGATCGTGTAGTCGGTCTTCTTGTTGCCCTCGGTGGTCGACGGCGGCGTGGTGACGGTCGCGGTCAGGTCGACCGTGCCGCCGGACGGCACGTCGGCCGGCAGGGCGGTCACCGCCTGCGAGCCCGCGACCGCCTCACCGTTGGCCCGGGCCCATTTGTACGAGAGCTGCCAGTCTGCGGCCTTCCACGCGGTGGTCGTCGGGTTCGACACCGACACCGGCGTGGTGAAGGTCGTCGCCGGGGGCGCACCCTCGGGCAGTTGCGGCGCGTAGTACGTCGACTCGGGCGTCTTCTCCAGGTAGGTGACCTCGAGGGTCGGGCGCAGCATCGGTTCGGCTGACTCGGCGGAGAGCAGCATCGCCCGGGCGGTGGCCGCGGCCTCGTCGCGCTGCTTGAGCAGCAGACCGTGGTTGCCGGCCGGGGTCGTCACCCACGACTTCGCGGCGGCGGTGACGTCCCAGGTCATCCACTTCGGGTCGTTGGTGAAAGTGTTGTTCGCCGACAGCGCGGTGGCGTCGTAGGCCCCGCCGGTCCACGCGGTGACGCCGTCGCTGGTGTTCCAGGTCGCCTTGGTCTGGTCGAACGCCCGGGTCAGCTTGTGCACGTCGACGTTCTCGTCGGTGTCGGTGCCCGGGTAGAGCCCGACGTTCCACATCCGCAGCTGCGCCTCGGTGACCTGGGCGGTCGCCGGCACCCCGGAGATCGGGAACTTCACCAGGCCGCGGGTGTCGCCGTAGACCGACGAGTTGTTGCCGGGCGAGACGTACGGGTCGCCCGCGTACGAATTGACGTTCGTGGTCTTCTGCGCGTCGGACAGCGTCGTGTCGCTCACGCCCGTACGGAAGATCTTGGTGATCTGCCCGGCCTTGGGCAGCATCGCCGGCACCGTCGGACCCGCGATGATCTTCCCGTCCGTGGTCTTGACCGCGACCATGTAGTAGAAGAACTTGCGTTTCATGATGTCGGTCTCGGCGGCCGGCGTCGGCGAAGCCGTGGTGTCCTGGAAGCTCGTCGCGCCCTTGGCGACCGGCGCGACCAGCGTCGATGCCGATGGCGTGTATGTCTGGTAGATGCTGCGGTGCACCTGGTACTCGGCGATGTCGGCGCCGGGGTACGCCGGCCAGTCCAGCAGGGCGCCGGTCGCCGTGATCGTCGTCGGCGGGTTCACCGTGACGCCCGGCCTGCCGTAGGTGATCACCAGTTTCGGCAGGTTGGCGTCGCGGCGGGCGTTGTTGTAGGCGTACTCGGAGGCCTGGAAGACCGCGCCGCCGCGGCCCTTGTCGGCCTCGTTGACCGCCTTCACCGCCAGGCCGTGGTTGGCCGCGCCGTTGACCCACTCCTGCACGACGTTGCGCACCGGGAACGACGACCACACGCTCGACTTGCTGTTGGCTTTGACCGTGCTCGCCTTGGTGAAGCGCACCGCGTCGGCGATCACCGCCTTGCCGGCCACGTCGCCGAGCACGACCTTGCCGCTGGTGCCGGCCGCGAACGGGTGCACGCCCAGGGTCTTCCAGCCGCCGGCGGCGACCGGGGTGGTCTGGTCGACGGTGTACGCCTTCGACCCGCCGTTGTAGTGCACTGTGTACGGCGCGTTGGTGGCCCGGTCGAACTCGCCGACGTAGTGCACCTCGACCAGGTAGTTCCCGGCCTCGGTGATCGTCGGCACGTAGCTGTAGGTGTGCCCGGTCGTCGCGTCGTTGTTGACCCGGTAGTCGCCGCCGACCGCCTTCGCGATCAGCGCGTTGGTCGAGGCGGTCCAGGTGCCCACCGCGGCGGTGTTGGTGTCGCCGTCGTCGACCGTGACGATGTTGCCGACCGGCTCGGCCGCGAGGCTCGTGTTCGTGGTCGCCCACGTCGCCGTCGACTCCGACCAGGCCGCGGTGACCTTGCGGGCCTCCAGCGGGACGTCCTGGCCGTACGCGTAGTACGAGGAGTCGTAGTAGAGCTGCAGCTGCGCGTCGTCGATCGTGGTGCCGGCCGGAACCATGCTCGTGTCGAACTTGACCAGCGAACGCCACGCCGCGGAGGCGTCGGTGCCCACCCGCAGCTCGTACGAGGTGTTGTAGTTGGTGGTCGCCGCGCCGGACGAGATCATCACGTCCTGGGCGTCGGTCGGCACCGGCTGCATCCGGATCGTCGGGTCGACCACCACCGGGTAGACGCGCGCCTTGTCAGCGAGCCAGACCGCGTCCGCGGCGACCGTGATCGTGTTCCCGATGACCGTCTGCGTCACCTTGGTGCTGGTGGCATTCTTGCTGTCGTACATGTACGGCGCGGGCATCGTCAGCACCGTCGCGCCGCCCGCGTTCTGGAACGCGATCGAGCCGTCGGACTGCGGCGCCGCGGTCAGGCCCGTGGTGTCCAGGGAGAACGTGTACGAGACCGGGCCGGACGGGGCCCGCTTCAGGACGATCTTCTCCTTCAGCTCGGTGGAGCTGACGTCGTAGACCAGGTCGGCGCCGCCGGCCAGCCCGGGATAGGTGACCGTGGAGCCGGACACCTTCGGGGTGACGTTCTTCGCCGCCCCGGGCAGGCCCAGCTCGACCGCCCGGCCGTCCTTCTCGAAGCGCACCAGGTCGTCGCTGCGGTCGCCGAACAGGCTGGTGAACGTGTTCGCCGTGTTGCCCTGCACGTAGCCGGCCCGGTTCGTCGGCCGCACCGTGGTGTCGATCGGCCGGTACCTGCCGTCGCTGCCGCGGTAGTTCACCGGCACCGACGAGATCTCCGCCTGCTGCCGGCCGTCCGACAGCCGGTACACCCGGCCGTTGGCGGTGCGCTTCGACGTGACCTCACCGGCTCGTTTCGGCGTACCCCACTTCTTTCCGGTTGGTGTCCGCTGGCTGACCGCCAAGCCGGCGCTGACCGGCTCGGCCTTCGCCGCGCCGCCCTCGCCGGCGCCCACCAGATCCCTGGCCGCCCCGCCGAGGCGGTCCAGCAGGCCCGGCTCCGCCGGCGCCTGCGTCTCGGTGCTGGTCACGGCACCGTCCCGTGCCGTCACGAAACCCACAGCGCCGAAACCCGCAACGAGCGTCAGCGCCAGGGCCGCGACGAGCACGCCCCGTCTTCTCCCCATGTCCCTTGTCCTTCGTTTGTGGACACACGACGTGGGAAAGGTAGGAACGCGACGTATTCACGCACGCATATTCGTGATACTTCCGCGATATAGCCGCGCATCCCCTTTCACCCGGCTCCCGCATCGACCGGTAGCGTGCTGTCCGGGTTTCGAGGGAGTCGCATTTTGCCGAAGGATGACGAGCTCGCCGGCGCGCTGGCCGCGGCGCGGGCCGGCGACGAACGCGGCTTCGCCGTTCTCTGGCGCGCGCTGCACCCGGCGGTCCTGCGCTATCTGCAGGTGGTCGCGGGGGACGCCGCGGAGGACGCTGCTTCGGAGACCTGGCTGCAGGTCGCGCGCGATCTCGACCGGTTCACCGGTGCGCCGGAGGCGTTCCGTGGCTGGCTGTTCCGGATCGCACGGCACCGCGGCATCGACGAGCTGCGGCGGGCCGGGCGGCGCCGGGAGGAACCGGCCGAGCGGGTCGAAGCCGGGCCGGCCGACCGGGATCCGGCCGCTGAAGTAATCGAAGGCGCGGAGACCGCGTGGGCGCTGAGCCGGGTCGCCCTGCTGCCGGCCGATCAGGCCGAGGCGGTGATGTTGCGGGTGGTGGCCGGTCTCGATGTCGCTGCTACGGCCCGGGTGCTGGGCAAGCGGCGCGGCGCGGTGCGGATCGCGACCATGCGCGGGTTGCGGCGGCTGGCGGCGGATCCGCAGGTACGGGTACGTGCGGCGGAAAGTGAGAAGGTGTAAGCGGATGCCGACCTTTCTGTTCCGCGCTCTGCGTGCCCGGCGGCACCGCACCGCCGAGACCGAGCAACTGATCGCCGGCGGGCCCGGGCTCGATCACCTGCTGGACGCCCTGCGGGAGCCGGGTTCCGAGAAGGAGCTCAGCGGTGAGCAGGCGATGGTCGCCGCCATGGCTGCCGAGCGCCGCCGGGCGACTGCCGCGCCCCCTTCTCCCGCGCCGCGTGCTCGCGTGCCGGGCCGGACTGTGGTGGTGGCTGTCGTGGCCGGGCTGGCGGTGTTGAGTGCGAGCGGCACCGCGGTCGGGGCGCGAACCGGCAACCTCCCGGACGGCATGCAGCAGCAGGCGCACCGGCTCTTCTCCGGGTTGGGGGTTCCGGCGCCCGTGCCCTCCCGGTCCCCGGTGCCTGCCCGGTCGTCGTCGCCTACTTCGTCTCCCGCTGCTTCGCCGTCGCCGGTCCGGCCCACGCCTACACCCACCCCGGCTTCCGCGGCCCAGGTCGAGTGGTGTGCGGCGTGGCAGACAGCGGCCGGCGGCGGGCATCCGATGAACGGGCGGGACCGGCGTGATCTGATCGCCGCTGCCGGTGGGGAGCAGAAGGTCGCGGGCTACTGCGCCTCGGTCTCCCCCTCGCCGACAGCCGCCCCCTCCAACAAGAAGAAGAGCAAGCCGGTCAAGTCGAAGAAGCCGAAGAAGGAGTCGCCGGTCAGCTGAGCGCGATCCGGTGCGCGGGCTGATCCCAGAGCGACTCCTGCGGGAACAGCACCGCCTCAGCCGTCGTGCCCGCCGGAACGGTCCAGATCTTGATCACCCGCGCGGTGGTGCCCGGGTTGAACGGGCCGCCCGGTAGCTTCTCGGCTTCCTGCAGGTTCTCGGCGATCGACTTGTCGGCCTCGGTGAACGTGTACTCGCCCCGGCTGGTGACCAGATTCCCGAACTCCTCGACACCCGACGCCGGTGACCGTCCGACATTCTCCAGGGTCGCGTCCAGCCGGCAGAAGACCCAGCCGGCCGGCGGTCTGGCGTCGATGTGGGTCGGTGGCACCTTGTCGAGGGGCCAGTCGCCGCTGACGTACGCCGGGTTGTCCGCGGCCATCGGCAGAACGGTAGCCCCGCACCTCGCCGCGGTCACCGTCACCTGCCAGTCGACCGGCGCGGTGTCATCGCTGAACGTCTCCCGATAGCGGAACGGTGTCCCCAGCCGCTGCGGCGCCAGCGTCGGCTCCGCCGCGACCGGCTCTGCCGCGGCCTTTTCAGGAGCCGCTACCGTGCCGCGCGTCGCGGGCGCCGCGCAGGCGGCCGCGACCATCACCAGCACCATCGGCATGACCTTGCGCACCGGACCTCGTCTACCCACGGTCCGACGCTAACCACGCAGCGTTCCCCGGGAGGCTGAGAATGCCCACGATCCGCCCGGCGGGTGACAACGAGACGATTCTGGGTACGAGCAACGTCGATGCACCCGCCGCTATCCCGGAGGACTCGCGTGAACGACGTGGCACAGATCAACACCACCCAGCCGCGGGACTGGACGCCCACCGGCTCGCAGATCGCGCAGGCCGGCTGCAACGAGCCCTACCCGCACAGCGGCCGGCTCACCGTCGTCGGCGCAGACCGCCCCAAGCCCGCCACCCAGCGCTGACCTCCGGCTGACCGGCACGGTCGCTTCCCGCCGCCGGAAGCAACACTGCCGGTCAGCCCAGCAACCCGGCTGACCGCCATGGTCGCTTCCCGCCGCCGGAAGCAACACTGCCGGTGAGCCCAGCAACCCGGCTGACCGGCAATGCTGCAATGCTGCAATGCGGGTCAGGCTGGGTGTGGGGTGAGCAGCGGCTCTACGAAGATCACGGGCTGGCCGGGGAGGCCGGCGGCCGGGAGGCGTTCGATTGCGCCATCTTGCACGGACAGGCGGATGCCGCATGCCGGTTCGGGCGGGAAATGCCAAGGCTGGTAGCTGAGCAGCAGGTGGTCGGGGTCCTCCCAGACCGACTCGCCGTAGACGCCCTGCGGTGAACGCCGGCCGTCCTCCGGCAGCCACCACACCTGCGGTTCGACCGGGTGATCGAGGTGGAGCGGGAACAAGGTCACGGCCGCCGGGCTGGAGCGGGTCGTCCACAGCTGGGCGCCGCCGGGAGCGAGCCGGGCACCGAGATCGATGGGTACGGTGACCGCGTTGCCGTCCGGCCGGGTCACGGTGATGCCTTCGGCGGTGCGGGCGGTGGTCGTACCGGTCAGGGGGTCGACCTGGTTCACGGGATGTGGGTGGCGTTCCGGGTCGGTGCCGGGTGTCCAGCGCATGGTGATGCCGTGGCCCTGGCGGTCGCTGAAGTAGACCGTGTCGCGGTGGGCGCCGAGCAGGGCGATGGCCCGGTCGGCCGGCCACGGCATGGTCTCCGCAGGGCCGCCGGTCAGGTCGATGATCCGTAGCCGGTAGCGCGACTCCAGCCGGTGATGCTCGCTGTCGATCACGGCCACGCGGCGGCCGTCGCCCATCAGCGCCAGCGGGGCGCGCACCTCGTCGAACCCGGTCACCTCGCCGGTGGCGGAGACCAGCCGGGCCGCACGATCGTGGTCGGCGACCAGTGTGCCGCACACGGTCTCGAGCGCCCGGGTCCGGCGGAACCCCGATTCCAGCTGGGCGAGTTCCACGCGCTCGCCGTTCCGCCAGACCACGACGACGCCGGAAGCTTCGACCAGCCCGGCACGAGGCGGCGCCCCGAACGGTGGGGGCTGCGGACCGTCCGGTTCCTGCTTCCTGCCGGTGAAAGCCAGCCGGGACCCGCCCACCGGGCCGTTGTAGGTGATCCGCCCCATCAGTCCCTGCACGACCACGGGCTCCGACTTCTTGCCCCCGCTCGCCGGCCGCGGAATCGGCCGGGCCCTGGGCGGCGCGGGCGGCGCCGGCCTGGGCACGGCAGGCGTAGGCACGGCAGGCATGGGCGCGGCAGGCGCCGGCGCAGCAGGCGGGGCCGGGGTGGGGCGGGGGCCGAGCCACAGGCGCAAGATCTCCGCTTCGTCGAAGTGCAGCATATTGGTCGACGCTGCGAAGGCCAACGCGCCCCGCAGGTCGACCTCGCTCACCAGCAACCGTGCGGCCAGCGAAGCCGCGGCCACCGACCAGGGCTGGGCCGGTGACCAGCGCAGCAGGGAGCGGAGGTCTTCGGCCAGTTCGCCGTATCGGCCGCGGGCGTCCTGCAGCTGGACCGAACGGACCCGGTCCGGTGGCAGGGACAGGACCTTGTCGACCCGCTGCGGGCGCCGGGTGCGGTAGCCCGAGGCGTCGGATCCGGCCAGGATGCCGGCGGCCACCAGCAACGGCACCGCGTCGCGTTTGCGGCGTACCGGCGGCACGCCCAGCTCCGCGGCGATCTCGTCGAGGCGGTCCTGCTGGCGCGAAAGGCGGGTGACGATCTCGGCATGCTGGTCGGCTCTGCGCTGGTCGAGGTCGGCGTGCCCGGTGGTCAGCGGCGGGCGCGGCGGCTGCCAGAACGGCGCATCGAGCCAGCCTTCGGGCCGGTGATGCGTACGCCCCCACGCCTCGACCTGCGCAAGGGTCACCGGCCCACCGTGCTCGCGCGCCGCGGCCCCGATGATGCCGGCCAGCTCCATCGGCTCGTACTGGATCTCGGACTGCCATCCGTCGTAGCCGGGCCCGACCGCGGGACGGCTCCGCGCCAGCCAGACCGGCGGTGACAGCGCCGGGTCCGGCCAGAAGCGGAGCAGCCACCGATCGCCGGCCCCGTCCGGTGTGTCGCCGCGGCGGCGCGCCACCCGCACCCGATATCCCCCGCCGCCACCGAGGTCCAGGTCGACCCGCCCGGCCCCACCGGTGAGATAGGTCAGCGACAGACCTCCGGCCCCGGCCAGGAACGGCGTCTCCAGCACGTCGTCGAACGACGCCTGGTCAGAAGCCGGTGCCGCGTCGAGCAGTTCGAGCCGGACCACGTGGTGACCGTCTCCGGCCGAACAGGTGACCCACCCGGCGCCGGCCCCCGCGAACGTGCCGGTCACCTCGTCGTCGGCGCGGCGTGGCAGCGGCAGGTCCGCTGGCACATCCCGGTCCCGCAGGACGAGAAGTCCGTACTCGGGAAGGTAATCGTCGTCCTCGAACGCCCGTACGACCGTCACAGCAGGTCAAAATACCCTACGTGGTCACTGCGAAATGGACAGTCGGAGACCGGGAGCTGACCGCCGCGGCGGGCAGCGTCGTCGGCGTCCGCTACCGGGAGAACTACGACGTGCTGCACCTGGACCCGGACCGCCCGCTGGCGGTGGTCGCCGACGGCATGGGCGACGGGCCGGGCAGCCGCGCGGCGGGGCGCACCGCGGTGGACGTCTTCGTGCGCGAATGTGCGCTCACCCCGTACCCCCGCGGTTTGCAGTCGGCGGTGGCGAAGGTGCAGCGGGAGGTGCGCAACGCAGGCCGCGGCGTGCGGGGTTTGACCGGTTGTACGCTGACCGCGTTCGTCGCCGACCCGGCCGATGGCACCGCCTGGATCGCGCAGCTCGGTGATTCCCGGGCATATCGCCTGCGTGGCGGCCTTCTCGAACTGCTCACCGTGGACCACACGCTGGCCTGGCTGGGCGTGGTGCACGGCCGGTACGCCGCGGACTCGCCGCAGGCGCAAGCCGACCGCTACCGGCTGACCCGCTACGCCGGGCACCCGGACGCGCCGGAGGCCGACCTGCTCGCGGTCGGCCTGGCGGAAGGTGACGTGCTGCTGCTCTGCACCGACGGGGTCGCCGATCAGGTCAGCTACGAGCGGATCGGGCACGCGCTCACGCTGGAGCCGGCCGCAGCGGTCGAGCGACTGCTCGCCGAGACGCTGCCGACCGGCTCCGACAATGCGACCGCGATCGTGCTACGGGTCAGGAGTTGAGGATGATCGCGTTCAGCAGGATGCCGAGCAGGGCACCGGCGGCGCCGGCCGCCGCCGCGTACCAGCCGAGGGGCCGGTCGCCCAGGTAGGCGCCGACCACACCGAGCACCACCGCGGCCAAGCCGAAGATCAGCGGGCTGACCAGAAGGGCGCCCACCGCGAAGACGAAGGCGAGGATCGTGCAGATCCGGGCGGCGTTGGTGGTGGTGCCGCGGGTACGCGTCGTCTGGACCATCACATGTTCCCTTCGCGAGATTCGCTGACGGTAGTTGTCTACCCAGGACCCTCGGAACCGAAGCCTGCGGCCAGGATTTCCCGCAGCGCGGGCCACTCCGGCACCGCGCCGGCGGTCCCCGGAATCGCCGTGACCTGCGCGGTCGCCCGGATCGCGGCGAGGGCGGTGAGCATCACGTCGCGGAAGTTCGGCGCGAACGCGTACCCCGGAAGCAGTTCGGCGCCGACCGCGACGATGTCGTCGTGCACCGTGCGCAGCGTCGCGGCCAGCAGGCGCGCGGTCTCGGGATCGGTACGCGCCACCGTGAACACTTCCTGCACCACCGCGATGACCGGCCGGTTGTGGGTCTCCCAGAGCCGGTCGAGCAGCCGGTGCAGCCGCTCCTCCTCGCTCCCCCCGCTGATCGACGCCGCCCGCAGGTCACCGACGAACTGCTCCATCACCCGGATGATCGTGGCGTCCACCAGCAGCGCCTTGGTCGGGAAGTGATGCTGCTGCGCCCCCTGGCTGACCCCGGCCCGCTGCGCCACTCCCCTGGTCGTCGTCGCGGCGAGCCCGACCTCGATCAGGCTCTGCAGGGTCGCGTCGAGCAGGGCGGTGACCGTGGCGGCCCGGCGTTCGGCCTGAGTGGGTGGCACCGGACCAGTTTACAAGTCACCCGACTTGTTTCTATCGTGAGGCAGCTTCGAACGAGGAGAGCCACGATGTCGGCAGGTCCGGGACGAATCCGGCAGAACCAGGTCTACCGCGCGGGTGTGCTCGGCCGCCGCCCGGCCGTGCCCACCGACTTCGACGAGCTGGAACGCCGGGCGCGCAAGGCCAGCAGTGCGACCGCGTGGGCGTACGTGGCCGGTGGCGCCGGTCTGGGCCGGACCATGCGCAACAACCGGGAGGCGTTCGACCGCTGGGCGATCGTGCCGCGGATGCTGCGCGGCGCCGCCGAGCGCGACCTGTCCCGCGACGTCCTCGGCACCCGGCTGCCCGCGCCGATCCTGCTCGCCCCGGTCGGCGCCGGCCAGCTGATCGCCCCGGACGCCGACCTGCACACCGCCCGGGCCGCCGCCGCGACCGGCATCCCGTACGTCTACACCAACCAGGGCGGCACCCCGATGGAGCAGACCGCCGCCGCGATGGGCGACGCTCCCCGCTGGTTCCAGCTGTACTGGAGCACCGACGAAGACCTGGTGGACAGCCTGATCCAGCGGGCCGAGGCGATCAACGCGGGCGCCCTGGTGATCACACTGGACACCACCGTGCTGGGCTGGCGGCCGCAGGACCTGAACCTCGGCTCGCTGCCGTTCGCCCGCGGGCTCGGCATCGCCCAATACACCTCCGACCCCCGCTTCCAGGAGCTGGCGGCGGGCCGCAAGCTGGAGAAGCCGGCCGAGGTCACCCTGGCCGCGGTCCGGTCGCTGATCTCGATGGTCCGCAACCACCCCGGGAAGTTCCTGGACAACCTGCGCTCCGGGCGGCAGCGCGCGTCGGTCGAGACGTTCCTCGACATCTACTCCAACCCGCGGCTGAGCTGGGAACACATCGCCACGGTCAAGGACCGCACCCGGCTGCCCGTCGTGCTCAAGGGCATCCTGCACCCCGACGACGCCCGCCGCGCCTTCGACCTGGGCGTGGACGCGGTCGTGGTGTCCAACCACGGCGGCCGGCAGGTGGACAGCTCGATCGCCACCCTCGACGCCCTGGTGCAGGTGCGCGAGGCGGTCGGCCCCGACCGTACCGTCCTGATGGACAGCGGCATCCGCAGCGGCGCCGACGTCTTCACCGCGCTCGCCCTCGGCGCCGACGCGGTCCTGCTCGGCCGCCCCTACATGTACGGCCTGGCCCTCGCCGGCCAGCGCGGCATCGAAGAGGTGATCGCCAACATCATCGCCGAGCTCGACCTGACCATGGCGCTGACCGGCGTCACCGACCTGGCCGGCATCACTCGCGAACTTCTGTGTAACCGGCGGCCCGCCGGGTAGCCAGTCGCCATGACGACTTCTCCCGATGCTTTCGGCAAGCCCCTCGCTGCCGTGACCGGCGCCTCCAGCGGCATCGGCCTCGAGCTGACCAGGCAGTTCACCGAGCACGGCTTCGACGTGGTGGTGGCCGCCGAGGACGAGCGCATCCACACCGTCGAAGCCCTCGACACGGTCCGCGCCGACCTCAGCACCCCCGCCGGCGTCGAGGAGTTCTACGCCCGGATCACCGCCACCGGCCGCCCGCTCGACGCCATCGCGATCAACGCCGGCATCGGCTCCGGCGGCCCGTTCGCCGACACCGACCTCGCCGCCGACCTGGCGATCGTCGACCTGAACGTGCGCTCCTCGGTCCACCTGGCCAAACTCGCCGTCCGCGACATGGCCGCCCGCGGCGCCGGCCGGATCCTGTTCACCTCGTCGATCGCCGCCACCCAGCCCGGCCCGTTCGAAGCCACCTACGCCGCGTCCAAGGCGTTCCTGCTCTCCTTCTCCGAGGCGCTGCGCGAGGAACTCAAGGACACCGGCGTCACCGTCACCGCCCTGATGCCCGGCCCGACCGACACCGAGTTCTTCGACCGCGCCGGCATGCAGGACACTCGCGTCGGCGCCAGCTCCAGCAAGGACGACGCGGCCCAGGTCGCGGCGCAGGGCTTCGAGGCCCTGATGAAGGGCAAGGACCACGTGGTCGCCGGCTCGGTCAAGAACAAGATCATGGCCGGCGGCGCGAAGATCACGCCAGAGACGGTCAAGGCGCGCATGCACCGCGCCATGTCCGAGCCGGGTTCCGACTGAAACCATCTC
Source organism: Actinoplanes sp. NBC_00393 (assembly GCF_036053395.1). NCBI lineage: Bacteria > Bacillati > Actinomycetota > Actinomycetes > Micromonosporales > Micromonosporaceae > Actinoplanes > Actinoplanes sp. NBC_00393. The sequence continues at coordinate 2,003,896 of NZ_CP107942.1, read as the reverse complement.
CGGTACGCGCGACGAGAAGTCCCCCACTACCCCGGCGATCACCAGCCCACTCACGGTCCCCAGGGCCCGCGCCGGGCGTGAGCACGTGGCCGGGCTGCCCCCAGCGCTGCCTCACCTCCCCGATCAAGCCGTCGCAGGCCGGCCCCGCCCTCATCGGCCGGCCTGCGACGCGCCTCCGAGCCGCATCAGATGTCTCAAGGCCAGCCGAGCCGGTGCGGCTGGCGTTGAAGCAGCTCAAGACGCCCGCATTCCATGCCTCAGCGCCAGCCGAGCCCGCCCGGCTGGCGTTGAAGCAGCTCAAGACACCCGCATTCCATGCCTCAGCGCCAGCTCAGCCCGCCCGCATGCCACAAAGCCCAATTTGATCTTGGTGGGAGATGGTAGTGCCGGATCGTGGGCGGGCCATGGTGGCGGATGCTGGCCGGCTCGTCGGATCTCTTGATCCGGTAGCCGCAGTGGCGTAGGCGCTTGAGCGCGGGGCAGGTGCGGTGCCGGCGTGCCGGATTGCCGGATTGCCGGATTGAGCTTCACGGTGATCTCGGTATAGAGGCGAGGCAGTGTGTCAGTCCAGTCCTGAGGGGGGATGTCCGCCATGCCGGTGGCGGCGCGGCGGATGATGCGCAGGCGCGGGTGAAGCTGATCCGGTCCGGGTCGATCGCGGCGACGCATGCGGCGGCAACTTGCCGTCCGATCGTTTCGCCTGCACCCCACACGCCGCCACCGCCAGATCGATCTTGACCCGCGGCACCGCAGTCACCAGCACCCCGACCGACACCTGATCCGGCCGCACCTGCACACCCGACGCGGCGGCCATCCCAGCGACCCGGACACCACACCGCCCACCGACACGCCGCTCACTACAAGGTCAACTTGCGCTGAGCGGCATTGCAGCCTGCCCGGCTGGCGTTGAAGCGACTAAAGACGCCCGCATTCCATGCCTCAGCGCCAGCCGAGCCCGCCCGGCTGGCGTTGAAGCAGCTAAAGACGCCCGCATTCCATGCCTCAGCGCCAGCCCGGCCTCGCCGGCTGGCCGCCATGCACCTCAACAGCGCCGCATTCCATGCCTCACCGCCAGCTGGGGGTCGGACCGGAGGGCGTGGCCGGTCAATACCGACGGCGCGGCTGGTCGGGACTGACGGCGCGGATGGTCGGGACCGACGGCGCGGATGGTCGGGACTGACGGCGCGGCCGGTCAGGACCGACGGCGCGGCCGGTCAGGACCGACGGCGCGGCCGGTCAGGACCGACGGCGCGGCCGGTCAGGACCGACGGCGCGGCCGGTCAGGACCGACGGCGCGGCCGGTCAGGACCGACGGCGCGGATGGTCGGGACTGACGGCGCGGATGGTCGGGATCGACGGCGCGGGTGGTCAGGACCAGGTGCGTTCCTGGGCGACGATCATGGCGGTGGTGAAGACCAGCACGGCGCCGGCTATCGAGATGGCGGCGATGGGTGCGGCGAAGCGGCGCAGTGGGCGGATGAACCAGGTGACGGCGGCGGCTGCCAGGGCGATCGGGAGCAGCAGCAGTTCGAAGTAGCCGAGGATGCTCGCGTACATCCGGTCGGTGCCGGACGACTGGGTGATCATCAGGGTCATCCAGGCGAGCAGGAAGACGTGCGGGGCGGCGGCCAGGGCTACGGCCACCCATTTCGGTTGGATCATGCGCGCTTCCACCCGATAGATTCTTCCTGATTCGCATTTCGGACCGGCCGGGCCGTCAGGAAGGACCAAGCGTTGGACCTCGTCAGCTCGTGGGTGCATGGTTGGGCGCTCTGCCGGTCGGTCGGCGCTCCGGAGGCCGTGCCCGGCGCTTGGCGGATGGAGGTCGGGCTGCCAGGGCACCGGGTCCGCTATGTGCTGCCCGCGTTTGACGAGCAGGTGCTGGACGGGCTGGGCCGCGAGCACGATGCGCCGGGGACGTGGATCAAGGTGGCCGGTGAGCCGGAGCTGCTGCGCAAAGCTCTGCCCGGGGCGTGGGCCATGGCCGACACCGCCTATCTGATGCAGGTGCCGTTTCGGGCCGGCGAGAAGGTTGGGCATCCTGTCCGGGTCGTCAGGGACGGGCCGGTGGTTCACGCGGAGATCCTCGGCGAGGGCGGGGAGAGGGCCGCGTGGGGGCGGATGGCTCCGGCGGGCACGGTCGGCGTCATCGACCAGGTGGAGACGGATCCCGGGCACCGGCGGCGTGGGTTCGGGAGTGCTGTCATGCGTACCCTTGCTGATGCTGCTCTTGATCTTGGATTGTCGACCGGCGTGCTCGCCGCGACCGCGGATGGCCGGGCGTTGTACCAAGCGCTCGGTTGGTCGGTGGCGGGCCCGCTGGCCGCCGCCCACGTGCCGGAGGCGCATATCTGACGGCCGCGGCGGGCAATGGCATCGACCATGGTCGAGAAACCGGGTCTTGCGAGCCGCCGGGCCATGCTCGTGGAGAAGTTGGGCGGGCCGCCGGGCCGGTACGCCGTCGCCTCGGTGACGCTCACCCTGATCTGGTTCGCGATGCGCCTGTTCCTGGACCGCGGCGACCCGGTCTCGCTGATCTTCGCCCGGGCCGGCCTGTACGGCGCTGTCTGGGCCCTGATGCTGCCGCTGTTCGACTGGCTCAACCGCAAGGCGCTGCCCGCAGACCGCCGGCCGTTGCCCCTCACCGCCGAGCAGAACCGCCGCGGCGCGCTCCTCGGTCTGGCCGTCGGCGGGCCGTTCTACGCAGGCATGCTCGTGTTCTCACTGGTCACCGGCCGTGCCTGGGTCTACCCGGTCAGCTTCGGCATCATCCTGGCGGTCGTCGTGGTGATCGCCGGCGCCCGGCTGCGCTCGAGGCCTCCGGGAACGAGGCCACAGCCGTCGCGCGATCCCGGCCGAGCCGGTCTGCCGCCATACTGATCGATCGGCGCCGCTGGGGTTCGGGGTGGCGAGCCTCGGGCAACGCGGCTGGCTCTGAAGGCTGTTCGCACGGACCGGAAACGACCCTCAGCAACGGCTGGGCGGGGTCAGCCGTGGCGGTGGTGTTTCTTCACGTAGGTGTAGCCGGGGGCCAGCGAATCCTCGTCGATCAGGTCGTTCTCCACGGCTCGGCGGTGGGCGGCCAACTGTTTCTCCGACGGCTGGGCGCCGGGCGGCAGTTTGCGGATGAAGCCGTTGACCCAGTGCTCGCGCCGGTCCGGGCCGTCACCCATGGGGGTGGGCTCGACCAGCGGGGCGTAGAACAGCATCTCGGCCGGCTCCTCGCCGTCCACCGCCGGATAGGACGGCTGACCGGCGGCGTCGACACTGCCGGGTACGCGCGTCACGTACCCCTCCCGGATCAGCTGGTCCACCGCATTGCGGAACAGGAAAGCACCGCGCGCCCCGCGGCCCAGCCCGCAGCGGGCGGCCACGAACGCCTCGGTGTGCACCGCGCTGCCGTCCTCGAACACCCGGCCCAGCCGGCGCACCACGCCCAGCACCTGCGCATGGTTCGACGCGTCCGGTTCGAAGGCGCGGGTGACGGCCGCCGGATCGTACTCGTGGAAGTAGTCGACGCCGTCGACCCGCATCGGGTCCTCGGCGACCGTGGTCCGCAGCCCGATCTCGTCCTTCGCCGGCCGCCAGGTGACCGTGACCAGCACGCCGGGGCGCAGGTCGACCGGCCAGCCGATGCCGTGCAGCTGCCACCCGACGTCCTGCCGGACGTCCGCCTCGAAGACCTGCCGGCCGTGCGGCCGGTGCTCGAGCACGACGGTGATCCGCTCGTGGCCGTCCAGGACGAAGTCGGACGGAAGCGAGCAGACGGCGCCCTCGAGATCGGCTCGCAGCAGTGGCAGCCGCCGGGTCACGGTCCGCACTTGCACCTCCCACACCTCACGCGTGCAGCGAAGATACCTCGGAGTGCTCGCGCAGCAGTGCCTCGATCGTGTCCGGTTCCGCGGGACGGCCGAACAGGTAGCCCTGGCCGTACTCGCAGCCGAGCCGGTGCAGCATCTCCTGCTGGTCGTCGGTCTCGATGCCCTCGGCCACGGTCTTCAGGCTCAACGCCCGGCTCAGCGTCACCACCGCGTCGACCAGCGCCTTGTCACCGGCGTCGGTGGCGACCTCGGTGACGAACGCGCGGTCGATCTTGATGACGTCGACCGGGAGGCGCTTGAGGTAGTTCAGCGACGAGTAGCCGGTGCCGAAGTCGTCGATGGCCAGGTGGACGCCGAGGGCGCGCAGCGCGTGCAGGGTCTCCGACGCGGCGTCGATGTCCTGCAGCAGCATCGACTCGGTGAGTTCCAGGGTGAGCAGGCCGGGTTCGACACCCGAGCTGAGGATCGCCTCGCGGACGTCGTCGACCAGGCCGGCGTACTGGAACTGCCGGGCCGACAGGTTGACGTTCATGGTCAGGTCGGCGCCCACACCGCCGGCCTGCCAGCGGGCCAGCTGCCGGCACGCCTCCTGCAGCACCCAGCGGCCCAGCGGCACGATCAGGCCGCTCTCCTCGGCGTTGTCGATGAAGTGGTTCGGGCCGAGCAGCCCCTGCTCCGGGTGCTGCCAGCGGACCAGCGCCTCCACGCCGGTGACCCGCTGGTGCGGCAGGTCGACGACCGGCTGGTAGTGCACGACGAACTGCTCGTCGGCGAGCGCCTTCTCCATCTCCATCCGCTGGCGGGCCTCGTTGAGCACACCGGCGTACATCGTCTCGTCGAACACCGCGTACGCGTTGCGGCCCTGCCGCTTGGCGGCGTACATCGCCAGGTCCGCGTTGCGCAGCAGCTCCTCGCCGTCGGCGCCGGTGTCGGTGCCGGCCACCCCGATGCTCGCGGTGCAGCGGATGTCCCCGCCGCCCAGGTCGATCGGCCGGCGCAGCTCGGTCAGCAGCCGCTCCGCGGTGGCCGCCGCGTCACGCCCGTCGAGCGACTCGATCAGCACCGCGAACTCGTCACCGCCCAGCCTCGCGAGGGTGTCGCCGGGGCGGACCCCGGCCCGCAGCCGCCCGGCGATCGTGGTCAGCAGCTGGTCGCCGGCGCTGTGCCCGAGGTTGTCGTTGACGTCCTTGAAGTCGTCCAGGTCGATCAGCAGCAGCGTGACGTCGGCGTCGCGGCGCGCGGTGGCGTGCGCCAGCCGGTTACGGAACAGCGCCCGGTTCGACAGCCCGGTCAGCGGGTCGGTGAACGCCTGCCGGCTGAGCTGCTCCTCCAGGGCCTTGCGCGCGCCGATGTCGCGGATGCTGACCACCACGGCCTGCAGATCCGGGTCGTCCAGGCAGTTCGTGCCGATCGCGTCGAGCACCGCCCACGACCCGTCGGCCCGGCGCACCCGCATCTCGGCCTCCGCCGTCGACCCGGCCGCCGACGAGCGCAGCGCGGCCATCCAGGTGCGCATCCGGGCCAGGTCCTCCGGGTGCACCAGCCCGTCGATCAGCTCTCCGGTGACACTTTCCGGGGCATAACCCAGCACGGTACGGGTCGACAGGCTCGCATACCGCACGATGCCGTCGCTCCCGAGCGCCACCACGACCTCGGGCGAGTTCTGCAGCAGCGCCTCGGTGCGGCGCTCCGCCGCCCGTCGCCGCGCGTCCATCCGCCGCCGGTTGTGCGCGATCACCGCGCTGGTCGTCACCACGAACCCCATCACCGTCGCCAGGCCGGCGACCAGCACCGAGCTGACCCCGAGACCGGTCGGCAGCAGCGCGAAGTATCCGGCCAGCGACACCACGCCGAGCAGCACGACCAGCATCGGCGGGAACAGCGCGGCCGCCGTCACCACCATCAGCATCACGCACGGCAGGTAGAGCACCGCGCCGTTGACGTCGACGTACGAGACGAAGCACAGCAGCGGGATGTGCGCCAGCCACCAGCCGAACAGCGCCGCCCGGACCCGGGCGCTGCGCACCCACCGCCGCCACGGCAGCATCAGCAGCAGCAGCTGCACCAGCCCGCAGGCCGCGATCGGCCCCGCCCACCAGCGCTGCGGCGGCGCCCAGTTGACCAGCACGTGAATGGCGCCGACCAGCGGGATCACGACCGCGATCAGCACACCGAGCCGGATCTGGCGGACCCAGAACTCGGCCTCGTGGTCGTCGATCGCGGGCATACGCATGACCCCACGATCGGCATCGCCGCAGCCCAGTTGAGCAGCCCGGTGGTGACGGCCGACTCAGCGTGCCGCTCAGCCGAGCCGGACGGCGGCCCCGGCGCGGCGAGCCGGCCCGATCAGGGCGCGGTGCCGGTCGAGTCCCGAGGAAGGCCAGTCGGTGACCACCGTGCCGCGAGGCACTACGGGCGGCCGGCAGGCGCGCGCCACCGCGGGCAGCCGGGCTTCGACGACCAGTACCTGCCGGGTCGCCGGACAGTCACGGTCCCGCGGCGGGTCAGGTGGGTCGGGTGGGCCGGCGCGGGCGGCGAGCGCCAGGCCCGTGAAGGCCACCAGGGCCAGGGCCAGCACGGCCCGTTCGGTCGCGTTCACCGTTTCACTCCCCCGTGATGCACCCGGGCGACGTTGCCGCACACGTCTCGGGAATTCCTCGGGGCGTCCGCAGGGTGGTCCGGGTGCGACACGCTGAAGCGGGCGTATCGAGTGACGTTTATGGTGGCGGGCGGAGGGGAGGCGCGACGCGTGGAGTTCCGACTGCTCGGACCGGTGGAGGCGTGCACCACGGCAGGGCCGGTGGACATCGGGCAGCCGCGGCAGAGGGCTGTGCTCGCGGCCCTCCTGGTGGACGCCGGGCGGCCGGTGCCGATGGACGAGCTGATCGACCGGGTGTGGGGCGACCGGCCGCCGGCGAAGGCGCGGCACGCAGTCCAGGCGTACGTCTCCGCGTTGCGCCGGGCGCTCAGCGACGGACCGGCGGAACTGCAGCGGGCCGGCGGCGGCTACCGGATCGACGTGCCGGCCGGCCTGGTGGACCTGCGGCGCTTCGAGGACCTGGCTGCGAAAGCCGAGCCGGAGCCGCTGGCCGAGGCCCTCGACCTGTGGCGCGGCAGCCCGGTGGCGGATCTGCCCGGGCCGTGGGCGCAGCGGCTGCGCCGGCACTGGCACGGCCGCCGGATCGAGGTGGCGCTGGCCTGGGCGCGGGCCGCCCACGCCGCCGGGACCGCGGGGCTCACGGTCGAGACGCTGAACACCCTGTGCGAGGAGTACCCGCTGGTCGAGCCGCTCGCCGCGGCCCTGATCCGGGCGCTGCACGACTGCGGGCGCACCAGCGAGGCCCTGGACCGGTACGCCAAGACCCGCCACCTGCTCGCCGAGGAACTCGGCACCGATCCGGGCCGTGAGCTGCGCGACGCCTACCAGGAGGCGCTGACCGCGGACACCGGGCCGTCCCGGGCGAGCGAGGCGGCGGACGTGGAGTTCCGGCTGCTCGGGCCGGTCGAGGTGCGTACCGGCGCGGACACCGTCCCGCTCGGCGGAACCAAGATCCGGACGCTGCTGGCCGCCCTGCTGCTCCCGGCCGGCCGGGTGGTGTCGACCGACCGGCTGATCGACGTGATCTGGGACGACGATCCGCCGCCGACGGCCCGGGCCCTCGTGCAGACGTACGTCTCCGCTCTCCGCCGCGCCCTGCCACCCGGAGTGATCGAGACCCGGCCGCCGGGCTACCTGGCCCGCATCGACCCGGACAGCCTGGACCGCAACCGGTTCGACGCGCTCGTGGCCCGCGGCCGCGCCGCCGCCCGCGACGGACGCCACGCCGAGGCATCGGAAGCGCTGCGTGCCGCGGCCGCGCTCTGGCACGGTCCAGCCCTGAGCGGGGTACGCAGCGACGCGCTCACCGCCGAAGCAGCCCGCCTGGACGAGCAACGGATCGCGATCACCGAGGAACGCATCGCCGCCGACCTCGCCCTGGGCCGCGCCGACCAGCTCTGCGCCGAACTGTCCGTGCTGGTCGGGCAGCACCCCACCCGCGAGTCGCTACGGGCGCAGCTGATGACCGCGCTGCACCGGTCCGGCCGCACCGCGGACGCGCTGACCGTCTACCGGCAGGGCCGGCAGGTCCTCGTCGAGGAGCTCGGCATCGAACCCGGCCCGGAACTGACCCGCCTGCACGAGTCGATCCTGCGCGGCGAATCCGGGGCGGCGCCGAAACCGGTCCCCGCGCAGCTGCCACCGGACGCGGCCGACTTCACCGGCCGCGAGACGGAGACGGCGCAGCTCGTCCAGCTGCTGGAGAAGTCGTCGGCCGGCGTGATCGCGGGACCCGGCGGGGTCGGCAAGTCGGCGCTCGCGGTCCATGTCGCGCATCGCGTCGCCTCGGCGTACCCCGATGGTGTCCTGCATGTCGATCTTCGCGGCATGTCCGCCTCGCCGGCCTCGCCGGCCGAGGTGCTGGGACGCTTCCTGCGCGCCTTCGACGTCGACCCGAGCGCCATTGAGAGCAGCCTGGACGAGCGGATGAACCAGTACCGCAGCCTGCTCGCCGAACGCCGGGTGCTGGTCGTGCTCGACGACGCCGCCAACGAGCAGCAGGTCCGGCCGCTGCTGCCGGGCAGCCCGCGCTGCGGCGTGCTGATCACCTCCCGCAACCGGCTCCCCGGCCTGGCCAGCGCCCGGCTGCTGGAACTCGACATGCTCAGCCAGCAGGAGGCGACCATCCTGCTGGCCCGCGTGGTCGGCGACGACCGGGTGACCTCGTCCCCGGACGCGGCTGCCGAGATCGTCTCGTCGTGCGGGCGGCTGCCGCTGGCGGTACGCATCGCCGGCGCCCGCCTCGCCACCCGCCGGCACTGGTCCGCGCAGCTGCTGGCCCGCCGCCTCGGCGACGAACGCCGCCGCCTCGACGAACTGTGGGCCGGCGACCAGCAGGTCCGCGCCACCATCGAGATGAGCCTGCCCGGCCTCGACCCGCGCGCCCGGACCGTGCTGCGCCGCCTCGGCCAGCTCGGCCCCTCCGACTTCCCCTGCTGGGTCGTCGCCGCCCTGCTCGACACCAGCGTCGAGGACGCCGAGACCGTCATCGAGCAGCTCGTCGACGCGCACCTGGTCGACTACACCTACGTCGACCACGCCGGGCAGATCCGCTACCGGCTGCACGACCTGGTCCGCATCTACGCCCGTGAACAGGCCGAACTCCTCGAATCACCGGCCGACCAGGTGGCCGTGACCACCCGCGTCGCGGACGGCTGGCTGGCCCGCCTCGACCGGCTGCGTGGGCACATCGCCGACCGGGTCACCTCCGGCTGCATCCCGCTGTGGCTGCCGTCGCGCGAGGACCAGGCCGACGGGGAGACCAGCACCAACCCGCGCGGCTGGCTCGACGTCGAACAGACCTCCCTGGTCCTGGCCGTCGAACGGGCCGCCGCCCTCGACCTCGACGACACGGCGGTCCGGCTGGCGTCGCTGGTGTGCGCGTCGTCGTACCCCCTGAACAACGTCATCGAGCTGTGGCAGCGCGCCCATGACGCGGCCCTGGGCGCCGCCCGCCGGGCGGGCAACCGCCTCGGCGAGGCGGTGCTGATCGCCGCGCTCGGCCAGTTCCGGTACGAGCAGGACCGCTACCCGGAAGCCCGCCGCCACCTGTCCGAGGCCCTCGCCCTCTTCCGCGACCTCGGCCACCAGCGCGGCGCCGCCGCCATGCTGACCGCGCTCGGCCTGGCCTGCCGCGAACAGGGCTACCTGCCGGAGGCCCGGCACTTCCTGGAACAGGCGATGACCGTCCTCACCGTCCTCGACGACGACAGCGCGATCGGCCACTGCGCCCGCATCGCCGGATCGGTCTACCTCGAACAGGGCGCCATCGACGAGGCCAACACGTCCCTGGAACGGGCGCTTCGGGCCTACCGGCGCGCCGGCAGCGTCCGCGGCACCGCCCTCACCCTGCGCACCATCGGCCTGGTGCATCGCGCGGCCGGCCGCCTCGACGACGCCGAACAGGTCCTCAGCCGGGCCACCGAGATGTTCCGGCAGCTCGGCGACGTCAAACTCGAAGGCTTCAGCCTGCGCGCGCTGGCCAAGACACACGTCCGGCTGGGCCGGCTCGACCAGGCGCTCGCCGTGCTCGAACCGCTGCTGATCAGCGACCGCGCCGGCCGCGACCGGTGGGCCGAGGCGATGACCCTGCGCACCCTCGGCGAACTGCACCTCAGCGCCGGGCGCCTCGACGAGTCCGACGCCTGCCTGCGCGGCGCCCTGGACCTCTTCCGCTCACTGGAGATGCCGCTGTTCGCGGCGCGCACCCAGCGCGACATCGCGGAACTCCGGGAAGCGCGCGGCCAGAGCGCGGCGGCCGAGGCAGTGCGGCGCGAGGCTCTGGCGACCTTCCGATCGTACGGAGCACGCGAGGTCAGCGAACTGTCCTACAGAACGGCTACAGAAACTCTATAGCGGCCTGCACGAGGCTCTGCCCCGTCTCACGTGACGGAGGTCGGGCAGATGGCTGTGCCGCTGACGGATCCACGGTTCGCGGCCGTGCCGGTCCGCGACTGCGGCGAGCCGCTGGCCGTCCTCGGAGCGGGGGCACCGCTTTCGGTCGTGGCCGAGGGCGTCTCCTTGCGGTCGGGGGTGGTAGACCGGTTGGTGACAGCCCAGAGTCTGCTTCCGCGGGAGCTGCGCCTGCTCGTCCTGGCGGGGTATCGCACGCGAGACCGGGAGGCGGCGGCAGGCCTGGGGTGCCGGCACCCGAGACCGGTAGACCTGCCGCCGCATCTCACCGGCGGCGCGGTCGATCTGACGGTGCTCTCCCCGTCCGGGGCTGTTCCCGCGCTCCCCCAGGCCCTCGATAGGCCTGGGGTGCCGGCACCCGAGACCGGTAGACCTGCCGCCGCATCTCACCGGCGGGGCGGTCGATCTGACGGTGCTCTCCCCGTCCGGGGCTGTTCCCGCGCTCCCCCAGGCCCTCGATAGGCCTGGGGTGCCGGCACCCGAGACCGGTAGACCTGCCGCCGCATCTCACCGGCGGGGCGGTCGATCTGACGGTGCTCTCCCCGTCCGGGGCTGTTCCCGCGCTCCCCCAGGCCCTCGATCCGGGTCGCCATGCGCTGCTCGCGGCTGCGTTGCGAGGCAGCGGCATGGTCCCGCATCCGTCGCAGTGGTGGCATTGGTCGTATGGCGATCAGTACTGGGCTTTTGTCACTCACGCCGGTTCTGCCCGCTACGGAGCCGTCGAACACACCCTCTAAAGCATCCTAGGAGGTTAGGCTGGTTCCGTTTGCTCTCCCGGCTGCGCCTCGCGCCCCAGTCCCGGCCGGCCCCAGTCCGGGCCGGGCCCCAGTCCGGGCCGGCTCCAGTCCGGGCCGGGCCCAGTCCGGGCCGGGCCCCGCGCCCGCCCCAGCCGCACGGCAGACCTGCTTCCCGCGGCCAGAGGCAGTCCGGAACGGCGGCTGAGCAACACCAGCCGCCCGTCAGGACCGCATCAACCCACCCCAAGCAGTCCTCAACGGCGGCTGAGCAACGCCAGCCGCCCGGCAGGACCGCATCAACCCACCCCAAGCAGTCCTCAACGGCGGCCCGCCAACACCAGCCGCCCAGCAGGACCGCATCAACCCACCCCAAGCAGTCCTCAACCGCGGCTGAGCAAGGGGGCGACCGGCTGGCGGGGCGGCTTCGGGTAGTCCGCGCGGGTCCCGGCGGGAGTTGCGGGTGGGGTCAGCTGAGGGGAGCCGTGGACTCGCGGGTGATCAGGCGGACCGGGAGGGTTTCGGTGCCGGAGGCGGGGTGGCCCTCCATCGCCGCGGAGAGGCGCTGGGCGGCGGTGCGGCCCAGCTGTTCCAGGTTGAGGTCGATGGTGGTCAGTGGGGGGCGGGCGTTGGCGGCCAGGATGTTCCAGTTGTCGAAGCCGATCACGGCGACCTGGGACGGCACGTCGATGCGTTCCTCGTGGAGCACGTCGAGCACACCGCGGGCGATCTCGTCGGAGCCGGCGAAGACGGCGTCGACGTCGGGGCAGCGGTCCAGCAGCATGCGGGCGGCGCCGCGGCCCCAGGCCTCGGACCACATGCCGAACCAGACTTCGCCGCCGGCCAACTCCAAGCCCTCCTCGGCGAGGCGGTCCAGGGCGCCGCGGGCACGGTCGTGGGCGGCGCCGTAACTGGTGTCGCCGGTGATGTGGGCGATCCGGCGGCGGCCGCAGCGGATCAGGTGGTCGACGGCGAGGCGGCCGCCGCCGACGTTGTCGGTGACCAGGGAGAGGTCGGCCGGGTCGTCGGACGGCGCGTACGCATAGACGACCGGGACGGGCAGGTCACGGCCCAATGATGCCCGGGTGTCGGGGCGCGCGCCCACCACGATCAGGCCGTCGACGCGGCGGGTGAGCAATGCCCGCAGGTGGTGTTTCTCCCGGATGGTGTCGCCGCGGGCGTCGCAGAGGAAGACCGACGTCTGGTCGGAGCCGAACGCGTCCTCGGCGCCCATCAGGATCGGGATGGAGAAGCGGCCCTCCAGGTCGGAGGTGAGCAGCCCGACCGTGCCGCTGCGCTGGGTGATCAGGCTCTGGGCAAACGTGTTGGGTGAGAAGGCGAGCTGCTCGGCGGCGCGGATGACCCGGGCCCGGGTCTCGGCGCGGACCTGCGGCTGACCGTTCAGCGCTTTCGACGCGGTGGCGACCGAGACGCCGGCCAGACGGGCGACGTCGCGCAGCGTGACAGGGCGGTTGGTGGCCGTGCCCAACGTGTCCTCCAAGCCCTGTCTCCGATCGGGACGATTGTCGGCCGATGTGCCACCGGCTGTCGAACCTCTTGACAAGAAAATCTCCACCCGATTACGTTTCTGAAAACGTTTTCGGCGACCGGCCCGGCCACTTCGGCCGGTCGCGTTCCACCGCTTCTTAGCTGCTCATTCTCGCTGGCTTGACGTCCGCCAGCCTAGTACACGTACCGGCAACTCCGAAACATACCGAAACGTTCAGGAGGAGCATAGTGAGATCAGGGATACGCAGGGCGGTCGCGGCCGTGGCGGCGCTCGGCCTGGTGGCCGCGCTGGCGGCGTGCGGGTCCGACGACGCCGAGGGTTCCAGCTCGTCGGGGGCGATCACGGCCGAGGGGGTCGACGACGGCTCGGAGCTGACACTCTGGACCCGGGCACCGCTGGAGCTGCAGGCCAAGGCGCTGGTCGACGCGTACAACAAGTCGCACAAGAACCAGGTGAAGCTGACCATCGTCCCGAACGACGACTACGTGGCGAAGGTGGGTGCGGCGGCCGGCAGCAGCAACCTGCCCGACCTGTTCGCCGCCGACATCGTCTACGTGCCGAACTGGACGAAGGCCGGCCTGTTCAGTGACCTGACCGAGCAGATCGGGCTGCTGCCGTACGCCGACAAGATCAACCAGGGGCACATCACGGCCGGCACCTACGAGGACCAGAAGTTCGTGCTGCCGTTCGTCCTCGACCTGTCGGTGATCTTCTGGAACAAGGCGCTCTACAAGGAGGCCGGCCTCGACCCGGAGAAGGGCCCGGCGACGCTGGACGAGTTCAAGCAGCACGCGCTGGCGATCCAGAAGCTCAACAAGAAGGACACGTACGGCACGTACTTCGGCGGCAACTGCGGTGGCTGCAACGTGTTCACCTGGTTCCCGATGATCTGGGCCAGCGGCGAGGACGTGATGGACCCGGAGGGCACGAAGTCGTTGCTCGACGGCCCGGCCGCGCAGAAGGTCTACAGCACCTGGCGTGAGCTGCAGGAGGGCGGAGCGATCGCGCCCGGTTCGAAGGACGAGACCGGCGCCACCTGGGTCGCCGCGTTCCAGGAGGGCAAGATCGGCGTGATGCCGTACCCGGCCACCCTGCTGCCGACCGCTTCCAAGACCGTCGACGTGGGCGTGGCGCCGATCCCGGGCACGAGCGCCGGTGGCGGCTCCACCTTCATCGGCGGCGACGGCATCGGCATCTCCAAGGACTCCAAGAAGAACCAGCAGGCCTGGAACTTCCTGTCCTGGCTGACCTCCGAGGCCGCCCAGGTCGACGTGCTCGCGGCGAACAACAGCACGGTGGCCCGGACCGACCTGGCCGACAACGAGTTCTCGAAGAAGGACCCGCGGGTCGCCACGGTCAACCAGGTGGCGGCGTCGCCGCAGAGCAAGACGCCGTTCGCGATCAACTTCCAGCAGGCGTTCAACGCGCCGGGCAGCCCCTGGGTGACCCTGCTGCGCAACCAGGTCTACGGGGACGCGGGGGCTCTGGCCGGCGACAACAGCGCCGTCACCGGCGTACTCGGCCAGTAGCACCGGACGCGGCGCCGGGATCAGTCGGCCCGGCGCCGCGTAGGCGTACAAGGAAAAGAAGGAAGCGCAAGCCATGGCACCTGCATCGACCCTCACCAAGCCGCCGGAAGGCGTGACCGCGCCGCCCGGCGAGACCCGGCGCAGGCCGCGCCGACGCGGCCAGGCCCTCGCGGGCTGGGGCTACGCCACGCCGACCGCACTGTTCGTCCTGATCTTCTTCGTCGTGCCGATCGTGCTGGTCGGGCGGATGTCGGTCTCCGACTGGGGACTGTTCGCCGGCAACCGCGGCTTCAACGCGCCGGAGAACTTCACCGACGCCGTCGACGACCGCCTGTTCTGGCCGGCGGTGGGGTTCACCGTCAAGTACACCGTGGTCACCACCGTCATCCTGCTGGGCCTGGCGCTCGGGCTGGCCCTGCTGGTGCAGGAGTCGAACCGGTGGACCGGCTTTCTGCGCACGTCGATCCTGGTGCCCAGCGCGCTGGGGCTGGCCTCGGCCTCGCTGCTGTTCTACGCGCTCTACTCGCCGCAGAGCAGCCCGCTCGGCTTCCTCGGCATCGACTCGTTCCTCGGTACGCCGACCACCGCACTCTGGTCCACAGTCGCGCTGATCGTGTGGCGGTTCGCCGGCTTCTACATGCTGTTGCTGCTGGTCGGCCTGCAGGGGATCACCGGTGACGTCTACGAGGCGGCCCGCCTGGACGGCGCCGGGCGCTGGCAGACCTTCCGGTACGTCACGCTGCCGCTGCTCAAGTCGTCGCTCGCCCTGTGCACGATCCTCTGCGTCACCGGCTCGATGCTGGCGTTCGACCAGTTCTACATCCTGACCAAGGGCGGGCCGGACAACAGCACGGTCACCATCGTCCAGCTGATCTACAACATGGCCTTCGGCGGCCAGAACGACCTCGGCCGCGCTGCTGCCCTCTCGATCCTGGTGCTCGGCGCGCTGCTGGTCGTCAACGTCCTGCAGTTCCGCGGCCTGCGCGACAAGGAGTCCTGATGCGCCGGATGCCCTTCTACGTCTTCACCGGCGCGCTCGCCGTGCTGTTCCTGGCCCCGATGCTCTGGGCCGCGGTCGCCTCGGTCAGCCCGCAGGCCGGCACCGCGCAGACCGACGGCTGGGGGTTCGGCAACTACAGCACCCTGGCGAACTACCAGGCCGGCATCGTGCAGTATCTGCTGAACTCGACCGTCGTCTCGGTCCTGACTGTCCTGTTCACACTGCTTGCCTCGGTGTTCGGCGGGTACGCGTTCGCGATGTTCAAGTTCCCCGGCCGCAACGCGCTGTTCCTGCTCACCCTCGCCATCCTGATGGTCCCGTACGCCACCCTGCTGATCCCGCTCTACGTGCTGCTCAACCAGCTGGGCCTGCAGAACTCGCTGGTCGGCCTGGCGCTGGTGCTGGCCATGTTCCAGCTGCCGTTCGCGGTGTTCATGATGCGCATCTCGTTCGAGGCCCTGCCCGGCGAACTGCGCGAGGCCGCCCTGATCGACGGATGCGGATCGTTCCGGGCCCTGCGGCACATCCTGGTACCGGCCGTCAAACCCGGGCTGATCACGGTCGGCCTGTTCGCCTTCCTGGCCGCCTGGAACGACTTCATCACGCCGCTGGTCCTGATCAGCGACTCCGACAAGGCGCCGCTCCCGCTCGCCGTCGCCAACATGCGCCAGCAGGTGATGGGCATCGTCGACTACGGCGCCACCGAGGCCGGCGTGGTCGTGCTCGCGCTCCCCTGCGTCCTGCTCTTCCTCGCACTGCAACGGCACTACGTCCGCGGATTCATGTCCGGCGCACTCAAAGGGTGATCCACACGTGACGATCAACGAAGCACCGCCCACCGTCTCCGGCGCCCCGGCGCTACCCAGCCACGGCCGGCTGCGCCCGCTGGGCCTGTCCGAGGTCACCCTGCGCCCCGGGTTCTGGCAGCGCCGGCAGGAGGTCAACCGGTCGGCCACCCTCGCGCACATCGAACACTGGCTGGAGCGGGCCGGCTGGCTCGGCAACCTGGAGGCCGCGCCGCAGGACCGCCGGGGCCGCGAGTTCTCCGACAGCGAGATCTACAAGCTGCTCGAAGCGATGGCCTGGGAACTCGGCCGCTCCCCCGACCCTGAGCTGGAGGAACGCTACCGGGCGATCGTGCGCCGGGTGGCCGCGGTCCAGCAGCCGGACGGGTACCTCAACACCAACTTCGGCCGGCCCGGGCAGCAGCCGCGCTACAGCGACCTGGAGTGGGGGCACGAACTGTACTGCTACGGCCACCTGATCCAGGCGGCGGTGGCGCGGGCCCGCACGTTCGGCACCGACGACCTCGTCGAGGTGGCGATCCGGGCCGCCGACCACGTCTGCGACGTCTTCGGACCGGACGGCATCGCCTCGGTCTGCGGGCACCCGGAGATCGAGCCCGCGCTGGTCGAGCTCTACCGGGTCACCGGCGACCGCCGCTACCTGGAACAGGCCCGGCTGTTCGTGGAACGGCGCGGCCGGCAGACCCTCGCGGACATCGAGTTCGGCCGAGCCTACTTCCAGGACGACATGCCGGTCCGCGCCGCCTCGGTGCTGCGCGGGCACGCGGTGCGGGCGACATACCTGGCGGCCGGCGCGGTGGACGTGGCCATCGAGACCGGCGACGGGGAACTGCTCAACGCGGTGACCCGGCAGTGGCGCAACACGGTGGCCCGGCGTACCTATCTGACCGGCGGCATGGGCTCGCGGCACCAGGACGAGGCGTTCGGCGAGGACTTCGTGCTGCCGCCGGACCGGGCGTACTCGGAGACCTGCGCCGGCATCGGCTCGGTCATGCTGTCCTGGCGGCTGCTGCTCGCGCACGGCGACCCGCGCTACGCCGACCTGATCGAACGCACCCTGTTCAACGTGATCGCCACCGCGCCGTCCGACGACGGCACCCGGTTTTTCTACACCAACACCCTGCACCAGCGGGTCCTCGGCACCGAACCGCCCGCCGGCACGCTGGTTCCCCGGGCGGCGTCCACGCTGCGCGCGCCCTGGTTCGGGGTGTCCTGCTGCCCGACCAACCTGGCCCGCACCTTCGCCAGCCTCGCCGGCTACCTCGCCACCAGCGACGACGACGGTCTGCAGCTGCACCAGTACGCGGCCGCGGAGAT
This sequence comes from Actinoplanes sp. NBC_00393, assembly GCF_036053395.1. Lineage (NCBI taxonomy): Bacteria > Bacillati > Actinomycetota > Actinomycetes > Micromonosporales > Micromonosporaceae > Actinoplanes > Actinoplanes sp. NBC_00393. The sequence goes on along the minus strand of NZ_CP107942.1, from coordinate 1,986,668 downwards.
TCGGACCAGCCTGCCGGACGGCCGCGAGATCGGCCTGGAGATCGACACCGACTATCCGGTGAGCGGCCGGATCAGCGTGCGGATCACCGAGACTCCGGACACCCCATGGACCCTCACCCTGCGCATCCCGCAGTGGGCGGGCAACGCCACTCTCGACGGAATGGCCGTCTCACCTGGGCAGGCGCGCCTGCGGCGGCGCTTCACCGCCGGCGAGACCGTGGTGCTCGATCTGGCGGTCCGGCCGCGGCTGACTGCCGCGGATCCACGGATTGATTCGGTACGCGGATGTGTCGCGGTCGAACGCGGACCGGTCGTCTACTGCGTCGAGTCGGTCGACCTGCCCCCGCACGTTCCGGTCGACACGCTGCGCCTGGACGCGTCCGTCCCACCGGCCGACGGGGGCGGCGGGGTGGTCGCGTCGTGCCGCATCACGTCCCCGGTCGACCAGGAGTGGCCGTACCTGGCGCCCGGCCCGGAGGCGAGCGTCAAGTCGGCAGAGGTGGTCCTGCGGCCCTACCACGACTGGGCGGGCCGCGGCCCGTCCACGATGCGGGTGTGGTTGCCGGCTTACTGAGCCCCTATTGCGGGTATGCGGTCGTTGTACACCCGTCTCAGTGGAGGTGCTCGATGGCGTTCGACGACAAGGTCGACAACAAGGCTGAAGAGGTCGGCGGCAAGGTCAAGGAAGGCGTGGGCCGGGCCACCGACGACGAGAAGCTCGAGGCCGAGGGTAAGGCCGACCAGACCAGCTCGAACCTGAAGCAGGCCGGCGAGAAGATCAAGGACGCTTTCAAGTCCTGACAGCGCCACCTTCCGGGCCGGGAACGCGATCGCGTTCCCGGCCCGCGCACTGTTCGGCGGCGGGCCAGCGGCCGTCCGCGTACGCGCGGGGCGGTGTGCCCGTCACCCGCCGGAAGTCGGCGGTCATGTGCGACTGGTCGAAGTAGCCGGCCTCGGCGGCGACGGTGGCCAGGTCGGCTCCCACGTCGTCCGACTACTGCGGGAACGCGGCATCCCGGTGCGCGCGATGACCCGGGCGGCGCACCGCGTACCGGCCGGGCTCGGCGTCGAGGCGGACTTCGACGATCCCGGCAGCCTGGCAGCGGCCGTCGCCGGGGTGCACGCGATCTTCCTGGTCACCGCACCACCGGTGCCGTCGGCCGATCACGACCTGGCCATGGTGGCGGCGGCTAGGGCGGCCGGGGTGGCCTCGATCGTCAAGCTGTCGGCGATCGGCACCGGTGAGCGGTTCGGCGGGCAGGTCGTCGGAGCCTGGCACGTGGCCGCCGAGGAGGCCGTCTGCACCAGTGGTCTGGCGTGGACGATCCTGCGGCCGTCGTCGTTTGCCTCGAACTCCCTCGCGCTGAATCTCACCGGCGACGGCCGGCAGGGTGTGATCGACCCGCGCGACGTCGCGGCCGTGGCGGTCGCGGCCCTGACCGATCCCGCACATCACGGCCGCGTGTACACCCTGACCGGCCCGGAGCTGCTGAGCGTGCCCGAGCAGGCCCGCATCCTCGGGGAGGTCCTGGGCCGCACGGTCACCACGACCGACGTCACCGAACTACCGGCCGGCCTGCCCCCGGCCGCGGCCGAGGCGATCCGGATCGGCGTGGCGTGGGCCCGCGCCGGGCACAACGCCGTGCTGACCGACGATGTCGCCCGCGTGCTCGGGCGCCCGCCCACCGGCTTCCGCGAGTGGGCCGCGGACCACCGGGACCACTTCGATCAGCGCAACCCGGCGAACAGGTCGTCCTCCCGCTCCGGGGCGCCGGTGGTGTCCCGGACCCGGACGTAGCATTCTGTGCCCATCACCGAGGCGAACATGTCCCGGCCGAGGCTGAGGAAGAACGCGCCGTCACCCTGACTCGCGTGCGCGGAGAGGGCGTCGTACTTCTGGTCGAGCACCCCGGACACGTCGATCCACGAGGTGATCTCCTCGTCCGGCCAGCCCATCGGTGGCTGGTCGGCGGGGTCCGGCCCGTCCAGGCCGATACCCATCTCCCGCATCCGCTCGCCGACCTGCTCCATCGCCGAGCGGGGCACGGCACTCCAGTACACCTTCGCCGGAGGGTCGTCGAGCAGGTCGACGGCGGCCATGGTGACCCGGTGCACCTGGATGTGGTCGGGGTGGCCGTAGCCGCCGTTGGTGTCGTAGGTGAGCAGCACGTCCGGCCGGTACTGACGGATCAGCCCGGCCAGACGCTCGGCAGCGACAGCTACCGGGGTGGCCCAGAACGACTGCGGGTCGTCGTTGGTCGGCCAGCCCAGCATCCCGGAGTCGTGGTAGCCGAGCAGCTCCAGATGGGTCACCTTCAGCGCGGCGCAGCTGGCCTCCAACTCGCGGCGGCGGATGGCCACGACCGCCTCCGGGTCGTGGCCCGGCTTGCCCGGTTTGACCCCGTTCGGACCGTCGCCGCAGCGACCGTCCGTGCAGGTCACCACGATCGTCGTGACGCCTTCGGCGGCATACCGGGCCAGCGCGCCGCCGCTGCTGGTCACCTCGTCGTCGGGGTGCGCGTGCACGGCCATCAGGGTCAGCGGGCGATTGCTCATCTGATCACCCTAGAAGGACCCGTGCTCAGATGGTGAAGCCGCCGTCGACGTTGACAGTTGCGCCCGTCACGTACCGGGCTTCCGGGCCGGCCAGGAACGCGACGGTGGCCGCAATGTCGGCCGGGTCGGCGTAGTGGCCGAGCGCGGTGAAACCGTTGATCGTCGCCGCGTTCGGGCCGTCGGCTGGATTGATGTCGGTGTCGGTCGGGCCGGGGTTGACCAGGTTCACGGTGATCGCGCGAGGGCCCAGCTCGCGGCCGAGCGCCTTGGTCAGGCCGATCAGGGCGGTCTTGCTCATCGAGTACAGCGCGAAACCGGGAAAAACGGCTCGTTCGGCGACGTTGCTGCCGATGTTGATGATCCGGCCCCCGGCGGGCATGTGCGGGACGGCGGCCTGGGACGCGACGAACGGCGCCCGGACGTTGACGGCGACGGTCTGTTCGAACTCGTCCAGGCTGAGCTGCTCGAACTCGCCCAGTAGAAACGCGCCGGCGTTGTTGACCAGGATGTCCAGGCGGCCGCGGTCGGCGACGACCTGGTTCACGGCGGCGATCACCGCGGACGGGTCGGCGCTGTCCGCGCGTACCGAGGTGGCCCAACCGCCGCCGGCCCTGATCTCCTTGACCACCGCCTCGGCCCGGTCCTGGTTGCTCTGGTACGTGATCGCGACGTCGGCTCCCTGCCGGGCCAGGCGCAGCGCCACGGCCGCGCCGATCCCCCGGCTGCCGCCGGTGACCAGGGCGACCTTGCCATCAAGTGTGCTGTTCATGCCGGAAAGCCTCGCCGAAGCGCCCGCCCGTGTCTGGCGGTGATCGGACGCCGCGTTGCCGGCCGCCGGCCGCTCGCCTGGAAGCTTCGTTTCAGGGAGACCCTTTCAGCAAACCGCCACATCCGTTGTGGGTGTACCCACGCCCGCAACGGGTGTGGCGGCGTCCGGGGAACCAGCAGATGACGCGAGTGAGCCCGTCAATGTGGTTCCCGGATCATGCCGTCGCTGCCGGGAGGACAAATCATGATGCGACGGATTTCGCTCCTTCCAGGCGGGCCTGGGCGAGGAGGGATTCCAGGCGACGGCGGCGGTGGCAGTTGATCGCGCGCAGCGCGAGCGAGAGGCCGATCAGCGCCGCGGCAAGCAGGAGTTGCGGCCACGGCATTGCCCAGGTGGTCACGGTGAGTGAGTGCGGGGCGGCGGAGTCGAGGCCGACGGTGGTGCGGAGGCGGCCCAGCGGCCAGACGCCGTCGATGCGGGTCTCGACGGCGCGGGTGCCGCCGGGCAGGAGCTCGCCGATCGGAGTATCGGCGCTGCGGCCGGCTGTCCGGGCGCTGGCGGTCACGTCGAGGCGGACGTTGCCAGTGTTGGCGACCGTGTAGCTCACCTGGACGGTGCCGGGGCGAAGCGGGTTCCAGGAGCGCTCGTGCTGGACTAGAACGTTCGAGGTCGCCAGTGCGGGGGTGATGGCGCCGGCGGCGCGGAGCAGGACGCGGAAGCCGACCCGGCTCTCCACCTGCACGGTGCCCTGCCGGCCGGCGATCGAGGCGGCGATGCCGGCGGGATGATCGCCCGGGGCGGCGTCGGCGGGCACGGTGATCGTGAACGGGACCACGGCGGTTCGGCCGGGTTCCACGGTGACGGTGTCCTGGACGTCGATCCAGGTGCCGCCGTCGACCGACTTCTGGCCGGACGGCAGCATGTTGAACCGGCCCTTGCCGGTGAGGTAGCCGTCGGCGGCGCTGAGCGCGAAGACCGCCGTGGTGTCGCCGAGGTTGCGGACGGCGAGGTGTTCGGTGAGCTGGGCGCCGGGGTCGAGGGTGTGCTCCATCCAGCGCCGGCCGTCGGGCGCGGTGGCGCTGGCCGGCTGCACCGTCCAGGTGACCGCGGCGGGCGCGGCAGAGGCCGGGCCCGGGATCGCGGCCGGCGCGGCGGCGGTGAGGAGCGCGGCGAGGACAGCGAGCGGGCGGCGCATGGCAGGCTCCTTCAGCGACTTCAGCGGCATGGTCTGACAACGAGGGCGAGGCCGAGGGGGTCCGGCAACGGACGAGGCGAGGCCGGCGGGTCCGGCAACGGACGGAGCGAGGCCGGCGGGGCGGGCAAGGGACGGAGCGAGGCCGGCGGGGCGGGCAAGGGACGGAGCGAGGCCGGCGGGGCGGGCAAGGGACGGAGCGAGGCCGGCGGGGCGGGCAACGGGCGGGGCCGGCGGGGGCGCCGGCCCCCGCCGGCGGAGCGTTACTCGAAGAGGGACAGGGTCAGGGTGGCGCGGTAGGAGCCGGCCGCGACGTCGGCCGGGGTGCGCAGGTTGAGGTCGGCGTTCACGGTGTAGGCGCCGCCGGTCACCGCCGCCGAGTCGTAGGTGGAGACCAGCAGCTCCTGGTCGACCAGGCCGACGTTGTTGCCGGGCTGGGTGGGTTCGTCGAGGACGGTCACCACCTCCTCGCCTTCGGCGACCAGGCCGGTTTCGCCGCCGTCGAGCAGGCGCGGCTTCCAGCCGAGGTGTGAGGCGCTGATCGGGGTCTGCCCGGCGGTGCCGGTGAAGTCGCTGGAGCTGCCCAGCACCGCCCAGCCGGAACCCGCGGGGATCTGCGACGCCGTGCGGGTGTCGGTGACCGTCACGGTCGGCAAGGTGCCGGAGAACTGGCGGATCAGCAGGTCGGAGCCGGATTCGGCGAGGCTGACCGCGTTGCCCGCCACGGTCAGCGCGAGCACTCCCGGTTCCTCGATCTCGGCGATGTCGACGGTGACTTCGACCTCGGCGTCGCCCTGGTCGGCGAGCGCGGCCGGGGGCACGGCCGCGATCCCGGCGAGCAGCGATCCGGCCGCAACGGCCGCGATTCTTCTCTTCACAGAAGGTCCTTTCAGCAGGTGAGGGCGGGAGAATCAGCAGGTGAGCGCGGGATAGGCAGCCGAGACGCCGTTGGCGGTCACGGCGCCTGACGGCACCGAGGAAGCCCGCACGGCGAAGGCTTGATAGGCATGGGCGCCGGGCGCGACCGCGGAGAAGACCCGTTTGCCGTACGCCGAAACGACCTCGATCTCGAGCGGCTGATCGTCGTCGTTGCGGGCCGTGACCGCGACATACGCCTTCCCCGCGATGCACCGCGGCTGGGCGCTGACGGTGACCGGCGTCGCGCTCTCCTCGGCGAACACCCGCCATTCGGTGATCGCCACCGCCGAGTAGGTCGTCCCGTTGCCGTTCGCGCTGATCATGGCCCGCAGACGCGACGTGGTGACCGGCGAGAAGGTGACCGTGTTGAACGCGGTGGTGCTGGTCCCGTACGTCCCGGCGATGTCCTGCCAGGCCGTCCCGTCCCAGTGCTGGAGTTTCCAGCTGTCCGGTGCCGCGACCCCGTCACCGGTGCCCGGCTCGGAGTCGCGCCAGAACTTCAGCTCGGCGCCGGTGAGCCGGATCGGGCGGGCCCAGTCGTACTGGACCCACTGGCTGGCCGGCCGGGTCCCCGACCAGGTGCCCCAGAGCTGCGCCTGCGACGGGCTCGCCGGGTCCGCGTCGTCGTTGAGGGCGGCGACATTGTTCCAGCCCGCGGTGTACGAGGCGGTCGGCACCGCGATCGGCGCGACGTTGCCGGTCAGCGGCCCGGACAGGTCGGCCGGGATGGTGATCGTCTTCGCGGTCGACGCGTTGCCGGCCTTGTCGACGGCCCGGTAGCTGACCGTGTGCTTGGCCGCGTCCGGTGCGCTGACCGGTCCGGCGTAGGCGGTCCAGGCGCCGGTGCCGATGGCGTACTCGATGCGGTCGACGCCGGAGGTCGCGTCGGTGGCGGTGACGGTCACCTTCCGGTCCGACTCGGTGGCGGTGCTGGTCGGTGCGATGTCGACGTCGAGGGTGGCCGGCGCCGAGGTGTTGCCGGCCCGGTCGGTCGCGGTGGCGGTCACGGTGTGCCGGCCGTCTCCGCTGATCGTGGTCTCGGCGTGGCGAACCGGTGAGGTCGTCTCCCCGTTCAGGGTGATCGTCATCCGGCCGCCACGGTCGTCGACGGCGTCCGCGCGTACCCGGACCGAGGACCGGAACCACCCGGCGGCGCCCGCCGAACCGCTCGGAGTGAGCACCACCTCGGGTGGGGTTTCGTCGCCCTCGGTGTCGCCCGGCGAGATCACCGTGACCGTCGCGGTGATCTTCCCGGCGGCGTAGCCGAGGACGCTGCCCTCGACGGTGAACGTGCCCGGCTGCGCCACGTCCTCGGCGGTGACCGGGTCCCAGTAGACCGGGATGCGCAGGTCACCGACCGGAACCGTGCCGGGCAGGGCGGTCTCCCCCACCTCGACGGTGATCGCCGGCGCGGTCACCGAGGACGGCTGGGCGGCCAGGATCTTCCACTCCTCGACCGCGACCGCCGAGTACGTGCTGCCGTTGGTCGACGCGTCGAACACCGCCCGGACCTGCGTGGTCGTGACCGGGTCGAAGCTGGTGTCCTGGAAGCCCTGCGTGCCGGTGGGATAGCCGCTCGGGTTCGGCACGTCCGTCCACTGCCCGTTCCAGTACTGGATCCTCCACGTGGCCGGGGCGGCGACGCCGACGCCGGTGCCCTGCGGCTGGTCGTTCCAGAACTCGATCTGTGAGCCGGTGATCCGCATCGGCTGGTCCCAGGTGTACTGGACCCACTGCTGTGGCGGGTTGCTGCCGGTCCAGGTGCCCCACATGTCCGGCGGCAGCGGGTTGGCCCGGACGATCTCGTCGTTGAGCGCCTTCACCCAGTACTGGGTGGGCACCGGCTCGTTGGAGACGGTCACCGTGGCGGCCTGGGCGATGTTCGCGCGGGGCGTGCGGTCGGCCTGCCTGGCCGGGGTCGGCACCACCGGCCTGATCCGCGGCGGGGTCTGCGTGTCGTCCCAGTCGACCTTGTCGATCGCGACTGACCTGCGGAAATGGCCGCCGCCGACGGCGTCCGCGGTGTGGTAGGCGAGATACCACTGCCCGTCGAACTCGACGATGCCCGGGTGGCTGGTGGTCGACGAGACCGGGGCCAGGATCGTGCCGCGATACGTCCACGGCCCCGTCGGCGACGGCGCTGTCGCGTAGGCGATGCACGCGTGGTAGTTCGCCGGGGTGCAGGCCGAGGTGGGTCCGGCGTTGTTCCCGGCGTACGCCAGGTAGTAGGTGCCGTTGCGCTGGAACAGCCAGGACGCCTCGAAGAAGCCGGTCAGGCCGGTGACGGTCTGCTGGGTGCCGACCGGAGTCTTCATGTCGGCCCGGAACTCCAGCATCCGCAGCTGACCGAAGGTGCCCCAGTAGACGAAGACCCGCTCACCCTCGACCAGGATCGTCGGGTCGATGTTCTCGATGGTGTTGGCGGTCGGGGTGCGCTGCGAGATGAGCGGCCCGCCGACGTGGTCGGTCCACGGGCCGGTCGGGCTGTCCGAGACGGCGACGCCGATGGCGAATTTGTTGGCGGCCGGCGAGTCACGTTCGCTGACCGGGACGTACCAGTAGTAGCGGCCGTCCGGACCGACCACGACCTGCCCGGCGTAGGCGCGGCCGGGGGTGGCCCAGGCGAAGACGGCTTCCGGGCGCATCAGCGACGGGAAATGGGTCCACTCCCCTGCTGCGACGTTGCCGGTCCGGAAGGCGCCCCACTCGTTCATGACGAAGTCGTTGACGGCCGGGCCGGCCTCGTCGTGGCCGGTGTAGATGTAGAGCTGGTCGCCGACGACCAGGGGCGCGGGGTCGGCGGAGTAGTAGGAGCCGTCCGCCAGGATCGGGTTGACGGGTTTCGGGTCGGCCGCCCGGGCCGGCGCGGCGGGTGCTGTCACCAGCAGACCTGCCGCGACCAGACCGGCGACCGCTGCTCGGAGCGGTCTCACGAGGTTCTCCTGGTTATCCGCAGCTGATGGCGGCGTAGGGCGCCCTGATCTCGGCGCCACCCGCCTTGACCGTGGCCTGGCCGGCCGGAATCGACGCCGCGCGGCTGTTGAAGGCCTGGTAGGCGGACTTTCCGGGGGCGACCCCGGCGACGGTCCGGCTGCCGTATGCGGTGATCAACTCGACCGTCGCCGGCTCCGTGCCGATGTTCTTCGCGGTCACCGCGACATACGCCCGGCCGGCGGTGCACTGCGACTTCGCCTGCACCTCGACCGTGCTCGGCGCTGCGGGTACGTCGTAGACCTCCCACTCCTGCACGCCGGGCGCGCCCTTGCCCTCCTCCGCACCGCTGGCCGTGAGCAGCGCCCGCAGTCCGGTGGTGGTGACCTTCGTGAAGGTCACCGTGTTCCACCCGGTCGCCGACGTGCCGTAGGCGCTGGGTGAGCCGACGTCCTTCCACTCGGTGCCGTCCCGGTACTGCAGCTTCCAGACGCGAGGCGGCGCCACCCCGGCCCCCGACTCGTCGAGGTCCTCGCTGAACCAGATCCGGGTCCGGTCGACCGTCACCGGCGCCGCCCAGTCCAGCTGGATCCACTGCTCACCGACCTGCGGCCAGGTGTTCCACACGTCGGTGTTCGGCCCGACCGGCCCGGTCGGCGTCACCCCGTCGGCGATGTTGTCGGCGGTGAGCCAGCCCGGCGTGTAGGACGCCGACGCGGTGCCGGTCCGCGCGACGTTCACCGGCGCCTGACCAGCGTCGATGTCCAGTGAGCCGACCGTCGAGGTGTTGCCGGCCCTATCCACCGAGCGGTACTCGACCGTGGTGGCCGCCGACCCGATCGGCACCGCGCCGTGCGCTGTCGTCCACTCGCCGCCGGGCAGCCTGTACTGCACCGCGCCGATGCCGGAGAGCGCGTCCGTCCCGGTGATCGTGACCGTGCGCTCGGCCGCGGCGAACGTGGCCTTCGCCGTGGGCGCGGTCCGGTCGATGCCGACGGTGTAGGTCGTCACCGCCGAGACGTTGCCCGCGTCGTCGGTGGCCCGCGCCCGGATCACCGTCTCGCCTTCCGCGGTGACCGGGACGGGAGCGGTGTAGTCGGTCCACTCGTCGCCGGTGGACACCTCGATCCTCGGTGATTCGTCGCGGTTGTCGGTGGCGGCCGCGGTGACGGTGACGTTCTGCGACGTCCACGGGTCCGCCGGGGACGCGGTCAGGGTGGTGACCGGTGGCACGGTGTCCTCCGGGCCGCCCGCACCCACGGTCACCGTCGCGGTGGCCGTCTTGTCCGTCCCGGCGACCTGCCCGCGCACCTCGAAGGTGCCCTCCGCGGCGTACTTCGCGGGATCGACCGGATCCCAGGTGACCGCGATGCCGCTCTGCCGCGACCCGTCGTTGTACTCGACGGTCACCCCGGGCGGCAGGGTCGGCGCGACACCCACCCGAGTGCTGACCGCCACCGGGTCGATCGTGTTGATCTGCACCGGCGCGCTGCCGCGCACCCACACGTGGGCGCGGGCGGTCAGCGTGGTGCCGGCGACGAAACCGGAGACCGTGAAGTCGCCGACCTCCGCCACGTCGTCCGGGTCGATCGCTCCCCAGGCGACCGCGACCGGCAGCCGGGTGCCGTCGGCGTAGGTCACCTCGACCGTCGCGGGCAGCGCCGGCAGCACACCGACCTGGGTACGCACGTCGACCGGCTGGATCGACGAGGCCGCCGCGGCGAACACCCGCCATTCGGAGACGCCGACCGCCGAGTAAGCCGTACCCGCCGCATTCGGCAGCGCGTTGAACGTGGCCCGCAGCCGGGTGGTGGTGACCGGGTCGAAGGACACCTCGTTCGTGCTCCCGCGCACGGTCGGATTGAACCCGACCGCCCCGGTCACGTCCTGCCACGCCGTCCCGTCCCAGTACTGCACCTTCCAGGACGGCGGCACCGCGACACCGCTGCCCCCGGTGGTGCTGTCCGACCAGAAGTCGATCGAGGCGCGGTCCACCCGTACCGCGGACGGGAAGTCGTACTGCAGCCAGCGGGTGGCCGGTTCACTGCCGGTCCAGGTGCCCCACAGGTCGGTCTGCGCGCCGCCGGTGAAGAACGCCGGCTTGCCGTCGTTGACGGCGTTCACGTTGTTCCAGCCCGCGGAGAAGCTCGCCGAGGCGGTCGCTGTCGAGGCGACGTTGATCTCGCCCTCGGACAGGGCGGTCGCGTTGACCACCACATCCTTGGTGGAGTCGCCGACGGTGAGCCGCAGCGTGTACCGGCCGGACAGGGTGAACCGGGCGACCGTGGTGGGCGCGTCGGCCGGGTCGAAGGCGACCGAGCCGCCGTCCGGCGCGTCGACGACCGACCAGCGGGCGGTCACCGGGTCGCCGGGGTTGCCGTCGTCCTGGGCCAGGCCGATCAGGCGTACCGATCCGGCCTGGCTGTAGCTGGAGTCCAGCCACGCGTCGGCGAGCGGCGGCGCGTTCACCGGGTCGGGGGCGGCGACGCCGGTGTCGAAGGCCTGGATCTCCTTGATGCCGGTCTTCGCGCCGGGGCTGTGCTGCACGGTGATCCGCAACCGCGAAGCGGTGACCGGGTCGAAACGGACCCGATTCAGGTTGCCCTGCGGATACGCCGGGAACCGGTGCTGGCCGGGAACGCGTTTCCAGCCGTCGCCGTTGTCGTACTCGACCAGGAACTGGGCGGGTGGCGCGTAGCCGGGGACGGTCGCCGTCGTGGAGGTGTTGTAAAAGTACACCCGCACGTCGTCGACCTTCTTCGAGGCTTCGAGGTCGACGGTCACCGAGTCGGAGGAATCGGGTGATCCGGCCGTACCCCAGAAGGGTTCGTTGATCGTGGTGCCGTCGACCGCGCCCGCGGCACCCCGGCCGGAAGCCGCGAAGCTCGCGGTGACCGGCCGCCCGGCGGCCAGGTTGGCCGAGCCGGTGCTGGCCGGGGCGATGTCGGCGCCCGCCTTGGCCATCACGTCGACGATGCGTGCGCCGGCCGGGAAGGTGACGTCCTGCGGCGCTTTCACGCTTTTCTGCGCCGCGTTGGTCACCGTGATCCCGGGTGCCGCCGTGACCGCACCCGTGGCCGGGTCGTAGACGAGTTTGCCCAGCTTGTCGGCGGTGAAAGCGAGCTCGCCGTCCAGGTAGACCGAGTAGCCGTCGGGTGCCGTGTCGTAGTGGTCGGGGCCGCCGGGCGCGTCCCAGACCACGGTCAGGTCCCGGTCGCGGTAGCGGATGTTGTTGGCCGTGAAGTGGTCCCAGCCGATGTCGATCGGGTCCAGCTCGATCTTCGCGTCATCGCGCGGCCGCAGGCCCATCGCGTCCTCGATGACGGTGAAGTTGGTGGCGCCCAGGATGGTGTGGTGGATCCATGAGCGGTAGCCGATGCTCTGGTTCGCCGCCGAACCGTCGGCCCAGAACTCGTTCTGGTCCGGATACCGGTTGTCGCCGTTGTTCTGGTAGTGCGCCCAGGCGTTCCAGTAGAGCAGCTTCTTGTACCACTCCGCGTTGAGGTAGTCGGTCGGGTAGTTGCGCAGCACCGACGACAGCATCCGGAACGTCACCGTCGAGTTGATCACCGAGAAGTTGTTGCTGCCGGGCTCGCCGGCCTCGGCGGCGGCCTTCTTGTCGGCCTGGTTCGCCGTGGTGAACGGGAAGATCGGGTACTGCTCGTCGTCGGCGAACAGCCGCAGCGCCTCCCGGTACTCGGCGGTGTTCGGCATCAGCCCGACCGAGAACGGGTAATAGTTGTTGATCTCCTTCCACGGCACGAACTCGTCGGTGGCGACGTGCCGGTGCTCGAGCAGCTTGCGGTCCGGGTTCCAGAGATGTTCCAGTACCGCGGCCTTGATCTGCTCGGCGAAGGCCTCCATCTCGGCGGCCTTCGCGGTGTTGCCCGCGACCCGGTAAGCGTTCGCCGAGGCCAGCGCGTTGGAGTAGAGGTACGCGTTCTCGGTGCGGTCCAGGTAGCCCGGCTTCCAGTGGAACGACACCGCGTCGGCATCGTTGCCGGTCATCGCGCCCCAGTTGTACTCGATCAGCCCGTTGCCGTCGAAGTCGTACGCCTCCTGCAGCCCCTTGACGTCGTTCTCCGCGTACTCGGCCAGGTTCTTCGCGATCGCCTTCGGCCCGCCGTGCAGCTGGTAGGAGCGCCAGGCCGCCTCGGAGATGTACTGGGTGTAGCTGTTCGACCAGTTCGCCGGGTCACCCGGGTTGTCCACGTACTTCGAGCTCTTCGCGGTCTCCCCCGCCGACACCCACGGCCCGTACGAGTACACCGGGTCCCGGAAGTACTTGAGGTCGTCGACGAACATGCCGACGGTGAGAACGATCGCGTTGTTGTACCCGAGCACACCCTCCATCGAGGTCGGGAACTGGTAGTCGTTGCCCGGGATGTCGGCGTCGAGGAAGTTGTACCGCATCAGCCACCAGCGGTAGAACAACGTCTTGTCGATGTTGTCCTCGGGGGTGTCCAGGTAGGGCACGTTCTGCGCCCACCAGCGGTTGTAGGCGGTCACGTGATCGGTGAACGACGCCGCCGGGGCCAGGCCGCGGTACTTCTCGTACTCGGCGGCTGACGCCGGGACCTCCTTCGCCACGAAGCCGAGCTGCACCTTGGTGCGCACCGGCCCGGTCGCGGGAACGGACACGGTCTGCCGCAGCGTGCCTTCGGCCGGCGTGAAGCCGTCACCGGAGAAGCGCGGGAACAGGTTGGTCAGCTTGTTGTAGGCGCGGGTCGCGCCGGTCAGTTCGCCGCCGGCATCCTCGACGGTACGCGCGAACGGCGAGCTCGCGGTCAGCGTGACGTCCTTCGCTGTCCCGTTCGTACTGGTCAGCTCCAGGGTCGTGACCGCCACGTCGGCGTCGGTGATGAACTTGGTCTGCACCACCCGCAGCCCGGCGGCCGCGCTGGCGAACACGCCGCGCCAGTAACTGGGGGTCTGCTTGCGCTGGGCGGCGTCCTCGGTGAGCGCCACGTCCGCGCCGCCGACCGAGGCGGTGATCGTGTACGCGCCCTGCCCACCCCCGATCGTGTCGACATAGGCGATCTCGCCGCCGAAACCGAGCACGCCGGGCTGGTGGGTCTTCATGAACACGGCCCGGCCGCGGCTGAACAGGTACTGGTTGGCGTCCCCGTTGGACCCGCCCGGCTGGTTGCCGGTGCGGGCCAGCATCCGGTCGATCCAGAAGTCCTGATCGGAGTCGCTGCCCGCGCCGGCGGCCACATCGGCGTCGAAAACGGCCTGCAGCTGGTTGCGGGCATGGAATCCGGTGCGGTCGTCGGGCACCGGGGTCGCGTCGCCCTTGAAGACGGGGTACGGGGTGTCCGCGTTCGGCGCCGCCTCGGCGGAGAGCGGGGCGACGCCGATCAGCAGGAGCCCGGCCAGGACGGCGGCCACGCTCCGGGTTCTGCGGGATTTCGGTACGGCTGGCGTTGTCACGAGCGGACGCCTTCCTTCGGACGGTGGACCCGCCGCGGACGGTGGAATCCCCGGCAGGCGCGACGAAGCACGTTCGACGAAAACCTTTTCGGCATCGTGGCAGCGAGCAACGGCCCTGTCAACAGATTCGTTTTCGCTGCTGGCATGCTGGTCCATGTTGACCGTCTGCGATGTACTCTCAACACGTCCGAAACAGCTTTACGAACGGCGTGCCGGCCTCCGGCGTACTGTGGATCAGCGCCGCACTGGCCGCGCTCACCGTGAGGCAGGAGCAGACATGGCGAACCCGGAGCCGCTCCGAGGCGGTTTCATAGCGGACGCCGTCCGGGTCGGGGACACCGTCCGCAAGACTCCCCCGGCCGACCCCGCGTTCGTGCGCGGCCTGCTCCGCCACTTCGAAGCTCACGGCTGGGCCGGCGCGCCCCGCCACCTGGGCACCGACACCGACGGCCGGGACGTGCTGACCTTCGTCGAGGGTGACGTGCCTTGGCAGGGCGGCCCACCACCGGAGTACGTCCGTTCGCCGGCGAGCCTGGCCGCCGTCGCGCGCCTGGTTCGCGAATTCCACGACCTCACCGCCGGCACCCCACTCGCCGGCGGTCAGGACGTGGTCTGCCACAACGATCTGTCGCCGAAGAACACCGTCTACCGTGCCGGGATGCCGGTCGCGCTGATCGACTGGGACATCGCGAGCCCGGGCCCGCGCGTTCATGACGTCGCGCACGTGTGCTGGCAGTACATCGGGCTCGGCCCGGCGATCACCGACCCCGGCGAGGCACTACGACTCGTCCGGGTGGTAGCCGATGCCTACGGTCTGCCGCCCGGCGAGCCGCTGCTGGAGACCATCGCCTGGTGGCAGGACCGCTGCTGGCGTGGCATCCTCGCCGGCGCGGACGCCGGCGACCCGGCGATGATCCGGCTGCGCGATCTGGGCGCCGCGGACGAGGTCCGTGCTGCTCACCGCTGGAGCAGCGAAAACCTCCGCCGGGACCGGCCGGCCCTGGGCTGAACGGCAGCTCCCGCAGGCCGCGGGTATCGGACGCCGGTGAGGTGCTCGGACTGCTCCCAGAGTGCGGCGGCCAGGACCGGGTCGCGGGAACGACGGCTCGAGCGGACCAGCTTCGGGTTGCCCTGGCGCTGCAGGAAGCCGTCCGGGCCGACGCAGGCGCCGCCGGGGACGTCTGGCGCAGTCACCGCGTACAAAATCGGAAGTGCGCCCATCTGGACCGGCTGTGCCCGGCCGCCCGCCAGGATCTTGCCCTGCAGAGAGGTGTCCCGGCGCTGGCCCTCGGTGGCGGTGACGCCGGGGTGGGCCGCGATCGAGCGCACCGGAGCAGCCAGGCGGCGCTGCAGCTCGTAGGCGAAGAGCAGGTTGGCCAGCTTGGACTGGGCGTAGGCGAGCCAGCGCTGATAGCGGCGCGACTCCCAGTTCAGATCGGTGGAGATGCGGCCGAGCACGTGCAGGCCACTGGTGACCGTGACGACCCGGCCCCGGATACGGTCGATCAGCAGGCCGGTCAGCGCGAACGGCCCGAGATGGTTGGTGCCGATGTGCGCCTCGAAACCGTCGGCGGTCAGGCTGAACGGCACTCCCATCACCCCGGCGTTGTTCACCAGAACGTCGACCGGGCCGGGAAGTGCGTCGGCGAACGCGCGCACCGACGCCAGATCGGCCAGATCGAGAGCGCGCACCTCGGTGTCACCGTCGATCGTGGCCGCGACCGCACGGCCCCGGACCGGATCGCGGCAAGCCATGATCACCTTGGTGCCGCTGGTGGCGAGAACGCGCGACACCTGCACCCCGAGGCCGCTGGTCGCGCCGGTCACAATCGCTGTCGATGAAGTCATACCGGAACGATCCCGCACCGCGGAGAGCAGCCGCATCCCTCCCAGGGAGGTGATGCGGCTACCCCTCAGGAGGTACGTCAGGCGGTGAGCCACCAGGGGCTGGAGTACGCCACGCCCCAGTCGTTGCACGGATGACCGGCCGGGCCGGGCGACGCGTTCGCCTGGGCCGGATCGGACACGCGCAGCACCACCCACGAGCCGTCCGCCAGGTTCAGCGGCACGGTGAACTCGGTGATCCGGCCGGCCGTCGTGTCGATCACGTCGACCACCGTGGGCGCGGTACTTCCCGGACGCAGCACCTGGATCTTCAACGGCTTGCCGGCCCATTCCGGGCCACGGTCCAGGTCCACCACGAAGCGGACGTCACCCGAGGCAAAGGGCAGACTGCCACCCATCCGTACGCCCGAAGCAGTCGCATCCAGACGCAGGCCACTCACCCGGGTGGCGAAGAATCGCCGGTCCCGCAGGGCAGCGAGCACCCCGTTGCGGGTGTTCTCGACCGCCCAGACACCCGTGCGCCCCTTGCCCTCCGGGTAGCCCCACTCCGTGCCGTGCTCGTCGGTGACGCCGGTCAGCCCGGTCCGCCAGCCGGCGTTGAGGCAGGCGTTCAGCGGCGAGCTCTGCCCGCTCGACCACCCGTCGAACAGGTAGTCGTCGCCGCGATTGAACATCTCCAGCCCGACCATCTGCTCGCGCAGCGCCGCGTTGTACGCGAAGTTGTTGAACCGCAGCAGCTCACGGCCCGGATGGTTGAACCCGCCGATGCCGCCGGTCCGGGACAGCCAGTCGTACAGCCTGGACATGCTGCTGGAGCCGCCCAGATCGGTGAAGCTGCCGGTGTACCAGACGTTCACGTGCCCGAGCAGCGGATGCGACCACTCGAAACCGCGCAGCGCGGTGTAGACACCGGGCTGGTTGGCGGCGTCCGCGAGCTGGCCGGTGCGGTCCCACTCGCTGCGGGACAACCCGTTGATCGAGAGCAGCGTGGCGTGGTCGGTGAGGGCGGCCACGTCCAGGCCCGCCGAGCGCATCGACTCGAACGCCAGCGCCGGGTCGCCGTCGCCGTCCGACATCAGGGTGTGGTTGTGCAGGTCCGCGTGGACCAGACTGGTGCCCTGGCTGATCGCCGACGCCCGGGCGGCGCCGGTCGCACGGACCGGGCTCCCGTTCGTGGCGACGCCGGCGGTCTGCGCCCAGGCGCTGCCGGGCGCCGCGGCCAGCATGAGCAGGCCGCCGCTTCCGGCGATCAGGGAACGGCGGGAGAGCGGATTATGGCCGTGATGGTGATGTTCCGTCATGACGCCCCAGCCAAGTCGTCGGTCGGTAACGTAGTGATAGTAATGGATGTCACACCGGTGAACGGGCCCGGAAAGTGTCAGAGGGGGCTCGTACGGTGTCGCAGTGAGCACCGGATGGGACGAGATCGAGTGGGCGCGGTTCGAGGGCGCCTACGGGCCGGCGACCGAGACGCCGGTCATCCTGCGCGACATCGCCTCGGCGGATCCACAGGTGGCAGCCGACGGGCGATTCGAGTTCTGGTCCAGCCTGCAGCATCAGGGCAGCGTCTATCCGGCGACGGTCGTCGCGGCGCCGTTCCTGGTCGAGCTGGCCGCGCGACCAGAGACGCACGGCCGCGCCGATCTGCTGACCACGCTCGGGCAGCTGTGCGATCCGGCACGCAGCCCTGACGAGGTGCGGCCGGAGGTCCGGGCCGCGGTCTCCGCGGTCAGTGAGCGGCTGCTGCCCTGCCTCGGCGATCCGGATCCGGCGGTTCGGGAGGGTGCAGCCTTCGCGCTCGCCCACAGTGGGCCACAGCACGCGGCCGCCCTTCGGGCGCGCCACGCGGTGGAGTCGGTGCCGGCGGTGCGGGCCTCACTGCTGCTGGCCATGACTCGGTACGAGGAAGCGCCCTCGCCGGGTCCGCTGACTGAACCGTTCCCCGTTCCCGCTGCCGGTGCGTATGTGCTGGCGCGAGCCGGATTGCCGTTGAGCCCGGCAGCCGCGGCCGCCTATGAGAGGGGTGAGGTGTGGCGGGGGCCGTGGAGCGATGAGGTCAGAGGATGCCCCGCTGACGTCACACGGCTGCTCGACAACGAGGGCACCGGGGCGCTGGTCGACATGCTCGCCGAGAGCCTGTTCAAGGCTGCGCGGGTCGGAGCCGCCGAAGGTCTCCGGCACCGGTTCGAGCTGCTCAGGTCCGCGCCGGTCGAGCTGATGTCCCGGCTTGCCCCATTGTTGGAGGATCCCGATCCCGAGGTTCGGGCTGCCGCGGTCGGCGCGGCCCGGGCGGCGGGGCGGCCGGTGGCGGCGCTGGCCGGTCGGCTCACCGAGATCGCCTTGGACGGCGACGAGACCGCGCTGGAGATCCTGGTTCGGCTCGGCTCTCCTGGATGGAAGCAGCCGGCCCTGGCGATATGGGCTGAGGGTCGTGATCCGTCCGCGGCCACTTTGTTCGCCTCGCACCCGCCGGCCTTCGATGCGGAGGTCCTTTCGGTGGTTCGGACCCGGCTGGCGGCTGGCGACCGCGCTACCGATCTCGTCCAGCTCCTGCGCCGGTGGGGCCCGGCGGCCGGGGACGCGGTGCCGGACATTGTCGCCGCCTACCCACGGGCGCGAGGAGTCGCGGCCGACGCGCTGGTGGCGATCGGTTCGGCGGCGCTTCCGGCCGTGCCGGCTTTGCGGGAGCTTGCCGCTGATGGAGACATCCGGGCGGGCCACGCGGTGTGGCGCCTGACCGGCGACGCTGAAGCGCTGGTCGGCGCCGTGCTGGCCCACGACGCCCGATGCGAGCACGTCTGCCCCTGGGATTTGCGGTACGTATCCGCGGCGGGCACCGCGGTGGCCGCCTTGGTCCCTCACCTGCGGGCGCGATTGACCGGGTCTTCTGCCGGCTCTGATTTCGTTGGCGCCGCTACGGCTGGCTCGGCCGTTGACGACTCGGCTTCTTCCCTCACCGACGAGGACCGGATCGCGATCGCGGAGGTCCTCTGGAGAGCCACCGGCGACCCGGAGGAAGCGCTGCCGACCGTTACTGCGGTCCTCGACGGCAAGTTCGACAACTATGCGGCCCGTCTCGCCGCGGCCATCCCCGACCCGCGGCTCATTCCCGGTCTGCAACGCCTGTTCACCGGCGACGGCCGGTCGAGCCCAGGTTGGGGCCGCTTGGACGCGGCCCGTGCGCTGTGGCAGCTCGGCACGCCCGCGGACGATCTGGCGCCGGCCTTGCTGGCCATGGTCCAGGACTCGGGCCGCCACGACGCGGTCGACCTGATCGTCGAACTGGGCGCGGTCTCAGCGGTGCCGACCCTGCAGGATCTCGCCGAGCGAGACGAGCGGGTGATCCGCCACGGCTTCATGGACTACGTCTGGCAGGACGATGCGCTGCGCGACCACCTGCGGGAGGCCGTCACCCGACTCACCAGCTGATCCAGCCGTCAGCGCACTGCGGGGTGCTGACCGCCGTAGGGCGCGTGCGACCTCCAGCACTCCTCCGCACGCCACGAGCCGCGGGCCGCGGGCCGCGGGCCGCACGCCACGAGCCGCGGGCCGCACGCCACGAGCCGCGGGCCGCTCGCCACGAGCCGCGGGCCGCTCGTCAGCGGCCGTTGGGCGCCACGCCGCAAACCCGGCAGGCCAGGTGGGGCTCGGGGCGCTCGGTGTCGCACACCAGGCACTGCGCGCCGGCGTCGATGCCGGCGGCGTGGGCGTCGAGGACCTTGCGGACGACCTGCGCGAGCGTGCCCGGCGGACGCAGGTCGGCATCGGGGCAGTAGGCGATCCGGTGCCAGCCCCAGGAATTCCAGGGGTCCGGAGCGACGGGGAAGCGCCGGCCGGCCGCCTTCAGGCGACGACGTTCCGCGGCATGGAGGCGCATCCGGGGAAGCACCAGCTCCCTGGCCTCTTCCAGTTCGCCGATGGCCCGGGTGAGCGAGTCCGGGTCATACGCGGGATTGCGGGGGATGCCGGCCGAGGTGACCAGATGCTGCCATGTGGCGGTGAAGCCGTACGGCGCGCAGTGGTAGACGCACTCCCGCAGCGCGTAGCGGCGCTCGCGTGGGGTGAGCCCGCCGGAACGGACAAGGCGGGCCTGCGCGCGGAAGTTGGTCACCTGATCATGGTCGCCGCCCGGCGGAGGACCCGCCACCGCGATCTTGCGCTTGGCCGCGCCTGGTATCTTGGTGATATCACTTTGATACACGCGGGGAGGCGTTGTGGAACGTACTGTCTTCCGTACCTCGGGCTTTGTGGCATTGAGCGGCTGGCTGCTGCTCACGCTGGCCGGCGTCGCCGGCATCATCGGCTCGGAGCAGAACCCGGCGGTCATGATCGGGATAGGCGCCGTCTGGCTGCTGGTGACCACCGCGGTGTTCACCGGCCTGACCGTCATCGACCCGAACGAGTCGCAGGTCGTCCAGTTCTTCGGGCGCTACCTCGGCAGCATCCGGGAGCCCGGCTTCCACTGGACCGTCCCGTTGACGACCAAGCACAAGGTCACCCTGCGCGTGCGGAACTTCGAGACCGACCGGCTGAAGGTCTCCGACGCCGACGGCAACCCCGTGGAGATCGCGGCCGTGGTCGTCTGCCGAGTCGTCGACACTGCCAAGGCGAGTTTCGCGGTCGACGACTACCTCGCCTATGTCGCCGTGCAGGCGGAGGCGGCGGTGCGGCATCTGGCGACCAGCTACCCGTACGACTCGCACGACAGCGGACGGCCCAGCCTGCGTGACTCCGCGGTGGTCAGCGACGAACTGACGACCGAGCTCAGCGAGCGGGTCGCGCTCGCCGGCGTCGAGGTCATCGAGTCGCGGATCACGCATCTCGCGTACGCGCCGGAGATCGCCCAGGCGATGCTGGCCCGGCAGCAGGCCGCGGCGATCGTCGGCGCCCGCGCCAAGATCGTGGAAGGCGCGGTCGGGATGGTGTCCGGCGCGCTGGACAAGCTCCGGGCCGAACATGTCGTCGATCTGGACGAGGAGCGGAAGGCGCAGATGGTCGCGAACCTTCTCGTCGTTCTCTGCGGTGACCGCGCCGCGCAGCCGGTGGTGAACACGGGAACCCTGTACTGAGCCGCCGGCCACGTGCCTGACCGCGAGAAGCTGGTGCCTCATGCCTGAACGCAAGAAGCTTCTGCTGCGCCTGGACCCCCAGGTCTACGACGCGATCGCGCGCTGGGCCGCCGACGACCTGCGCAGCGTCAACGCGCAGATCGAGTACGCCCTGCGCACCGCGCTGCGAGCCGCGGGCCGGCCACCCCGGCCGCCCGCGGCCGAAGAGGACGACGACGCCGGCACATAGGCTCGGCCGACCGTAGATGATCACCCAAGCGCAGGCCAGCCGCGGATGATCACCCAAGCGCAAGCGCAGGCCGACCGCGGATGATCACCCAAGCGCAAGCGCAGGCCGACCGCGGATGATCACCCAAGCGCAAGCGCAGGCCGACCGCGGATGATCTCGGAGACGCATGAGGGCGCCGCCGGATCATCCGCGGCGGCGCCCGGCGCGAATCAACGACATGACTCTCGTCAATTTCTATCGGGACCTGCACGCCCATCCCGAACTCTCCATGCAGGAACACCGGACCGCCAGCAAACTCGCCGGCCAGCTGCGCGCCGCCGGCATGGACACCACCGAGGGCATCGGCGGCACCGGCGTCGCAGGGATCCTGCGCAACGGCGACGGGCCGACGGTGATGCTGCGCGCCGACATGGACGCGCTGCCGATCAATGAGGAGACCGGACTCCCGTACGCCAGCACTGTGCCCGGCGTGATGCATGCGTGCGGGCACGACCTGCATATCACCGGCCTGGCCGGGGCGGTCGCGGTGCTGGCCGGCGCGCGTACCGAATGGTCCGGAACTCTGCTCGCGGTCGGGCAGCCGGGTGAGGAGACCGCGCAGGGTGCGGCCGCGATGCTCGCCGACGGGCTGTTCGAGCGGTTCCCGCGCCCGGACGTGATCCTCGGGCAGCACGTGGGCCCGGCGCCGGTGTCGACCGTGGGGCATCGCGCCGGGCTGATGATGTCCGCGGCCCTCGACGTCGAGATCCGGATCTTCGGGCAGGGTGGGCACGGGTCGATGCCGGAGACCTGTGTGGATCCGGTGGTCACCGCCGCCTACCTGGTGACGCGCTTGCAGACCGTGGTGTCCCGCGAGATCGGGGCCGGCGAGCCGGCGGTGCTGACGGTCGGCCGCATGCATGCCGGCACCCGGGCGAACGTCATCCCGGACGAGGCGGTTCTCACCCTCAACTTACGCACGCAGGCGCAGCACGTACGCGATCGGATTCTGGCGGCCGTGCGCCGCATCGCCGACGCCGAGTGCGCAGCCTCCGGCTGCCCGCGGCCACCGCGCATCCTGATCTCCGGCGACTTTCCCACCCTGTGCAACGACGAGAAGACCGTGGCTCGGGTACGCGCAGCGCACCGCGAAATGTTCGGCCCGGCTTCGGTCCTCGACTACCCGGCCCTGATGGCGAGCGAGGACTTCCCCCGGTTCGGCGCCGACGGGATCCCGTACGCGTACTGGTTCCTCGGCGCCACTTCCCTACCGGTTTGGGACGCGGCGCCCGGCGAGTTGCCCGAGGAGAAGCTGCGCGGTGTCCCCGGCAATCACACCGCCCGCTTCGCCCCCGACATGGCCACCGTCCGCACCGCGGTCACCGCGCTGACCGTCGCCGCGCGCGAATGCCTCGGTGCGAGCTGACGTGCGGGAACTCAGATGGCTGGCAGTTCGGCACACCAGAGGTCGCGCCGGCAGGCGATGATCAGCCGCCCTGCGGGCGCCCAGGCAAGAGCAGCAGCGGGGTACGGCAGCGTGAGCCGACCGTCCTCCTTCCCGCTCCGGACGTCGATGACAGACACGCTGCAATCGGTACGCGCAATGGCCACCTTCGCCGACTCGGTCGCGGCCAATGCGGTCACCGGCTCCGCAATGTCGGCCTGCTGGTCGGTGGTCGTGCCGGTCAGCAGGTGGTGCACCCGTACCCGAGCCTCGTGCACGGTGACCATGGAAGGGCCGGCGGCAGTGGTGATCCAGGCCTGTGCCGCCTCGCCGACCTGCACGCCGAGAGCCGGGCTCGCCATCGCCGTGCCGGACTCTAGGTCCCAGAGCGTGAACGGCTCGAACATCCCGGTGATCGCGACAACCGTCCGGCCGTTCAGGCGGCCGGCTGCCAGCCCGCGCGGCGGATAGGTGCTGTCGATCGTGGCCTGCCGCTGCCCGGTTCGCAAGTCGATGACGTGGATCAGCCCGTCCGTCCCGCCGGTCAGCAGCAGCGGCCCGTACGGCACGATGATCTTCACCTCGCCGCGATGATCCACCTCGACGGGCGGCGCGGCCCGGCCGTCGACCCACCGGTGCAGCAATCCGTCCTGGACGCCGTGCAGGTCGCCACCGGCCGCAACGAGCTGAACGCGGCCGCTGTTTTCGACGGCCCGGACCACGTTCACCCGGCCCGGCAGCTTTCCAGCTGCGACGGGATCGGGTTGACCGTCGGCCGCACGCCACCGCCGCAGCACGCCGTCGGAGCCACCCGCCACCACCCAGCCATCGGGAGTCACAGCGAGACACCGAATGTCGGTCGCGCCGCCGGATGGAGCGGCTTCAAGCTGCCGCTCCGACACGATGTCGTCCGCGGCTGAGTCGGCTTCGAGCTCGAAGACCGGCACCCTGTCGTCCCCAGCCGAGTCGGCTCCCAGATGCCACACCGACACCATGTCGTCGGTGGCCGAACCGGCGAGCAACGTGCCCGGCCCGGCAGCGGTGAGGCGGGCCTGGCTGACCGGCCCGGTCAGTGGAGCCCGCAGCGGCGTTCCGGCGTCGACGTCCCACACCGCGATCGCCTCCCCGTCGTCGACGGCGACCAACCGCTCGCCACCGAGCCCGGTGACCGCGGCGATGTCACCGGGTAGCCGCAGCGGGCCGATACCCAGCCGCCGCTGCCGACCGGTGGCGATATCCCAGACGACGATGCCGCCGCCGGTGTCCCGAGCTGCGACCAGGCCGCCGGAGCCGGTTTCCGGGGACAAGCTCCGGGCGCTAGTGGCAGCGCGCGGACCATCGGAGCCAACGGCAGCGCGCGGGCCGCCAGGGCCAGCGGCGGCCGGAAGACCGGCGGCCGGAGGACCGGCGTGGGCCGCGGGGCCGGCGGCTGGCCAGGTGGCAAGAGCCGTGATGGCCGAGTCGCCGGCCGGTTCGAGGACGCCCAGCCGGGAGCCATCGGCAACGTCCCATAGCGAGAGAGTGTCGCGGCCCGCGACAGCGACCGGCCGGCCGTCGATCCGCACGACGGCGACCGCGTTCATCCGTTCGCCAGTGTGGATCGCCTGGGTTCGGCCGGTAGACAAATCGGTGCTGCGCAGAACCCCGTCCCAACCCGCGGTGACCACCACAGTGCCGTCGACAGCGATGCCCTGCACCTGGACCGTGTCGTCATGCCCGGCGAGAGACCCGATCCGGCGCCCGGCGGCGAGGTCGACCAGCTTCGGCGGCCGGGCCCAGTCCCCGACCACGGCCAGCGGGTGCCCGTCCATCTCCACGACGGCCAGCAGCGCCGGATAGCCCGTGCCGTTGTCGCAGACGCCGGACACCGTACGGATCAGGGTGCCGGTCGCCCGGTCCCAGACCCGCAGGCCCGGTTCCGGGCACCGCTCGAAGTGCAGTTCGCCGAGCTCGCAGTCGAAGTCCTCGTGCTCGTCCACCAGCGTCACCACGACCTCGCGGCCGTCCACGACCGCGGCGGCAACCGCGGACGGCTGCGCTGCCCGGAACACCTGCCGCAACGCCGGATCGGGGCCCTGATCGGTGGTCCACACGATGCGCACCCGGCGATGGTAGAGCCACACGCTGCTCCCCGGGGCCGCGCTGAGCCAGGTCAGCGAACAGGCTTGCCCGGCGCGCTGAGCCGGATGAGCGAACGGGGAAGTGCTGCGGCTGATCCAGGTCAGCGATCGGGCATGCGCTCTCGCGGCGTCGCGTCAGCGATCAGGGACGATCGCGAGCATGAAACAGCCGTAGGCGACGTTGCGGGTGTGGATCAGCGTCACGGCCGGATCGGCGAGGATGGCCTCGATCGCCGCCTCCGGGTCGGTGCCGTCGTCGACCCTGGTCGCCGGGTGGATCCAGCCTCGGGCGTCATACGCACGCAGGATCTGCGGCCGCCCGCGCCACGCCGCCGGGTAGCGCGAATCCGACGGCGGCCCGGCGCAGGGTGCGGCGTGGGTGAAGACCGCGCCGATCTCCCGGTATGGGCTGGCCGGCAGCGGCGGTTCGTAGCCGAACAGGATCAGGTCCTCGCCGGCCGTGGCGTCGCGGTGACAACAGCGCAGCGGCTCGCCGCCGGAGGCCATGACTCCCTCCGCGGGATTGCCCGAGGCGTCGAGGCCACTGGCGCGGACCTCGTCGAGAACAGAGCTGGGAATGGCGTCGATGCGGTAACTCATGTCCTCATCGTCGGCGGCCCGGCGGCGGGCGTCTGGCGGGAATCGGTCGTCGCGTCTCACCCCTCGCCCGGGATGATCAGGCCGCTGGAGTACGCGTACGCAATGGCTTTCGCCCGATCGCGCAGGCCCAGCTTGTCCAGCGCGCGGCCCAGGTGGGTCTTCACCGTCGTCTCGCCGAGATGCAAGGCGGCGGCGATCTCGGTGTTCGACAGGCCGCGCCCGACCAGGGCCAGCACCTCGGCCTCGCGCGGGGTGAGCTGGTCCAGCGCCGGGTCGCGGCGCCGGGCCTGCGGGGTGCCGGCGTAACGGGTGATGATCCGCGGGACCACCGCCGGGTCGAGCAGTCCGCGCCCGGCCGCCACCTCGCGCAGCGCGTCGAGCAGCTGCTCGGGTGGCGACACCTTCAGCAGGAAACCGGCGACTCCGGCCCGCAGGGCGCCGTCGACCAGGACCTCCTCGTCGAAGGTGGTGAGCACGAGTACCCGTACCCCCGGGTGTTTCTCGGCTATCTGCCGGGCCGCGCCGATGCCGTCCAGGCCGGGCATGCGAGCGTCCATCAGGACGACGTCGGGCTGCAGTTTCTCGACCTGCCGGACCGCCTCGTTGCCGTCGGCGGCCTCGCCGACGACCTCCATGTCCGCCTCGTCGGAGAGGAGCATCCGCAGGCCGGCCCGCATGATCGCCTCGTCGTCGGCGAGCAGCACCCGGATCATCGGGCCACCTCCAGCGGGAACGTGGCGTTCACCCGGTAGCCGCCCTCGTCGCGCGGCCCGGTCTGCAGCCGGCCGCCGAACAGGCCGACCCGCTCGCGCATGCCGACCAGGCCGTGACCGCCGGCCTTTCCGGTGGGTGCGCCGGTTCCGCGGCCATTGTCGGTCACGGTCAATTCCACCTCGTTCTTCCGGTACGCGACCTCGACGGCCGCCCTACTCGCCTCGGCGTGCCGCAGCACATTCGTCAGCGCTTCCTGGGTGACCCGGTAGGCGGACATGTCCAGCGCGGCCGGCAGCTCCGCCGGATCGCCGCTGATCGTCAGGTCCACCTCGAGGCCCGCCGCCCGCACGTGGTCGAGCAGGTCGTCGAGGCGGCGCAGCGACGGCGCCGGCCCCAGCCCGTCGCTGTCGTCCGGGCGCAGCAGGCCGACCACCCGGCGGATCTCCTCGACGCTGCGCCGGCCCAGCTCCTCGACCTGGGCCAAGGCGTCCCGCTCCACCGGCCGGTCGGAGAGCCGCCGCCGCAGCACCCCGGCCTGCATGGTCATCACGCTGACCGTGTGGGCGACCGCGTCGTGCAGCTCCCGGGAGATCCGGGCGCGTTCCTCGTCGACCGCGGTGCGCGCCCGGGCCTCCCGCTCGGTGGCCAGTTGGGCGGCGAGCTCGGCGAGCTGCGCGGACCGGTACTGCTCGCGGCGCAGCAGCGCGCCGACACTCCAGCCGAACAGGCCGAGCACCGCGAAGAACACGAACTCCCAGGAGGTCTCCCCGGCGATGTACAGCGCGGTCGCGGGCACGACGACCGCGAGCACCGCGGCCGGCACGGTCTGCCGGGCGGGTCGCCGGAAGGCCGCATGGGCGACCAGCACCAGCTGCGCGATCAGCTGCGAGCCACCCACCCCGGGCAGATCCATGATCAATGCGTACGGCACGACGAGCACCGAAAGCACCATGGCAGCGATCGGGAAGAAAGCGGCCAGCGGGAAGCAGGCGAACAGCACCAGCGCCGCGCTGAACTCCCCAGCGCCCGGACCGCCCGGCACCTTGTCCCCGGTCATCTCGGCGACCGCGACGACGGCCCACAGCATCCCGGCGAACAGGCCGGTCAGAAGCCACTGCCGCCGGCTGCTTGGTCCCCGCACGCGTACGCCCCCTTCCTTTTTGAAGTACCCGCCCGACGGTAGTGGGCCGCCGACGGCGGGCGGATCATCTCCCGGGATGACCCTGCCGTCCTCCCCCGGGAGGACGGGACGTCCCCCTGGCCCGCCCCACGATCGCAGCATGATCGGACTTGCACGACGATCCGCCGGACCGGGGTGGATCAATAGTTTTCTCGGCATGACGAACACCAGCCAGAACCTTCGCCGCCTCGCCGGCGCCGCCCTCATCTCGACGCCGCTGCTGCTGCTCGGCGCGATGCTCACCTCGCCGCCGCAGGACGGCGACTCGGACGCCGCCTACCTGGCCTCCCTCGCGAAGGACGAGAGCCTGTCGATACTCTCGGCGAACTTCTTCCACTACTACTGGGTGGCGATCGCCATCGCCGTCCCCGCCGTGCTCACCCTGCTGCGCGGCGACCGGGGCCGGACGCTGACCACGGTCGGTGTCGCCGCCACCGCGTTCGGCGCGATCCAGATGTCCGGCATGCTGTTCTCCGACTGGGTGTTCGCGGCCATGCCGAACATCGCCGGCCTGGACCAGTCGGTCGCGGTCTTCGAGCAGATCAACGGGGACCCGTCGCTGAACATCTGGCTGCGGACCGGCACGATCCTGGGTCTGCTGATGCCGGCGGTCCTGATGGCCGGCCTGGCCCGCAACGGCGTGATCGGCTGGTGGGCCACCCCGGTGGCGCTGCTCCCGATGATCGCCGGCCCGATGGTGGGTGCCATGGTCGCCCCGGCCGCGGGCAGCATCGTGGGCGCGCTGTGCTGCGCCCCGCTCGCCCTGATCGGCGTCCGGCTGCTGCGCCGCACCGCGCCGCAGGTGACCGCCGCCGAGGAGTCCCTGGCCTTGTCTCACTGACTCCAGCGGTCGCTCGGCACCCCCGCGTAGACCTCCGCCAGCCCGGCGGGGGTCTGCGCGCGTACCCACAACCAGGCCCAGTCGTCACCGTGGGTGCGCAGGAGCGCGCCGGGCCGCGAGTACCAGCGGACCGGCGATTCCTCCACGTCGATCCACATCGGCAGATCCGGCAGCGGCACCCGATCGAACCGGGCCATCACCGCGGGCACCTCCTCCGGCGACAGCTCGCAGGCGTTGCACAATTCGTCGTCACCCTGCTCGATCGCCGCGGTGAGCGCGAGATCCACGCAGGCCAGCGAAAGCCGGTCGAGGTACGGCTGCCAACCCGACCCGGTGTCGATGACCACCGACGGATCCGGCTCGTCCAGCGCGGTTACCGGGATGCCCCAGCCGGTGTCGGCGATCAGCGGATCCGTCCAGTGGAAGACGAACGCGCCGTCCTTGACCTCGGTGCCGCGAGGATCGAGAAGACCACAGCATGCGTACGCCTCACGCAGCGCAACCGGCGACGAGAGATCCGCCGCGACCGGCTCGGCGGGCAACTCCCACGCGACGCTGAACAGCCGCAGGAACTCCCACACCCCGGACCGGTCGCCCAGACGTGACCGCAGCTCCCCCGCCGTGTCGAACCCGGTCATGCGCTACCGCTCCTCGAAGATCACCACCGCTGTCGGGGTAGAGCGTAGGACCGCGTACGCATCCAGATCTTCGTCGACCTCGCGCCAGCGTTGCCAGAGCTGGTCGTGCTCGGCGCCCGCGGCCGCGCGGGCGTGCACCGGCCGCGTGCCGTCGCGGAGTTCGATCTGCGCGGCCGGGTCGGCCAGCAGGTTGAGCCACCAGGCCGGCTCGCCGTCGCTCCAGCCGTTCATGGCGAGCGTCGTGAGGTTCGGCCCGTCCTCCAGGTAAGCGAGGATCACGCTGCGCGGTTGGCCGCTGCGGCGTCCCCGGGTGGTGAGGCGCATCAGGCCGTACCGGCCGTGGCGCGGGCGGCGCAGGGCGAGCCGGCCGCCGGAGATGCGATGCAGGCCGCGGTGCACCGACCAGGCGAGCCGGACGATCCAGCGCGGCGGAACGGAGACTCGTTTCCCGGACACAGGGTCAGTGTGCGCCCGGGCCGCAATTCAGCCGACCAGCGCCCAAGCGGATGGGCGAGGGCGGCCATCGTACAGATGCTCGATCACGCCGCGCGCCCAGCGCATCCGCGGGACGGCCAGCTCGGGATGGTCGCCGTACTCGGTGGCGACGTCCGCGGCGCACCCGCGCACACCGCCGCGCATGCGGACGGCATGCCGGATGGCGGCCTCCACGACCTCGCGTGCGGGGCTGCTGCCGGTCGCCAGCGGGCTGGTGAACAGGGCTTCCGCGCGGGCGTCGGTAAGAACGGTCATCACGATCTCCTCGATGGATGTGTTCGGTAGGGGTTCGGCTGCCGACCCTTTACGGATGGCCGCCGACACCTTCGAATACCTCGCCACACCAACGAAGGTTCAACCGGTCAGGAAGACCGGATGATCGGGTCAGAGCACCTCGTCCACACCGTCACGGGCCGGCTCGTGCTGCACCACGGCGCTGCGCGGGCCGCGGCCGGTGCGCCGGGTCTGCCGGGGTGGCCGCGCCTCGGCCTGCGGGAAGACGAACCGCTTGAAGGCCCACAGCCGGAAGCACATCGCGAGCAGCGTGCCGAGGATGATGCCGCTGACGAAGTCGGCGATCTCCTGCACCGGCCGGGTGACCTCGGGGACCTGCAGGTGCAGCATGTACCGCGAGATCGCGAGGGGGACCGAGTTGAGGACGATGCCGACCGCGCTCACCGAGAAGAACAGGGCGGCCTCGTGGTGCCGCTCCCGGCCGCCCCGGGTCCGGAAGGACCACTCGCGGTTCAGCACATATGACAGGACGGTGCTGACCAGGGTGGCCACGGCCAGGGCAGTGACCGGCTTCTCGTGCAGCACGGTCAGCTTCAGCGCGTAGTTGATCACGGTGGTGGTGAGGAAGCAGATCCCGCCGACCACGAGGAATTTGACCGCTTCGTGATGTTTACGCACCAGGCGGGAAAGCCACATTGCGGCAACCCTAGTGCACGGCCGATCACGCTGCCGCCCCGCAACCTCTGCTCCGCCGGCGATTCAGCCAGTCGCAACCCAACCGTGACCGGGCGTCAGCGACCGGTGACGCCGTCGATCATTTCGCGCAGGATGTCGGCGTGCCCGGCGTGCCGTACGGTCTCGCTGGTCATGTGAGCCAGCACCCAGCGCAACGTACGCGGTGAGCCGTCGATCTGCTCGGCGGTCGGCGCCTCGGGCCCCGCCGCCGCGGACAGGATCGCGTCACTGTCCACGATCGCCGCCCGGTAGTCGGCGATGACCTCAAACGACGATCGGCCGGGCCGGACCACCATGGCGAAGTCGAGTTCGGGGTCCGCCGGGTCGCCGGCGAAGGTGTGGCCGAACCAGTACCGCTCGCCGTCGGCGAGGTGCTGCACCAGGCCCAGCAGCGTGGTGTCGGAGGCGACCAGACGGCGGCTGAGCTGCTCGTCACTGAGCCCGTCGACCTTCTTGAGCACGCAGGAGCGGGCGAAGGACAGGAAGGCGAGGGCGGTGTCGAGTTCGCCGCCGTCGTTACGCGGCACCGGCTCACGCTGCGATTCGATCATCCGACGACCCTACTGGCGCGGTCCCTCACCAGGGCACCGACCCGACCCGAAGGTGGGCGAAGCCGTCCAGGTCGGTCGGGCTGTACCAGGAGAACAGCAACCGGTCGTCGGTGCTGAGCTCGGCGTGACCGTGCAGCGCGTAGCACCCGTAGCCGACCGGCGAGCACGGGTCCGGCACCCGGCCGGCCACCGTCGGCGTCCACGGTCCGGCCGGCGACGACGCCTCCAGGACCTGGAACCCGCCGACGCCGAAGCCGGTCAGCACGACCATGGCGAAGCGGTGCGAACCGGTCGCGGTGTAGTCGGCGACCTGCACCGATCCGGCGAACGGCACCGCAGCGACCGAGACCGCCTCGGCCGGGTTCGGGGTCCACTGGCCGTTCCACCAGCGGTAGTTCGCAGCGTCGGCCCAGGAGGCGGGGTCCGCGCCGACCCGTGCCATCAGGATGTCGCCGGTTTCGACGTCGTTGGCGTACAGATAAAGGTGTCCGTCGCCGCCGAAGACCGGCGAGCCGAGCTGCTGCGCGGCCGGCAGGCCCGCCTCCAACGGCACCGCCGCGAACGGCGTGGCGCTGGAGAGGAACTGGTTGGCCACCGGGTCGTAGACGGCCAGGACGAGCCGCTGCAGGGGCATCCGGGTCTGCGAAATCACGCACGTCTCGGCGTACACGATCAGCAGTTGATCTTTGCCGGGAAGGCGCGCGAGACCCAACGGCCAGGAGGCCGCATAGCGGTCGAAACCGTCGCAGGTCTGCTGCGCGTCAGCGCGCAGGCCCTGCGGCGCCGGCAGGAAGGGCGCCGGGCCGGTCTGCCCGGATGGGTGCGCGGCCGGTGGCGTCGGCACCTCGCGCAGGCCGGTCGGCACCGAACCGCGAGCGTACGCTCCACCCGCCGCCGTCGTCCCAGCCAGGAAAACCGGCCCGTTGCGCTGCGACGTGTCCCCGAACAACCACAGGCTCTCGGTCGCCGACCAGGCGGCGCTGAGCCCGCCGTCCCGCGAGATCGGGCGCGTCGCAGTGTCCGCCTCGGACAGCGGCCGCCCGAGATCCGTCGTCGCCACCGTGCCCGGACCGGCCGTCCGGTAGTTGCGGGTCGCGCTGAGATCGCCCGGATCGGGAATCACCCCCGGCAGACTCGGCGCACCGGAGACCCCGGCACAGAAGTCCGCGCTGCAGAACCGTGTGCGATAGACGGTGTCCGGCGCGAGCCCGCTGATCGTCTCGGAGATCTCGCCGCCGGCCGAACGACGGTCCGGTGTGATGGCGATCCGCGTCGTGCCGTCCGCCCAATACTCGAACCAGTAGGTGCACGGGCTCGCGCAGGACGCCTGCAGGACGAGCAGGGCGCCGGTGAGCGGCACCGGCGTGGGCATGCATCCGGCGAGGACGAGAAGGACGGCGCTGAGCATCGCACCGGCCACCCTCATCGGTCCATCCTGCCAGGTCCTCGGTGGAACGTTCGCATCAGTGAAGTCACCGGTCGGACTGTGCCACCAGCTTGATCAGGTCGGCCCGGGACGAGACGTCCAGCTTGGTGAACACCTTGCGCAGGTGGTAGTCGACGGTACGCGGGCTCAGGAACAACTGGGCGGCGACCTCGCGGTTGGTGGCGCCCTCGCCGACGATCCGGGCGATCAGCACCTCCTGCGGGGTGAGCTGGTGCATCGTGCCGGGTTCGCGTTTGCGGGCGGTCTCGCCGGTGGCGCGCAGCTCGGCGTGGGCCAGGTCGGCCCAGGTCGGCAGGCCGAGCCGGTCGAAGGTCTCGTGGGCGGCGCGCAGGTGCACCCGGGCCTCGGCACGCTTGCGGCGGCGGCGCAGGATTCCGCCGTACAGCAGCTCGGTGCGGGCCGTGTCGAACGGCCGGCCGCCGTGCCGGTGCCGGCGCAGCGCCTCGTCGAAGTGGTCGTCCTCGCCGGTCAACAGGCCGTGACAGCGTGCGGTCAGGGCCCGGCCCCAAGCCGAGCCGGTCGCTTCGGCCCAGGTTTCCAGGCGCGCGAGAGCACTCTGCGCCAGGGTCGGCCGATCGGTACGCACCGCGGCCTCGACCAGATCGGCAGCCGAGAACGCCCGCACCACGGGGTGCGACTCGCCGGGGCCGGCAATGGCGAGGGCCTCGAGACGGTCGGCGGCGTTCTCCGGACGGCCCGCGCCCAGATCCAGCAGGGCCAGTGCCCAGGACGCGATGCCGGCAGCCGGGCCGATCCGGTGCTCGAGGGCGTGGGAATGTGCTGCGGACGCGTACTCCCGGCACTGCTCCTCATCACCCTGCACCGCGGCCGTCCAGGCCAGCACGCTGCGCAGATGGGCGGCCGGGTTGTCCTGCCCGGTCTCCACCGCGATCCGCAGGCCCTCGGCGCCGTGCGCGGTGGCCGCGCTGTACCGGCCGGTCCACGCCTCCAGCGAGGAGAGCGGCGCGAGCAGCGGCGGCAGCATCGCGGCCGCGCCCGCCGCCCGCGCCCGGGCCACCGCCGTCGTGAACAGTCCGATCGCGACGGCGTCGTCGCCCAGGAACAGGGCCCCGGCAGCGGTCAGCATCAGCGCGCGGGGATCGGAGGTGTGCCCGGCGCGGCCGGCGGCGTCGCGCAGGTGCACGACCGCGGCTGCCGTATCGCCGCTGAGCAGGTTGTCGAAGCCGAGCACGAGCTCCGCGCTCAGCGGGACAGCCTCGTCCGGGACCGGCAGCGCGGCCAGCCGCCGCGCCACCTCGTGCAGGCCCGGCACGTCGCCGGCCAGCCAGGCGGCCTGCCCGGCCTCGGTGAGCATCCGGGCAGCCCGCACCGGGTCCAGCAGGGCGACCGGTTCGGCCGCCGAGAGCAGGATCGCGTACGCCGTGGTCAGCTCGCCACAGGTGCCCTCGATGGTTCCGCGCAGATGCTCGACCTGGGCGCGGGCCGGCGCGACGGTGACCAGCGGGCCGGCCCGGTCCAGCAGCGCGCTCGCCCGGCCCGGCAAACCCGCCTGCCAGGCGGCCTCGGCGGCGTCCGCGAGCCGCTCCCCGCGCAGCCCGGTGGACGTGGTGAGTGTGGCCGCCCGCTCGTAGGCGGTGGCGGCTGCGGCGTGACCCCCGCGCTGCCTGGCCCGTTCGGCGGATTGTTGCAGCTCAGCGGCGACCTGCTCGTCCGGGCCGAGCGCTGCGGCGGCGAGATGCCAGACCCGGCGGTCGGCGTCGTCCGGGGAGTCGAGGGCGGCCGCGAGCGCGTGCCGGGCGTCGCGGCGCTGCCAGAACGTGGCGCCGCGGTAGACGGCGGTGCGGACCAGCGGATGACAGAAGGTGATCGTCCGGCCGTCGACCCGGATCAGACCGGCCTTCTCCGCGTCGTCGATTGCCCCAGTCGGCACCCCCAGAGCTTCGGCGGCCTGCAGGATCACGCCGAGTTCGCCGCTGTCCTCGGCCGCGGCGAGCAGCAGCAACGTCTGGGTGGGCTGGTCCTGGCGGCGTACCCGGTCCAGGAAGACCTGCTCGACCTCGGCGCTGACCGGCAGCCGGTCGGGCAGCGGCTCACGGCCGGTGAGCTGGTCGGTGGAGAGGGAGGCGGGCAGTTCGAGTAGGCCGAGCGGGTTGCCGGCGGTGCTGGTGACCAGGCTGTCGCGTACCGGGATGGGCAGGTCCGCGCCGACCCGCTCGGCGAGCAGCGCGCCAGCCGCCACCGGGTCGAGGCCGGTCAGCGGCAGTTCCGGCAGTCCCGGGGCGTCGAACCGGGCGCCGGCATCGAACCTTTCCCGGGCGGCGAACAGCAGCACCACACCCTCCGCGTCCAGCCGGCGGGCGGCGAAGGTCAGCGCGCCCGCCGACGCGCCGTCCAGCCAGTGCGCGTCGTCGATCAGGCACAGCAGCGGGCGGTCCTCGGCGGCTTCGGCGAGCACGCTGAGCACGCCCAGGGAGATCAGGAACCGGTCCTCGCCGCCGGCCGGGCCGATCCCGAACGCGCCGCGCAGCGCCGCCGCCGGCCGGGCCGGAATCGCGTCGATCAGGTCGGCGACCGGGCGCAGCAGCTGGTGCACCGCGGCGAACGGGAACTCCGACTCCGACTCGATGCCGGTGCCGCGCAAGATCCGCATGCCGGTGGCGTGCTCCGCCGCATACGCCAGCAGCGCCGACTTGCCGATGCCGGCCTCACCCCTGATCACCAGGACGCCGCTGCGCCGCTCGCCGGCCGCAATGTCCTGGCGGTCCGGCGCGTCGCTGCGCCGGTTGCCGGCCGCAGCGTCCTGGCGGTCCGGCGCGTCGCTGCGCCGGTTGCCGGCCGCAGCGTCCTGGCGGTCCGGCGCGTCGCTGCGCCGCTCGCCGGCCGCAGCGTCCTGGCGGTCCGGCGCGTCGCTGCGCCGGTTGCCGGCCGCGGCCAGCAGATCGTCGATGAGCGCGCACTCCCGCTGCCTGCCGTGCAGCATGGGCCGATCGTAACCGGTGAATACGCTGATTCGAGCGCCTGCCGTGTTCGCGCAGGCTGCAGGGCATGAATACCGCAGATGTCATCGTGGTGGGCGCCGGACCGACCGGGCTCGCCCTCGCCTGTGAACTGGCGCTCGCCGGGGTCCGCTGCCGGCTCCTGGAACGGCGCGCCGAAGAACCCAACATCACGCGGGCGTTCGCTGTGCACGCCCGCACCCTGGAACTGCTCGATGCCCGCGGGCTCGCCGACGAGGTGCTGCTCCACGGCGTACGCGTGCCCAGCGTCGCTCCCGTCCCCGGCGCCTCCCTGAACCTGGACATCCTGGACACCCGCTACCCGATGATCTTCATCGCCCCGCAGAGCGGCACCGAGAAGGTCCTGCAGGCCCGCGCCGAACGCCTGGGCGTGGAGATCGTCCGGGACGCCGCGGTGACCGGCCTGCGCCAGGACGACGAAGGCGTCACCCTGCAGGTCGGCGACCGGGTGGAACGCGCCCGCTACGTGGTCGGCTGCGACGGCGCACACAGCACGATCCGCGGCCTGCTCGGCGTCGAGTTCATCGGCAAGCAGTACGAGACCCACATCCTGCTCGCCGACTCCCGCCTCGCCGAACCGCCGCCGGAGGCGATGTTCGCCCGCACCAACACCGACGGCGCGGTGATCGCCGTCCCGTTCGGCGACGGCTGGTTCCGGGTGATCGCCTGGGACCGCAAACGCGACCGCGCACCCCTGTCCGAACCGGTCACCGGCGACGAGATGCGCGACGCCTTCCGCCGCATCGCCGGCAGCGACCTGGGCATGGGCGAACCCCGCTGGAGCACCCGCTTCCTCAGCGAACGCCGCCAGGCCGCCCGCTACCGCGTCGGCCGGGTCTTCCTGGCCGGCGACGCCGCACACGTCCACTCGCCGCTGGGCGGCCAGGGCATGAACACCGGCATCCAGGACGCGATGAACCTCGGCTGGAAACTGGCCGCCGCCGTCCACGGCACCGCCGCGCCCGGCCTCCTCGACACCTACCAGGGCGAACGCCACCCGGTCGGCGAGCAGGTCCTCAAGCTCACCGACACCTTCAACCGCCTGGTGCTGGGCCAGTCGAAGTGGCGCAACGCCCTGCAGGCCTTCGCGATCCGGACGATCCTGCGCTTCCGCCGCAGCCGCCTGGTCATGGCCGAACGCATGAGCGGCATCGGCATCAAGTACCCGGCCACTCATCCCAGCGCCTCCGGCGCAAGCGCCGAAGCCTCCGGTGCGGGTGCCGAAGCCTCCGGCGCGAGTGCCAGGGCCTCCGGCGCGAGTGCCAGGGCCTCCGGCGCGAGTGCCAGCGCGTCCGGTGCGAGTGCCAGCGCGTCCGGTGCGGGTGCCAGCGCGGCCCGGCCCCACGCCTTGGCCGGCCACCGCATGCCCGACGTTGACTGCGGCGGTACCCGCCTCTACGAACACCTCCGCGACGGCCGCTTCACCCTGGTGACCCGCACGCCGCTGGCCCTCGGCCACCCGTCAGTCCACAACCTGCACTGTCCCACCCTCCCCGGCGCGGCCATGATCCTGATCCGCCCGGACACCTACATCGCCTGGGCCAGCGACACCATGCTGACCGCGGCGCAGACCTCAGCCGCCATCGCCGAATGGCACCGCGAGCCTGCCACCCAGCCCAACCCATAACCCGACCCCGGCTGCACCTACCGCTCACCCCCTTCCGGTACGGGCAAACGCCGTCCCACCCGCATGTTTCCCGTCCCCGAACTACCGCGCGATCACCTGCCCGAGCCAGACCCCACCGCGACCGCCGGGCTCAGGCAGGGGTCGAGCGCCAACCCACGCCCGCGCCGTCAATCACCCCGCACTGCCCACCACGGCCGCACCCGCCCACCACGCCCGCAACCGGCCCACTACGCCCGCGCGGCCTACCACGGCCGGCGCGGGCACGGCCGCACCGAAGGATCAGCGCAACCAGCGGGTCCGTACCAAGATCGGTGTTCCCGGCTCTTCGGTTAGCAGGTCTCGGCGGCCGGCCAGCGGTCACCGAAGGTGATGCGAAGGCGTTCAGCGTGAGTCCAGAGCATCGGTGAGACGGGATATGCCGAACTCGAAGGCATCGCCCACATCGCCGCCCAGTTGGAAGGCGCCGGCAAGCTCCATGGTGATGAAGCCGTAGGCCCAGGCGGTGAACGTGCGTGCGGCCTGGAGGGCGTGCTGCTCCCCCGCAAGGGTCGCGGTCACCCGGAGCACCGGCGCGACCGCCTTGGCCAGCTCGCCGACAGCCGGGCTGGCCTCGTCCGTCTTGGGCGCGAAGATCAGCTGGCTGGCCACCGGGCGAGCATGAGCGAAGTCCCGAAACGCCCGCGCCAGTTCGACGAGTTCACTGCGAGGATCAGACCCAGAGCTCTCCGGGCCGGACCCGGAGCCCCGCGTTCTCGAACCGGAGCCGTGCACATCGCCGCCCAGACGGTCGTGTCCCGGCGCTGCCGAGGAGCCGACCTCCTCAAGGCGCTCGCCGAGATCACGAACCGTGGCCTCGACGACCAGGCGGACAAGCTCGTCCCGATTGCGCACCCGCTTGTAGAGAGACGGCGCGCGAACGCCGACCCGCTCGGCCACCGCCTGCATGGTCAGGCCGGACACGCCGGCCGACTCCAGAATGTCGCGCCCCGCTTGAACGATCGCGTCGAGCGAGGTCCGATCAGGCGTCGGCATAACAGTCCTCCCTGGCACCGCACAGATATCGACGGCTGCAAACGGCAGAGTGTCGGACGACACCACCGCCAGCAGCCCATGGCTATTGACCATAGCCATCATAGCTACGTAGCATAGCCATCATGGAACTGGGTCCGCACCTGCACCGCATCGGAAACGACATCGTTGCCGCCTACCTCGTCGACACCCCGGAGGGTGTGACCGTCATCGACGCCGGGCTCGCCGGCCAGTGGCACGACCTCACAGCCGAGCTTGCCGGCATGGGCCGCTCGGTCGCCGACATCCGCGGCGTGGTCCTCACCCACGGCGACACCGATCATCTCGGTTTCGCCGAACGGCTGCGCCGCGATCACGGCGTGCCGGTGTATGTCCACGAAGCGGACGCCGCCCGGGCGCGCGGCGAGGTCAAGACCAAGCCCTCCTGGGGACCGGTCAAGCTGGGCGCGATGGCGAGCTTCCTCTGGTACGCCATGCGGAAGGGCGGTCTGCGCACCACCTATCTCTCCGAAGTGATCAGCGTGAAGGACGGCGACGTGCTCGACCTGCCGGGCGCGCCGCAGGTGATCGGCCTGCCGGGACACTCGCCGGGCAGCATCGCGATCCACGTGCCGATCGCGGACGCGATCTTCGTGGGCGACGGGCTCACCACCCGCCACGTGCTGACCGGGCAGCGCGGCCCGCAGCCGGCGCCGTTCACCGACGACCCGGCGGAGGCCTTGGCATCGCTGAGCCGCCTCGAGCACCTGGAGGCGAAGTGGCTGCTGCCCGGCCATGGCACACCCTGGTCGGGAGGCGTCGCAGAAGCGGTGCGTGCCATCCGGGCCGTCGCCGGAGAACAGCGTCGTTGAACAGCGTCATGCCGCAGAAACTACCGGTGGGGTCCGACAAAAACGCCGGGCTGAGCATCGGCCCGGAGCCACCCGGGTACTCGCCGTAGGTGCACGACAAGAAACAGAGCTTTCTCGGCGGCATGCGCGTCGGTGCCGGACTCGCCGCAGCGGGGTTCGTCCTGGCCATCACCTTCGGCGCCACAGCGCGGGAGCAGGGCTGGAGCGCTGTCGCCGCGATCGTGGCGTCCATTCTGATCTTCTCGGGTTCGGCCCAGTTCGCGTTGCTGACCGCGCTGGCCGGCAGCAGTGGGCTGGTTCCAGCGTTCGCGGCAGCCATGCTGATCAACGCGCGGTTCCTGCCGATGGGGCTGGCCGTCGGGCCGAGCCTGTCCGGTGGGCGCTTCCGCCGGGCACTGCAGGGCCAGGCCGTGGTGGACGGATCGTGGGTGGCCGCGCACCTGGGCGGCGGGCGCTTCGACCGGTGGAAGATGTTCGGCGCGACGATCGTGCAGTGGCCGGCGTGGGTGGCCGGCACGGTCGTCGGAGTGGTAGCGGCGCCGTCGATGGACCTCGTCAAGGCCCTCGGGCTCGACGTCGTCTTCCCCGCCTTCTTCCTGGCCCTACTGCTGGACGAGCTGCGATCCGCGCGGTCCGCCCTGATCGCCGCGCTGCTCGGCGGGGCGGTGGCCGCCGCTCTGCTGTGGTGGGTTCCGGCCGGGGTGGCACTGGTCGGCGCCACCATCGGCGCTCTCGTCGGGCTGCGCAGCCGGGTGCCGTCAGCCGCGGACGAACCTGAGGAGGCCCGGGCATGACCAAGCGTAGAGGCCGGAAACATACGCCGGAGGTGGCCCGGTCATGACTCTGTGGATCGCCATCCTCGCCGTAGCGGCCGGCAGTTTCCTGGTCAAGGCCACCGGTCCCGCTCTGCTCGGCGACCGCGAGCTGCCACGATGGAGCGTCGGCGTCATCGCCCTGCTCGCCCCGGCGCTGCTCGCCGGCCTTGTGGTGGTCGAGGTGCTCGGCCGCCGCTGGGCAGAGGTGGACTGGACAGTTCCGGCCGCGCTGGCAGCCGTCGTCGGGGCACGTCTGCTGCGGGTTCCGCTGCTGCTCGCCGTACTCATCGGGGTTTTGACCGCTGCTGCCCTGCGTGCCCTCACGGGCTGAGCCGGCGCCCCTGGCGGCTGTCGTAGAGCAGGGCGAGGCCGGTGGCGAGCGCGCCGGCGCCTTCCCACAGTGCCACGCCGAGGAAGCGGGCGGGGGCCACGTCCAGCACGATCAGGCTGCTGAAGACAACCAGCGTGAGCAGCCGGAACGCCACGGTGAAACGGAAGAACGGCCGCCATTCGGTGGCCGCCGCAACCAGGTAGTAGACGCCCATGTTCAGCGAGGCCATCGACGATGCCGCCATGAACACCCGCGTGTAGTCGCCGTCCGCCCGCGCCCCGGATTCGAGGATCTCGAAGCCGAGACTGCTCAGCACGACCTCCGGCCAGATCAGACCGACGGCGCCCAGCAGCGCAGCCATCGCTCCGAAGATCGCAATCGTCCAGCCGGCAGCGGACCGCGGTCGCACGCTAACCCCCCAATTCCAGATCAAACCAGGCACGGTACGAGCGAAGCCCGCCCCTCCAAGATCCGGATCAATGTAGGCCATCGTCGATCGACGGGCCAACACCTCCGCGCTTTCGGCGTAACGTCGGCCCTCATGGAGTCGCCCACCGCTCGATGGACTTCTGCCGCGGTGCCGGACCAGCACGGACGCGTCGCGGTGATCACCGGCGCCAACACCGGCCTCGGTTTCGCGACGGCCGAAGTGCTCGCCGCCCGCGGCGCCACGGTCGTGCTGGCCTGCCGCGATCCGGGCCGGGCCGCCGACGCTGTCGCCGCGATCACCGCGGCCACACCCGGCGCGGACGTGACCTGCGTCGAATGCGACCTGGGCTCGCTGGACGCGATCCGCCGGGCGGCCGCGGAGGTGCGGGACCGCCATCCACGCCTGGACCTGCTGATCAACAATGCCGGCGTCATGTCACCGGAGCGCCGCCTTACGGCCGACGGCTTCGAGGCACACCTCGGCATCAACTATCTCGGGCATTTCGCGCTGACCGGCCTGCTGCTGGACCGGCTGCTCGCCACACCGGGCTCGCGGGTGGTGACGGTGTCCAGCGTTTCGCATCGTCAGGGCGTCATCCACTTCGACGATCTGCAGCTTGAACGCCGCTACCGGTGGCGGACCGCCTATGCGCAGTCCAAGCTCGCGAACCTGCTGTTCGCCTACGAACTGCAGCGACGGCTGGCCGGGGCGCCGACCATCTCGGTGGCCGCCCATCCCGGGAACGCGCAGACCGAACTCAATCGCCGCTTCCCCGGCCAGCAGAACCTCCTCGGCCACCGGCGACTGCGATGGCTGATCTCGCGGCTGGTGCAGAGCGCCGAACAGGGCGCCCTGACCACGCTGCGAGCGGCCGCCGATCCGCAGGCGCGCGGCGGCGAGTTCTACGGGCCGTCCGGCTGGTGGCAATTCACCGGCAGCCCAGTGACGGTGTCGTCCAGCGCCCGCTCGCATGATCCTGACGTGCAGCAGCGGTTGTGGCGGGAATCGGAGCGGCTCACCGGAATCACCATCTCCGCGCCAGGCCGATAGCCAGTGTCTTGCCGAGGTCGGTGCCAGACTGACAGCCAGTGTCTGACCGAGGTCGGCGCCAGACTGACGGCCAGTGCCGGGCCGAGGTCGGCGCGGCTGACAGCCAGTGTCGGGCCGAGGTCGGCGCCGGGCTGACGGTCAGCGCCTGGTGCGGGCTCGCCGCGGCAGGCGAACCCCGTCGAAGGTCCGGAGCGCTGCCTGGCCGCGCGTGCGCCGCTTCAGTACCGCGGCCCTCGTGCGGGCGGCTCGGGTCGCGCCGATCTGGAGATCCAGGGTCGGCCTGCTCTCCCCCTCGGCAGGCTCGCCGGCAGCATCCTGCTCGGGTGCGGCCCGAACGGCGACGCGATCGGATTCCGTCTCGAACTCGTCGAACTCGGGTTCGTTCTCGAGGCCGTCGATCTCGCGATCGCCCGGTCCGGACTCGCCCGGCACGGATTCGTTCAGCTCGGGCTCGCCCGGCTGCGGGTTGGTCGGCTCGAGGTCGCCCGGCCCGGATTCGGCCGTGTCAACCGGCTCCGTTTCGGTGCGGCCGAAACCGAGCCGCACGGCCAGCCCGGCGGTGCGCTCCGGGTAGCGCAGTGCGGCCGCGACCGCCAGGTTCGCGGCGGCGAACGGCAACGCCAGCAACAGCAGCGTGGTGTTCGCCGTCGCGGTGACGGCCACGACAGGAGATGCCACCGCGGTGCCCAGGGCGGCGGCGATACCGGTCCGGCGGGCGTCGAAACGTCCGTGGCCGGCGAGACCGAAGACCGCGGCGGTGCACGCCGCGCCGAGCAGGGCGGCCACGAACCAACCGGTGAACAGCGGCCAGAGGCGCTGCCAGCCACCGTCCTCGTCACCGAAGAAGAAAGCCAGAAACGGAACGCCGACGACGGCAACCACAAGGAGGGCGACAGCGTCGACGGTGAGCACCATCGCCGCCGGAGTGCCGACGTCGACCCGGCGAACGGTGCTGAACTGCCCTGCCTCGATGTCGGCCATCGTGATACGCCCCCCTTGCGATCTTGACGCAGCACGGTAACGCATCGACCCGAGCACTGTCTCCCCTGCGGGGACGCACCTTTCCCCGGCGGCCCGGACATTTTGGCCCGATGGCACCTGGGAAAGCGTCGCCAAAACAGTCCGAGCGCATCCGTGCCCTCGGACTGTTTCGTCGACGCTGCTGAGCTAGATGTCGAATTTCCCTGCTTTGATGTCGTCGAGGAAGGCGGACCAGACGCCCGGCGAGAACGTGAGAGTCCCGCCGTCCCGGTCCTTCGTGTCGCGCACAGCAACGATGTGCGGCAGATTGTCCGCGACCTCGACGCAATTGCCTTCCGCACCGGAACGCCGGCTCTTGTGCCAGGTGGCTCCGGACAGGTCAACCTCTGTCATCGGTTCATCTCCTCTTGCTGTCTCATGATTCGCGTGATCATTTCGTCCGAGTCGTCCTCGGTGAGCGCCCGGCTCGTGAGGGCCGACCATGCCTGCTCGTAGACGTCGAGTTCCTTCGGCCGGTCCAGATAGAGACTCCCGGTGAGGCTTTCCGAGTAGACCGTGGGAGGTTCTCCGCCGGTTCCGTCGGCGGATGACGGAAAATCTAGGATGGTGAACGCGCCGGACACGGACGCGCGGTGCGGCCCACCGGAAAGGGGGAGCACCCGAACGGATACGTTTGGTAGCTCGTTCGCTTTCACCAGATGCCAGAGCTGTTGTTGCAGGGCGCCCGGCGTTTCCGGCCGGGACAGCAGAACGGCCTGGGAGACGATGGCGTCGAATCGGGGCGCCGGCGGGAAGTGCCGGGACAGCAGCCCCTGCCGCTGGAGCCGGATTTCGATTCTCTGCTGCACTTCGTCGTCGGTCAGGTGCGGCCGGTCGGCGGCAATCACGCTCGCCATGTAGGCGTGGGATTGCAACAGCCCTGGCACGAGGTTGGGCTCATAGGTACGAATGTGGACGGCTGCCGATTCCAGTCCGAGGTACAGGTCGAACCATTCGGGGACGGCGTCGCCGTGCGCGGCCCACCACCCCTTCTCCTTGGTCTGCCGGGCCAGACTGACCAGCACCTCGGTCAGATCCGGCGGTGTGTCGTAGAGCCGGCACAGCTCCCGGACGTCGGTGCCGCGGACCGGGACCGCGCCCTTCTCGATCCGCCAAAGTTTTTGTGTCGAGCACTCCAAGTGAGCGCTTGCTGAGCGTACGGTGACTTTGGCGCGTTCTCGCTGCTGTCGGAGGTACCGGCCGAGCTGCCGTCTCGGCACGGTACTTCCAGGGTCGACGTCCATCGGCGTCCCTCATCCGGTTCACATACGGCACGTTCCCCCTGTGGTGGAAGGCTCGTTCCTCCCTCATGGAATGGTCTCCAAGAATCATGGCCGTCTCCAGGCTCCGGCATGGATTTCACCCGATGGAATGTTGCGGCCGGCCGGGTCGGTCAACAGCCTTGAAGTCTCAGTACCGGAAGCTTCAAGAGCCTTCGGCGGCGGAACGGA
This sequence comes from Actinoplanes sp. NBC_00393, assembly GCF_036053395.1. Lineage (NCBI taxonomy): Bacteria > Bacillati > Actinomycetota > Actinomycetes > Micromonosporales > Micromonosporaceae > Actinoplanes > Actinoplanes sp. NBC_00393. The sequence goes on along the minus strand of NZ_CP107942.1, from coordinate 1,943,166 downwards.
GGGAACCCCGATGAGTCACGAATACGATCCTGCGGTGATGGTTCACTCCGCCGATTGCGACGACGCGCCGGTCTCGACGCTGGTGTATCCGGCGAGAGCCGTGGCGGACGCATACCCCACCGGGCGCCCGCACCGCTGTTTCCACCGGCGCACCGACCGGGCCGTGATCGAGCACATCGAGTACGAGATGCATTCGTACGTTCCGTCCACGATTCGCCCGGAAGATGCGACTCGCCCGCTGTGCCGGGTGTGCCGAGGCACCCATGGCCCGGATCTGCCATACGATCTTTCCCGTGCTCAGGACAGTGCCGTCATGCGCCCTGGTGACCTTGCTGCTCGGTGGCTGCACCGCTGAGTCCCAGCCCACGCCGCAACCGTCGCCCAGCCCGGCATGCACGGCTGGCACCGTGCAATTCGGCGAGACGACCAAGGACTACCTCCTTACCGGTGTCTCCGCGGTCACCGAGATCACGGCGGCCGAGGGCGGACCACTCGAATCACCCCAGGAACTGCGCTCGTACGAAATCGAGGTCGTCGCCCAGGGTCCGGTGCCCAGCGAGTACGTCTACGACAAGCTCTCCCAGCACCTCGGCACCGAATGGCAGCTGCCCGAATACGGCAGGGTCTACCACCTGTCGGCCGAGGACAAGACGACCGTCGACGGACCCGGCCGGTTCATCACGTTCGACGCGCTGGAGACCATCGCCGTGCCGTTCACCTACGACTGCGGCGGTGCCACCACGGCCGGGACGGTCAAGTCATGGCGTGTCCCGACCGGTGGCGTCATCGAGTGCGGGGTGCCCCGGTCGCCGGACGACGCGATGTACGAGGTCCTCGAAGAGGTAGCCCGCATGCGCTGCTGATCAGCCATGAGCAACGGCCACCTCGGGGCGAGCGCCGGGCCCGGGTGGGGCGACGGCGACGCGGGCCGCACGCCGCAGCATGGCCTTGACCACGGGTGGGTGAAAGAGACGCACGACAGCGAGGTAGGCGCGACCGGCCCGCGAGCGGACCGTGGCGTGCGTCGACAGGGTGACGGTCGTGCCGTCCTCATCCGGCTCGACCAGGACATCGGCCCGGAAGTCCAGGTGTGCGGCATCGACGCCGAGCAGGACCTCACGGTCGGTGCGGGCGACGGTGTCGAAGGCTGAGCTGTCGCCGCGCTCGATGCCCAGTGGGGTGACGAGGGCGTTGCGCAGGCGCAGCAGGGCGGCAACCACGGGCGGTGGGTTGCGGAAGATGCCGTCGGCCCAGGCCTGCGGGTCGGCGCTGACGCCCGGTGGGACCCGCACGGAGAAGGCGTCAGCGAGATCCGGCCGGGGCAGCGCGGCATGCAGCAGCGCGGCCTGCTCGGGGACGGGAACCGCGCGCAACCGGACGCTCTCGACGGCCACGGCGAGGCGAGCACGCAACGGATAGCGCACCGGGCGTGACACCGTGCCGGTGACGACCCGCTCGGCATTGTCGAGCAGATGCTCCAGGACGGTGTCGTGACACGAACGGATCAAAGCCGGCCACAGCAGGCGCATGGCGCCGACCGGAGTCGCGACCAACCGGTGCCGCAAGAGGCAGGACTCCGGGCCGCGCTCCAGCAACTCGAAGGTGTGGGTGCCGCGCAGGCCGATCTTCGGATCGAAGGTGAACTCGACGCGGCGCCCCGGCTCGTAGGCGGTCACCCGATAGCGCACCGGGCCGTGCCCGCCGACGGCGCCGGCGCCGAGTGGCCGGTCGAACCGCATGGGCACCCAGGTGGGCGACGGCCAGAGTGGGTCGCCGTCGGAGCCGAGCCGGTCGATCAGCCGGCCGACGGCCGGCGCCGGAGCGCTCAGGACCCGCTCGTGGACATTCTCGATGACTGCCATGGCTCCTCCACTGGGGGGCGAATCCATACGGTGGCGTATGTTGCTCCGTACCGTACCGTATGGAGATGGTCGAGCGCCGCCCCAAAAAGCAGCCCGCGAACCGGCTCACTGTCGGTGACTGGACGTCCGCCGCCTTGGACGCCATGGCCCGTGGTGGTCTGGCTGCCGTGTCCGTCGAGCCCCTGGCCACCCACCTCGGCGCAACGAAGGGCAGCTTCTATTGGCACTTCGCCAACCGGGACGCACTCATCGAAGCCGCCCTGCAACGCTGGGAGCAGGACCACACCGACGCGGTCATCGCGCTGGTGGAGGCGCAGACCGACCCGCTCGCCAAGCTGCGCACGCTGATCGCCACGGTGATGGAGTCGACGGCGAGCCCGCAGGCCGACTCGATCGAGCTGGCCATGCTCGCCACGGCCGACCATCCGCATGTGGCACCGGTACTCGCGCGGGTGACCGAGCGGCGCGTGGCGTACACGGCAGAGCTTTTCGAGGCCCTCGGCCTGCCGGTCGAAGAGGCCCGGCATCGAGGTTTGCTCGCGGTGAGTGCCTACCTCGGCCATGCGCAGCTTGCGCATGCCGCACCCCAGGTCGTGCCCGGTACGGCTGACGAGCGCCGCAAGTACGTCGACCGGATCATCGAGCTGGTGACAGCCGAAAATGTCGGGGGTGGCTGTTAGGTTGCGGGGCATGACGGGGATCGATGACGAGAAGGCCGTGCTTCAGGAGTTTTTGAGGTACCAGCGGGCCAGCGTCGAGGCCATTCTGGAGGGCCTCGACGAGGGGCAGCTGCGCAAGGCGGTGTTGCCTTCCGGCTGGAGCCCACTCGGGCTGGTGGAGCATCTCGGGCACGCCGAGCGGCACTGGTTCCAGCAGGTCCTGACCGGTGCGGTCACGCCGATGCCCTGGCCGGATGACGACACTCCCCCGCTGACCACGCCACGTCCGGTCGACACGGTCCTCGACTTCTATCGCGAGCAGTGCCGGATCGGGGACGAGGCCATCGCCGCCACACCGCTCACCGCCGCGCCGGTCGGCCGGCACCCGGAGGAGCCGCTCGCCTCGCAGACCACCGACCTGCGGCGGATCATCCTGCACATGATCGAGGAGACCGCCCGGCACGCCGGCCATCTGGACGCCGCCCGTGAGCTGATCGACGGGCGCACCGAGCTGGGGCCCCGCTGATGGGCCGGGTGATCGTCCAGCAGTGGATCTCGGCGGACGGGTTCGTCGCCGGGCCCGGCGGCGAGGGGGACGTCTTCGCGGCGGTGCGGGACTTCTCCGCCTCGGAGACCCACAACCTCGCCCTGCTGGAAAGCGTCGACGAGGTGCTGCTCGGCCGCCGGACCTATGAGATCTTCGTGGCGTTCTGGCCGTCGGCCGGCGACGAGCCGATGGCGCAGCTGGTGAACAGCATGCCCAAGACGGTCTGCTCGACCTCGCTGACACAGGCGCCCTGGGGTGAGCACGCGCCGGCCCGGATCGTGCCCGACGCCGTCAAGCACGTCCGGGAGCAGCGCGCGGGCGACACCATCGTCTGGGGCAGTGTGCGGCTGATGCGGTCCCTGCTGGCCGCCGGTGAGGTCGGCGAGTTGGAGCTGTTCGTCGCGCCGATCGCCCTCGGAGCAGGCACTCCCCTGCTCGGTTCGGGTGATCGACCAGTGCCGCTCCAGGTCGTCGAGACCGAGAGCTGGCCGGCCGACGTGATCCGTATTCGGTACGCGGTCGGCAAGCCCGGCTAACGAGGGCTCAGCTCTGAGGCGTCCGCGTCGCCGTGGGTCACTCGCAGGTAGTAGCCGTCGGGGTCGCGCAGCCGGAAGTCGTGCAGGCCCCATGGCTGCAGCCGGAGCGGCTCGACTCCGGAGGTGCGCGCTGCGCAGTGCTCGTGCAGGGCGGAGACATCGGCGACGTCGTCGAGTTCGAGGACGATCTCCACACCCGCGCCCTTGAGCACGTCCGGGTTCGGCCAGTTCAGCTTGGCCACCGGACCGAGGCCGAGCACGACGTGTCCCCGGCGGATCACGGCGTAGTCCGCGCTCTGCCGGACCAGTTGGAATCCCAGCAGATCGGCGTAGAAAGCGATGGTGGTGTCCATGTCATCGACGAAGAGCTCCATCCGCAGGCGCATCACCCCATGATCCGCCTGCCAGCAGCTGGGCGGCTAGGGTGCTGCGACGCGGCGTTCGGTGTGTGCCCGCAGCTCGGCCGCGAAACGCTCGCTGCTCCAGCGCTGCTCCAGCGCCTGCAGCACGAGTTCCGCCTGGGTCTGCGGGGCCAGCCCGCCGACCGGCTGGTCGCGGTCCAGGTTGGTGGGGAACGCGTATCCCTCGGCCGATGCCGCCACCACGTTGCGCACCTCCTGCGGGGAGGTCAGCGAGCGCAGGACCGGGTACAACGCGGCCGACATAGCGGCCCGGTCCACGTCCTCCATCGCCCGGCCGAATGCTGACGACACCTGAAGGAGGTTCGCCATCCGGCGTACGCCGGCACTGCGATTGGTTCCGGCGCCGTGGAACAGCGCGGGGTTGAAGAAGGCCGCGTCGCCCTTGCGCAGCGGCAGCTGCACATAGTTGGCCGAGAAGTACTCCGTGAACTCCGGCTGGTGGAAGGCGATGTAGCCCGCCGGGTAGCGGTGCGAGTACGGGAGGTACAGCGTCGGGCCGGTCTCGACCGGCATGTCGACATGCGCGACCGCACCCTGCAGGGTCAGCGCCGGAGAGAGGTGGTGGATGTGCGCCGGATACCGCAGCGCCTGCGCCTGGGACATGAACCCCAGGTGATAGTCGCGGTGCGCGACCTGGGCCTTGCCGCCCGGGTTGACCACGTTGATCTGCGAGGTGACCTGGTAGCCGGTGCCCAGCCAGGCTTCGCTGATCAGGGCGAGCACGTCGTTGGCGTAGTAGGCGGCGAACGCTGCCGGATCGCGCAACGCGAACTTGTCGAGGGCGCCCCACACCCGGTCGTTGGCGCCGGGTTTGGCGAAGTGGTCGCCGCCGACCACTCCGGCCGCCTTCTGGGCCGCGATCATCTCCTGGAAGACCGCGGTGGCCCGGTCGACGACGGTCGGAGCGAAGGCCTCCCGGAACACCACGATGCCCGGCCCCTCGGTGAGAGCCCGAACCAGTTCGGCCTGCACAGCATGCCGATCAGCGAAGGAGGCGTCGTAGATCAAGACGTTGCGCTCGACGGATGCGGCGTGTGGATAGTCGGCCGGGTCGGTGGTCTGCTCGACCAGGACCCGGAATTCCTTGAGGTCGCAGTCTGCTGCGGTGAACCATGTCATGGGAGTCAATGTAGGAACGTGACGGCCCCGCCAGGCCTTGTCAAAGCCCTCAAAATCCCCTCAGGCTGGACGGCATGCGGTACCGGATCCGCGAGATCGCCGCCCAGGCCGGGCTGAGCGAGGCCACCGTGGACCGGGTGCTGCATGGGCGCGGCGGGGTCCGGGAGAGCACGATCCTGCAGGTGCAACGGGCCGTCGACGACCTCGACCGGCAGCGTACCCAGCTCGTCCTGGGCGGCCGGACCTTCATGATCGACGTCGTGGTGCAGGCGCCGCCGCGGTTCTCGGCTGCTGTCCGGGCCGCGGTCGAGGCGGAGTTGCCGGCGCTACGGCCGATCGTCTTCCGTGCCCGCTTCCACCTGCCGGCGGGCCTCGACGACCTCCTCACGGTGCTGGAACGGCTGCCGCGTACCGGATCGCACGGTGTGATCCTCAAGGCGCCGGACGTGCCGCCAGTGGTGGCGGCCGTCAACCGCCTGGACACTCCGGTCGTCACCCTGGTCACCGACCTGCCGACCAGTGACCGGGCCGTCTACGTGGGCATCGACAATCGGGCCGCTGGGGCGACCGCTGCGTACCTCGTACAGCAATGGCTGGGTGAGCGACCCGGTGATGTGCTGGTCGTGCGTGGGGAGGGCGGCTATCGCGGCGAGGACGAGCGGGAGGTGGGCTTCGGCGCCGAGTTGCGCTCGCTGGCGCCGGGACGGCGGCGCATCGACATCGTCGATGCGGAGGACCGGCCTTCGGCGGTTTATGCGGCGGCGCGGGCTGCACTGCGCCGGCATCCGGGGATCAAGGCTGTCTATTCGATGTACGCCGGAGCCGGCGGAACCGCCGCAGTGGTCGACGCGTTCCAGGCCGAGGGCCGCCGCTACACGGTGTTCATCGCGCACGATCTCGACGGCGACAACACTCCCCTGCTACGCCAGCGCCGGATCTCTGCGATCCTGCACCACGACCTGCGCCAGGACGTGCGCCGCGCGTGCCAGGCGGTGCTGCGCGCCCGCAAGGTCATCCCGGGCCGGCAGCCGTGGACCCCGTCGGCGATCCAGATCATCACGCCGCACAACGCCCCGCCGGCCCGCCTCGGTCCGGACTGACCCCGGCCGGCGCAGGCAGGGAGGACCGAGCCAACCGGTCGAAGCGACCCGGCGGGTACGAACCGACCGGCCGGCGCAGGCAGCGAGGACCGAGCCGACCGGTCGAAGCGACCCGGCGGGTACGAACCGACCGGCCGGCGCAGGCAGCGAGGACCGAGCCGACCGGTCGAAGCGACCCGGCGGGTACGAACCGACCGGCCGGCGCAGGCAGCGAGGCCCGGCCAAGGCGAAGCGGGCGGGGGTGCCGCCAGCCGAAGGCGAGGTGCCGCCAGCTGGGAAAGAGGCACCGCCTGCCAAGGGCGAGGTGCCCGGCCAGGGCTAGTCGCGGCCGCCGGGGACGTGCTGGTCCCAGTCGATTACTGAACCGGTGACTACGCCGCTGCGGTCGGAGAGGAGGAAGACGACGAAGTCGGCGATCTCGCTCACCTGGCTGAGCCGGCCCATCGGCAGCGCCCGGCCCGCCTGCTCGCGCCAGTCGTCGCCGGCGTTGTGGAAGGTGCGCTGGGTGGCGTCCTCGCCCTCCGTGTCGGTCCAGCCGATGTCGACGCCGTTGATCCGGATTCGGTCGAATCGGTGGGCGTGGGCGGCGTTGCGGGTCAGCCCGGCCAGGCCGGCCTTGGCCGCCACATATGGGGCGAGGTACGGCTGGCCGCCCAGCTCCGACGTCGAGATGATGTTGACGATCGTGCCGGCGGTTTCCCGGCGCAGCAGGTCGGCGACGACGGCCTGCATCAGGAAGAACGGTCCGCGCAGGTTGACCGCGATGTGCTGGTCGAACAGTTCGGGTGTGGTGTCCAGCAGGGTGCCGCGGGCGGTGAGCCCGGCCGCGTTGACCAGGCAGTCCACCCGGCCCATCCGCTGCACGGCCACGGCGACCGAGTTTCGGGCCTGAGCCACATCGGCGACGTCGGCCGGCACGTATTCGGCGCGTGCGCCCCGGCCGCGAAGCTCGGCGATCAGCGTCTCGCCGGCCGAGCGTCGCCGGCCGGTCACCACGACGGCGGCGCCTTCGCGGGCCGCCGCACGGGCGATGCCCGCGCCGACGCCCTGCGTGCCGCCGCTGATCAGTACGACCTTGTCCGTCAGAAGCCCGTCCACGGCGACCACTCAACCACGGGCCAGCCCGGTCCGGTACGCGTAGACGACCGCCTGAACCCGCGTCTTCAGGCCGAGTTTCATCAGGATCCGCGACAGGTGGGTTTTCACCGTCGCCTCCCCCAGGTACATCCGGGCGGCGATCTCAGCGTTGGTCAGCCCCTCGGCGAGCAGCCGCAACACCTCCTGCTCGCGTGGAGTGAGCTGCTGCAGGCCGGTGTCGGGCGGGGCCGGCGGTTCCGTGCCGGCGAACGCGGCGATCACCCGCAGCGTCACCGCCGGATCGAGCAGGCCCTTCCCTGCCGCGACGGTGCGGACCGCGTCGATCAGCTGTTCCGGCGGGGCGACCTTGAGCAGGAACCCGCTGACCCCGGCGCGCAGGGCGGCGGCCACGTGCTCGTCCTCGTCGAACGTGGTCAGCACGATGACCTTGCTGTCCGGGAACTCGTCGACGATCCGGCGGGCCGCGGTGAGCCCGTCCACCCGGGCCATCCGGATATCCATCAAGACCACGTCGGGACGGGTACGGGCAACGAGCGCAGCCGCCTCGTCCCCGTCCGACGCCTCCCCGACCACCGAAATGTCGTCTTCGCCGCTGAGCACCATCTTCAGCCCGACCCGGATCATCGCCTCGTCGTCGACCAGAGCAACCCGGATCATGCCGGCACCTCCACCGGGAACGTCGCGTGCACCGCGAACCCACCGTCCGGCGACGGACCGGCCCGCAGCGTGCCGCGGAACAATGACACCCGCTCCCGCATCCCGATGATCCCGTGCCCACCCGAGTCCGATTTATCCGAACAGATACCCGGCGAGTTGATCACCGCCAGTGTCACCCGCGAAGGCGCGTAGCCGATGGTCACCGTCGTCGGCGCCCCGCCACTGTGCCGCAGCACGTTAGTGAGGGCCTCCTGCAGCACCCGGTACGCGGAGGCGTCCAACAGCCGCGGCACCTCACCGCGCGAGCCGGTGACCTCGAGGCGAACCGGAAGCCCTGCCGCCTCGACCTCGGCGATCAGCTCGTGCACCCGGTTCAGCGAGGGCGCGCTCACGCTGGTCTCCTCCCGCAGAATCCCGACCAGCCCGCGCATCTCGGTGACCGACTGCCGGCCGAGCCGTTCCAGGTTCTGCACGATCTCGCGGTGCAGCGGGTCGGTGAGCTGCCGGCGCAGCCCACCGAGCTGCAGCGTGATCACGCTGACCGAGTGCGCCACCGCGTCGTGCACCTCGCGGGCGATCCGGGTCCGCTCGGCCGCCACCGCCGCTTCCGCGTTGCGCTCGCGTTCCGCGTCGAGGGCTGCGGCCAGCCGGGTCAGTTCGGCGGCGCGTTCCCCGTTGGTGCGGCTCAGCACGCCGAGGAACCAGCCGGGCAGCAGGATGACCGGCTGGAAGATCCCCTCCCAGACGGACTGCCCGGCCAGCAGCGAGGTGACCACGCCGGCCGCGATGGCCGCGGCGAGCACCAGCAGCGACCGGCGCCACGGCAGCCGCCAGCCGGCCCACGCGGTGATGCCGATCAGCCCGATCAGGCCGGCGCCGCCGATGTCCGGCGCGCCGACCAGCAGGCCGAGCGGGAAGCAGGCGACCGCGGTCAGCGCGCCCGCCACCGGGAACCAGGTGGCGAGGACGATGCCTGCGCCCAGCAGCACGCCGGGCGCCCAGACAGCCACCGCATTCGCGGCGAAAGCGACATCGAGGTACGCCTCCGCGACCGCCAGCAGGCCGACCACCGGACCGAGGAACGCCGGGATCGCCCGCGCGGAGATTCGCATGATCGAGATGCTACGAGCAGGGCAGCAGCCACCGAGTCCGCCAAAAGACGGAGCCCGGTCGCAGCAAGAAGGGTCCGCCGAAAGACGGACCCTGACAGCAGCAGAAAGACGGAGGCGATCGGTGCGCGATGGCGGACTCGCCGGCCCCACCCCCGGCGGCAGTCTTCTCGGCATGACGAACACGATCATCGCCAGCCAGGCCGCCACGACCACCGAGAGCAAGGACGACCGCACTCGCACTCTGCTCTACCGCGTCGCCGGCACCCTGCTGATCACCGGCCCGGCCCTCACCTTCGCCGGCATGCTCACCAGCCCGTCCCAGGACGGGCCCGGCACCGCCGACTACATCGAGTCACTGACCCGCGACGACACGATGACCCAGGTGTCCGCCATGCTCCTGCACTACTCCAACATGCTGACGGGCGTGGGCCTGCTGGTCGTACCGTTGCTGGTCCGCGGCTCCCGCGGCCGCGTGCTCAGCCTGACCGGCATGTTCACCGCGGTGCTCACCATGCTGAACATCTCCGGCGCGCTGAAGGACGACTGGTGGCGCATGGAGCTCGGCAACCAGGTCCCCATCGACGTCGCCGTCAAGATCTCCGACGCCGTGGACGCCAGCGCGCTGCTCAGCCCCTGGCGGGACGTGGCCATGCTCGGCTTCCTCGGCCTGCTGCTGCTCTACATCGGGCTGGCCCGGGCCGGCGTGCTCGGCTGGTGGGCAACCGGGGTCTACCTCGCGGCACTGATCGGCATGTTCACCGTACCGGTCAGCCTGACCTTGATCTATGGGCTGGTCTTTACCGCGCTCTTCGCGCCGCTCGCGGTGGTCGGGGTGCGGGTCATCCAGCGGGCCCGCCTGAGCTGAGGCAGCAGCATCGCCGGGAACATCAGGATGTGCCCGAGATTCATCAGGGTGTCTCCGGAGATCAACCCCATCCAGTACGGGACGAGCAGCACCACGAACGGGACGTACATCGCGGCGCACATCTCGATGATGTGCGCCCACCCGTGTCTGCGGATCCGCATCCACACGGCCATGCCGATCGCCATGTTGGTGGCCATCACCATGGAGTGCGCCGCGGGATGCTCGTCGAGACCCGGCCACGCCATGTTCCACAGCGGCGCGAGGGCGAACATGCCCACGAACATCGCGACGACCATCTCGAGGTAGTGACCGGCGAATCGAAGAAAAGTCATGCCGTCGATGGTCGCGAGCACCCGCCGTGCCGGTCAGGTGCCGGAGGTCATGGTCCGGGTCATGGTCACAGCAGGCCGAGCGAGCGGGCGTGCAGCGCGGCCTGGGTCCGGTCCCGCACACCGAGTTTGCCGAGCACGTTGGTGACGTGGTTCTTGACCGTGCCCTCGGCCAGGAACAGCGCGGCGGCGATCTCCCGGTTGCTGTTGCCCTGCGCCAGCAGCCGCAGCACCTCCAGCTCCCGCTCCGACAGCGGATCCACCAGCGGTTTCGCCGGTGGCAGCTGGGCCACCCGGGCGACGAGTTTGGCCGCCACCGACGGGTGCAGCACCGACTCGTCCCGGACCGCCGCCCGCACCGCCTCGACCAGCCGCTCCGACGACACGTCCTTCAGCAGATAGCCGACCGCCCCGGCCCGCAGCGCCGCGAACACGTCCTCGTCGTCGTCGAACGTGGTCAGCGCGATCACCCGGGTCGCCGGATAGCCCTCCCGGATCCGCCGGGTGGCCGCCACCCCGTCCAGCACCGGCATGCGCAGGTCCATCAGCACCACGTCCGGCCGCAGTTCGGCGACCCGGTCGACGGCCTCCGCCCCGTTCGCCGCCTCCCCGACCACGGTCAGCTCGCTGCTCACCCCGAGCAGCACCCCGAGGGCCTCGCGGAACAGCGCCTGGTCGTCGACGAGCAGCACACGCACGGTCACCCGGGCACCTCCATCCGCAGGGTGGACCCGCCACCCGGCACCGATTCGAACGACATCCGGCCGCCGACGTGGGTGGCCCGCTCCCGCAGCCCGAGCAGGCCGAAACCCTCCCCCGAACCGGCGCCGGCGCCGTCGTCGCGCACCTCGAGGCACACCGCGGACGCCTCCGAATAGTCGAGCACCAGCGAAGCTCGCGTCGCCCCGGCATGTTTGCGCACGTTGGTCAGCCCCTCCTGGGCTGCCCGGAACAGCGACTCCTCGGCCTCGGCGAGCAGCGTCCGGGAACTGCCGGTGACATCGACCTCGGTCGGCACACCGGCGGCCGACGTCTCCTCGGCGAGAGCCCGCAACGCCTCGGGCAGCGGGACGGCCGGGCGCGCCTCGCGCAGGGCGCCGACCGAACGCCGTACCTCACGCAGGGCTTCCTCGGCCTGGCCCTGAGCCTTGGCGAGCATCTGGTCGGCGCGGTCGGGCTGCGGCCCGAGCAGCGCGCGGGCCGCCTTGATCTGCATCTGTACGACGGTCAGCGCGTGCCCGAGCCCGTCGTGGATGTCGCGCGCCACCCGGTTGCGTTCCTGCACCGTGGCCAGGCCTTCCACCTGCACCGCGTACTCCCGCAGCCGGGCGTTCGCCTCGGCCAGCTCGGCCCGCGCCTGCTGCTCGCGCATCAGCAGCCGGGTCACCACGGCCGCGAACACCGCCGCCGCCACCAGCCCGAGCGCCTCCCGCAGCCCTTCGTCGAGGGCCATCCCGGCATGGAACAGCGGCAGCAGCAGAATCACCACGGCCACCGCCGGCAGCGGCAGCAGGATCACCGTCTGGCTGACCAGCACGACCAGCATCAGGGTGGCGCCGAGCGATGCGGCCGAGACCACGAAAACCCCGAAACCCATCAAGAACAACACCACGATGTACGCGTACGCGCTGCGGCGTTCACCCCGGCGCTGCACCCATGCGAATCCCCAGGTGGCCAGCAGCAGAAAAGCGGTCGCCGGAAGCAGCGAGACCGGTTCCCGGTTGTCCCCGATCACGTCGACGACCAGGGTCAGGTACGCCGCGACGGTCAGCGCGGCCATCGCCCGTCTCACGCACCCACTCTGGGTCAGCCGCACACCGGAGGTCAAACCCCGCATGATCGAATGTGCCCATGAGTGCGCCCCGCGTCTGGACCGTCTCCCTGGCCGGCCGATTGACCATGCTCGCGGTCGTCGCCGTCTTCGTGTTCATCGCCTTCGCCGACGGTGACCAGGTCAAGGGAATCCTCGTCCTGGTCGCCCTCGGCGTCGTGACCTGGCTGGCCGTGGTCTGGCCGGCCGTGATCCTGACCGACACCGAGGTCGTCGTCCGCAACCCCTGGGGCGTCCGCCGCATCCCCCTCTCCGACGTCGAGAGCGCCGGCGCCGGCTACTCCGGCCTGACCATCCGCCGCCACTCCGGCGGTTCGGTGACCGCCTGGGCGCTGCAGAAGTCGAACGCCGCCAAGTGGACCAACCGCACCACCCGAGCCGACGAAGCCGCAGCCGCCATCCAGGCCGCAGCCGACCGCGCCGCCGAACCCACCCCCTGACCCGACGCCGAGACCCAGCCTCCCGCCGCCCCTGTTCCACCCGCAGCCCGCCGCCTGTAGCTGCGGCGCCTCACGACCCCGCTTCCCTGCTTCGCCGCATCCCCTCCCGGCGCCGGAAAATGTCATAGGCCGGTGGTAGGAAGGTCTCGGAATCCGGGGGAAGGGGTTGTTCGATGGATACGCGGGAGGCGGCAGAGCGCTGGGCCCAGGTATGGGCGCGGAGCTGGCCGGCAAGGGACGTCGAGGCGATCGCCGCCCTGCAGGCCGAGAACGGCGATCACTGGGCTTCGATGTTCCGGCCCTTCAGGGGACGCGACGGGCTGCGGGCCTACCTGCGGGAGTGTTTCGACGAGGAGACCCGGCCGGCCGAGGTCTGGTTCGGTGAGCCACGCGTCGACGGCGACACGGCAGCGGTCGAGTATTGGGCGGTGACCTATCCGCAGGACAAGCCGCTCACCATCACCGGCTGCACGGTGCTGCGCTTCGACGCTGCGGGCCTGGTCGCGCAGGCTCGTGACTACTCGCACGTCACCCCTGACCGGGTGCTGCCACCCGCCGGGCTCTTCCCATCGACCGCCGGGGGAACCTGATCGGGCCGCCGCGGTGTCTTCACTCCGTGGACCGTCATGCTCTCACCGCGGCAATGCTCGTCGCCGCGCTGCTGACCGGGTGCAGCGCTGACACAAAGCCGCCAGGCATGGATTCGGTGAGCCCAGCACCGGCGCTGTCGGCCACCGACTCGGCGAACTCGACGCCGGCGGGCCCGTCGCTGGATCCGTCGGCCGTCGCCTGCACGCACAGCATCGGCGGCGCCTCGCCCGACCCGGACGGCGACGGGTATCGGCTGGTCCTCGGCGCGGTCGTGCTGCCCAGCCGCGTTCTGGAAGTGCACGACGCCGGTGAGCCGGGCTGGCACTTCGCGAAGCACGGCTTGGTCCTGCGCGCCGGTACCGCGGTCGAGCTCGTGGTAGCGCCGGAGGCGGCCGACGACGCCCGGATCGGCTGGGGCAGTCCCGGCCCGGAAGGGACGACGATCCGGGTTCCCGCCTGCCCGCAGGCTGCCGGCTGGCTGGCCTTCGCCGGCGGTTACACGGTGCGCACGCCGATGTGCGTGCCGCTGCTCGTGCGGGCGAACGGCCGAGAGGAACGCGCCACCGTCAGTGTGGGCAAGCCCTGCCCGGCGGACCGGCACTGACCGTCGATCGGGCATCTACCAGGAATCGGCTCAGGGGTGGTGCCAGGGAGCGAACGTACCGGGCCGGGACAAACGCCGGCGGCAGCCGCGGCCGCAATGCCAGCGGCAGCCCGTGGCCGCAATGCCAGCGGCAGCCCGTGGCCGCAACGCCAGCAGCAGCCGCGGCCGCAACGCCAGCAGCAGCCGCGGCCGCAATGCCAGCGGCAGCGGTGGCCGCGGGCACGGCACGCCGTCAGGCTGTGCCGGCGAGGTGGGTTCTCGCCCGTGCGGCGTCGATGCGGTCACCATCCGTGAGCAGATGCCGCACGGCGGGGAGAAGCTGGTCTGCCCGGCCGAGGAAGTCACGCGCGGCGGTGTGATCGCCGATCTCCGCGTACCGGGCGGCGAGCAGGTCGAGGGTGAGCAACTCGACCTCCCGATCGCCTGCGGCGGCGGCCGCGCCGAGCACTTCGGTCAAAGAGGGGAACGGCCCGGACTGGTCCGATGCGGCGGGTTCTGGAGGGGAACCGGCGAGGGCTGCGGCCAGGTGTTGGGCGAGCAGCGCGCCGTCGCCGCCGCCGGCCGACAGGAACCAGTCGCGGGCGGCCGACACTTCGGCGTGAGCCTCGGCATCTCGGCCCTGCGCGCGCAGGACGCGGGCGAGGCGTACCCGGGCCAGCGCAACCGTCCGGAGGTCACCGACCGTAAGCGCGGTCTCCACGGCGGCCGCCAGGGTGCTCGCGGCAGTATCGCCGTCGCCGGCCTGCTGGTGGGCGCGCCCGAGATTGGCCAGGTGCAGCGCTTCCGCGGCGGCGAAGCCGAGCTCGTGCGCCGCCGCGGCGGCCCGGCGCAGGTGGACGGTGGCATCGGTGAACCTGTGCCGGGCCTGGGCGAGGCCGCCCAGGATGGCTTCCGCGTGACACAGCGCCCAGGCGTCGCCGTGCCGGGTGAGCACCTGGATGGCCTCGTCGCAGGCCGTCCGACCCCGGTCCACACGGCCCAGCGCGATCTCGGACCACGCGGTGAGCAGGCAGGCCGCCCCTTGTTCCCAGCCGTGCAGGACGTCGCGGTGGGTCCGCAGCGCGGCGAGAGCGGCTTCCGGCCTGCCGGCCTGGGTGTGCACGAAAGCGCGGAAGAGCTGACCGCGGGCCCGCAACTCCTCGTCGCCGGCGAGAGCGCAGGCCTCGTCCACGTCGGCGGCGGCCTGTTCCAGGTCGCCGCCGGCCGCCTCGAACCAGCCGGTGAACAGCAGGGCCGTGACCCGTTGGGGTACCGGGGCCTGCGGTCCGGCGGCGGTGAGCGCGGCCCGGCTGCGGCGGGCCGCTTCCGCCCCGGCGCCCAGCATGATCCAGGCCCAGCCGAAACCGTTGGTGATCCGCAGGCCGAGCCCGGGGTCGTGCACGCCGGCCCAGGTCAGGGCAGCTTCGATGTTGGCCCGTTCGACGCGGGCCAGCCTCAGGTGTGTGGCTTGGCCGTGGCTGTGCAGACCCGCCCGGGCACGGTCCGCAGCGGCGGCGAACCATGCGGCGTGAGCCGCGTACGCCGTCCCGGATCGCGTGGTCGCCGCCAGTTCCTCCCGGCTGAAGTCGCGGACGCTGTCCAGCAGGCGGTACCGGACCATGTCGCCGGGCCCGGTGTCGACGGCCACCATGGAATGGTCGACGAGCCGGCCGATGACGTCGGGTGCGGTGGCCGGTGGGACGTCGAGGGCCTGCAGCACCTCTTCGACAGCGTCGAGCGGCGCGCTGCCGGAGAAGCAGCTCAGCGCCCACAGCCCGGCCCGGTCGGTGGGCGAGAGCAGGTCGTAACTCCAGGCGATGGCGGCTCGCAGGGTCCGCAAACGGGCCGGACGCCGGCTGTTCGGGTCGGCGAGCAGCGTGAACCGGTCGTCGAGCCGGCGGGCTATCTCGCCGATGGGGAGCACCCGGGCGCGGGCCGCGGCGAGCTCGATGGCGAGCGGCAGCCCGTCGAGGTCACGGCAGATCGCTGTGACCGTGGCGTCGGAGGCCTCGAACGACGGCCGTTGCCGGGACGCCCGTTCCCGGAACAACGCGGCGGAGTCCGCGGCCGACAGCGGTTCGAGCGGGTGCACGGCTTCCCCGTCGACACCGAGCGGCGCCCGGCTGGTGGCCAGGATGCGCACGTGCGGCAACCGCTCGGCCAAGTCGGCGGCTGCTTCGACGAGGTGTTCGCAGTTGTCGAGCAGGAGCAGCGGGCCGGCGCCGCGGAGACGGTCCAGCACGGCCGCCTCGTCCGCGTCGGTCAGCCCGAACGCCTCACCGACGGCCGGCCAGAGCGGTGCGTCGGCCGGGGTGCTGTCCAGCCGTACCAGCCAGGCGCCGCCCGGATCGCGTCGCCGGGCCGCGGCCGTCAGCGCCAGCCGGGTCTTGCCCACGCCGGCCGGGCCGACCACGGTGACCAGCCGGTGGGCGGCGAGAAGCCGGCCGAGGTCGGCGAGGTCGCTGTCCCGGCCGACCAGGGGCGGGCCCGGCGCGGGCAGATTCCCGCGGTGCCGGGGTGCGGCCAGCCCGGGGTCGTGCCGCAGGATCCGCTGGTGCAGTTCTTGGAGCGCCGGGCCCGGTTCGACGCCGAGTTCGTGGTCGAGTCGTTCCCAAACCCGGTGGTAGGCGCTCAGCGCATCCGCCTGCCGGCCGGCCCGGTACAGCGCGGTGACGAGCAGAACCCAGAACGCCTCATGGAGCGGATGCGACGCAGTCAGGACTTCCAGTTCGCCGGTCACCTCGCCGCCGAGATCCAGACGGGCCGCGAGGTGAATCCCGGTCAGGCGCAGCCAACAATCATGGAGCCGGGATCGGTACGCGATGAGCCAGTCCCCGTCACCCCCGGACGGCAACAGCCCCTCCGCGGAGACGTGCCGAAGTCCGGTGAACCTGGCGAGAGCGGCCGCGGCGGTCGCTGCCGCGGCGACCGTGTCGTCGCTGCTGCGAAGCGCCGCCGTCTCGTCGGCGAGCCGGAGGACCTCGAGGGCGTCGACCTGCCGCGGGTCGACGTTCAACCGGTATCCGTCCGGGCCGCCGGTCACCAGGCCCGGGTCGCCGACGGCCCGGCGCAGCTGCGACACCTTGGACTGCAGGGTGTTGCGGGCCACCCCGACGGACTGCCGGCTGTTGCGGGCCACCCCGACGGACTGCCCGGTGTTGCGGGCCACCCCGGCAGCCGGCCCGGACCACAGGTCGTCGATGAGGCGGTCGGTCCGCACCAGCGTTCCGGCGTCGAGCGCGAGGCGGACCAGCAGTTCGGTGGTCCGGCCCGCCGGCAGGGCGAGCCGCACGCCGTCGCGGCGCAGGTCCGCCGGGCCCAGCACCGCCACCTGCAACATGAGCCGAGCATATGTCCCGGCAGGACGCCGTCAGCGTGCCGTCAGGGGCCACACCGAGACTGGACGGGCTGCTGTGGGTGACGCGTACCGAAAAGGATCCATCGTGAATCGCAGAGTGACCGCCGCGCTGCTGATCAGCGCCGCCGTGCTGACCAATCTGGCCTTCACCGCGCTCGGCGTGGTGTTCGGCTATCCGGACGTGCTGACCGAGCCGACCGACGACATCCTTGCCGCGTTCCGGGCCGACCAGACCGCGGTGACCTGGTGGTTCATCGTCCTGGCCGGCTGCGCCGCCCTGTTCGCCCCGGTGGCGATCGGCGTCGGCCGGCTGGCGGCCGGCCGTGCGATGCGATGGGCGGTTCCGGTCGGCATCGCCGCGGCCGCGGTCCAGGTGGTGGGCCTGGCGCGCTGGCCGGTGCTGGTGCCGGGGTACGCGTCAGACGCGACGAGCCCCGACCCGGCGGTTGCCGCCGCCGCCCGCGACTCGTTCGAGACCGCGCACCGGCTGCTCGGCAATCTGGTCGGTGAGACGTTCGGCTATCTGCTGACCGCCGCCTGGACGCTGCTGGTGCTGGCCGCCCTGGGACGCGAGTTCGCCGGCCGCTGGTTCCGCGTGGCGGGTACGGTCTCCGCGCTGCTGATCCTCGCCGGTGTGCTGACGCCACTGGGCCTGCCGATCGTGGACACCGCGAATTTCGCCGGTTACGTGCTGTGGAGCGTCTGGCTGGTGGCGTTCGCCGTCGTGCTGCTGGTTCGCCCCGGAGCGCCCAGCATGAGCAGGTCCACCAGCCCGTACGCCGAACCGGCCGCGGGCAGTGTCGGCTCCCAGGACGGCTCCCGGCTCAGATAGCTGGACGGATCGGCCAGCAGCAGCCCGACCAGGACCTCCGCCACGATCCGCCCACCGACCGGACCGAGCCGGTCGCCGCCGCCGCGGTGCTCGGCCTCCTTGAGGATGTAGAACCACAGCGGGGTGCCGTCCGGCCAGCTCTTCTCCAGCTCGTCGGCGGTCAGGGGCTCTACGCCGATCGCGTGGGCGACCGTCTCGCCGCTGGGCAGCCCGGTGGTTTCGCCGCGCAGCAGGTCACGGACCGCCAGCGAGCGGTGGGACGGTGACGCGACCGGGCCGGTGAGCGGTTCGGGCAGGGCGATCAGGCCTCTCGGAAGCCGCCCGTCGAGGCGTTTGGCCCGTTGCGCGGGCGGACGGCCCGGCACGTCGAAGATCTGCGTAAGGTCCAGGCGCAGGTCCGCGGGCAGCGGGCGGAACCCGACGAGGTCCGGGAGCAGCGGCACCAGCGGTCCGCCGGGGACGAGCCGGTACGAGTCCCGGATCTGCCCGTGCCCGTAGCGGAAGGCCGCGTGGGCGAACTCGAGCGGGACGGTGTCCCAGGTGCGGCCGTCGGCGAGCACCTGCCCGACCAGCGGTGCGCCGACCAGCCGGGGCAGGAAGTCGTGCACCACGATCCACTGGTAGTGCCAGGTCAGCGTGGTCCGGGCGCGGTCGGCGCCGACCAGGTCGACGATGCGGTTGTGCGCGCGGAGCAGAGCGACGTGCAGGCTCAGCGCGAACAAGTGCGAGTCGTTGCGCGGGTCGCCGATCAGGGCGACGCCCTGCGAGTTCCGCGGCACGTCGGCGCCGTCGGCGCTGAGCAGGAACTTCCCGGGGGCGGTGACGTCGTACAGGAAGGGCGAGCCGATCGGGCCGTCGCCGTAGAGCATCTCCAGGTCCAGCCGGGGCCGGCGGGCGTTGCGCAGCGTGTCCGCGCCGGTGATCGGCGACCGGTCGGCGGTGATGTCATGGGCGATCAGCTGGCCGAAGAACGGCCATCCGGCCGCCTCGGTGGCGTCGTCGTCGAAGGCGCCGTCACAGATTCCGCCGGTGTTGCCGGCGTTCGTCAGCAGATGCGGACGGGTGCTCAGCGGATCCGACACCCGGGAACATGCGCCCGTAACTCATAGGTGCTCCAGAGGTAGGTGCCTCGCCCGCCCTCCGGGGGCACAGCGGGCGGGCGAGGCCGGGAGGAAAGCTACTGAGCGGCCTTGAAGGCGGCGTACGTCGTGGAGCCGAGAAGAGCGCCGTCGCCCGGCACCAGGGTCGACTCGGACAGGTCCGCGCCGAAGTACTTGGCGGACGGGTCGGTCACCACCGCACGCGGGTCACCGATCTTGGCGAGCCCGGCCCGGAAGAACTCGTCCATCCGGTACTTCTCCGGCCCGGCGACCTCGACGATCCCGTTGACCGGGGCGCCCACCGAGATCCGGCCGACGGCCTGTGCCACGTCGTCGCCGGCGATCGGCTGGAAGTCGACCGGCGCGAACCGCACCTGGTCGCCCTCGGTGGCCGCCGCGACCATGCTCTTCGCGAACTCGAAGAACTGGGTGGCGTGCACGATCGAGAACGGGATCTCCGACTTCGCGATCAGCGCCTCCTGGGCCGCCTTGGCCCGGAAGTAGCCGCTCTGCTGCAGCCGCTCGGTGCCGACCACGGAGAGTGCGACGTGGTGGCGTACGCCGGCCGCCGCCTCCGCCGCAAGCAGGTTGCGGGTGGAGGTCTCGAAGAACTCCAGGACCGCCGCGTCCTCGAAGGACGGCGAGTTCGACACGTCGACGACGACGTCGGCGCCGGTGAGCACTTCGGCGAGGCCCTCTCCGGTGAGCGTGTTGACCCCGGTATTCGGCGACGCCGCGACCGCTTCGTGCCCGTGCTCGCCGAGCCGCGCCACGAGCTTCGAGCCGATCAGACCGGTACCGCCGATGACCACGACTTTCATGACAACCTCCTGAACGCTGGGCGGCCGGTGCCGTCCCGTTGCCAGTCAGGACCGGGCAGCTCGCGGATCTGTGACAGGCCCGCGTCACAAAACTTCGGGCTGCCCGGTCACTCGTACAGAAACCCCGGCTCACAGAAGAGGTTGAGACATGAAGATCGCTGTCATCGGTGGCACCGGACTGATCGGCTCGCGGGTCGTGCGCATGCTGGCCGAGCGCGGCCACGAGGCGGTGCCGCACTCCCCCTCCACCGGCCTGGACCTGATCAGCGGCAAGGGCCTGCCGGAGGCCCTGGCCGGCGCGGACGTAGTGGTCAACCTGACGAACTCACCGACCTTCGACGAGGCCTCGATCGAGTTCTTCCGGACGACCATGGGAAACCTGCTGTCGGCCGCGGAGAAGGCGGGCGTACGGCACGCGGTGATCCTGTCCATCGTCGGTGTCGACCAGGTGCCCGACCTGGACTACTACCGCGCCAAGGTGCTGCAGGAGGAGATCCTGAAGGCCGGCCCGATCCCGTACTCGATCGTCCGGGCCACCCAGTTCTTCGAGTTCTTCGACTCGGTGATGACCTGGAACGCCGACGAGAACACGGTCCGCCTGCCCGCCACGCCGGTGCAGCCGATGGCCGCGGCCGACGTCGCCGCGGCGGTCGCCGAGGTCAGCGTCGGCGAGCCGCTGCTGGGCGTGCGCAACGTGGCCGGCCCGCAGGTCATCGGCGTCGACGACCTCGGCAAGATCGCCCTGGCCACCCGCGGTGACCGCCGCACAGTGATCACCGACAACACCGCCGGCCTGTTCGCCGCGGTCAAGGGCGACGTGCTGACCGCCCCGCCGGGCGCCGACCTGACCAAGACCAGCTACCTCGAGTGGCTCTCCAGCTGAGGTCCCGGCGGCCCGGCGGCGAGACAATCGCGGTGGACGTCACCGAGGAGAAACTCACGCTGGCCAAGCAGCTCGGCGCGGCCCATGTGGTCAACGCCGCCACCAGCGACCCGGTCGCCGCGATCGATGCCCTCGGCGGCGCCGACGTCGCGATCGTGCTCGCCGCCCATCCGACGGTCCTCGAACAGGCGCACGCCAGCCTGCGCCGCGGCGGCCGGCTGGTGCTGGTCTCGCTGCCGAAGGACAACGCCATGTCGCTGCCGATCTTCCAGACCGTCCTCAAGGGCATCCGGGTGATCGGTTCGATCGTGGGCACCCGCGCCGACCTGGCCGAGGTGTTCCGGCTGCACGCCGCCGGCCGGACCCGGGTCTACTACGAGACCCGGCCCCTCGAAAAGATCAACGAGGCGATCGAGGACGTGCTGGCCAGCCGTGTGCCCGCCCGGCTGGTGCTCGTCCCGTAGTCCTCTCGCGAAGGTCCCGGCCGGTGCATCCGGACGGGACCTTCGGCCCTGCTCGGCCGGTGCTCCGGCGACAAGGCTGGAGGTGAGGGACAGGAGGGACCATGGCGAACACAGCAGACCAGGCCTGGCGCGGTTTCCGCGGGACCGGATGGCAGCAGGGCATCGACGTCAGCGGATTCATCCGGGACAACGTCGAGACGTATCCGGGCGGCGCGGAGTTCCTGGCCGGGCCGACGCACCGGACCGAGCGGATCTGGCGGCAGCTGACCCGGATGTTCGCCGAGGAGCGCCGCCGCGGCATCCACGACGTCGACACCCACACCCCGTCGACGATCACCGCGCACGAGCCCGGGTACATCGACCGGGACCACGAGCTGATCGTCGGGCTGCAGACCAGCGCGCCGCTGCGCCGCGCGATCATGCCGGCCGGCGGGCTGCGGATGGTCGAGGCGGGATTGAAGGCGTACGGCTACGCGCTCGACCCCACCGTCCGGGCGATCTTCTCGACCTACCGCAAGACTCACAACGACGGTGTCTTCGACGCCTACCCGGCGGACGGGAAGGCCGCGCGGCGCTCGCACATCATCACCGGGCTGCCGGACGCGTACGGCCGGGGCCGGATCATCGGCGACTACCGGCGGGTGGCGCTCTACGGCGTGGACCGGCTGATCACCGAACGCCAAACAATCAAGAGCTCGCTGGACGTACGCCTCTCCTCCGAGCAGGTGATCCGGGACCGCGAGGAGCTGGCCGAGCAGATCAAGGCGCTGCGGGAGCTCAAGGTGATGGCCAGCAAGTACGGCTACGACATCTCCGGCCCGGCCACTACCGCCCGCGAGGCGATCCAGTGGCTGTACTTCGCGTACCTGGCCGCCACCAAGGAACAGAACGGCGCGGCGATGTCCCTCGGGCGTACCTCGTCGTTCGTCGACATCTACCTGCAGCGCGACCTCGCCGACGGCTCCCTGACCGAGGAGAGTGCGCAGGAGCTGGTCGACGACTTCGTGATCAAGCTGCGGATCATCCGGTTCCTGCGCACGCCCGAGTACGACCAGCTGTTCTCCGGCGACCCGACCTGGGTCACCGAGGCGCTCGGCGGCATCGGCGCGGACGGCCGGCCGCTGGTCACCCGGACCAGCTTCCGGTACCTGCAGACCCTCTACAACCTGGGCCCGGCGCCGGAACCGAACCTGACCGTGCTGTGGTCGCCCGCGCTGCCGGAGGGCTTCAAGCGGTTCTGCGCCCAGGTGTCGCTGGACACCAGCGCGATCCAGTACGAGAACGACGACCTGATCCGGCCGGCGTACAGCGACGACACCGCGATCGCCTGCTGCGTCTCGGCGATGCGGGTGGGCAAGGACATGCAGTTCTTCGGCGCCCGCGCCAACGTCGCCAAGGCTCTGCTGTACGCGATCAACGGCGGCCGCGACGAGCTGACCGGCGAACAGGTCGCCCCGCCGTCCGCGCCGATCACCGACGACGTCCTGGACTACGAGACCGTCCTCGCCGCGTACGACCACACCCTGGACTGGCTGGCCGAGACCTACGTCGACGCGCTCAATGTCATCCACTACATGCACGACAAGTACGCCTACGAGCGCATCGAGATGGCGCTGCACGACTACCCGGTGCACCGGTTCCTGGCCACCGGGATCGCCGGTCTCTCGGTCGCCGTGGACAGCCTGTCCGCGATCAGGCACGCCCAGGTGAAGGTGCTGCGCGACGAGAACGGGCTGGCCGTCGACTACGCGGTGGACGGCGACTTCCCGGCGTTCGGCAACAACGACGACCGGGCCGACGCGATCGCCGTGGACCTGGTCGAACGCTTCATGGACAAGATCCGGCGGCAGCCCACGTACCGCGGCGCCGAACCTTCGCTCTCGGTCCTCACGATCACCTCGAACGTGGTCTACGGCAAGCACACCGGCAACACCCCGGACGGGCGGCGGGCCGGCGAGCCGTTCGCGCCCGGCGCCAACCCGATGAACGGCCGCGACAAGCACGGCATGGTCGCCGCCGCGCTGTCGGTGGCGAAGCTGCCGTACCGCAGCGCCCGCGACGGGATCTCGCTGACCATCACCGTGACCCCGGACGGCCTCGGCCGCGCCCGCGACGAGCGGATCACCAACCTGGCCGGCGTGCTGGACGGCTACACCGCCGGCGGCGGTTTCCACATGAACGTGAACGTCCTGGACCGGGCCACCCTCGAGGACGCGATGGCCCACCCGGAGAACTACCCGCAGCTCACCATCCGGGTCTCCGGTTACGCGGTGAACTTCGTCAAGCTCACCGCCGAGCAGCAGCGCGACGTCATCTCCCGCACCTTCCACGGATCCGTCTGACGACGGACGACCAGAGAGGAGGAGCCCTGCTCGGCTCGACCGGCCTGCAACTGCTGCACCACGCCGACCGCCCTGTCTACCTGGACCGCCCGGGACGGGTCTGGAGATCCTGAGAGCCGGTCTCCGAACGCCGCCGGCGGGCGCCGATGATGCCCGCCGCCGCGGCGACGAGGGCGTAGACGGCGAAGGCGATCAGCGTGATGACTTCGAAGACCCGGCTCTGCACGTCGATCGCCAGCCGCGGTCCGAACACACCACGCGGGTCGGTGACCACCTGCATCTCGCTGCCCGGCGAGTACTCGACGGTGTCGCGGAACTCGCCCTCCAGCGGCTGCCCGTCCCGGTCGAGCAGCGTGTAGTTGTAGAGGCAGCGGCCCTCGCGGGTCTCCGCGCAGGTGGCGTCGCCGACGACGGCGGTCGCCGGGGTGCCGGCGGTACGCATGTACCAGTCGCCCGGCACCGCCAGCGCGGTCATCAGCAGCACCAGCGCCGGCAGGAACGCCACCCAGGTCGGCCAGGTCCGCCCGGCGCTGATCCAGTACAGGGCGAACGGCGCGGCGATGAACGCCGCCATCGGCACGGCGGCGATCAGCCACCACAGCCAGGTGCCGAGCGAGCCGGCCACCCCCACCACCAGCCACAACACGGCCGTACCGAGCAGGAGCGCCGCCACCTGGATCCAGGTCTGCCGCAACATGATCATCCGAGGCAATATAGAGGCGGGCTAGGCGGCGGGACCGAACCGCCCCCAGGCCACGAACAGGGCCAGCGTCAGATAGACCAGATCGGGGGCGATTGTCGCCCGTTCGCCGCGGCGCCAGCGCATGGTTGCCGCGCCGGTGAAGAGCAGGGCGACGCAGACGGCTGTCACCGGGACCATGATCGGGGCGATGTCGAGCAGCCGGGGCAGGATCAGGCCGGCCGCTGCCAGGATCTCCAGGGTGCCGATGGTCCGCAGCGCGCGGGGGCTGAAGTCCAGCACCCACTGCGCGGCTGTCCCGCCCATGGCGGCGATCTTCTCTCGCGGGACGACCATCTTCGAGGTGCTGATCAGCAGAACAGCAGCCAGCAGGCCGGCCACGATCCAGAGCCAGGCGTTGAGAGTCACGAATCCTCCGTTCGATGCGGGCGGCGGGCCTGATTGAACTCGCGGGACAGCGTCCACGCGTCCGCCACCGGGCCCAGATGGGCGAGTTTGTCGGGGTTCTGAATGATGCGGATCGCCTGGATCTGACCGTCGAGGATGTCCAGGGCGAGCGCGTTGAGCGCCCGGTCCTCCCGGTCCCGGACGACCGCGCCGGGCTGGCCGTTCACCTGGTGCGGCCGCACCGTGACGCCGATCCGGGCCAGCGGGCCGGCGATCGCGGCGAGCACCCGGGCGACGTGGTCCGGGCCGATGATCGGCTTCGGCAGGTTGGGCGCCTTGCCGCCGGCGTCGCTGGTCATCTGCACGTCGGCGGCGAGCAGTTCCCGCAGCGCGTCCAGGTCGCCCTCGCGGAAGGCGTCGAAGAAACGCTCGGCGAGCTGCTCACGTTGCCGGCGGTCGGCTTCGAACCGGGGCCGGCCGGCGTCCATGTGGCGGCGGGCCCGCACCGCGAGCTGCCGGCAGGCCGGCTCGGAGCGGCCGACAGCCGCGGCGATCGCCGGGTAGTCGAGGCCGAAGACCTCGCGCAGCACGAAGACGGCGCGTTCGAGCGGGCTGAGGCGTTCCAGGAGCAGCAGGGCGGCCATCGAGATGGAGTCGGCCAGTTCGGCCGAGCGCTCCGGGTCCTCGTACGGGTCGGCCAGCAGCGGTTCGGGCAGCCACGGCCCGGCGTACTCCTCGCGCCGGACGCGTGCGGACCGCAGCACGTTGATCGAGATCCGGGTGACCACGGTGGTGAGGAATCCTTTGACCGAGTCGGGCCGTGCCGGGTACGCCTGGAAGTCGAGCCACGTCTCCTGCACCGCGTCCTCGGCCTCGCTGACACTGCCGAGGATCCGGTACGCGATCGAGAACAGCAGCGGCCGCAACTGTTCGAACTCCTCAGCTCGCGTCATGCCGGGTTCCCCTTTCTGCTCTGTCACTGCTCTGAGTCAAATCAGCCCGGCCGTCTGTGACATCGCCGGCGGAATCGGCATCGATACGCTGAGGATGTGCCCGCCGACCTCGTCCTGCTGTCCCGAGTGGCTTTCCGGGGCCGGGAGATCGCGGGTCCCCGGCTGCAGGGTCTCATCGCGCTGCTCGCCGGCGACCTGCGCACCGGCTGCGGCACCGGCCGGCTGGTCGAGGGGCTGTGGCCGGACGAGCAACCGGAGAACCCGGGTAAGGCCCTGCAGATCCTGGTCTCCCGGGCCCGCTCCCAGCTCGGCGCCGACGTCATCGCGCGCACCCCGGGCGGCTACCGGCTGACCCTCGCCGAGGATCAGGTGGACTGCGCCGCCGTGCTGGTCCGGGCCGCGGCGGCGGCTCGCTGGTCGCGAGCCGGTGATCATGCGGCCGCGCTCGCGCACGCCGAAGCGGGCCTGGCCCGGTGGGACGCCGCCCCGCCCGCCTCCGAGCCGGCCGGCGATCCGGTGGCGGCGCTGCGGGCCGAACGCCGGACCGCCTACCAGGCGCTGGCGCGGGCCCGCGCGCTCGCCCTGGCCCGGCTCGATCGCCCGGCCGAGGCGGTGGGCCTCCTCGCTGAGCTGGCCGCCGACCGCCCGCGCGACGAGGAGATCCTGGTGGAGCTGCTGCGGTGCGAGGCGGCGACGGCCGGGCCGGCCGCCGCGCTGGCCCGCTACGACGACTACCGGCGGGGGCTGCGCGACGAGCTGGGCGCCGATCCGGGCACGGCGCTGCAGGCCGAGCACCGGCGGCTGCTGCGCGGTACGGCGCCCGCGCTCCGGCACGGCGTCGGGCACGAACCGAATCCGCTGCTCGGGCGGGACGCCGATGTGGCCGCGGTGGAGTCGTTACTGCGTACGTCGCGGGTGGTCTCGATCGTTGGTCCCGGCGGGCTCGGCAAGACCCGGCTCGCCAACGCCGTGGCGCGCCGGGCCGCCGCACGGACCGTCGTCGTGGTGCCGCTCGCCGGCCTCACCGACGGCGACGACGTTGCCGGCGAGGTGGCCGCGGCCCTCGGCGTACGCGAGCAGGCCCTGGCGACCGCGCTGGACGCCGGCCCGTCGCTGCTCGTGCTGGACAACTGCGAACACGTCGTCGCCGGTGTGGCCGCCCTGGTCCGCGACTGCGTGTCGGCCACCGCCGAGCTGCGAATCCTCACCACGAGCCGGATGCCGCTGGGCCTGTCCTCGGAGTCGGTACACCAGCTGCCCGAATTGGATCAGGCCACCAGCGCCCAGCTGTTCCGGCAGCGGGCGCGCGCCGCCCGGCCCGGCGCCGAACTGCCGGACGCGGCCGTGGCGGAGGTGTGCCGCCACCTGGACGGCCTGCCGCTCGCGGTGGAGCTGGCCGCTGCCCGGGTCCGCACCCTGTCGGTGCCGGAGATCGCCCGTCGGCTCGACGACCGGTTCGGCCTGCTGCGCGGCGCCGCCCGGGACGCCCCGCAGCGGCACCACACCCTGCACGCCGTCGTCGACTGGAGCTGGAACCTGCTCGACCCCGCCGGCCGGGCCGCGATGCGCGCCCTGTCGGTGTTCCCGGACGGCTTCACCGCCGACGCCGCGCAGCACGTGGTCGGCGGCGACGTGCTGCCGGTCCTGGAACAGTTGGCCGACCACTCGCTGCTCAAAGTGGTCGACACCCCGTCCGGGACCCGGATGCGGATGCTGGAGACGGTCCGCGAGTTCAGCGCCGCCCGGCTGACCGAAACGGACCAGGTCACGGCCGCCTTTCTGAAATGGGCGACAGCGCTCGGCATCGCCCACCACGCGGACCTGTTCGGCGCCGGCCCCTACGGCACCGTCGCCATGATCCGCGCGGAGCAGGAGAACCTGTCGCACGCGCTGCGGCTGGCGCTCGCCCGCGACGACCGGGCGTGCGTCGCCGCGGTCACCGCGTTGCTCGGCGGCCTGTGGAGTCTCGACGCCAACGGACCGCAGCTGACCGCTCTGATCCGGCAGACCGTCCGGCCACTGTCGCACTACCGCCCGGCGCCCGAGCTCGTCGAGACCACCCGGACCGCGCTGACCACGGCCGTGCTGTTCACCCTCGGTTTCGAAGGTCCCCGGCCGGGACGGGCCCTGGTCGCACTGCGCCGCCTCGGCCAGGCGCCGCCGGACACGGCCGTGCGGGCGGCCGGCCAGGTGCTGGGCGACCCGGCCAGGCTGCGCAAACTCTGTGACAGCACCGAGCCGCTGGTGGCCGGCACGGCGAACCTGCTGGCCAGCTGGACGACCGAAGGAAGCCTCGAGACGGCCCGGCAGGCGCTTGTCCGGTTCCGTGATCTGCCCTGGCTGTGCGCCCTCGCCCACTGCCGGATCGCCGAGCTGTCCCTGCACCGGGAGGACGGTGTCACCGCCCGCGAGCACCTGGCCGCGGCGCTGCCCGTACTGGAACGGCTCGGCGCCTGGTCCGAGGCCGGCGGCGTCCGGGCCTGGCTGGTCCTGGCCAACCTGCAGGCCGGCGACACCGTCGAGGCCGAACGCTGGCTGGAGGGCCTGCCGCCGGTCGCGCTCGACGACGACCAGGCCAAGGCCGCCGGCTACGACCTGGGCATCCGGGCCGAGGTACGCCTGGCGCGCGGCGAGATCGACGAGGGTCTGCGCCTGTGGCGCCGCGTCGTCGACCGGGTCGCCGGCGCCGGACCGGACCCGTGGGCGATCGAGGCGCAGGCGGTGGCCGTCGTCGCGCACGCCCGGCACGGCCGGCTCGACCTGGTCGCCGATGTCGCCGACGCGCTACCCGGCAGGCTTACCCATCTGCTCGAGCATCCGCTGGTCCAGCCACCGCCGCACGTGATCGAGCCGGCCCTGTGCGGCACCCTGCTGCTCGCCGTCGCCACCGCGGACCGGCCCGCCGAGACCTCGGCCCGGATGATCGCGCTGGCCGAGCGATTCGGATACCTGCGCAACTTCCATCCCACGATGTCGGCGGCGGCGAACCGGGCGGCGCGGGACGAGTCCTACGCCACCCTGACCGGGGACGAATTACGTGCGGCGGCACTCGACCTGCTGGGTCAGCGGGTGCGGTCCCGGTTGTAGAGCCACTTCGCCCACCCGTACCCCGCAATGGCGATGCCCGCGCACCAGCCCAGCGCAACCGGCGCGCTCGCGCTGACCGGGGTGCCCAGAAGGAGACCGCGCAGCGTCTCCATGATCGGCGTGAACGGCTGGTGCTCGGCGAACCAGCGCAGCCCGGCCGGCATCGAGTCGGCCGGCACGAACCCGCTGCCGAAGAGCGGCAACAGCAGCAACGGCATCGGCAGGTTGCTCGCCGCCTCCACGCTCTTCGTCGCCAGGCCCATCGCGACGGCCAGCCACACCAGCGCGAACGTCGTCGCGGTGAGCAGTCCGCCGGCCGCCAGCCACTCGGCGGCTGTCGCCCTGGGCCGGAAACCGACCAGCAGGGCCACGCCGACAACCACGGTGAGCTGCAGCAACGTCTGCAGGACGCTGCCGAGCACGTGCCCGGTCAGCACCGACACCCGCGCGATCGCCATGGTCCGGAACCGGGCGATGATCCCGGTGGTCATGTCCATCGCCACCGCGATCGCGGTTCCCTGCACCGCGCCGGCGATCGTGATCAGCAGGATGCCGGGGGTCACGTAGTTGACGTAGGCGGCCCGTCCGCCGCCGCTGAGGCCGTCACCGAGGGTGCCGCCGAGCACATAGACGAACAGGAGCAGGAAGATGATGGGTACGGCGAGCAGCAGCAGAACCGTCGACAGATTCCGCGACATGTGCCGCAGCTGCCGGCGCAGCATGGTCGCCGAGTCCCGCACCACATAGCTGCTGCTCATGCCGTCACCGCCAGGAACACGTCGTCCAGGTCCGGCGTGTGCACACTCAACCCGTCCACCTCGACGGCGGCCGCTTCCAGCCGGTCGAGCAGCAGCTTCAGCGACCGGACGTCCCCCTCACCCGGCACCCGCAGCACCAGCGGCTCCCCGCCCGGATCCGGTGCGACGCCCAGCACCGCGGCCGCCGCGGCCAGCTCGTGCTCGCTCGCGAACCGCAGCTCGACGTGCCCGCCCGGGACGAGGCGTTTCAGCTCCGCCGGGGTGCCCTCGGCGACGATCCGGCCGGCGTCGAGCAGGACGATCCGGTCGGCGAGCTGGTCCGCCTCCTCCAGGTACTGGGTGGTGAGCAGGACCGTGACCCCGGTGCCGACCAGGTCCCGCACGATCTGCCACATGTCGCGGCGGCTGCGCGGGTCGAGGCCGGTGGTCGGCTCGTCCAGGAAGATCACCCGCGGGTCGCCGAGCAGGCCCATCGCGAGGTCGAGTTTGCGCCGCATGCCGCCCGAGTAGGCCACCGCCGGCCGGTCCGCCGCCTCCCCCAGACCGAAGCGGTCGAGCAGCTCTCCGATCCGCCGCCGGCCCGTCGCCCGGTCCAGGTGGTGCAGGTCGGCCATCAACCGCAGGTTCTCCGCGCCGGTCAGGAAGTCGTCGACGGCGGAGAACTGGCCGGTCACCCCGATCACCGCCCGGACCCGGTCGGCGTCGCGGACCACGTCGTGCCCGCAGATGCTGACCTCGCCGGCGTCGGCGCGGATCAGGGTGGACAGGATCTGGACCGTCGTGGTCTTGCCGGCGCCGTTCGGCCCGAGCAGCGCGAAGACGGAGCCCTCGGGCACCCGCAGGTCGATTCCGTCGAGAACGAGGTGGCTGCCGTACGACCGGCGAAGCCCGCTCACCGCGATCGCTGTGTTCGTCATGGCCGTGACCCTGCCGCCGGGGCGGATCACGGCGGTTTCAGCGCGGTTTCACCGCCTCCGACGCGGTGCCGATCACCTCGTCGAGAACCTCGCGGGACCGGACCAGGTTGCCGATCAGGGTGTCGATGCGGTCCCGCTCGGCCAGCAGGTCGTCGACGAGCCGCTGGGTGGCGATCTCGCTGGGCCCGCCGTCCGTGTCGCGCATGCAGGGCAGCATCCCGGCGATGGTCCTGCTGTTGAGGCCGGCGGCGTAGAGGATCTGGATCCGGATCACCCGGTCGACGGCCCACTCCCCGTACTCCCGGTGGCCGCCGGGGGTGCGCTCGGAGGTCAGCAGCCCCTGGGTCTCGTAGTAGCGCAGGGACCGCTCGCTCACCCCGCTGCGCCGCGCCAGCTCGCCGATCCGCATCGTTTCACCGTACGTGGGGCCGGGGAGGTTAGCCCCATGGCCGACAACACACTTCGAGCGATGACGTGGAACCTCTGGTGGCGCTTCGGTCCGCGCTGGGACGACCGGCAGCCCGGCATCCTGGCCACTCTGGACCGGCTCCGGCCGGACTTGGTGGCGTTGCAGGAGGTCTGGGCCGGTGACGGCACGAGCCAGGCGCATCAGCTCGCCGAGGAACTGGGCATGCACGCCGTGTTCGCCTCACCGTCGTACCCGCCGGCGCCGGACCAGGCCGGCTTCGATCTGGGCATCGCCGTGCTCAGCCGCTGGCCGATCCTCGACCACGAGGCCCCGGTGATGCCGGCCCGGCACCGCAGCTGGGACCCGGTCGCGCTGACCGTGCGGGTCGAGCATCCGGCGGGCCCGCTGCCGATCGTGGCGGCCTGCCTGGACTACGGCGTTCCGTACACCGACGACCGCATCGCGCAGGGCGACTTCATCGCCGGCCTGGCCACCGACCCGCGCTTCGACGGGCCGTGCCCGGTACTGCTGATGGGCGACCTGAACGCCGCGGTCGACTCCCCGGTGCTGCGCGGCGTCGGCGACGTGCTCACCGACGCCTGGATCGCGGGTGGTGGCGCCCCGGACGCGATCACCCTGCCGTCGACCCACCCCTCGGCGCCGCTGGAGGCCGGCCCGCAGATGGTCGATCAGCGCATCGACCACATCTTCTTCCGGCCCGGCCGCGAAGACCAGCACGTGCTCGTGGAGGGCGTGCAGATCGCCGGCGACCCGATCGGCGGCATACACCCCTCCGATCACCGGGCAGTCGTCGCCGACCTGCGCTGGCGCGGCTGATCAGGGCAGCAAAAAAGGGAGCCACCGCTCCCTCCATTTCTAAGCTATAGCAGAGTGGGGGGCTTGCCGCAAGACCCGGGTCAGGGCGCAAAATCGCTGCTCATAGGCGACCTGGATCGGAGCTCAACCGCGTGAACCCACTGACCACCAGCGTGTTCCACCTTCCGGAGAACCTGGCCGCGAAGGCCGAGCCGGCGTTGATCGCCGAGGACGAGAAGCACTTCGCGGCGATGGCCGCGAGCCTGGAGCAGACGTACGCCGATCTCACCGCCCGCCTGCACGCCGCGCGCCAGGCGCCGGCCGGGGAGCTCGGGCACGCCGTCGAGCGGGACAACGAGGTGCACCGGTTGACCGCGCGCCTGCGTACGCTGCGCCGGTTCGGTCTTGATCTTTGTCTGGGGCACATGGTGCCCGCGGACGGATCGCCGCCGGTGTACATCGGGCGGCTCGGCCTGACCGACGGCGAGGGTGGCCGGCTGCTGCTCGACTGGCGGTCGCCGGCCGCCGAGCCGTTCTTCGGCGCCACCCACGCCAACCCGATGGGCCTGGTCAGCCGCCGCCGGTACCGGTGGACGCGGGGCCGGATCACCGACTACTGGGACGAGGTGTTCGCCGCCGACGAGTTCGAGGGGCACCACGCCTCGCTCGACGACCAGTCCGCGTTCATCGCCAGCCTGGGCACCAACCGTTCGCCGAAGATGCGTGACGTGCTCGGCACCATCCAGGCCGACCAGGACGCGATCATCCGGGCCGGGTCGCAGGGCGCGCTGATCGTGGACGGCGGGCCGGGCACGGGCAAGACCGTGGTGGCCCTGCACCGTACGGCCTACCTGCTCTACCACGACCCGCGCCTGAACCAGCGCCGCGGCGGCGTGCTGTTCGTCGGCCCGCACCAGCCGTACCTGAACTACGTCGCCGACGTGCTGCCCAACCTCGGCGAGGAGGACGTGCAGACCTGCACGCTGCGCGATCTGGTCGCCGAGGGCGCTACCGCGGCGGGCGAGACCGACCCGGAGGTGTCCCGGCTGAAGTCGTCGGCCGGGCTGGTCCGGGCGATCGAGGCGGCCGTGCGGTTCTACGAGGAGCCGCCCGCCAAGGGCCTGACCGTCGAGACCGAGGACGCCGACATCCGGGTGACCGCCGCGGACTGGGCGCTGGCGTTCGAGGCGGCCGAGGCCGGCGTCCCGCACAACGAGGCCCGTGAGCTGGTCTGGGAGGAGCTGCTCACGATCCTCGCCGACAAGCACGAGGTGTCGCTGCGCGGAAACCGGGATCTGCGTACGGCGTTCAACCGTGCCTGGCCGCTGCTGGAGGCCGCCGACGTGGTCGCCGACCTCTGGTCGGTCCCGGCCTACCTGCGCAAATGCGCGCCCTGGCTGAGCACCGACGAGATCCGCGCCCTGCAGCGCCCGGACCCCCGGGCGTGGACGGTCGACGACCTGCCGCTGCTGGACGCGGCCCGCCAGCGGCTCGGCGACCCGGAGGAGACCCGCCGCCGGCACCGCCACGAGGCGGCCGTCACCGCCGAGCGCGAACGCAAGCTGCGGGTGGTCGACGACCTGCGCGAGCACGCCGACGACGAGTACGGGATGGGCCTGCTCAGCATGCTGCACGGCGAGGACTTCCAGGACGTCCTGGTCGACTCGGCCGCGCTGGGCAGCGCCGAACCGGACCTGCTGGCCGGCCCGTTCGCGCACATCGTCGTGGACGAGGCGCAGGAGCTGACCGACGCGCAGTGGCAGATGCTGCTGCTGCGCTGCCCGTCGCGCAGTTTCACCATCGTCGGCGACCGCGCGCAGGCCCGGCACGGGTTCACCGAGTCGTGGCGGGAACGCCTGGCACGGGCCGGGATCGAGCAGGTGGAGCTGGCGTCGCTGAGCATCAACTACCGCACGCCTTCGGAAGTCATGGCGGCAGCGGAACCGGCCATCCGGGCCGCCCTGCCGGACGCCAACGTGCCGACCTCGATCCGCAGCAGCGGTGTGCCGGTCCGGCACGGCCCGATCAGCGAGCTGGACGCAATCCTGAACGCCTGGCTGGCCGCGAACGAGGAAGGGATCGCCTGCGTCATCGGCCACCCGGCGTTCCCCGGGACCGACCGGATCCGGTCGCTGACCCCGGAACTGTCCAAGGGCCTCGAGTTCGACCTGGTCGTGGTCGTCGACCCGGACGACTTCGGCGTCGGCATCGAAGGGGCGGTGGACCGGTACGTGGCGATGACCCGGGCCACCCGGGAACTGGTCGTGCTGACCGGTTAGAGGGTGCGCAGCAGGTCCTCGACGGCCGGGTGGGCTTCGGCCAGCTCGGCCGCGAGGGCCGGATGATCGGCGAGCAGCGGAGCCACCGCGGTCAGGCGGGCGGTGAGGTGTTCGCGGTCCGCTGCGGTCGACCACCAGGCGCGTACGGCGGTCAGCAGGGTGTCGCGCGCGCCGGTGGCGACCAGGGCCCGGCCCACCTCCTCGGCGGCAAGCGGCTCCTCGGCGGTGCCGTCGACAGCGTCCAGCACGGCGAGCGCCTCGGCCGCTTTCGTTGCGGCGGAGGCGCCACGGGCCAGCCGGGCCAGCGCGACCGCCCGGTAGGTGGCCGCCTCGATCGAGCGGGCCAGCGTCTCGGCGGCTTCGTGTTCGCCGGCGGTGATCAGGGCGTCGAGCACCGCCAGGTGCTCCTCGGGCCGGGACTCGCGGTCGGCGGCCGGCAGCAGGTGGATCGCGGCGAGCGGTTGCCCGTCCTCGGCCAGCTGCTGGGCCACGGCGGCCCGGGCCGCATCGCCCGTCCAGTCGTCGGGCAGCCCGTGCAGGGCCCGCTCGACGTCCCCGCCCGCGGCGAACTCGGCCCGCACGGCGGCCCGGACCCGGTCCCCGCGCCAGCCCAGCCCGGCCGCCGCCACGTCGGCCCTCGCCAGCAGGGACGTCGCCTCCAGCGGCCCGCCACGCCTGCGGGTCTCCGCAGCCAGCATCCGGAACGCGACAGCGCCGTCGTAGGCGTCCACATCGATCAGCTCACTCGCGAGACGCACCGCCCGCTCGGGACGTCCGAGGCGGAGCAGGCACCGGCAGACGTCCGGCCAGGGAGTGGGCCGGAATCCGAACGTCTCGATCCGGCTCAGCTCGGCGGCCGCTTCGTCCAGCACTGCGCCGGCACGCTCGTCCTCTCTGCCGATCAGCCAGTCGGCCACCAGGATCAGAGCCTCGGCCCGCTGCTGCGGATCGTCGACCGCCCGCGCCTTGGCGAGCACCTCCTCGAGTCCGGGGTCCAGCGCGATCAGCCGGCTGACTGCCCAGCGGCTGTTCTCGGCGTCGACCAGCTGGCGTGCGCGGGCCGTCTCGCCCGCCGCGAGCAACGCCTCGACCAGGTCAAAAGACGCCTCGTCGGCCAGGTCCCACGCGCGGGCGGCGATGAGGATCCGCAGCCGGCCGTCGGCCAGCACATGGTCACCCGGGCGCCAATCGCTGACCCGCAGTTCCCGGTGCACCTCGGCGAGCAGTTCGCCGGCGGCGGCCGAGTCCTCGTCGGTGAGCCGGGCGGCGCGGGCCTCGGCCACGGCAGCCACCGCGTGGATCCGGGCGTACCGGTCGGTCAGCCCGCGGGCGACCCCGAGGGCGCGGTCGTCGTCCCCCTCCGCCGCGATCTTGGCGGCCACGGCGCACCGGATCCGCTGCTCGTTCCGCACGTCCTCGAGGGGGTCGTCCGGCCTGGCGAACGACACCCGGCTCGACGTCTCCGCCTCGGCCCGGGCGGTCTCGTCGGCCAGCTCCAGCGCGTCGTCGATCCGCCCGAACTCCAGGTGGAAGCGGGCCAGGGCCTCGAGCACCCCAGGCCGTTCCGGCGGGGTCAGGGCGCGGGCCAGCGTAAGTGCGTCGTCCAGCCGGCGGGCCACCATCAGGGGGGTGATCAGCTCAACGGCGTACAGGTTGAACTGGGTCGTCCCGCCGGGCTCGGGGTGGTGGATCGAGGCGAGGCCGACATCGAGCAGCCATCCACACATCTCTTCCAGCCGGTCCTGCTCGCCGGCGACGTCCAGCATGGTGACGATCCCGGCCAGGAGCGGAACGTCGGGCTGCGGCACGGTCCGGATCTCGTCGACGGCCACCGCCCGCGCCGCGGCGGCGCGGGACTCGTCGCCGAGGGCCGACCATGCGGTCGCCATCCGCGAATGGAATTCCGCGGCGGCATCCGCGCTGCCGAACTCCGGGCTCTCCGCCAGCCCGGTCAGCAGCTCGGCGGCCAGCTCCTTTCCGGTCGGCGACCGGGCCAGCTCGGTGGCTGCCGTGATCAGATCCCAGCCGTGGCCGAGAGCGCCGGCCGCCTCGCGAGCCAGCGACTCGGCGCCGATGTCCACCGCGACCCCGACGAGCATGGCCAGCGCGGCGCCGCGATCCGGATCGTCGACCCGCTCGTTGAGCTGCCCCAGCAGGTCGTCGAGCAGGCGGCTGACGTCGTCGTCGGCGCCGGCCCGGTGGAGCAGCATGATCAGCCCGCCGAGCCAGGTCACGAGATCCGTCAGCCCGGACGGCCGCTTCATCAGGCTCTCCAGGAGCTCCAGCGTCGAGGCGTACACCCCGGCGCCCCGGCTGAACGCGCCGCCACAGCTGCCCAGCACGATCGCGCCGGCCTGCCGCTGCTCGTCCGGATCCACCACCTGAGCAGCGGCGACGACGGCCAGATCGATCAGGTGCGCCACGTCGTCGTCCTCGGCGTCGGCCCGGCCGAGCGCGGCCGCGATCCGGGTCAGGACCAGGACCCGTCGCAGCGGTCTGCTGATCAGGTGCGCGAGTTCGACCGCCCGGTCGACGTCGCCGGTCAGGGCCATCGCGAGGTAGCCGCTGTCCGGGTAGGCGTCGGCATGGCTGGACAGGCTGTGCCGCAGCAGCGAATACCGCCACAGCCGGGGCAGCAGCGCCAGGGCCTCGTCGCCGGTCACGCCGGGTCGCGCGGCCGCACGGCGGCCCGCGTCCAGGTCCGCGCAGAGTGCGAAGGTGCTGGGATCCAGGTCGGCGCGGCCGCGCACCCAAGCCGGGTCGTCGAGCGTCGCGAACAGCTCCGCCCACAGGGCGCCGGCTTCCAGGTGGTCGATCAGGTGATCGCGGGCGTACGCCTTACGCGCCTGTTCCTCCGCCCGGTCCCCTGCGGTCTGCGCCCAGATGTCACCGGCTCCCAACCGCCGGGCCAGCCTTCCGTGCGCCTCGACCGGGTCGACGTGCAGCGCGGCGGTGTCCGGGTCGGCGCGGGTGCCCGGCGCGGTCATGAACTCGGCGAACGTGGCGTGGTACAGCTCGTACCGGTCGCCGCGCCGGTCCAGGAACTGGCTGAGCTGGTCGACGGCGGCAGCGACCTCGGCGTGCCGCACCGGGGTCCCGCTGAGTCCGGCCAGCTGATCGATCGTCAGCGGCCCGAAGGCGACACACAGCGTCTGCAGCAGCGGCCGGAGCACAGCCGGCCAGGCCTCGACCGGCAGCATCGCCCCGCTCGCCGGATCCTCGACGAGCACCGAACGGCTGCCCGGCCCGGCCCGCAGCCGGCGCAGGAAGAACGCGTGCAACGCGATCAGGTCGCCCGGCAGGTCGTCCAGGCTCAGCAGCGCGGCCAGATCGCCCGGCTCGGCCCGGTCCGCGGCCCGGCCGAGTGCGTCGAGGTAGCCGAGGTTGCCGTCCGCCTTGTCCACGACGTCCGCCACGAACCGCTCCCGCTCGCCGCCGTCCACGAGCTCAGCGGCCAGGGTTCCCGCATAGGTACGCAGGTCGGAGCGGACCCGCACGTCGGCCGCGTCGATCCGCACCTCGCGCACCGCCTCGCCGTGCCGGTCGGCCAGCCGCCGCAGCGCGCTGTCCGGCCGCGACGCCACCACCACGCGCACGTTGCCGGGCAGCGCGGTGGCGTCCAGCCAGGCCGTCAGCGACTCACCCGCGTCGGGGGCGCCGGCCAGTTCGTCGAGCGCGTCGACGAGGACCACCAGCTGACCGGCCGGGTCCAGACGGGCCAGCACCCGGGCCGGGTCGAGCAGTGCCATCGCGGACAGGTCGGCCAGGTCGAGGCGGCGCGGGTCGGCCACCCACTCACCGACCCGTACGCCGGCGACCGCCCCGCCGGCCGCCTCGACCTGCTGATGGACCTCGATCACGGCCTGATGAAACGGCGAACCCAGGATGCGCTGCACCTCGGCGGCCACCACGCTGCCGTCCTCGCCGACCGGCCCGATCCGCTGGTCCACGGTGATCCGCACCTGGTCGGCGGCGAGCAGCTCGGGCCGCGCCGCCGCCAGCTGGAAGCCGATCCGCAGCAGGAACGAGCGGGCGCTGCCGTCGGCCAGCGGCGCCCGCTGGTCGCGGCGCAGCAGGTAGACCGGCCAGTGCGGATGATCGTCGGCGAGCTGGGCGAGCAGGCCGCTCTTGCCGGCACCGGGCTCACCGGTGAGCAGCACCAGCCGGCACTGCGGGTCGTCGAGCGCCGCGGACACCTCGGCGGCGAGCCAGTCACGGCGGGCGAAACGGGGAGCGCCGACGTGCCGGCGCACGGTATCCCGGAACATCAGGTCGTCGAACCCGCCGGCCGGCTCCACCATGCCGCACTCCATCCGTGGAACCCGAAGTCTAGGCCGGTCGCGCCACGGATCGGTGGTCCTGTCGGCTAGTGGCCTGTCCCGGCAGCGAACTCCTCGGTGCCGAGCACGCGCAGCAGTTCCAGCCGTTCCCGGGCCGCGGTGTCCGCCGGTGTGAACACCAGCAGCTGCTGGCCCAGATCCGGGGTGACCAGGGTTTCGCAGTCCATCAGCAGCGGGCCGACCCGCGGATGCACCAGCGTCTTCTGGTCGGCCCGGCGCACCGCCACCTCGTGCTCGTCCCAGAGCCGGCGGAAGTCGGCGCTCGCCGCCCGCAACCGCTCGACCAACCCGGTGACCGTGGGATCGCCGGACCGGCGGCCGGCCACCGCGCGCAGATCGGCCACCTCCTGCGCAGGCCCGCGGTGCGCCGGCGGGGGCCGCCGGTCAGGCCGACCTCGGCCGGGCGGATCGCCTCCCGGCGGCGGCGCAGGAAGTCGGCGAGCTGGTCACGCTGCATGCACCCATGCTGCCCCGCGGGATGTACCACCAGCCAGGGAGCGGCTCTCCCACGATGAACGCTCCGCTCCCGCGCCGCCGCGAACCCGCGCAGGCTTCACCGCATGCAGACACGAACTCACGGCAGCACGTTGGGACTCGGCGCGATGGGCATGTCGGGTGAGGCGTACGGGCCGGCCGACCGGGCGGAGGCCATCGCCACCGTGCACGCCGCGCTCGACGCCGGCGTCACCCTGATCGACACCGGCGACTTCTACGGCATGGGGCACAACGAGCTGCTGCTCGCCGAGGCCCTGCGCGGGCGGGACCGGGACAGTTACCAGCTCAGCGTCAAGTTCGGGCAGCTGCGCGGGCCCGGCCACGTCTTCGGCGGTCAGGACGGGCGGCCCGGGTCGGTGAAGAACTTCCTCGCGTACTCGCTGACCCGCCTCGGCGTCGACCACATCGACGTCTACCGGCCGGCCCGGCTCGACCCGGACGTGCCGATCGAGGACACGGTCGGCGCGATCAAGGAGATGATCGACGCCGGGTACGTGCGGCACGTCGGGCTGTCCGAGGTCGGCGCCGCCACGATCCGCCGGGCGCACGCCGTGCACCCGGTCGCCGACCTGCAGATCGAGTACTCGCTGCTGTCCCGCGCGGTGGAGGCCGAGGTGCTGCCGGCGTTGCGGGAGCTGGGCATCGGGATGACCGCGTACGGCGTACTCGGCCGGGGCCTGCTCGCCGGGGACTGGACGCCCGGGCGGGCCGGGGACATGCGCAACGTGAGCCCGCGGTTCGCGGCCGGGAACGTGGAACACAACCTCGCGCTGGTCGACGCGCTGCGACGGGTCGCCGCGGCGCACGGATGCACGGTCGGCCAGCTGGCCATCGCGTGGGTGGCGGCGCAGGGCCCGGACGTCGTTCCGCTGGTCGGTGCGCGTACCCGGCAGCGGTTGTCCGAAGCCCTGCCCGCCGCGGACCTGAAGCTGACCGCCGAAGCCCTCGCCGAGATCGAGGAGGCCGTGCCGGCGGGCTCGGCCCGCGGCGACCGTTACCCGACCGCCTTCATGGCCGCGCTCGAGGTCGGCAACTGAATCCGGCGGCGGCGGGTCGGCAGCAGAACGGTCGGGTGCGCGATGCTCCAGCCCGCCCCCGCGCAGACCAGCTCCTTCATGCGGGCGGCCAGGGCACCCGTGACAGCGGTCGACGTGGCCCGGTCGTCGGCGGTGACCACCTGGATGATGCCGTCGCGGCGGCCCAGGCTGATGCACTGCGAGAAGTAGCGCACCGGGGACTTCGGAAGGCTGCGGCCGGTCAGACGGGCGGCGATCGAGTCGGCCGCCTGCCAGGCCATCGGGATGCCGGAGGCGCACGACATCCGCAGCGGCTTGCCGCCCGGGCCGTCCGTGATGCCGGCGTCGCCGACGGCGTACACCTCGGGGTGTGACACCGAGCGCATGGTCGCGTCCGCCACGATCTGGCCGTTCGCCGCGACCTGCAGGGCGCTGGCGGCGGCGATCGGGTGGGTGGTGAAACCGGCGGCCCAGACCGTCAGGTCGGCCGGGATCCGTCCGCTGCCGGTGCGCACGCCGTCCGCCTCGACAGCGGTGATGGCGGCGTGCTCGTGGACGGTGATGCGGAGCCGTCCGAAGACGGTCCGCAGGTGCCGCTGCGCCTTGTCGCTGAGCCAGTCGCCGACGCCGTCGCGGGCGGCGATCGCCACGGTCAGGTCAGGCCGGGACTCGGCGATCTCGGTGGCCGCCTCGATGCCGGTGAGGCCGCCGCCGGCGACCAGCACGGCCGAGCCCGGAGCCAGGCCGGAGAGCCGCTCACGCAGGCGCATCGCGGCGTCCAGACCGGCGAGGGGGTACGCGTATCCGGCCACCCCGGGCACGCCGTGATCGTCGCTCGTGCTGCCGAGGGCGTAGACCAGGGTGTCGTAGCCGAGTTCCCCGTCGTCCAGCTGCACGGTCCGGTTGCCGGCGTCGACTGCGGTGACCCGCGCCTGGCGTACCGTGACCGGCGTGCCGGCGTAGACGTCGCTCAACCGGCGCCGCGGCAGGTCCTGCCCGGCCGCGACCTGGTGCAGCCGGACCCGCTCGACGAACTCGCTGTCCGCGTTGACCAGCGTGATCTCGGTGTCGGCGGCGTGCAGGCGGCGGGCGAGGCGGCCGGCGGCGTGGGTCCCGGCGTACCCGGCCCCGAGAACGACGATGCGGTGCTTCATGGCGGTGCTCCCGTCTGTGTGGGCGTGCTCGCCTCCTGAACCGGACAGCGGCACGATCCCTGACAGGTACGGGCTATGACCTGGCTCACCAATGCTCGGTGACGCGGGCCAGCTTCCCGGGGTTGGCCTGGATGTGCAGCGCGGCGATCCCGTCCGCGGTGACTTCGAGGGAGATCACCCCGATCACCCGGCCGCCGGTCACCGCCACCACCGCCGGACCGTCGTTGACGACGGCGGCGTGCAGGGTGACCTCGGCGCCGACGAACCGCTCGGCGACCGTGGGCCGCAGCGAACTGCGCACGAACCGGGCGATGGCCAGGGCGCCGACGATCGGGGTGGTGCGGGCCGGCACCTCGCCGCCGCCGTCGGCCACGCTGACCGCGTCGCCGGCCAGCTGCCGCACCAGCGCATCCACGTCGCCGCTGAGGGCCGCGGCCAGGAACTCCTCGGCGATCCTGCGGGCCTCGGCGGCGTCGATCGCCCGGCGGGACCGTCCGGTGGCCAGGTGCTGCTTGGCGCGCCGGTAGATCTGCTGGCAGTTCGCCTCGGTGAGGTCGAGGATTTCGGCGATGCCGGCGTGCGGGTAGCCGAAGGCCTCGCGCAGGACGTACACCGCCCGCTCGTGCGGGGACAGCCGCTCCATCAGCGCGAGCACGGCGATGGAGACCGACTCGCGCTGCTCGACGGTCTCGGCCGGGCCGAGCATCCGGTCGCCGGCCAGCACCGGCTCCGGCAGCCACTGCCCCACGTACGTCTCCCGGCGGGCCCGCGCCGAGCTGAGCTGGTTGAGGCACACGTTGGTGAGCGCCCTGGTCAGCCAGGCCTCGGGCGTCTCGATGTGCTCGCGGGCGGCCGCCTGCCAGCGCAGAAAGGTGTCCTGGACCGCGTCCTCGGCGTCGCCGGCCGAGCCCAGCATCCGGTAGGCGATCGCCTCCAGGCGGCCCCGGGAGCGCTCGAACAGATCGACCTCACGCGAACTGAGCGACATCGCGGCCCAGGCTAGCTCAGACCTGTCGTACCTCCGGCATATAGTCAGCCCTCGCTACGCGGCGAATCTACGGGGGAGGTGGCGCGCGGATGAGGCTGACCCTGCGCCGGGCCCGGGCGTTCGCGGGTCATCTCGCCCTGCTGGCCGTCCTGGCCTTCGCCGCTGCCGTGCTGGTCAGCGCCTTGCCCAGGGCGGCCAATACCCTCACCGACCAGGGGCTGCGCGCCGATCTCGGTGCGCTGCCGGCGGTCACCCGTGATCTGGTCCACCGGGCCGGGTCCTCGGTTCCGTTCGAGGTCCCGCCCGCCTCCGCCGCCGCGAGATTGCCGGCATGGGAGGCGGGGCTGCCGGCGCCGTTGCCGGGGCTCGTGCGCGACCGCTGGTTCTCGGCGACCACCGGGCCGACCGACATCCGGCCGTCCGGCCCGCCTCCGTATTCCGGAAGCTGCCGTCCGGAGGTGCGGCTGCGCTACCAGAGTGGCTTCGACACCGCGCTGCGATTGATCTCCGGGCGGCTGCCCCGGCCTGCGGCGACCACCGAGGTGCTGGTCACGACGGATGCGCCCGGGCTGCGGCCCGGTTCCACGCTGCGGCTCGAGAGCAACACCGGGTCGGCGCCGGTCACGGTCGTCGGCGTCTTCCAGCCCGACGACGCTGCTTCGGCGTACTGGGCGGCGTCGGCCACCGAGCCGATCGGCTGCGTGGATCCGCGCGAGGGCATGACCTCCCGGATCACCCTGCTCACCGACATCGCCGGGATCACCCGGGCCGGGCGGGCCACCGGGGTGCTGGCCTACGAGTGGCGTTACGCGCTCGCCGTGGAGCGGGTGCGGGCCGCCGACCTGGCGTCGATCTCCCGCGCGGTGAGCACGGCGCGGCGTGCCGCGCCGGCAGCGCAGGCCTCGCTGATCACCGGCCTCGATACCGCGCTGGCCGGCTTCGAGCGACAGCTGCGCGGGGTACGGGCGATGCTCGCGGTGGTCCGTGCCGGTCTTCTCGCCACCGTGGCCGGGTTGATCGTGCTCACCGCACAGCTGGTCGTCGACCGGCGGCGGGCGGAGTTCGCGCTGCTCCGGGCGCGCGGGGCAGGGACCCGCGTGGTGGTGGGGCGGACGTTGCGGGAGACCGCGCTGGTCGTACCGGTGATGGTTCTCGGTGGCCGCCTGCTCGCGCAGCTCGTGCCGGGCCGGCCCGACCCGGGAGACGGGATCCTGCTCGCCGCCGTCGGTCTGCTGGCGCTGTTCGCCACCCCTCTGTTCGCGGCCCGACTGCCGTCGACCCGTTCGCCGTCTGCCTCCTCGCCCGCTGCCCACTCGTCCTTCGTAGATTCGTCTTCCGCGGCCTTGCTCGCCGGTCGTGGTGGCGCGGGCTCTGCGCGGCGGCTCTGCGCGGAGTTGTTCGTGCTGCTGTTGGCGGTGCTCGGCGTGGTGTTGGTCCGGCAGCGCGGGCTCGCCGCCGCCGACGGCGTCGACCCGTACCTGGTGTCGGTCCCGGTGCTGCTGGGAACGGCTGCGGCTCTGCTCACCGTCCGCTTGCTGCCCTGGCCGCTGAGCCGGCTCGGGCGGGTGACCGCCCGAGCCCGCGGCGCCGTGCCGTTTCTCGGTCTGGCTCGCGCCGGCCGCGGCTCCCCGGTCCAGTTCTGGCCGCTGGCGGTCCTGGTCGTCGCGGTGGCGACCGGTGTGTTCACCGCCTCCGTCAGCGGGACTGTCAGCGACGCCC
The DNA here is from genome assembly GCF_036053395.1 of Actinoplanes sp. NBC_00393. NCBI lineage: Bacteria > Bacillati > Actinomycetota > Actinomycetes > Micromonosporales > Micromonosporaceae > Actinoplanes > Actinoplanes sp. NBC_00393. The sequence goes on along the minus strand of NZ_CP107942.1, from coordinate 1,899,597 downwards.
GCGACCGCGCCACCGATCAGGAGACGGCCGCCGACGCCCGCGTCGACGGCTTCGCGTTCGCCCCGGACACGACCCGTGCCCTCGCGGCGGTCCCCGGCGTCGACGCGGTCGCCCCGCTGGTGCTCTCCTCGGGGACCGGCCTGACCGGCGCGTCCGGTGAGCCGGTGCAGGCCCAACTCCTGGTCATCGACGGCTCCGCGGCGGCCCCCGTCCTGAGAGCCGGACTCCCGGCGGTGCTCACCCGACCGCCCACCGCCGACCCGGCACCGGCCGACGGTCCCGTGCCGGCCGTCGTGTCACCCGAGGTCGCTGCCGAGATCGGTTCCGGCGGCATCGTCGACGTGCAGGGCCGGCGCTACCGGTTCCGCGTCGCCGCTGTCACCGGCTCTCTGCCCACCCTGCAACCCGGTGCCCGCCGTTTCATCGCGCTCCCTTCGCAGGCGCTGCCGGTCCCCGGATTCCAGCCGCTGATCCCCAACCGCTTCCTCGTCTCGGGCGACGGCTTCTCCACCGATGCGCTGCGCGTGGCCGGCGACCAGGGCCAGCAGGCGAACCTTGAGCGTGTCCTCGGCCGGCCCGTCACGCCGGACGAGCTGGCCCGGCCCGCCACAGTGACCACGTGGTCCGCCCACCGCGCCGCTCTCGGCCGCGGAGGTGTCAACGGCGTGCTCGCCTTCGCCTACACCACGGGCGCTGCCGGTGCCGCCGTGCTCGCCCTGCTCGCCGTCGCCCTGTCCGTCCTCGCCGACGCCCCCGGTCGCGGCCGTTCCCTGTCCCGGCTGCGCACGATGGGCCTCTCCCTTCGGCAGGGCCGCCATCTGTTGATCTACGAGGTGGCGCCCTTGGTCGCGGCCGCCTTCGTGGCAGGCGGGTCGGTCGGTGTCCTGCTCCCCCGCCTGCTCGGCCCGGCCCTCGACCTGCCCAGCTTCAGTGCCGGCGTGACCGGCCGTTCCACCCTGGACCCGTTGCTGGTGCCGGCCGCGTTCCTGCTGCTCACGGCAGCCCTAGCGGTGGTGGTAGCGGTCGAAAGCCTGGCCAATCGCCGCATGCGCCTCGGCGAGGTCCTCCGCCTCGGCCCCTGAGCGCGCCCCACCGCGGCGGTTGCGGCCGTCTCATCCCCGCACGATGCCCCGACTAAGTGCTTGAGCTTGTAAATCCTTCGAGGGTTATGCGGCCAGGGCGAGTGGGGCAGGCTGGTGATCGCAGCCGGCGGGTTGCTGGGGGTTCTGCTCTTTCTGTTCGTGTCGCTCGATCCGGGCCATGAGGTCCTCGAGGTCGGCCGGGGTGAACTTCCATCTGAACGGCCGGGCGGTCGCGTTGTAGCGCTGCTCGAAGGCGGTGAGCCGGTCTTCGACCTGGTCAAGGCTGGTGAAGTCGTTGGGTGTGAGGACCTTGCGCTGGATGATCGAGAAGTAGATCTCGATCTGGTTCGTCCAGGAGGCGTGGACCGGGGTGTGGACCATGACCGCGTTCGGGAACCGCTTTGTGAGGCGGTCGGCCGCGGCCAGGCCGCGGTGAGACGAGCCGTTGTCGACCACCCAGAACACCCGCTTCGCCGACGCGTAGGGCTCTTGGGCCATGACCTGCTCGGCCAGGGTCATGAACGGGCCGATTCCGGTCTTGGGTGAGCAGTGTCCGAAGACGCGGGCCTGGTGGACGTCGTAGGCGGCCAGATAAGCGAGAGCGCCTTTGCGCTGGTATTCGTGGTTGACCCGCATCATCCGGGCGACGCCGGGCGGCAGGGTGGGGTGGCAGCGGCAGCGGGCCTGGATGCTGGTCTTCTCGTCGCTGGAGATCACATACTCGTCGTCGCCGAGACCGACGCCGTCGAAGGTGCGGGCGTAGAGGCCGAGCACCCGGCCGGCTTTGACAGCGAACCGCGGGTCGCGGATGAAAATCCAGGACTGGTGCTGCCAGGGCTTGATCGTGTCGTCGGCCAGGATCCGGCGGATGGTGGACGCCGAGATCGCCGCGACGATGCCCCGGCCGACGGCCTCGGCGGCCAGATCCGGACAGGTCCACTTCGACAAGGGTGTGCCGGTCTCGGCCGGCAGTTGGCAGGCCAGGGCTTTGACCTCGGCGACCTGGACCGCGGTGAATCGTGGTGGCCGTCCCGGCCGGGACCGGTCGGCCAGCCCGGGCAGGCCTTCGTCGGCGAACCTGCCCCGCCAGCGGCGCACCGTGTCGACAGTGACCTCGTGCCGGCGGGCGATCGCGGCGTTGGAGTGCCCGCGGGCGGCATCACAGACGATCCGGGCCCGGATAACCTGCTGGTATGCGGCGGTGTGGGAGTGGGCCAGGGCGGTGAGCCTGCGTCGTTCGGCAACGGTCAGGATGATCGGGCGTGCGTGAGGGACGGGCACCGGCCAGCTTCCATCGAAGATGATCTCGCTTGAGGGCCGGTCGAGGATGCCGGGCTGGCGCGCCGCAGGACAGCAGGACACGCCGGAGGCGGCAGGATGTGCTTCCATGCCGGTCATTCCCGCTTCCACCAAGACGTCGCTGCCGCAACGGCTACGGGCGCGAGCCAAGGCGAACTGGCCGCAGCTGATTGCAGTGGACGTCCGTTACCGCGGCCAGTTCGCCTACGTCACCGTTGAGCTGACCGGCGGCCAACAGCTGCCGCTGATGCGGCTGCGGTACAGCGGATCCGCCCACCGCTGGCACCTGGCCACCTACCGGGCCAGCAACAACAGCTACGAAGACCAGTACTGGTTCAGCGGCACCACCGAAGAAGCCCTCGACTTCGTCTGCGACGTCCTCATCAGCCCGATCACCGATGGCCCGTATCCAGGCCCCAAACCGTCAACCCCCGAAGCACTTCAGAACTGAAGCACTAAGGTGCGGTCTCCCCGATCATCGCCATGCTCTGACCAACAGCCCGACAACTCAGCCGGCTTCCAGGGCCGGCCGCCGCACCAGCCTGCCCTTCCTTCGAGCCGGCCGGACCCGCCCCGGCTGGCAGTGCACAGTGCGTGCGGCGGCCGGCATTGTCGGGCGGGAGACCTTCCGGATGAGCGGCCACACCCACAGTGGGTGTAGGTACATCCGCTGCAGGTGTGCCGGCGTTCGGGAACCCCATGCGTCAACGGGAGCCGCAGTACCTACCCGCCGGGCGGCGCCGAAGGCGGATTCTCGGACGGCTCCTCGCGGCCCCCGGCCCGGAGGAGACCGCACCGGGCTGATCGACGGCTACCGCACCCGCACAGATCTCTCCACCAACCGCCGCCGAACCCTGCCCAGCCCACAGAAGGTGTCAGCGCGGGGCGAGAGACAGGCCGTCGTGGGCGGCGACGGTCACGTGCGCGGTGTTGGCGGCGTCGACCACGGTGATCAACCTGTTGGTGGCCATGTCGAGGAGTTCGGTGCCGGCCGGGAGGTGTGCGGACGTGAAGTGGCCGGTGACGGGATGGGGGGCGAAGTTCAGCACGGTGGCCTGGATCCGGCCGCCGTCCAGCTGGTGGATCATCGCGAGGAGCGGCGGAGTCGAGACGGGTGGGACGTCCAGCTGGACGGCGGTGGCCAGGCCGGAGCGGGAGCGCAGGTCCAGGATGCGGCGCAGCCGGGAGACGAACGACGTGGGGTCGGCGAGTTGCTGGGGCAGGGAGCCGTACAAGCTGCGGCCGCGCGGGATGCGGGACGGGGATTCGGTGGCGTCCGGGCGGTAGTCCATCAGGTCGTAGGCGGCACGGTGCAGCCAGCGGGTGTCGCCGCTGCCGAGCAGGCCGGGGACCTGGGAGCGGTGCAGCGTCAGCATGCCGCACAGGTCCCAGCCGGAGAGGGCGAGGACGCCGGGCTGCCACGCGTTGAACATCGCCAGCAGCAGGTGGGCCTGCTTGACGCGTTCGATCTGGGACGGGTCCAGGTTGGTGATGTCGGCATGGCCCAGTGACGCCGTGATGATCGTGGCGAGGGTCGAGGCGATGCCGTTGGTGGTGAAGATGCTGTTGTAGGGCGCACGGGGACCGGTCAGGCGGTCGATCAGCTCGCCGCGGACGGTCGCGGCGAGATCGCTGCCGAGGATCTCGGCTCCGCGGAACGGGTAACGCTCACCGGCATGGGCGCTGGTGAAGTGCACCAATTCGTACGTCATCTCGTCGTGATTCTGCAGGGCGTGCACCAGCCGCATCGGCTGCAGTCCCAGCTGCAGGGCGATGTTGAGGGTCAGGCGCAGGAACTCGGTGTCGCCGGTGGCGAGGGCGTGGACGTACGCGGGACGGCTGACGAAGTCGTAGGAGAGGTCGGCGCCCTTGTCGGAGGTCTTCTTCATGTCCTCGACCGACAGGTTGAGCTCCTGGAACGTGAAACCGCCGACCTTGCGGACCATGCTGGCGACCAGATGGTTGACCGCCTCGGAGAGCGGGTGCCCCTCCGACCAGGCCGGCGCTCCGGGCGTGGTGCTCTTCTCGACGCCGAGGAAGCCGTTGGCGTCGAGCCGGAGTGCGCCGGCGCCGAGGGTGCCGAGCGAGTGCAGGGCGTCGCCGATCACCAGGCGCATCCCGGCGAACGTCGGATCCAGCCAGTTGATCGACGGCTGGCCGTCCTTGAAGTAGTGCAGGTAGACCCAGCGGCGGACCACGCCGTCGGCGCCGGTGACCGGCGCGGTGGCGCTCCAGTTGGTGTCCTTGACGCCGGGCTCGTGGAAGATCACCCGTTGCAGCCGGCCGACGATGTACCCGGCCCGGGTGAGACAGGCCTCGGCGTCGGCGTCGAGGTTGACCGAGTCGCGGCCCGGTGGGACGGCCGGCAGCAGGTGCCAGTCGGACTCCGGGATCTCGACCATGTGGTAGATGCCCGGATAGTCGCCGACCTTCATCTCGGCCAGCCGGAAGTCCGGTCCCTTGCCGGTGTGGCCGGGCACGATGTCGTCGATGACGATGCCGCCGTGCGCGGCCGCGACCTGGCACATCCGCCGGAACTCCTGGTCGGTGCCGAACACCCCGTCGATCTCGGTGCTGATCCGGTCGAAGTAGCCGTCGACGCTGGGTGTCGGTTCCCGGCCGAAGAGGCCGCCGGCTCGCTTGAGCGGCCCGGTGTGCACGGCGCCGATGCCGATCTCCTCGAACGCCCGCCACAACTGATCATCGGCGAGTGTGCCCAGGAACGATTCCCCCGGCTTCGTGATCATGGAGACGGGGTACGCGGTGAACCACACCGACGACCCGGCGGCGGCCGAGGCCGGATCCGGGTTGGCGAAGGGCCCACCCCCGACGCCGGAGAACTGGCCGGCGATCCGCTCCGCGTGCGCGAGCATGGACGTTTCCCGCAGCCAGCTGATGTAGCCGCTGTCCTCAGTCGCGCTCATGCATCACCGCTACCCGGAAACAAGCCCGACGGAAACTCGACAGAGCCTCCGCGTCATGCCGTCGCATGATCCATTCTGGAGCGATGTCGACGCTGGACACGCCGGGTGGCGTACGCGATCTGGATCCGCAACGGCTGGCCGGCTGGTCGGCGCTGGTCTCCGCGTGGATGGACCAGATGGTCGAGCGCACCGCCGGTCAGGTCGGTGGCCCCGAGCAAGTCCGCTTCTTCAACCCGCTACGGACCGCGCCGCCGGGCCCGCTCGCCGAACGGAGGATCAGCTGGGACGCTTTCCCGCGCCCAGTCAAGGTGCGGTTCCCCGGTGATCCGGCCGGCGCGCGACGGGCGGCGGACGAGTTCCGCAGCCTCGGCGACTACTACGGGGTGACGTTCTACGCGGTTCGGGACGGCGAGGCGCAGGAGATCGTGCTGCGGTACCGGCCGCAGGACGAGTACTGCGAGTGGTTCGTGGAGCGGGATCCGGAGACCGGCCGGATGCGGCGGATCGTGTTCACCTCGGAGGGGCACGAGTACTGGCGGTTCCTCGCCGACGGGACCGCGGCCTTCCCGGACGCGGGGGTGCCGCCGGTCGACGGTGACCGGGTGCTGTTGCTGCGGCTCTACCGGGAGTTGGTCGGGCCGCAGGTGCGCGAGGAGGATCTGTACTTCGACACCGACATCGCGTTCCGGCAGGCCGCCGACGGGCCGCTGCGGTTGTATCGGCGTCAGGGCGCGTACAACCCGTACAACGTGTGGAACACCGAGGCGGGACTGGCGCATCTGACCCATCCGGAGAACAGCCTGTACGGCGAGGTGTCGTTGGCGGCCGCCGCGAGTGTGCCGCGCTCCGGCGCCGACGGGACGCCGGTGACCGACGCCGGGCGGCTGGTCTGCTGCGCGGGCCTGGGTGATCCGAATCGGTCGAGTGACCCGACGATCAGCACCGATGTGAACGACCTGGTCCGGCGGGGTCTGTCGGTGACGCTACGTGATCCGGTCGGGCTCTACATCACCTCGCTGGACGACGCGGCGGTGTCCGGCCCGGACGGTGAGGATGTGTCGGGCTGGTGGCGGCCGGTTCGCGGCAACGACGGCCTGATCCTGCGGGCCGAGTTCGCGCCGCCGCCGGAGGCCGCGTTCGGGCTGGAGGAGGTACTGGTCAACGGGCTGCCGCTGGCGACCGGCGGGCAGCTGGCCGAGGTGATGACGATGTCGCTGTTCGGCGCGGCCGCTGACCGCGGGCACGGCGCCCCGGCGCCGATCCCGTGCGACCAGCGCTGCTGCGCCGCCGACGACAACCCGGACGTGCTGCGGCTGGTCGCGATCAACGCCCAGTGCCCGGAGGGCTGGCACGCGACGTTCCCGGAGGCGACGGCCGAGAGCAGCGCGCGGCGAACAGAGGCGGCGGCAGACAGCGCAGCGGCGCGAACAGAAGCGGCGGCAGTTAGCGAGGCGCGGCGAGCGAACTCGGCGGTGCGCCGCCCGGAGCTGCCCGCGTGAACCCGGACCCCACCGGCGAACCACGCCTCGACCTCGACGACATCCAAGCGCACATCCTGCCCGGCTTCGGCCACCAGCATCAGCGCTTCCTCGGCTGGCGCCTGCCCGACGACGATCCCGCCCCCGCAGCCCGCGCCCTGCTCGCCACGATCGCCGGCCGGATCACCCCGGCCAGGCACGGCCTGGCCAACCGCGCGATCCGCAAGGCGGTCCGGCACGGCCTGGCCGACCCCGCCCAGCTCACCGAGCCGCCGGCGATGGCCGCCGCCCTCTCCCCGCGGACCCTGCGCGCCCTCGGCCACCCCGATCTGGCCACGATCGACGAGGCGGTCGCGGTCGGCATGGCCCGCCGCAGCTACCTGCGCGACCCACCATCCGGGACCTGGGCCGTCGGTGGCCCGGGCAAAGAGATCGACATCCTGGTGATCCTGGCCGGCGACGACTCCGAACTCCTCGCCGAGGCCACCGCCGAGGTGTGCGCGACAGCCACCTGCGAACTCGTCCACGACCAGCAGGCACACCGGTTGCCCGGCGACGTCGAGCACTTCGGGTTCCGGGACGGGATCTCCCAGCCCGTCCTGCGCGGGGTCGTCGACGACGTAGGAACGGCGCTCGTCACGCGTACCCCCATGCCTTTGATGCCTGATCACCGCGCGTATGCCGCACCGGGCGACGTCCTGGTGTGGCCCGGTCAGTTCATTTTCGGTCTGCCCCGGCAGAGCGAGACGGCGCCGGCCCGGCCGGCGCCGGCGCGCGACATGCCTGCCCTGGCCCGCAACGGATCGCTGCTCGTCTATCGCAAGCTGGAGCAGGACGTGGCCGGTTTCCAGGCCGACACCGCGCGGATGGCCGCCGAGCTGGGCACGGACCCGGACGCGCTGCGTGCTCAGCTGGTCGGCCGCTGGCCGGACGGCCGCCCACTGGTCGGCCACGCCGACGCCACCCGGGCCGAACTCAATCATTTCAACTACGACACCGACACACCTGACATTCCGGACGGTCCGCGCGGGGCCGGCGCCGATCCGGACGGCCTGCGCTGCCCTCTCGCGGCCCACATCCGCAAGGTCAACCCCCGCGATCAGGAGACCGACAAGGGCCCGCCGGCCGCGACTCTCGCCTTCGCGATTCTGCGCCGAGGGATAACGTACGGCTACCCGTCCGATTCCGAGCGGGGTCTGCTGTTCCTGTGCTACCAGACCGACGTGACCCAGCAGTTCGAGCTGCTGGCCCAGCGCTGGGCGAACAACCCGGAACGCCCCCGGCAGGGCATGGACAACGGCGTCGACCTGCTGATCGGCCGGGTCCGCGCCGGAACACCGAGGCGGGCCCGGCTCCTCGACGGCGAGGTGTCCACGTTCACCGACTACGTGCTGCCGCGCGGCGGCGCCTACCTGTTCACACCGTCGCTGTCGGCGCTCCGGGAGATGGCGCTCGCGCGCGACTCCAGATAGCGCCGCTCCGCAAGGCTCGCCGTGAACCTCGCCGCCTTCCGATAGCTGTCGTAGGCCCCCGCCGCGTCACCGGCCTTCTCCAGCAGATGCGCCCGCACCGACCACAACCGGTGATGCCCCGCCATCCGCTCGTCCCCGTCCAGCGTCGCCAACAGCGCCAGACCCGCGGCCGGCCCCTCCACCGAGGCCAGCGCGATCGCCCGGTTCAGCGTGACCATCGGGTTCGGCGCGATCCGCTCCAGGATCAGATACAGCGCGTGCACCTGCCGCCAGTCGGTGTCCGCCGCGGTGGCCGCGTCCGCGTGGGTCGCCGCGATCGCCGCCTGCAGCTGGTACGGACCCAGCGCCGCCCCGCCCAGCGACACCTGGGCCAACGCCATCCCCTCGCCGACGAGCCCGCGGTCCCACCGCGTGCGATCCTGCTCGTCCAGCGGCACCAGATCCCCCGACGCCGTGGTCCGCGACTCCCGCCGCGCGTCGGTCAACAGCATCAGCGCCAGCAGCCCGGTGACCTCGCTGTCCTCCGGCAGCTGCGCGTGCACCATCCGGGTCAGCCGGATCGCCTCGCGCGCCAGGTCGACGCGGTGCAACGAGTCGCCCGACGACGCGGTGTACCCCTCGTTGAAGATCAGATAGAGCACCTGGAGGACCACCGGCAGCCGCGACGGGTCCAGCGTGAACGTCGCGCCGGCCGCCCTGATCCGCTGCTTGGCCCGGCTGATCCGGGCGGCCATCGTCGCCTCCGGCACCAGGAACGCCCGAGCGATCTCGGCCGTGGTCAGCCCGCCGACCGCCCGCAACGTCAGGGCGGTCTGCGACGCTCCGGTCAGGGCCGGATGGCAGCAGAGGAACAGCAGCTTCAGGGTGTCGTCGACGTCCGGCACCTCGGCAGGCGGGACTTCGGCCGTGGCCAGGGCCGTCTCCCGCTCGCGGCGTGCGTGGTCGCTGCGCATCTGGTCGATGAGCCGCCGCGACGCGACCGTCATCAGCCAGCCGCGCGGATTCTCCGGCACCCCTTCGGCCGGCCACTGCACGCTGGCCGCGAGGACCGCTTCCTGGACGGCATCCTCACACCCCTCGAACTGCCCGTGGCGGCGCACCAGCACACCGAGGACCTGCGGCGCGAGCTCGCGCAGCAGGTCCCCGAAGGCCGGTACGCTCACGCGTCCAGATTCCCGTCGGCGAACATCACCTGGCGCACCTCGACACCGAGCCCCGGGATCCGGGTGTCCGGGATCTGCGCCGCCAGCTCGATCGCCCGTTCCTTGTTCTCGCAGTCCACCAGGTAGAAGCCGCCCAGGAACTCCTTCGCCTCGAGGAACGGCCCATCGGTCACGACCGGCTGGTCGTTGCGCACCGACACCACGGCGGCCTGCGACGGGTCGGCCAGCGCGAGCGTGGTGATCAGCTCACCGGACGCCTTCATCGCCTCGAGCAACTTCCCGTGCCCGTCACCGATGGCCGCCTTCTCCTCGTCGGTCAGGGCGTCCAGCACGGCCGGGTTGATGTGCAGGCTGATCAGGAAACGCATCTCGGTCCTCCTCATTGGCGGGTCTTCGGCCGTTGGTCGGAGCCGCCGCGGCCGTCTTGACGTCCCACCCCGATTCTCTTGTCAAGAATTTCCGGCCCGCTCCGACCACCGGCGGAAACCTCGGACGAACAGGGAGTTCACGACATGCGAAACACCCGGGCGTGGCTGGGTCTGGCCATCCTCGCACTGCCGACGCTGCTGGTCGCGATGGACATGACCGCGCTGCTGCTGGCCCTCCCCCAGCTCAGCGCCGATCTCGGCGCGAGCGCCGTCGAGCAGCTGTGGATCAGCGACAGCTACGGCTTCCTGGTCGCGGGCCTGGTCATCACGATGGGTACGCTCGGCGACCGCATCGGCCGTCGACGGCTCCTGCTGATCGGGGCGGGCGCGTTCGCCGTACTCTCCGTGGTTGCGGCCTTCGCCACCAGCCCGCTGATGCTGATCGTGGTCCGCGCCCTGCTGGGCGCCGCCGGCGCCACGCTGATGCCGTCCACTCTCGCGCTGATCACCACGATGTTCCTCGACGCCCGGGACCGTGGCCTCGCCATCTCGATCTGGGCGACCTGCCAGTTCACCGGCGGCGCGCTCGGCCCGGTGTTCGCCGGGTTCGTGCTCGACCGCTTCTGGTGGGGGTCGATCTTCCTGGTAGCCGTACCCGCCATGCTTCTCCTGCTGCTCGCAGGCCCGCTGCTGCTGCCCGAGTTCCGCAGCGATCGTGCCGGCCGCCTCGACCCGGCCGGCGTCGCGCTGTCGCTCACCGCGATCCTGTGCGCCGTCTACGGCATCAAACAGCTGGCCACCGGCGATGCGACCGGGGCACCGGCCGCAGCGATCATTGCGGGCACCTTTTTCGTACGCCGCCAGCTGCACACTTCCACGCCCCTGCTCGACCTGCGGCTGTTCCGCAGCCGCCCGTTCACCGCGGTCATCGTGGCGCTGGTCTTCGCCGGCATCGCCATGGCCGGCACCGGCCTGCTGGTCACCCAATATCTGCAGGGCGTCCTCGGCTACTCGCCGTTCGTCTCGGCCGTCCTGTTCGCCCCGATGGGCCTCGGCGTGGCCGCCGGCACCTTGACCGCCCCGCTGCTGGCCCGCCGCATGCGCCCCACCAGCGCGATCGCCGGCGGCCTGGCCCTCTCCGCGCTCGGCAGCCTGCTGCTGACCAGCGCCGACGGACCGGTTCTCGTGATCACCGGGAGCACCGTCCTCGCGCTCGGCACCGGCCCGCTGTTCGCCCTCGGGACCGGCCTGGTCGTCAGCTCGGTCCCTCCGGAGCGGGCCGGTTCGGCCGCCGCCGTCTCGGAAACCGGCAACTACCTGGGCGGCTCGCTCGGCTTCGCCCTGCTCGGAGTGGTCGCCGCAGCCGTCTACCGGGCCCGGGCCGGCGGCACCTCCGACTCGCTCGCCGGTGCCCTCGCCGCCCAGGACCCGGCCCTGCTCCACACCGCCCGCGAGGCCTTCACCGCCGCGCTGCACGTCACCGGCCTGCTCGTCACCCTGATTTTTGTCGGCCTGACCACACTGCTCCTGGCCGTAGCGCGTTCCGGTTCGACGGTACAAATAGACCGATGAGCGACTATCTGATTCGGCCGGGGCGGATCGCCGACACCGCGGACGTGGCTGCCCTGCAGGCCGCGGTCCAGTTGCAGGCGGCGACGGGCGGCCAACCGCATCCCGGCATCGCCGCCTGGGTCGAGGACCTGATGGAGGGGCACCCCTCGGTGACCCCCGCCGACTTCCTGGTCGCCGAGGACACCGCCACCGGCCGGCCGGTCGCCAGCCTGGTCAGCCTGCGACAGGACTGGTTCCTGGACGGCGTACGCCTGCCGGCCGTGCAAACCGAGCTTGTCGGCACCGCGCCGGAGCACCGCGGCAACCGGCTCACCGAGCGACTGTTCGCCGCCCTCCACGAGCGCTACCCGACCGCCGACGTGCCGATCCAGATGATCGAGGGCATCCCGTACTTCTACCGGCGTTTCGGCTACGAATACGCAATGGCCAACGACGGCGCCCCGACCGTGCCCGCCTCCGCCTTGCCGACAACCGGCCCGGCCACCGCACCGCCCCAGACCGGCCCGCTGCCAACGCGCCCAGCCACCACGCCGCCCCAGACCGGCTCGTTGACGATGCGCTCGGCCACCGCCGCCGACGCCGAGGATCTGGCCGCCATCGACAAGGAGATCGCCGACGGCCCCGCCCTGGTCTGCCCACGGGACGCCGCGGTCTGGCGCTACGAGATCGCCGGACGCCGCCCGGAGGACATCCTCCGGCGCAGCGTCGCCCTGCTGCTGGACGGCACCGACGTGCGCGGATACGTGGTCCACGGCTCCCGGCTCTCCACCGGCGGCCTGCTGACCGTCTTCGCCGCCGCCTGCCCGGACCCGGCCGACTGGCCGCACGCCGCCACCACCATGTATGCCCACCTCAACCACACCGGCCACGGTTTCGAGGCGGGCCAGCCGTTCACCGCGGTCCGGCTCCTGCTCGGCCCCGAACACCCGCTCGCGCAATTCGGCCCACCCGGCATCGCGGCCCGGCCCAGCGGCTGGTACATCCGCCACACCGACCCCGCCGACCTGCTGACCCGTCTCCAGCCGCTGCTGCGGAAACGCTGGCACGGCCTGCGCTGGCCCGAACCGGACCTGACCATCAACACCTACGGCCGCGCCGCCCGCCTGTCGTTCACCGACGGCGAACTGTCCACGGTGACAGCCGTCCGCAGCCCCGCCGGCCCGGACGACCACGCCCACATCCCCCCGGGCGCGCTGCTCCAGCTGGCCCTCGGCCACCGCACGATCCCCGAGGTGCTCGACACCTGGCCGGACTGCGTACTACGCGACCGCCTCACCGAACACTTCCTGACCGCTGCTTTCCCCCGCGTGCCCATCCGGATCTGGTCACGCGGCTAGCCCTGGCCTGCTTCCGAGCTGAAGGGTCCCCGCCAGCTGGCAACCAAGCACCTCATCACGGGCCCATTCCATGCACCAGCGCCAGCCGGGCCCGGCCAGCTGGCAGCCACGCACCTCATCACGAGCCCATTCCATGCACCAGCGCCAGCCCCGTTGACCCCAGGCACCCGGCCGAAGAGTCCGGCCGGCCTCCAGGGCTGTTTCGGTGGGCGGGAAACGACACTGAGCGCCAGCCAGCCCATAGGTGCCCCAGCAGGCCGCCGCGGGCTCCGCAATCACGCACGGCTGAGGCGGACCTCAGCCCCAGCGGCAGCAGGAGCGGGCGCGGAAGCCGGAGCGGGCGCGGAAGCCGGAGCGGGCCAGAGCGGACGCAGGAAACAAGAGCGACCGACCCCGAAAATCAGAGGCTGCCTAGACGTGGGCCGGGGCCTCACGCAGCCGCGGGATCGGTGACACGGCGACCCACAGGGTGGCCGCGGCCAGCCCGACCGCGCCGGCGAGCAGGGCCTCGTACGCCCCCAGCGAAGCCGCCAGATAGCCACCCGCAAGCGATCCCAGCGGCAGCGTCCCCCAGGAGACCAGCCGGTAGGCCGCGGTCACGCGGCCCTGGATCTCATCCGGCACCGCGCTCTGCCGCAGGCTGCGGTTGTGCACATTGGCCAGCGCCGTGCCGAAGCCGATCACCAGGAAGACCGCGCCGACCAGCACCGCAACGCCGGCACCGCGGTCCGGCGCGGCGAACAGCAGCAGCGGCGCGCTGTTCCCGATGGCCATCGTGACGAGCATCGTGGGCCCGAACCCGTACCGTGCCGAGATTTTCGCCCCGGCCAGCGCGCCACCGAGCGCGCCCACGGCAGCCAGGCTGAGCACGACGCCGATCACCACGGGCGACAGCCGCAGGTCCCGGGCGAGCCAGAGCAGCAGGGCGATGGAGAAGACCTGGTAGGCGATGTTGTAGGTGGCGGCCTCCCCGACGAGCGGCCGCAGCAGGCGGCTGCCGGCCAGGTACCGGATGCCCTCGAACACCTCCTGGCGCAGCCGGGTGCCGTCCCGGCGTACCGGGCGCGGTTCGGGTGTGCGGATGCCGGCCACCGCGATCGCCGAGACCAGGTACGTCAGCGCGTCGACGGCCACCGCGAAGGGCGCGGTCAGCCAGGCCACGAGCAGCCCGCCGATGCCCTGGCCGGAGAGTTCGGCGCCGGACTGGGCGGCGGCGATCCGGCCGTTCGCGGGCAGCAGCTGGTCCCGGCTGACCAGCGTCGGCAGATAGGCCTGGTCGGCGAGCTGGTGCACGACGGTCCCGGCGCCGGCCAGGAAGACCAGCAGGTAGAGCGGTTCCATCCCCATGCCGGCCCAGCCGAGCAGCGGCACCGCACCGATCACGACGAACCGGCCGAGGTCGGCGGCCACCATCAGCGGGCGCCGGCGCACCCGGTCGACGAGCACCCCGGCGTAGAGGGTGAGTAGCAGGAACGGCAGGAACTGCGCGGCCCGCAGCAGGCCCACCTGCTCGGCGGTGGCTTGGAAAGTGAGGATCGCCAGCAGCGGCAGCGCGAGCTCGCTGATCTCGCTGCCGAGCGCGGAGATGGCGGTGCCGGCGAAGAGCCGCCGGAAATCTCGGCCCACGAGAATCCTCCTCCGTAACCGGTAAATGCGTTAGGAGGTTACCCGACCGGGTGACGGGTAAACTGGCCGCATGCCGGTGGAGGGACCACTCTGGGTCGTCCGCGAGTTCGTCAACACGTATGACGTGGAGAAGGACGTCGAGGCGCTGCCCGACGCCGCCGACCTGACCGCCTGGTTGCGCTATGCGGGCCTGCTCGGCGCGACCGAGACGGCCGCCTACGCGGACGTGCGCCACGCCCGCACGCTGCGGGAAGGCATCCGCGAGCTGCTCACGGCCAACCACGACGGCACGCCGGCAGCGACAGCTGCGGCGATCCTCGACGCAGAAACCCGCCGGGTACGCCTACGCCCGCACTTCACCCCCACCGGCTTGCAGTACGCGGCCGACGGCACCTCCGCCGACCGCGCGCTGGGCGGCCTGCTCGCCGTCATCGCCCAGGCCATGGCCGACGGAACCTGGCAGCGCCTGAAGGTGTGCAGCAACGACACCTGCCGGTGGGCGTTCTACGACGCCTCCCGTTCCGGCGCGGGCCGCTGGTGCTCGATGGCGGTCTGCGGCAACCGGCGCAAGGCCCAGACCTACCGGGCCCGCCGCCGCGAGTCCGCCTAGATCGTCAGCTCTCAGGAACGGCCGCCCGTCCAGAACGCGTGCAGCCGGATCCGGTTGCGCGGCCAGCCCCGCTCGCGCAGCAGATGCGCCCGGACCTGCTGGCACGTGCGGGCCTCGCCTGCGACGTACGCAAAACCGGGCTGATCCGGAAGCGCCAACGACCGCAACGCGCCCAGCAATGCGGGTGATGCCGCAGCGCCCGCGCCGTTCCGGTACGCCCAGCGCAGTTCCGCCGCCCATCTGATCGTCACCACGGTCGAGATGGTCGTGCACTGGCTCAGCGCGGCGCCGGCCGCCCTTGATCCCCGCAAGCTGGAGGACGAGATGGTGACCATGTTGACCCGCTACCTGACCGGCAAGGCATAGCGTATGGTCTATCTGGTAGTTCAATCGGTCCGCTAGGCGGACCAAACCAGGGAGGGCTGTGATGGAACGTCGTCAATTGCTCCGAGGCGCGGCCGGGCTGGCCGTCACCGCATCCCTGCCGGCCGGGGCCGACACTGCCCTTGAGGCCCAACCGCTCGACGGCCGCCCCTTCCCCGCCTACGACTACTCGCGGGCCAACAAGCTGCCCCGCGAGATGACGGGCTACTGGACGAAGTCGTTCACGATCGACGGCCAGGTCCGCACCGCCAAGGTCTACATCTCGCCCGAGACGCCGATCCGGTCGTATTACACGGTCGTCGCGGTTCCGGACGGCGCCGACACCGCCGAGTTTCTGCGGTCCGCGGGCTGGTTCGGCGTCGCCGACCAGCGGGAGGAGGGCCTGTTCGTGCTGGAGCCGGGCGCCGGCGGCTGGGGCGATCCGCAGAGCGAGGCGGCGTACGTGGCCGAGGCGATGGCCTTCTACCAGGCGAACCGCTACTTCTCGATCTTCGGCCTGCACTATCTGGTCGGGTACGGGAAAGGCGCTCCCGCCCTGGAGGCGTGGGCCGTCGCGCACCCACTGCGCGTGATCAGCCAGACGTACGTGGACTCCCCCGGCCTCGACGCCGACTACTTCGAGCAGTACGCGTCCCGCGAGTTCGACGGCACCACCGACGGCTACACCCCGGTCGACTTTCCGGCGGGCTTCGACCTGATCCGCTACGACGAGGTGGTCCTGCCGACCTGGTACATCCGCCCCGATCCGCACACCGCGGGCGCGAGCATCGCGTACTGGAAACGGGCCAACGACACCGACGGCCGGTGGCAGCGGCGCGGCTCACGCCGGTGGATGACCTCGTACGCCGGCCCGATCTCCCAGGTCGCCGTGCAGAGGCACCCGGCGAGCACGCGGCAGATCGTGGCTTTCCTGACCGCCTACACCCGCTACGAGAACTTCTTCGCCTACGGCAACCAGCTGTTCGAGCGCGCCGACTACGCGCGGCTCGGCGTGCAGGTCCGCACCATGACCGTGGCCGGCTACCTCCGGGAGTACCTGGTCTACCAACCCCGCTCGGCCCGTCGCAAGGCACCGGTCGTCTTCGTCTGGCCCGGCAACAGCCAGACCGACAAGGTGTTCTTCGACGCCGCCCAGTGGTGGAAGGTCGCCGAGCGCGAGGGCTTCATCCTGGTCACCGTCTGCGAGCAGTACAGCAACACCTCGGTGTCGGTCAGCCACCGCGACTCGATCGCGTTCTTCCGGCAGCTGCGCGACGTGCTGATCAGCGAGTATTCGGTCGACCCGACCCGCTTCTACTCGACCGGGCAGTCCGCCGGCAGCCAGGTCTCGCAGAACTTCGCGATCGCCTTCCCGGAGTACTTCGCGGCGGTCGCCTCGACCTCCTTCACCGCCGCCCCGAGCGACGCCGGCACCGTCACCATGGACGGCGTGGCGTACCCGGCCAGTCGCCGGCCGATCCCCTGCTACCAGATCTACGGGTACGGCGACCTGGCCTTCCTCGCCGGCGGCCTGTGGGACGACACCGAGAACAGCCTGGACCAGTGGGCCCGGTACCACCTGGCAGTCAACCGGCTGGAGCTGTCCGACGTGAACACCGTCGACGGCGTCCGCAGCGGCTGGCACCGCCGGTTCCAGACCTGGACCTGGCACCGGCCCGGCACCCGGATCCCGGTCCTGAAACTGACGAAGAACCTCTACCGCTCGCACAACACCATGCCCGAGGAGTCGCCGCTGATGTGGGACTTCCTGAAGCACTACAGCTGCGAGACCGACTCGCAGGGCAACACGGTCCGCTACTACTACAGCGACTACCCGAGGGGCCGCCGGCGGATCAGCTGACCGGCGCCGGGACCCGTTCGCGGGTCAGCGGCAGTAACGCCACCAGCGTCAGCACCCCGGTCAGCGGCATCAGGTCCAGGCTGACGATCGGCAGCAGCACAGCCATGAGCAGCAATGCCGGGCTCCACCAGGGCAGCAGGCGGGCCCGGGCCGCCAGTACGCCCATCAGCACCAGGCCGACGAAGAAGAACAGCGGCCCGAAGTCGTAGATCACCGCCTGCACGCCCGGCAAATCGGAGAAGTCGTGCTGCCGGCTCCGCAGCTCGGCCTTGTCGGCGGCCAGGAAGCCCTGCACGATGTCCACCGCGAACTGCACCATGGACGTGACCAGCCCAAACAGCGCCGCCCCGGTCGCCACCTCGCGGACCGCTCCGGCGGGCAGCATCGCCCGCAGCCCGAGGACCAGCGGCACGAACAGTACGAAGCCGGCCAGCCCGAGGAAATGCGCCAGCTGCCAGTCGAAGCCCGGCCCGTACACGTCGTCGAGTTTGCCGACGTTGCGGACCACTCCGTAGCCGGTCAGTGCGAGCGGCGCCGCGTACAGTGCGATCTTGGTTGTTGCCCTCATGCCGTTGATCCTGGTCAATCGCTGCGCCCGGCGCTTGGGGGAGAATCCCCCGGATGTCAACCCTGAGGACTCAGGGGCGCCACCGGGAAGGTGATCACCATGGCCACGCCCGGCTCGCGGGCCTCGGCGACCGCCTGCCCGCCGTGCGCCACCGCCAGCTGCCGCACGATCCACAGGCCGAGCCCGACCCCGTCCGGACCGCCGACCGCGAACTGCCCGAACAGCTTCGGCCGCAGTTCCTCCGGGATGCCCGGCCCGTGGTCACGAACCTCGAGCCGGTCCATGTCACCGTCCCGGACGAACGTGACGACGACCGGCGGCTTGCCGTACTTCAGCGCGTTGCCGACCAGGTTGAAGAGCACCTGCTCGAACCGCTGCTTGTCGACGTACACCGTGGTCTGCTCGTCGATGTCGACCCGGACGTCGGCGTCCGACCGCACATATGACAGCGCGTCCTTGACCAGGCCCCGCGCCGGGTAACTCCGCCGGTCGAGTTTGAGATGGCCGGAGCTGTCGATGCGCTCGAGGTCCAGCAGGCCGTCGGCCAGCCGGGAGATCCGGTTGGTCTGGCGCAGCGCGGTGTCCAGGATCTGGACGGTCAGCCCGGTGGCGTCCTCCCGCAGCTCCTCCAGCGCGATCTGGATCGTCCCGAGCGGCGAGCGCACATCGTGCGCCAACGTGTTGATCATCGCCGCGCGCCAGCGTTCGATCCGGGCCAGGCGTTCCCGCTCGTCGCGCAGATGCCGGGCCTGCGCCTCGATCAGCAGGCCGACGGCGAGCGCGACCGGCATCAGCACGAACGCGCTGCCCAGCACCAGCGGCGGCTGCCCGGTCAGCACCAGCGGCAACAGGTAGGCCAGGGTTGCCGGCGCGGCGTAGGTCAGCAGGATCCAGCGCGGGAAGTGCAGGGCCGCCCAGGCGAAGAGCAGCACCAGGAACGGCCCGGTCCCGGTCGCCACCCCGCCGAACGACCAGGTCGACAGCCCCAGCACGACGAACCCGGCCACACCGAGCAGCGCCGGCGCGTGCGGCCGGGTCCACCGCCACTTCAGCGCGAAGAGGGTAATCGCGAGGTCGAGCAGGGCGACGACCAGCAGCTTCCGGGAGTTCGCCGGGTCGTTGAGGATGCCCACCAGCGCCAGCAGAGCAGCCAGCCCGAACAGCGCGGCCGCCTGCCGGGCAGCCGCGCGCGGCCCGGTACCCAGCAGGCGAAAGAGGCCGGTTTGCACTCTTTGGCACCCTACCCGGCGTTCCCCTCACCCGACCGCGAAACCGAGCCCCGGTTTCGTGCCACGCTCCGGCGTCCCGTCACCACAGCCGGTCATGATCGAAAGACTGTCCACGGACGACAACCGGAAGGACATCCCATGCCCCTGCCCCGCCTCACCGCCCTGGCCACCGCGGCCACTCTGGCCCTCTCCGCCGTAGCCGTGGCCACGCCCGCCCAGGCCGCCGCGCCCAAGCCCGGCGTGGTCGCCGACTACGCCTACCACAAGATCAAGGTCAAGCCGAAGACGTTCCGCCCGTACAAGGACGTCTACTACAGCAACGTCCGCTGGACCTCGCTGACCCGGACCACCGGCCAGGCCACGGCGACCCGCAACGTCAACACGTGCGTGCCGAGCTGCGCCGACGCCAACTACAAGAAGACCAAGGTCGAGCTCAAGTTCACCCGCGTCCGCCTCTCCGACTGCCGCAAGGTCTTCAGCCGCGTCAAGGTGACGGAGATCAAGTCCCGGCGCGTCAGCACCCACGCACTCCCGGTCTTCAAAAAGCCGAACTGCTGAGGGGTACGACGCCACGCCGCACCCAACCCCTTTTCACCCCGTCCCCCGTTCACCGCGCGAGCCGGCAGCCGGTCCGGGCCCCAGCGCGGCCGCCGGGCTTGAGCAGGTGGTGACCTCAAGGCAGGCAGCGGGGCTCCAGGCCGCAGGCGCGGTAGATCGCGTCGAGGGTTCGCATCTGAAGCACGGCGGCCGGGGCGCCGGTCAGAATCGGGCCGCCGTTCTGGACGGCGTCGCGGAACGCTCGCAGCTGGTAGATGTAGGTGCTCGTGCGGTCGGCGCGCTCTTTGCGGCTCCGGCCGTCCGAGCGGATGGTGATCCGGGCGCCGACCTGCGGGTGGTACGGCCAGGAGACGCTCAGCCGGCCCCGGTCGCCGTCGACCCGCAGACCGGCGCCGAGCAGACGCCTGGACCACAGCGAGGAGCGGACCGTAGCGCGGATGTCGCCGGGAAAGACCAGGTCGGCCTCCAGATAGCGGTCGACCCCGGAACGCTGCAGAGCCCGCCCCCGGGACACGGTGGGCTCGCCGAACAGGTCGCGCAGCAGGCGAACCGGGTAGTAGCCGACGTCGAGCAGTCCGCCACCGGCGAGGGCCGGGTCCCAGCGAATGTTACGGCCCGGCGGGATGGGCACGTAGAAGAAGGCACGCGCTGCGCGTACCGTGCCGATCTCACCTCGACCGAGAATCTCCCGCAGCCGAGCCGTCAGCGGATGGTGCCCGGTGTGATACGCCTCCATGACCACCCGATCCGACCCCGCGGCGGCAGCCGCGACCCGTTCGGCCTCGACCGCGTTCGCGGTGAACGGCTTCTCGACCAGGACGTGCTTGCCGGCCTCGAGGGCAGCCAGCGTCCACCGGGCGTGCAGCGATGCCGGGGTCGGGATGTACACAGCGTCGATCGCCGGATCAGCCAGCAACGCCTGGTAGGAGTCGTGCACCTGCGGGATCCGGTGCTTGGCCGCGTAGGCGCGGGCCCTTGCCGGAGCCCGCGCAGCCACCGCGGCCACCGCGACCCCATCGACATGCCGGGCCGGCGCGAGCAGAGCGGTCCGCACGATCCGCGCGGCGCCGAGGATCCCGATCCGGGTGACAGCCATCCCCATCATCATGGCAGCGCCGACTCCCCACCCCGCCGTTGCTGCCGCCGCCATCTCCCAAGCCGGCTAGCGTCGCCGTCATCACCGCGCGGGTGATACCACCGTGGCGCCCGCCTTCCGGCTGACTGCCAGCGCTCTCAAACCCGCGAGCCGCACTGCCCGACAGCCCGACGACCCGGCTGACTGCCAGCGCTCTTCGAACCCGCGAGCCGCACTGCCCGACGGCCCGACGACCCGGCTGACCAGCAACGCAGCTTCAAGCCGCACGAAACGACGCTGAGCGACAGCCCAACGACCCCGCTTACCGCCAACACTGCCTTCGACCGCGCGAAACGACGCTGAGCGACATCCCGACTCGGTTGGCCCTTGCCTGGAGCAAGCGGGTAGCGCGGCTCTACAGGTCGCAGGGTGTGCCGTTGACCGAGCAAGCGGACGGGCGGTCTCCGCTTCCCGCGCGAGCGAACTGGAAGCGCAAAGCGACGCTGGAGCCGGCGTTGACGGGCACGCCGGAGCGCCAGGTGAAGGTTTGGCCGGACTGGCTGAGGGTGGCCTGCGGCGCTGACTCCACCCATGAGGTGCGCAAGTCGCCGACGTTCGACGGGAAGCGCAAGGTGACCGCCCAGTCGAGTGGTCGGCCGGTGGCGTTGCTGATCAGGACCTCGCCGATGAACTCGGCGTCGTAGGTGCCGACCACCCGGTATTCGCCGGTGACCGCTGGTGGCGACGTCGGGCGGGGAGCCGCAGCGGGCGGGGTGGTCTTGCGGTCGGCCGGGGACGGCCGGGCATCGGAGGTCTGGGTGGCCGGTGGCGCCGAGGGCATTAGCGAGCCGGCCGCCGAAGGCAACGGCGAGGCCGTCGGAGAGGTGGACGGCAAGGACAAGGACGCCGGGACGGGTGCGGGCGGAGGTAGGAACAGCGTCGGGGCGGTCTGCGCGATGACCGGCTCCTGCGACGGCGGCGCCAACCGGAACGCGGTCACGCCGAGCATGCCTACCAGGGCGGTTACGCCGATGACGGTTGGCAGCCAGGGCAGCACATCTCGAAATCGAAAGCCGGACATTCCGCCCCTGGTGACGTTGTGTGAACGATCACACGGTAGGGGCCGAGCGACGGCAAGGTCAACCGGACACATTGATGAACTTTGTTGACAGTGACGCGACGCAGGCTGAACAATCTCGTGAGAGCGCTCTCTGTCCCAGCAGTCCCCCGCGTGAAATGGACGTTCCCATGCTCCGTCCTGTCCGCAGCGCCGTCATCATCGCCACGGCGGCACTGACCGCCGTAGCTCTGATCCCCAGCCCAGGCCATGCCGTAGAAGAACAAGCCGCGGCAGAACAAACCACAACAGAACAAGCCGCAGGAAAACCGGGCGACCTCGACCCCGGCATGCGCGCCGCCCTCCAGCGCGACCTCAAGCTGGACGACGAGGACCTGGCCCGGCGTCTGGCCACCGAAGCCGCCGCCCCGGTGATCGAGAAGCGGCTGCGCACCCAGCTCGGCAAGCGCTTCGCCGGTGCCTGGATCCCGGCCGGCGCCACCCGCCTGACGGTTGCCGTGACCAGCGCGAACGACGCCGCCAAGGTCCGTGCCGAGGGCGCCGACGCCACGATCGTCAAGCGCACCGAGAGCGACCTCGCCACCGCCCGCGCCAAGCTCGACAAGAGTCAGAAAATCGCTCCGGACGGCGTACACAGCTGGTTCGTCGATCCTGCCACCAACAGCGTCGTGCTGACCGCCAAGCCCGGCGCCGAAGCTCAGGCCCGGCGTTTCGCCGCGGCCAGCGGCGCCGGCGCCGTCACCGTGCGAACGAGCACCGCCCAGCGACCGCAGCCGATGTACGACATCCGCGGCGGCGACCAGTTCGTCATCAACGGCAACACGCTGTGCTCGATCGGTTTCGCGGTCGCCGGCGGCTTCGTCACGGCCGGGCACTGCGGCGGCACCGGCAGCCCGACGCTGGGCTTCAACAACCAGGCGCAGGGTACGTTCGCCGGCTCCTCGTTCCCCGGGAACGACTACGCCTGGGTGCGGACGAACGGCAACTGGGTCTCGCAGCCGTGGGTGAACAATTATTCCGGCGGGAACGTCACGGTTGCCGGTTCGCAGGAGGCGGCGATCGGCAGTTCGATCTGCCGGTCCGGCCGCACCACCGGCTGGCGCTGCGGCACCCTGCTCGGCAAGAACGAGACGATCAACTACGCGCAGGGCGCCGTCTCCGGCCTGAGCCGCAGCAACGCGTGCGCCCAGCCCGGCGACTCCGGCGGTTCGTGGATCTCCGGCAACCAGGCGCAGGGCGTCACCTCCGGCGGCTCCGGCAACTGCACGACCGGCGGCACCATGTGGTTCCAGCCGGTCAACGAGATCCTTCAGGTGTACGGCTTGTCGCTGACCACGACCGGCGGCGGTGGCGGCGCGGCTCTGATCAGCAACTGGAACAACAAGTGCCTGGACGTCCCGAACAGCAACTTCGCCGACGGCGTGCTGGTCCAGATGTGGAACTGCAACGGCTCCGGCGCGCAGCGGTGGGAGGCCGTCAACGGCAGCCTGCGCACCGGCAACAACAAGTGCCTGGACGTGCCGTGGGGTTCGACCGCGAACGGTGTGATCCTGCAGATCGTCACCTGCAGCGGCAACCCGGCCCAGCAGTGGGTGCTCAGCGGCGCCGGGGACCTGGTGAATCCGCAGGCCAACAAGTGTGTGGACATCCGGGACTGGAACGGGAACGACGGGGCCCAGCTGCAGCTGTGGGACTGCGCGGGCACGCTGAACCAGAAGTGGCGGCGCGGCTGAGCCCCAGCTGGCCGGTGGCGCGCGGCTGAGCCTGAGCCGGCTGGCTGGGCGCGGCAGCTCAGCCGGCCGGCTGGATCAGCGCCACAATGCCGGCGAAGTCCTTGCGCCGCTCGCCGTCCGACCAGATGGTGATCGTCCCGACGCTGCCCGGTTCGGCCCAGTGGCATCGCGTGCCGATGAGGGGACGTTGCTTGCGGGAGACCGCGCACGTCCCCACACCACCCGCGACGCCCGGGTCGGCTGGGCGCCCATCCGCCCACTCGTCGAGCTGATTGCGGGTGAGCAGACCCAGCTGCACAGCCGGGTCGGCCACCCGGCCGGTGACCGCGCTCACGTCCACGCTGGTCCCCGGCTTGTCGGCATCGACGTACACCGCGGTCAGCGTGTCCAGCGGGCGAAGCACGTGCCGCTCGAGGAAATCGGTCCGGCTCGCCGCGATCCGGGTCCACTTCTTCGCCGTCGTCCTCGGCAGCCCGTCGATCTTCGCCGGAACGGAGAACCGGACGGGCGTTTCCGCCGAGGCGCTCGGGGCAGCGCTGGGCGGGGGCGAAGGCGGCGAAGCGGCAGGCGCGGAACAGCCGCCCACGATCAGCGCCGCCGCGAGGACGGCCGCTGACCGGAACGTAGACGTACGCATGCGTCCCTTTCGATCTGCAAAGAGCGCATACAGTACCTGGGGCGTCAGGCCGGTTCGGGCACTCCCCCCGGGTCCGGCTCGGCCGGTTCGGGCTCGATCACCGGCTCGGCGGGCGCCGGCGGCAGCGGCTCCGGCGCGTCCGGGGACAGCTCGCCGGGATCGTCCGGGATCGGTGCCCCCGGATCAAGCGGCGGGTACCGGTCGGGGTCGGACGGAATGCGTGGCATGAGCGCAGAACTCCCTTCGGCGGGCTTGTCCAAGATCGCCACTTACCCCGGACAAACCGGACCCAACCCTGGACCCGGAGTCGCTCAGCGGATCCGCCCAGGCCGGCTCCCGCCGCAGCACCGGCCGGCATATCAGCGATTGCGTCCCGGCCAAGACGGGTCCCGGCCCAGGAGCAGCAGGATCTCGGTGAGCGGGTCGGCGCCGGCCGGCACGGTCAGCGCCGGCCGGAAGGGCGCCTGCGGCCCGAGTCGTTCCGGCCCGTCGGGCACGGCCCGCACGATCGGCAGGACGGCGGCCAGGACGGCCGGTTCCGGCTGATAGGCGGCATCGATCGTACGAGCGACGTCCCACCCATGCACCACGTAGTCGACCAGATGGAACCCGATCGCCAGCCGCCCCGGGATCGGCCGGTCGATCTCCGGCATCCGGAACGGCCGGTCGAGCACTCCCTCTTCCGCAAAGGCGCTGAGCACGTCCTCAGCAGCTTCCCCATAGCTGTCCCCCGCCCGCGGCTCCCAGACCGCGTGATCACCGCCGCCGCCCCGGGCCGCCGCAGCAAAACCGCGATGCTGCGCGGTCATGTGCCCGAGCAGCGCGGCCAGATCCCAGCCTGCGCACGGGGTCGGCCGCGCAAGATCAGTTTCGGTGATGCGGTGGATCAGGTCGACAGTTCCGCGTACGGCAGCCGCGTCCACTCCTCTGAGGTCATCCTTAATCGTAAGCATGCGCTTATCATGTGCGTGAGCGTACATATAGTCAACCCCACCGGAGGTGGTAGGAGTTACGTCGTGGAACGGACGGACGATCTCGGCGCGCTGGTGTTCCGGCTCGGGCGCCGGCTGCTGGCCATGGAGCAGCCGATCCTGGCCAGGCACGAGCTGTCGATGTGGGCATACGCCGTGCTGACCGGCCTGCGCGACGGCCCGATGCGAACCCAGGCAGCACTGGCCGCAAGCATCGGCGCCGACAAGACCCGCCTGATCCCGGTACTCGACGACCTGCAACAACGCGGCCTGATCGAACGCGAACCAGACCCCACCGACCGCCGCGTCCGCCTACTCGGCCTGACCACAGCCGGCCGGCAGACCCACCAGTCCATCGAGGCCGACATCAGGTCCGGCGAGGACGAAATCCTCGCCTCAGTGCCCGAGCAAGATCGAGAAGCCTTCATCCGTACGCTGCTCGCGCTCTCTCCACGCTGATCAAGCCATTTCCATCGGCCGCCCCAGGTCACGCGCGCAAGCCCTACGTAGCCCGACCCCGCGCGGGATCTCTCAAGCCCACGCCGCCGACAGCTGCCTGCCGGCACAGAGACGCAAGGGCCGCAGTGCCCGCGCCGGCCGGCAGACACGACTCGAGTCGTGGAAGCTCGACGGCCCCTCCGCGGTGAACAGCAGCCCAAGATCCAAGAGTCACAAAAGGATCTTGGGAACTGAGCCACCCTCGAGAAGCGAGCGGAGCACAAGATCGCGGCGATACGCCCGGAGACGCCGAACTCGATTCAGCCGCGTCAATGCTCGGGAGGAAATCGTTTTCCTGGCCGATCCGACGGCCAGACCGCGATGGAACCCTTGAGCACGCGGCTTCTACGGTCGAGTGGCGGTGGAGGCTCAAGGCTGAAAGACAGACCGCAGCGCAGGGCCGAGGTACGCGGCTCGCCCGCCAGACTGCGGCGAGGGCCGGGATACGCGGCTCGCCCACCAGACCGCGGCGAGGGCCGGGATACGCGGCTCGCCCGCCAGACCGCGACTGACGGCCGGCGCCCGCGGCTCGGCCGTCAGACCGCGACGGACGGCCGGCATACACGGCTCGGCCGTCAGACTGCGGTGGAGGCCCGGGGCACGAGGCGGCACGGGCGGGCCCGCGGTCCCTGCACCGGCTCGCCGTTGATTTTGGCCAGGAGTAGTTCGGCGGCGCTGCGGCCAATGCCCTCCAGGTCCATGTCCACGCTGGTCAGGGCGGGCCGGCAGCCGTCGACCATGACGTCCCAGTTGTCGAAGCCGACCAGGGCCACGTCGCCCGGGATCTGTTTGCCGGCGTCGCGCAGTGCCTCGGCGAGGCCGCGGGCGATCTGGTCGCTGCCGCAGAAGACCGCGTCGACGTCGGCGCCCGTGCTGAGCAGGATGCCGGCGGCCTGACGGCCCCAGGCCTCGCTCCACTCGCCGTACAGCGTCGGCACCGCGGGCCGCAGACCCTCGGCGGCCAGCGTTTCCTCCGCACCGGCGGCGCGCACCGTCGCCGAGTGGTGGTGCTCCGGGCCGGTCACGTGGGCGATCCGGCGGCGGCCGACGGCGAGCAGGTGCTGGATCGCGCGCCGGGCGCCGTCGGCCTCGTCGGGGACGACCGAGCAGTCGTGCGGGTCGGCGGAGCTGATGAACGCGTACACCACCGGGACCGGCAGGCCGACGCCGATCGGGGCGCGGGCCTGGGTGCGGCGGCCGGTCACGATGATCCCGTCGACTTTGCGGCTGAGCAGCGTACGCAGGTAGTACTGCTCGCGGATCGGGTCGTCGCGGGCGTCGCAGAGGAAGACCGACATCTGGCCCGCCCCGAGCGCGTCCTCGGCGCCGATGAGCAGCGGGATGCTGAACCGGCCGATGCTGTCGGTGGTGATCATGCCGACCGTGTAGGTCCGGCCGGTCTGCAGGCTGCGGGCCGCCGCGTTGGCGACGAAACCGAGCTGCTCGGCGGCCTGCTGGACACGTACCCGGGTCTCCGGCCGCAGCGCGCCGCGGCCGTTGAGTGCCTTGGACGCCGTACCGGTGGAGACCCCCGCGAGCGCGGCCACCTGGCTGATGGTGACGGCGCGTTCCACGTTGCTCAGCGTTTCCTCCTGAGTTTCCTGCATCGCTCCGGCGACGCGTTTCATGGAACCGTAACTTGCCCTTGACATGCGAGCAAGCATCGACCTAGCGTCCAGGCAATCGATTTCCTCGGAAGTGCACGCCTGAGATTGTGAACGCTAACTCGCCGGCAAGGAGCCCCGATATGACCCGTCAGCGCCTGCGCGCCGCGGCGGCCCTCACCCTCACCGCCTGCCTCCTGGCGGGCTGCTCGAACTCCTCCTCCGAAGACTCCGGCGGTGACACCGGCAGCGAAGCCGGCGGCACCTACACCATCTGGGACCCGTACCCCCAGTTCGACGCCACCTCGGACTGGGTGAAGCTGCTGACCAGGTGCGGCACCGACGCGGGCGTCACCGTGGAGCGCACCGGTTACGACACGACCGACCTGACCAACAAGGCGCTCCTCGCCGCCCAGCAGGACAACTCCCCCGACGTGCTGATCGTCGACAACCCGGTGGTCTCCACCCTGGCCGACGCCGGGGTGCTGACCACCACCGACGAGCTCAAGGTGGACACCGCCGCGGTGTCGCCGAACCTCCTGGCCGCCGGTCAGATCGGCGGCAAGACGTACGGCATCCCGATCGGCGCGAACACACTAGCGCTTTACTACAACAAGGCCGTTCTGGACAAGGCCGGTGTCGATCCTTCGACCATCAAGGACTGGGCGGGACTGACCGCCGCCCTGGAGAAGGTGAAGGCGTCCGGCAAGAAGGGCATCACCTTCTCGGCGATCGGCACCGAGGAGGGCAGCTTCCAGTTCCTCCCCTGGTTCTGGGGTTCCGGCGCGAACCTGACCCAGCTCGACTCGGCGCAGGGCGTCGCCGCGCTGACGCTGTGGACCGACTGGCTGAAGAAGGGCTACGCGCCGAACTCGGTGCTCAACAACACCCAGACCACCAGCTGGCAGGAGTTCGCCGCCGGTGACTTCGCGTTCAGCGAGAACGGCACCTGGCAGCTGGCCAACGCCAAGAAGACCGGCTTCGAGTACGGCATCATCCCGATCCCGTCGCAGGCCGGCGGAACGGCCCCGGCGCCGACCGGCGGCGAGTTCGTCACCGCTCCGGTGCAGTCGAAGACCGGCCGGTACGCCGTGACCGAGAAGCTGATCGGCTGTCTGACCAGCGCGGACAACGCGTACACCACGGACACGACGCTGTCCTACATCGCGGCCACCGACGCCGTGCAGCAGAAGCAGGTCGCGGAGAACCCCGAGCTGAAGGTCTGGGTCGACGCCGTCAAGGCGGCCAAGGGCCGGACCAGTGACGACCTCGGCACCAAGTACCCGAAGATCTCCCAGCCGATGTGGACCGCGTTCCAGGCCGCGCTGAGCGGGTCGAAGGCACCGCAGCAGGCCCTCACCGACGCCCAGACCACGGCGGCTGCGGCGACCAAGTGACGACGCAGATCGAGACGCTCGCCCGGACCCGGGGTGCCACCCGGGTCCGGCGCGGGGGCAGACGGGGCCACTGGACGGCGTGGGCGTTCCTCGCGCCGGTGGTGATCTACCTGATCGCCTTCTACGCCTACCCGCTCTACCGGAACCTGGACCTGAGCCTGCGGCACTACACGGTGCGCAGCTTCGTGCAGGGCGACGCGCCGTTCAGTGGGCTGGACAACTACCGGACGGTGTTCGCGGACCCGACGTTCGGGCCGGCGCTGCTGCACACACTGGTGTTCACCTTCGTGTCGATCGCCTTCCAGTTCGCCATCGGTTTGGCGCTGGCAGTCTTCTTCGCCCAGAACTTCCGGTTGTCCGCCACACTGCGAGCGCTGTTCCTCGTACCGTGGCTGCTGCCTTTGATCGTGAGTGCCTCGACCTGGTCGTGGATGCTCAACAGCGACTCCGGCATCGTCAACCATGCGTTGAGCCTGCTCAACGTCGACCCGGTCAACTGGCTGACCTCGCCGGACTGGGCGCTGACCAGTGTGATCATCGCGAACATCTGGATCGGCATCCCGTTCAACCTGGTGGTCCTCTACAGCGGGCTGCAGGCCATCCCGAACGAGGTCAACGAGGCCGCGGCGATCGACGGCGCGAACAGTTGGCAGCGGTTCTGGCGGGTCACGTTCCCCCTGCTGAGGCCGGTCTCGGCGATCACCCTGCTGCTCGGGCTGGTCTACACGCTCAAGGTCTTCGACATCATCTGGATCATGACGAAGGGCGGCCCGGCGGACGCCTCGACGACCTTCGCCACCTGGTCCTACCGGCTGTCGTTCGGCAACCTGCTGCCCGAGTTCGGGCCGGGCGCCGCGGTCGGCAACCTGCTGATCATCATGGCGCTCTTCTTCGGCCTGCTCTACATCCGGTTCCAGAGGAGGCAGGAGCGATGATCAAGCAGCACGCGAAGACCGGGCTCGGGCTCGTCTTCACCGGAATCATGCTGTTCCCGATCTACTGGATGATCAACGTGTCCTTCACGAAGGACACCGACATGCGCGCCGACCCGCCGCACCTGTTCCCGTTCGACGGCACGCTCGAGGGTTACCGTGCCGTGCTGGACCAGCAGATGCCGTACCTCGGGACCAGCCTGATCGTGGGGCTCGGCACCGTCGTGCTCACCCTGGTCCTGTCCGCGCCGGCCGGCTACGCCCTGGCGAAGCTGCGCCCGAAGGGCGGCGGCGCGCTCAGCTTCGTGCTGCTGATCGCGCAGATGATCCCCGGGATCATCATGGCGATGGGCTTCTACGCCATCTACCTGCGGATGGGCGTGCTGAACACGGTGCCCGGCCTGATCCTCGCCGACTCCACCATCGCGGTGCCGTTCGGCGTGCTGATCTTCACGGCGTTCATGTCCGGCATCCCGGACGAGCTGATCAACGCGGCGCTGATCGACGGCGCCTCGAAGTGGCGGACCTTCGTGTCGGTGATCCTGCCGGTGTCACGCAACGCGATCGTCACGGTCAGCCTGTTCGCGTTCCTGTGGGCCTGGTCGGACTTCGTCTTCGCCTCCACACTGGCCGGCGGCGGCGATCACCAGCCCATCACGCTCGGCATCTACCAGTACATCGGCAACAACAACCAGCAATGGAACGCGATCATGGCCACCGCGGTGGTCGCCTCCATCCCCGCAACGCTGCTGCTCATCATCGCCCAGCGTTACGTCGCGGCCGGCGTCACCGCCGGCGCTGTCAAGGACTGAAGGAACACATGTCTGATCTTCAGGGCCCCGTCGTGCCCACGCCCGATGCCCTCAGCGCTCTGCGGCCCCTGCCCGCCGACGCGGTGCAGCTGTCGGCAACCGGTCTGCTCGGCGGCTGGCAGGCACGCAACGCCGAGGCGACGCTGCCGCACTGCATCGACCAGCTCGGCGTGCACGGCAACCTGACCAACCTGCGCCGGGTCACCGGGGACGCCGACGCGGAGTTCGCCGGCATGTGGTTCGCCGACACCGACGTGCACAAGGCCCTGGAGGCCGCGTTCTGGTCCGGGACGGCGTCCGGTTTCGTCGACGAGGTGGCCGCACTGCTGGAGAAGGCCCAGGACCCGGACGGCTATCTCGACTCGTTCTACCAGGACCCGGCCCACCGCGACCGGCAGTGGACCGAGCTGCACTACAGCCACGAGATGTACACCGCCGGGCATCTGATCCAGGCCGGCGTCGCCGCCGCGCGTTCCGCGCCCGACGATCCGTCGGCCCAGCAGGTCCTGTCGGTCGCGCGCCGCTTCGCCGATCTTCTGGTGCAGCGGTACGGGCAGTCGAACGAGGTGGACGGCCACCCCGAGGTGGAGACCGCCCTCGCCGAGCTGTACCGGGTCACCGGGCACCGGCCGTACCTGGAACTGGCCGCCCGGTTCGTCGGCAACCGCGGGCACGGGACCCTGGATGACAGCCGGTTCGGGCCGCGCTACTTCCAGGACCACGAGCCGCTGCGGGAGTCCACCGAGGTCACCGGGCACGTGGTCCGGATGCAGTATCTGCTGGCCGGCGCGGTGGACGTCGCCGTGGAGACCGGTGACCGCGAGCTGCTGGACGTCGCGGAGCGGCTGTGGGACTCGGCGCTGGAGAGCCGGACGTACATCACCGGCGGGCAGGGGTCGCGGCACCGCGACGAGGCGTTCGGCGATCCGTACGAGCTGCCGCCGGACCGGGCGTACGCGGAGACCTGCGCGGCGATCGGCAGTTTCCAGCTCGCCTGGCGCCTGCTGCTGGCCACCGGCAAGGTGAAGTACGCCGACGAGATGGAACGGGTGCTGCACAACGGGATCGCCGGGAGCACCGCCCTGTCCGGGAAAGAGTTCTTCTACTCCAACCCGCTGCAGCTGCGTACCGGGCACGACGGCTCCCACGAGGACGCGCCGTCGCAGCGGCTGAGCTGGTACTCCTGCGCGTGCTGCCCACCCAACCTGGCCCGGCTGATGGCGTCGCTGCACGCCTACCTGGCCACCGGCGACGCCGACGGACTGCAGCTGCATCTCTACAGCGCCGGCGTTGTCGCTTCTGGGGGGCACGCCGTCCAGATGGAGACGAACTATCCGTGGGACGAGCAGGTCACCGTCACCGTCTCGGAGACTTCCGGATCGCCATGGGCGCTGTCGCTGCGAGTGCCGGCGTGGTGCAACGACGTACGGCTCAGCATCAACGGAGCCTCGGCCCGGGCCCACGTCGAGGCCGGCTACCTGCGGCTGCACCGGGTCTGGCATCCCGGTGACCGGATCGTCCTGACCCTGGCCATGCCGACCCGCCTGGTCAGCGCCCACCCGCGCGTCGACGCCACCCGCGGGGCGGTCGCCCTGGTCCGCGGGCCGCTCGTCTACTGCCTGGAGCAGGCCGACGTGCCCGCGGGCGTCGTCCTCGAAGACCTCTCTCTCGACCCGCACTCCCCCCTCGCGGTCGCCTTCCACCGCGCCGGCCCGTTCCCGGTGACGCTGCAGGTGCCGGTGCGCACCAGCGCCGTCCCGGACACCGGGCTCTACGGCGCCTGGCCGCCACCGGCCACCACCGGTCCGAGCGCCGTGGTCACCGCCATCCCCTACTTCCTGTGGGCCAACCGGGCCGCCGGACCCATGCGGGTCTGGATTCCGCTCTCACCATCCCCGAGGTGAAACCATGCACCGAAGAAAGGCAGCATCCGTCACCCTCCTGCTGATCGCCGCCGCGCTGGTCGTCCCCAGCCCGGCCCAGGCGGCCGGCAACACCCTCACCGTCAACGTCGGCACGACCGTCCGACCCGTCACCCACGTCGCGTCGGGTGGCCTTTACGCCGTCAACACCGGCAACAACCCGCCGCTGAGCCTGATGTACCCGCTGAAGCTGAACCACCTCACCCAGCCGCCGCCCGGCGGGCAGCAGCTCGGCAACGGCGCCACCACACCCTGCTGCGACGGTCTGCAGGTGGCCGGGAAGGTGACCAGCGCCGGCACCCAGCAGTTCTTCCGGATGCCGGACATCTACCCGAACTTCCCGTACCGCTGGGTCAGCTGGGCGGACTGGGAGTCGAAGGTCCGCACCATGGTCCAGGCCCGGCTGAACGCCACCACCGTCACCAACGTCGACGGCTGGGAACTCTGGAACGAACCGGACTGGACCTGGAACACCGCCGCGGCCGGCTCGTTCCTGGACGGCTGGACCCGCACCCACCGGCTGATCCGGACGCTCGACACGGTCACCCCGATCGTCGGGCCCTCGCATTCCGTCTACAACCACCAGTGGATGGTCGACTTCCTCACCCACGCGCGGAACACCAACACGCTGCCGGACGTGATCGTCTGGCACGAGCTGGAGAACGACAAGTACCTGCAGGTCGAGGCACACGTCAACGACTACCGGGCGATCGAGCGGTCGCTGGGCATCTCCCCGCGCCCGATCTCGATCAACGAGTACGCCTCGCCGTCGCAGGTCGACATCCCCAGCGTGGCGGTGCACTACATGGCCGTCTTCGAGCGGCACGGCATCCGGTCGGCGGAACGCGCCTACTGGTACGAGGCCGGCACCCTCAACGGGCTGCTGCACAACAACGCGCCGACCTCGTCGTACTGGCCGTACAAGTGGTACGGCGACATGGCCGGCAACATCGTCCAGACCATCCCCGGGTCCTGGCTCGAAGGCGTCGCGTCGTACGACTCGACGCGGCGGTTCGTCAACGTGGTGCTCGGTGGGGACAGCGGCAACAACACCGTACGGGTCAACGGGCTCGGCGCCCTCGGCTCGCAGGTCCGGGTGACGCTGACCCGCAGCGGCACGACCGGGCGGTTCACCAACCAGAGCGCGCCGATCGCGGTGTCCTCGGCGACCTACACGGTCTCCGGCGGGAGCATCAGCGTGCCGGTGAACAACATGAACGCCTGGGACTCGTACCAGCTGCTCGTCACCCCGGCCTCCGGGGCGGCGACGTGGCAGCAACGGTATGAGGCGGAGAACGCCACCGTGGTCAACGCCAACCGGTTCTCGTCCGGGTCGGCGTCCAACGGCGGGTACGTCGGGCAGATCGACGGGTCCGCGAACATGCGGAACCAGTCGTTCGTGGACTTCGTCGTCAACGTTCCGGCGGCGCGGTCGTACACGATGTCGATCGGGTACGCGAACGGCACCGGGGCCACGGCGACGCACGGGCTGGCGTACAACGGGAGCGGCTGGTCGACGGTCAGCTATCCGCCCACCGCGGCCTGGGGTGTGTTCGGGTCGACGGTGAGCACGACGGTCAACCTGAACGCCGGGTACAACGTGATCCGGCTGGCCAAGGGGTCACCGCTGTTCGGCGGCGGCACCGGGTACGCCGAGCTGGACTACATCAACCTGAGCTAGGACTTGTGCCGTTTCAATGCGCCCGCCGCGGGCTTCCACCTGCGGCGGGCGTACCGGACAGTCGCTGCTGCGCGACGGCCTCCGCAGCGGCGCCGGGCAGCATGCCCTGCCGCCGGGCCAGGGTGAGCACCTCGGCGGTGGTGTCGAAGATCTTCGCGACCTGCGCCGGGACGTCCTCGAGGGGCAGCCGCCGGTATTCGGCCGAGCCGGTGGTCACGCCGCCCGCACTGGCCACGAAGTCCGGCACCCAGAGGATGCCGCGATCGGCGAGCAGCTGCTCGTCCTCGGCCGTGGCGAGCTGATTGTTGGCCGCCCCGCAGACGATCCCGGCCCGGATCGCAGGGATGGACGCGCTGTTCAACGTGGCCCCGAGCGCGCAGGGCGCATAGATGTCGACCGCCGCATCGGCGACCGTCCGGACGACGACGACCGCCGGCAGGTCCCGCTCGGCAAGCTCCCGTGCCGCAGCCGACGGATCAGCGGCGACCACCTGAGCTCCGGCGTCCACCAGCAGGCGGGCGAGCTCGTACCCCACCTTGCCGAGGCCTTCGATGCCGACCGTGCGTCCCCGCAGGTCAGCGGTGTCCCATCGGAACGCGGCCGCGGCCCGCAGAGCGTGGAAGACGCCGAGCGCGGTCATCGGCCCGCTGTCGCCGTACCCGCCGGCGGCCACCGTCCGGCCGACGACGTGCTCGGTGGTGCGGCCGATGACGTCCAGGTCCTCAGCGCTGGTCCCGACGTCGCCCGCGGTGACATAGCGGCCGCCGAGGCTCTGCACGCATCGCCCGTAGGCCTCCAGCAGCCGCTCCGACTTCACGGCGCCGGGATCGCCGATGATCACGGCTTTGGCGCCGCCGCACGGCAGGCCGGCGACCGCATTCTTCAGGGTCATGCCGCGGGACAGCCGCAGCACGTCGGTCACGGCCGCATCCTGGTCGGGGTACGGGTAGAAGCGCGTCCCCCCGAACGCCGGCCCCAGCGTGGTGTCGTGCACGGCGATCACAGCGCGCAGCCCGGTGCCGGCGTCCTCGAAGAACTCCACCTGCTCGTGCGTCATCCCCCGATGATGCGGGGTCGCCGTCCCGGCAGCGCGATGGCAGGCTCGGCGGCATGAGCTTCTTCGACAGTCTTCCCCCGCCGGAGCCCGACGAGCCGGAGCCCCCGGCACCACCCCGGCCCGCGTGGGACAAGCCGGAGGACATGTTCGGCGGCGTGGTTCCGGACACCTTCCTGCTGGCCCGCGGCGCCGGCGCGGCCCTCGGCCTGAGCGGGATCGTCGCCTACCCCAACGGGTTCAGCTTCACCGTGACCGTGGTCATGAGCCGCGAGGATCGCCACGGCGGGGTCTTCCACCACGCCTTCCACCGGGACACCTTCGCCGGCGAGCCGCTCTCGGCGGACTTTCTGCGGCTCGGTGTGCAGTTCGCCGACGGCAGTGCCGCCACCAACCTCGGCGGGCACCCACGCTCGCGGACCGACGAGCCCACCGGGCCGCTGCTCATGCATGACGGCGGCGGCGGAGGCGGCCGCCGCTACGACATGACGTACTGGATCTGGCCGCTGCCACCGCCGGGCCCGGTCGCCTTCATCTGCGAGTGGCCTGCGCACGGCATCCCTGATTCCCGGGCCGAATTGGACGCCCAACAGATCCTGGACGCCGCCACCCGAACGATCCCCCTCCTGCCGGAGTCCGATTAGCGACTCCCTGGGGCCCAGGACTGCTTTCGGTTCCAGCTCTTTCGGGGTACGAGCTACGCCGCTCCGCCGCATCGTGGCCGTCCCCGCCGTTCCGCGCGAGCCGGCAGCCGGGGCACGGCCCTCGACGCGGCCGCCGGGCTCACCCTTCTGGTCACGCTCAAACCGCAGCCAGCCGCCCACCGACCACCGACGACCGGCGACCCGGCGACCGGCAAACCGGCAACCGGCAACCGGCAACCGGCGAGCATCCGGCTGGTCGGCGGCAGACAGCGTGGACGCGCGGCCGGAGCCGCTTCTAGAGGCTGTTCGATCACCGGGCCGCGCACCAGCAATGCCTGCCCGGCGGTGAAACAGCCCCACCGCACAGCCCGATGATCCACCAGGCCGAAAACACCGCCTCAGCCGCCCGCTGGCGACGTCACCCGCCCGAGCGCCGGTTCGGCCTCTCCGGCTGGGCACGGAGAGCGGCCGCAGACGGCGCTCAGAGCCGACCGGGAGGCGATCCGCGGGAGGAAACGGAGGGCGATCCGCTGGAGGGAACGGAGGCCGATCCGCGGGGTGGAGCGTACGGAGAGCAGCTCGCGCGGCCGCAGACGGCGCTCAGAGCCGGCCGGCAAGCGGTTCGCGGGAGGGAGCGGAGGGCGATCCGCGGGGTCGAGCGTGACGATCAGGTGAGCCCGGCGGTCGCGCCGTGCTTCAGAGATCGGGGGCGTCGTCCACGTCCTGGAGCTGGCCGGCCACGTGCTTGTGCAGGGCCTCCTGGTAACCGCGGGCGAAGCGGCCCAGCCGCTCGATCTCGTCGAGCAGGGCGGCGCGGCCGGAGGCCAGGTCCTCCATGGCCTGGGCGTGGCTGCGCTGGGCGTCGCTCTCGATCGTGCCGGCTCGCTGGCGGGCCTGGTCGACGAGCTGGGCGGCCTGGTCCTGGGCGCCGGCCAGGACGTCGTCGGACTCGCGTTCGGCGTCGCGCATGTACTCGTCGGCGGTGCGCTGGGCCATCATCAGGACCCGGACGTCGCCTTCGCCGCCGGAGGCCGCGGGTGGGGCGGAGGCCTGGTCGCGGTGCGCCTGCTCGAGCTGGGCCTGCAGGTCGCGGGCGCGCTGCTCGGCGCGGTCGCGGGCCTCCACCAGGCGGTCGAGCTGGGCGGCCAGGCCGGCCAGCTCGCCGCCGAGTCCGCCGGGGCCGTCGAGGACCACGGTGGAGGACGGGTCGGGGCCGCGCCGCATCTGGTCCTTGAGGGCCGCGTTGGCCTCCAGGAGGCGGATCATCTCCTGCTCGACCTCGTCGAGGAAGGCGTCGACCTCCTCCTCGCCATACCCCCGTTTGCCCATCGGGGGTTTCTTGAAGGCCACGTTGTGGATGTCTGCGGGAGTGAGCGGCATCCCGGAAGCCTACGCGCGGCTGTCCAATCCGGCCGCCCGTGTGACCCAGGGCTCAGCCTATGTGGCTCAGCAGGGTGCGGATCGCGCCTGCCGGTGGGACCCGCGGGCCGGTCCAGATGGCGCGCAGGTCGCGGCGCAGGTCGAGGCCGGTGAGCGGGACCGCGCGGAGCCGCCCGGAGCGCAGGTCGTCGCCGGCGGCGAGGCGGCTGACCACGGCCGGGGCGGCGCCGGCCAGCACGGCGGCACGCACCGCCGCGGCGGTCGACAGCTCCAGCGCCGGTGGCGCCTGGGGTACGCCGAGTGCCGCGGTCAGGAAGTCGCGGGTGCCGGATCCGGGTTCGCGGGTCACCAGCGGCGTGCCGGCGAGCTCGGCAGCGTCCACACCGGCGCTGCGCCGCGCCCACGGGTGGCCGGGCGGCACCACCAGGACCAATTCGTCGTGCCCGACCACCCGGCTGCGCATGCCGGGCGGAACGGTCGGTCCCTCGATGAAGCCGAGGTCGGCACCGCCGTCACGGACCTGGTCGATCACCTGGTCGCTGTTGGTGGCGGTGAGCACCACCCGGATCGGGGTCTCACCGCGCCGGGCCGCGTCGGCGTGCAGGCTGACCAGCCAGCCGGGCAGCAGGTGTTCGGCGACCGTGAGGCTGGCGCTGACCCGCAGCGTGCTGCGGCTGTCGTCGCGCAGGGCGGCGAGCCCGGCGTCGACCTCGGCGGCGAGGTGCAGGAGCCGGTCGGCCCATTGGGCGACGACGGCGCCCTGCGGGGTGAGCTGGGTGCCGCGCGGGGTGCGCGAGGCGAGGCGGACGCCGGTGCGGGTTTCGAGGGCGGCGAGCCGGGCGGAGACGGCCTGCTGGGTGAGGCCGGCCTCGCGGGCGGCGGCGCTGAGACTGCCGGTCCGGGCGACCGCGAGCAGGATCTCCAGGGCGGGCAGGTCCGGCATGCGCGGGCTCAAGGTCACAACCGGTCATGGTACGCGGCCACAAAGGTGCTTTGTGACTCCACAAGAAGACGGGCGCTACCGCGGACCGCCCGGTCCACGGATCTTGGGTAGGTGAGCAGATCCCTGGCCCCCAACTGGTACGCCGCCGTGATGGGCACCGGCATCGTCGCGTCCGCCGCGGTGTCGTTGCCGGTGTCCGGCCTGCGCCCGTTCGCCACCGCCGTCTGGCTGCTCGCCGTTGCCCTGCTGGCGGTCCTGGTCACGGCCTCGGTCCGGCAGTGGCGCCGGCACCCGGCGATCGCCCGCGGGCACCACGCCGACCCGGTGATGGCGAACTTCTACGGCGCCCCGCCGATGGCCCTGCTCAGCGTCGGCATCGGCGCCCTGCTGCTCGGCCCGGACCTGCTCGGCGAGCGGGCGGCGGTCGCGCTGTCCTGGCTGCTGTTCGCCGCCGGGACTGCGACCGGGCTGGCCAGCGCGGTCGCGGTGCCCTATCTGCGGTTCACCCGGCACACCGGCGGCGCGGCGTCCGGCGGCTGGCTGATCCCGGTGGTCCCGCCGATGGTGTCCGCGGCGGCCGGCGCGCTGCTGGTGCCGCACACCCCGCCCGGCCAGCCCCGGCTGACGCTGCTGCTCGGCTGCTACGCGATGTTCGGGCTCAGCCTGATCGCAGCGGTCGTGGTGATCACGCAGGTCTGGCACGAGCTGACGGTCGGCACGGTCGGCCCGAACCGTACGGCGCCGACGCTCTGGATCCTGCTGGGGCCGCTCGGCCAGTCCGTGACGGCCGCCAACCTGCTCGGCACCGCCGCCGCGGACGTGCTGCCCACCCCGTACGCCAAAGCCTTTGCCGCTTTCGGGGTCGTGTACGGCGTACCAGTCTGGGGTTTCGCCCTGCTCTGGGCCTGCCTGGCGACGGCCGTGACGGTCCGTGCCGCCCGCGACCACCTGCCGTTCTCCCCGGCCTGGTGGTCGTTCACGTTCCCGGTCGGCACCTGCGTGACCGGCACCTCGGCGCTGGCCGCCCAGACCGGCGCGACGATGTTCCGCGTCGTCGCCGTCCTGCTCTACGCCGTGCTGGTCACCGCCTGGCTCGTCGTCTCGGCCCGCTCGGTGGCCGAGCTAATCCGCGGCCGCCAGGCCGAGCGCGGCCGGGACGTCGGCCGGGTGCACCGGCCGGCACAGGTGGTAGCCCTGGCCGAGATCGCAGCCGAGCCGGCGCATCGCGCGCCGTTGCGCCTCGGTCTCGATGCCTTCCACGACGGTACGCAGACGCAGGGTGCGGGCCAGTTCGACGACGGCACGGACGACGGCGAGGTCCTCGCGGGTCGGTTCGGCACGGCTGATGAACGCCCGGTCGATCTTGAGTTCGTCGACCGGGAGCTGCTGCAGGTAGGACAGCGACGAGTAGCCGGTGCCGAAGTCGTCGACGGCGACCGCGACGCCGAGCGACTTCAGGTCGGTGAGGCAGGCGATCGCGGTCCGCGGGTCGCTCATCAGCACCGATTCGGTCAGTTCCAGGGTCACCGCGGCCGGCGGCAGACCGGTACGGGCCAGCATCCGCTGCACGTCGGCGGCGAACTGCGGGTCGGTGAGCTGACGGCCGGAGACGTTCACGTTGAGTCCGAGGCCGGGCATGGTGCGGCGCCAGAGCGCGGCCTGTTCCCCGGCGGTGTCGAGCACCCAGCGTCCGATGTCGGCGATCAGGCCGGTCTCCTCGGCCATCGGCACGAAGTCGGCGGGTGACACGTACCCCTGACCGGGTTTGTCCCAGCGGATCAGGGCCTCGACGCCCGTCGCCGCGCCGGTGGCCAGCCGGATCAGGGGCTGGTACTGCAACCGGAACTCGCCCTGCGCGAGCGCCCGCTGCAGATCGCCGTTGAGCGTGAGGCGCGCCAGCGCCTCCGCGTGCATGGCCGGCTCGAAGACGACGACCTTGCCGGGACCGTCCTTCTTGGCCCGGTACATCGCCACGTCGGCGTTGCCGAGCAGGTCGGCGGGGTCGGCGCCGGGGCAGGTGGCGACGCCGATGCTGGCGCCGATGAAGACGTCGCGGCCGGCGATCCGGAACGGCCGGCGGATCGCGTCGATCAGCTGCCGGGCGATCAGGACCGCCCGGTCCGGGTCGGGGTCGGCGAGCAGCACGGCGAACTCGTCGCCGCCGATGCGCGCCGCGGTGTCCTGCGGGCCGAGGCAGTCGCGCAGGCGGGCGGCGACCAGGCCGAGCAGTTCGTCGCCGGCCTGGTGGCCGAGGCTGTCGTTGACCGCCTTGAACCGGTCCAGGTCGATGAAGAGCACGGTCGTGGTGGCGCCGGACCGGGCGGCCACCAGCTCCAGGAAGAGCACCCGGGTGGGCAGGCCGGTCAGCGAGTCGTGCCGGGCCTCGCGCAGCGAGTCCAGCAGGGCCAGTCGCTCGGACGCCAGCCGGCGCTCGGTGGTGAGCAGGGTGATGTTCTGCAGGGCCAGGCCCAGGGTCTGCGCCATCGCCTGCAGCAGCTGCCGCTCCTCGGCGTCGAGGGGGTCACCGGCCCGGCCGATCAGCAGCTCCCCGCCGCTGAACCGGGCCACCGCGGCGTACACCTCGCCCAGCCCGGGCACGTCCAGGGTCTGCGGGGCCGCCGGCAGGTCACCCTCGGGCGTGAAGCCCCAGGAAGCCTCCACCCGGCCGTCCCGCAGCACCGCGCCGACCTCGGCCTCGAGGACCTCGGCGGCGCGTTCCACCGCGGTCGAGATGGCCGAGCGTTCGTCCTGCGGCTCGCAGACCGCCGCGAAGTACTCGGTGAGCTGGTGGGTGGACCAGTGGTTCACGACCGGCCCAGCGCGAGCGTGACCATGGTGAAGTGGTGCATGCCGAGGGCGCCGCGGGTCCGGGCGATCTCGCCGTTGGTGTAGAAGCCGCCGTACGGGGCGCCGTTCAGCGTCTTGGTCATCCCGGCGATCTCCCGGTCCAGGCCGCCCTCGCCGAGGGTGATCCGCCGGGCCGCGCAGTCGAACACCAGCACGCCGAGCGCCTCGCGGCCGCCGAGCCCGTCGAGCGCCTGCACACACGCCTCGTTGGAGCCCTCGACCAGGGCGTCCTGATCGCTGACCATCATCCAGGCGAGCGCGCCCTGCGGCACGTCGGCCAGGCAGATCAGCGACCGGTCGGAGCGGTCCCCGGCGTGGATCACCCGGATGTCCTCGCCGCTGCGCCGGGACAGGCCGAGCGGGTGCAGGAACGCGGCGTCGCGGAACGCCTCCTCGTCGTCGACCAGGGACTCGTCGAGACCGAGGCGTTCCAGGAGCACGTCGAGTGCGGGCCGGCCGTCGAGCTCGTAGATCCGGCCCTCCCGGCTGCTGGTCACGATCATGGCTGCGCCGTCCTTGCGCCAGCCGTGCGCGATGCCGACGCCGAGCGGGGCGTCCGAGCCGACCCCGACCCCGATCACCGCGTCGGAGAGGATCTCGACGCCGTCGCGGCCGCCGTGGAACTGGTAGGTGCGCACGTAGGTGAGGTGGTCGCCGGCGCAGCCGCCGACCAGCGGGACCGCCGCGCCGGCCACCGAGTACGCGCCCCGGATGATCTCGTGCTGCGACCCGGTCAGCCCGTCACAGAGCATCAGCAGCGCCCGGTGCTCGCTGTCCAGCCCGGCCAGGCAGGACGCCGCCTGCGCCCCGGCCTCCCGCAGCCCGGTGCTGGCGTCGCGGGTGACGTGGGTACGCACGGCCAGCCCCGGCCCGCCCCACGCGGTGATCGCGACCCCGTCCCGGCTCTCCTCATCGGTCGCGATCTGTCCGGAGGTGGTGCAGCCGACGATCACGGTGTCCGCGGCGACCCGCTCCCGGACCGCGTCGAGCATCTCCGGCACGTGGTGGCCGACCGAGCAGAACACGAACACGACGACCGGCGCGCGCCCGGCGATCGCGGCTTGCGCGGCCTGCGCGCCGGCGGCAGCGGGATCAGTCAGGGTGCTGTGGCCGGTGCCGAACCAGCATGCGTCGTCGAGTGTCATGCCCGGGGGAATCGGCCGGCCCGCGGCAAACCTGAGATCGATGTTCTTGACTAGAATGCTGTGAGCGTTAACACTCGGGAAACGTGAGATCCCTGCTCGTGCTCGTCACCGTCCTCCCCCGTCGTGGACAAGCACAGTGCCGATCGGATCGACGTGACGATCTGGAACGCCCGGTCCGGAAAGATCGTCCACCGCGTGTCCGGGAAGCTCTCCGGTGGTGGTGTCGTCGTGGCGTCGCGGTTGAAGGCCGGCGTCCACTGAGCCCGGGCGTCACGGCTGCGGCAGCCCCCCTCCCGCAGCCGTGACGCCCGACCCTGTCAACCAGCCGCCGAACTGCTCAAGCCCGGCGGTCGCGTTGGAGGGCCGGGCCACGTGCTTGATCGCGTGGTGCGGCGGGACGGTGTAGCGGGTTTGGGAACGGCCATTGCCCGTACCCATCATGGTTCTCAATGTCTGAAGCTGCCCACGATCTCCGTGAGGTCGCTGGCCAGCCGGGTGAGATCGTCGGCGGCGATCTGGGTGGTGCGGGCGCCCTCGGCGGTCGCCGCCGCCACGTCGGCGACGCTGGAGACGGTACGCGCCACGTCCTGGCTGTTCCCCGCTGCCTCCGCGACCGAACGGCTCATCTCGGCCGTCGTCGCGGTCTGCTCCTCCACGGCCGAAGCGATCGTCGTCGTGAAGTCACCGATGTTGCCGATCACCTCGGTGATCTCCTCGATCGCCGCGGCCGCCGCCGTGCTGGAGGTCTGGATGGCGCCGATCCGGGCGGTGATCTCCTCG
The DNA here is from genome assembly GCF_036053395.1 of Actinoplanes sp. NBC_00393. NCBI lineage: Bacteria > Bacillati > Actinomycetota > Actinomycetes > Micromonosporales > Micromonosporaceae > Actinoplanes > Actinoplanes sp. NBC_00393. The sequence goes on along the minus strand of NZ_CP107942.1, from coordinate 1,856,954 downwards.
GTCGCCTTGGCGGTCTGCTGCGCCAGCTCCTTGACCTCGCCCGCCACCACCGCGAACCCCTTGCCCAGCTCGCCCGCCCGCGCCGCCTCGATCGTCGCGTTCAGGGCCAGCAGATTCGTCTGCTCCGCGATGCTGGTGATCAGCTTGACCACCTCGCCGATCTCGACGCTGGCCGAGCCGAGTTCGGCGACCTGCGCGTTGGTGCGCTCGGCGACCGACATGGCCTTCTGGGCGACCTCGGCCGCCTGGCCGGCGTTCGAGGCGATCTCGGTGATCGAGGCGCTCATCTCCTCGGCGCCGGCCGCGATCGCCTGCACACCGGTGTTGACGTCCTCGGTGGCGCTGGTCGCTGAGCCGGCCTTCTCGGCCGCGTCGCCGGCGCCCGACTGCAGCTGAGCGCTGACCGCTGACAGCTCCTCGGCGGCCGCGGCCAGGCTGACCGCGGTCTGCGACATCCGGCCGCCGATGATGTCGCGCAGGCGGGCCGTCGTGGAGTTCAGGGCGGCGCCGAGCTGGCCGAGCTCGTCGCGGCCCCTCACCTCAGCGGTGACGGTGAGGTCGCCCTGTTCGACCCGCCGCAGGGCGCCGACCACCCGGGCCAGGGATCCGCTGACCGTACGGGCCACCATGACGCCGATCGCGAGAGCCAGAGCCACTCCGATGATCAGGACGGCGATCAACAGGTTCCGGGCGAACGTGAAGGTCGACTGAGCCTGATCAGCAGCGGCCTGGGCCTGCGCCGTCTCCAGTTCGTCGAGGGTGCCCAACGCAGCGCTGACCTGGTCGAACGCCTCGTCGAACGGACCGTTGGCGGCTCTTGCGGCCTCCTCGCTCCGCATCGCCCGGCTCGGTGGCAGCACCTGCTCGTCGGCGATCTCGCGCATCGCGAGCAGGGCCGTCCGGAACTCATCGCGGGCGGTCTGCTCCTCCGCGGTCGCCTCCCCCGCGCTGTAGTCGGTCCACAGCACGTCGACCTGCCCGCGGAACTCCTTGATCTGCTCGTCGAGCGCCGCCATCTCGGTCTTGTCCGTGCTGATCACCTGCAGCAGGATGGTCGACCGCACCTCGTTGACGTAGCCGTCGATCTCGGCGAGCTCGGTGATCGGCAGCAGGTTGCGTTCGTAGATCCCGCCGCCGGTCTCGTCGACCTCGCTGAGCTCGTAGATGCCCACCAGCCCGGCCACCACCGCGGCGATCACACCGACCAGTACGGCGGACAGGACCTTGCCGAGCACCGGCACGTTGCCCCACATGTCCTTCACATTGTCAGCGAATACCACCGAAGGCCGTCTCGGGACCCAAAAGCGCAAATGCGGCAGGTCTGTTCTTTTCAGCCCGGTGTGCGCCCGAAGCCCGGCAGCATCCGGCCGGTCAGCACCCGGCCGGTAGCCAGCTGGGCCTCGGCCCGGCGGCGCCGCTCAGCGCCCACCGCGGCCAGCAGCACCCACGGCGCGGTGCCCGGCGGCGGAGGCGGGGTCACCCGGGCGTACACCTCGCTCGCGAGTTCGTCGCGCAGCCGGCTCGAGTACGGCTCGCGAATTCGGCCCGCACGGGACAGGTACTGGCGGATCGACAGGGCCAGGTCGTCGCCGATCGCGGAGAGGTCGGCGACCGCGGCCCAGCCGGCCAGGGCGGGCGGCATCAGCGGAGTCGGCTGCCACGGGGCCGGGCGGCGCACGTGCACGACCAGGGTGCCGGCGGCCAGGTCACCGAGCCGGCGGCCACGGTCCGAGGAGAGCATCGTGCCGAGACTGACCACCCAGGTGAGCGGCAGGAGCAGCAGCCCCGGCCACTCCACGGCGAGACCGACCAGGGCGCGGGTGAACGCGTGCCGGGCCCGGATCGGACCGCCGTCCTCCCGGATCACCCGCAGCCCGACGACCGCCTTGCCGACGCTGCGGCCGTTGGTCAGCGTCTCGATCACGGTCGGATAGCCGAGCACGGTCACGATCAGGACGACCCGCAGCACGGTGTTGAACAGCGCGTCGTCGACCAGGTCGCCGGGCAGCAGCGACAGCGTGATCAGGGACAGAATGAACAGCACGAACCCGACGCCGGCCTGCGCGGCGATGTCGAAGATCAGCGCCAGGGCACGGGCGCCCAGCCGGGCCGGGCGCAGGTCGAGCTCGACCGCCTCGGCGTTGATCAGCCGTCCGTCCACCCTTCCGTCCACCGGGACAGTGAACACGATCGCCGTCCGGCGTACGGCAGCGGCTAGGCTCACGGCCGTGGATCTGGACGCGTACGTGCTGGAACGCGCCGGCGAATGGGACCGGATGGAGCAGCTGGCCCGCCGACGCCGGCTGTCCGCGGCCGAGGCCGACGAGCTGGTGGTGCTCTACCAGCGGGCCACCACCCACCTGTCGGTGATCCGCAGCCGCACCCCCGATCCGGTCGTGGTGGCCGACCTGTCCCGGCAGCTGCTGGCCGGCCGCGCCGCGATCAACCGGGGTGGCCGGTTCTCGCTGCGGCCTGTGCTGCACTTCCTCACCGACCGGTTCCCCGCCGAGCTGTACCGCACCCGCTGGTGGTGGCTCACCATGTCGGCGCTGCTCACCGGCCTGACCGCCGCCCTGATCTGGTACGTCGCCGCGAACCCGGACGTGGCCGGCATGTTCCTCTCCGACGCCGACATCGCGCGACTGGTCGAAGAGGACTTCGTCGGCTACTACAGCGAGTACCAGGCGCAGAACTTCGCCGGCCAGGTGTGGACCAACAACGCCCTGCTCACCGCCCAGTGCATCGCCGCCGGCGTGCTCGTCGTCCCGGTGTTCTACCTGCTCGGCGTCAACATCTTCAACGTCGGCATGACCGGCGGCGTGATGGTCACCGCGGGCGCCGGGGACACGTTCCTGACGTACATCTCCCCGCACGGCCTCCTCGAACTGACCTGCCTGTTCATCGGCGCCGGCGTCGGCCTGCGGATCGGCTGGTCCTGGATCGCCCCCGGCCCGCTGCGCACCCGCCGCCAGTCGCTGGTCGACCGGGTCCGCAGCGGCATGCTGATCGCCGTCGGCCTGGTCCCGACGCTGCTGGTCGCAGGCCTGCTGGAGGCCTACGTGACCCCGTCGCCCCTGCCGCCGCTGGTGCGCATCAGCATCGGCGCCTTCGTGTGGGCAGCCTTCCTGGCCTACGCCCTGCTGCTGGGCCGCAGCGCCGAAGCCCGCCGCAGGGCCGACGACGAGGCAGGCTACGACCTACCCAGCGCCTGATCTCCCACAGACCCTGCAAGCCAGCCGAGCATGCGTGGCTGTCGCTCAGGATCGCTTGCGCGCTTTGCCGTCGGGCGGGCCGGCCGTCGGGAGCCACCCGGTGGGCAGGTACGGCGACTCCCGGTGACATATGAGTTCCCGAACGCCGACACACCCACAGCGGGTGTACCTACACCCACTACGGGTGTGACCCTTCATCCGGAAGGTCTCCCACCGCAGAACGCCGGCCGCCGCGCGCACGGTGCTCTGCCAGCCGGGGCGGGTCCGGCTGGATAGAAAGCAACGGCAGGCTGGTGCGCACCCGCACCCGCACCCGCGCCTGGACCGCGACCCGGCCGACCCACCCGGCACGACTCGCGATCGAGGTGAGCGGCGGACAGCCTCCGACTCCGGAGCGACGGCGAGACCACGACGTCGAAAGCCCGCTAGAGGCGGCCGGTGGCTTTGAGCAGCAGGTAGACGTCGGCTACGCGGCCGGCGAAAGTGTCGGCGTCGGCGTCTACGACGGTGGCGCCGAAGCGGGAGAGGACGTCGCGGACCTGGTCGCGTTCGGTGAGGGAGCGCTGGGCGGCGGCGGCGGTGTGGACGTCGGCGGCGGTTCCGGCGGTGGGGAGGCGCGCGAGGCGGGAGACGGCGGGGTCGCGGACGCCGGCGACGACGACCTTGTGGCGGGCGGTCAGGCGGGGCAGCAGCGGGAGCAGGCCCTCGACCATCGGCGCGGGTTCCAGGGCGGTGAAGATGACCACCAGGGAACGTTTGCGGTCGCGGCGCAGCAGGTCGCGGGCGAGCAGGGCGAAGTCGGTTTCGGCGGGGGCCGGTTCCAAAGAGGCCATGGCGTCGATCAGGCGGGCGAGCTTGGCCTTGTGGCCGCCGCCTTCCACCCGGGATCGGACGGTGCTGTCGAGGGCCAGCAGGTCGAGGCGGTCGTCGGCGCGGTCGGCCAGCACGGCCAGCAGCAGGGCGGCGTCGATGGCGGCGTCCAGGCGGGGCGCGTCGCCGAGGCGCAGGGCTGACGTGCGGCCGGTGTCCAGGACGCAGACCAGGCGACGGTCGCGTTCCGGGCGCCAGGTGCGGACCACCACGTCGTTGTGCCGGGCGCTGGCCCGCCAGTCGATGGAGCGGACGTCGTCGCCGATCACGTATTCGCGCAGCACGTCGAACTCGGTGCCGTGACCGCGGCCGCGGGCCACGACCGTGCCGTCGATGACCCGCATCCGGGCGAGCTTCTCCGGCAGGATCCGCCGGGACGGGAAGCGGGGCAGCACGCGCAGCGTCCACGGCGGAGTGTTGCGCTCGTTCCACTGCCGGCGGCGCTGCCGGTACGCGATGCCGAGCGGCCCGTACGACCGGAGGGTGACCCGCACCGCCGGCCGGTCGCCGTGCCGGATCGGGTCGAGCGTCGTCGTGATGGTGTGCTGCTCGCCGCGGGGTAGGAACACGTCGTGCCGGGCCGGCCACGCGCCCGCCGACGGCACCCAGCTGTCCCGGACGAGCAGCCGCAGCGGCCGCTTCGCCACGTTGATCATGGTGAGCCGGACCGTGGCCGTGCCGCCGAGCCACACCGTGCGGTCGCCGTCGCGCAGCAGCCGCACCTTGGCCAGCGGCCCGGCCACCGAGAAGTCGAAGACCGCGAGCAGCAGCGCGAAGCCGAACACGCCGAGGACGGCCAGCCAGGGCCAGGGCAGCAGCGCGGGCAGCGGTACGCCGGCCGCGAGCACGGCGGCGAAACGCCGGGTGACCATCAGCGGGGCGTGGGCACGGTGGCGAGCACACCGGCGAGGACGGCTTCGACGGTCACCCCGTCCAGTTCGGCGTCGGCGCGCAACCGCACACGGTGACGCAGGACGGGTACGGCGTACCCCTTCACGTCATCCGGAATGACGTAGTCGCGGCCGCTGAGCCACGCGTACGCCTTAGAGACTGCCAGCAGCGCCGTCGCACCGCGCGGTGAGGCGCCCAGCTCGAGCGCCGGAGTGGCGCGCGTAGCGCGGCAGAGGTCCACGATGTAACCGAGCACCGGCTCGGCCACCCCGACCCGCTGCACCGCCGCCCGCCCGGCCGCCAGGTCCGCCGGCCCGGCCACCGGGACGATCCCCGCCGCCTTCAGGTCGCGCGGGTCGAAGCCGTGGTGGTGGGCGCGCAGCACGTTCAGCTCGTCGTCGCGTTCCGGCAGCGGCACGGACAGTTTCAGCAGGAACCGGTCGAGTTGCGCTTCGGGAAGCGGGTACGTCCCCTCGTACTCGATCGGGTTCTGGGTGGCGGCGACCAGGAACGGCTGCGGCAGCGGGCGCGGTGTTCCGTCCACGCTGACCTGGCGTTCCTCCATGGCCTCGAGCAGCGCGGCCTGGGTCTTCGGCGGGGTCCGGTTGATCTCGTCGGCGAGCAGCAGGTTGGTGAAGACCGGCCCGGCGCGGAAGTTGAACGCGGCGGTCCGCGCGTCGTAGACCAGCGAGCCGGTGACGTCGCCGGGCATCAGGTCGGGGGTGAACTGGACGCGTTTGGTGTCCAGGCTCAGGGCCGCCGACAGCGCCCGGATCATCAGGGTCTTGGCCACCCCGGGTACGCCTTCGAGCAGCACGTGCCCACCGCAGAGCAACGCCACCACGACTCCGCCGACGACCGCTTCCTGCCCGACGACGGCCTTGCCGACCTCGATGCGCAGGCGGCTCAGCGCCTGGCGGGCCTCTTCGTGTTCGGAGGTCACGGTGCTTCTCCTTTGGTACGGGTGATCTCGCGTTCCAGGTCCTGGACGAACCGGGCGGCGGTCACCAGGTCCTCGTCGGATTCCGGGGTGCCGCCGTCGAGGACGGTACGCACGTACTCGGCGGGCAGTCCGGCCTGCCCGGCGATCCGGTCGGTGTCCGCGTCGGGCGGCAGACCGAGATGGTCGGTGATCCGGCGCCGGGCCGCGGACCGCAGGATGGCCAGCGAGGGTCCCCGGGCGCGGGCCCGCTGGTAGAGGCGGCCGTGGCCGAGCATGGTCTCGTGGGCCGGCACCCGGGACGGCAGCGGCTCGCTGACCGGGGTGCCGAGCCGGCGCGCGGCCGCCACCGCGAGAGCGAGCAGCGCGAGCGCGATCAGCAGGGCGGTGGCCCAGAACGCCGGCGGGAAGGCATCGCTGAGCGAACTCTGCTGCTGGGACTGGCTGCCGCCGTCCCCGCGCTCACCTGATCCGTCGCCCTCGCCCGATCCGTCGCCCTCGCCCGGTGCCCAGGTGCCCTCGCCCGGATACGGGGTGACGGTCCGGGTCGGCCGGGGCGAGGTGGACGGCCGGGGCGGCGTGTCGGGAGCGTGCAGGTCGAGCCAGATCACCCGGCGGTTGCCGGTGAGCAGGTTGACCGCCAGGCCCGCGTTGTCGTGCTCGAGGAGCCGGTCGTTACGGAACGGGTCGGCCGCCCCGGCCAGGATGACCGTGTAGCCGTCCTGCTCGAAGCGGGCCAGCCCGCCGTCGTAGCAGAGCGAACCCTGCGCGATGAGGTACTGGCGGCGCAGCACGGCAGCGCGGCCCGCGACCGGTTCGACGCAGGCCGGCTCGGTGGCCGCGGCCGCCCAACGGGTGCCGGCGACCTCGGCCGGCCACTGGCGCGCCTGCAGGATCCGGTCGTCCGGGGCGACCAGGACCAGCCGGGATCCGGCCGGCAGTCCGGTGGCGGCGGTCAGCGTGGACAGGTGGGCGAACGACGGGGTGGGTACGAAGATCGTCGCCGGGCCGCCCTCGTACAGCGCTGCCAGCGCGTCGGCGGTGGTGGTCCGCCGGTCCACGGTGACACCCCGGTCCCGCAGCAGCCCGGCCAGGCCGCTGGCGCCGATCCCCTCGGTGCTGACCGGCGACAGGTACGCCGGGTCCTCCGGGTCGGCCTGCTCGATCGCGTGCACCACGAGGGTGCCGCCGACGAGCAGCAGCAGAACGAGGAACGGCAGGATGGCCCGCCACCGGCGCCGGTCACGGGTCATGACAGGGCGTCCCGTACCTGAGCGGTGAGCCGGCGCATCCGGGCGTCCTGGTCGGCGCCGGCCTGCCGCCGGCCGTACCAGACCTGCGAGAACAGGTCGGTGGCGCCGTCCAGGGCCGGGCCGAGCGGTGGCTGGTTCGCCGCGGCGACGGCGCTGAGCTCGGCGGCTGTCCAGCCGGGCTGGGGTGCGACGACGCCGGCCCGGGTCAGGTCGGTGACGGTGTCGCGGAGCCGTTGCCGGATCGCCTCGGCATAGCGGCCCTCGGCGGCCAGCCGGTCAGCCAGGCCCGGGTCGGCGACCGCAGCGGCCACCACCGCCGGCGTGGACGGCGGCACGACGACAACCGGTGTCTTCTCCCGTTTCGTCCGCTTACGTCGGCGGAAACGCCAGCGCAACTTGGGAAGCCGGAAGCGGGGGAACCGGCGCGGAATCCAGGCCGGGTACGTGTACCACAGCACCGCGGTCAGCATCGTGACCACGATCAGCAGCAACAGCAGGAGCTGCGGCGGCACCACGTCGAAGACGTCCGCGACGAACTCGTCGTACGCCCTCATCGCACCACCACCAGCGCGGCCGCCTCGTCCTCGCCGCGGCTGCGCCGCCGGTTGATCGCGATGTCCAGGCCCTCGGTCCGGATCCGGGTCTCCACCAGCAGCACCGCGTCGAGGCAGGCCAGCGCCGCGTAGGCGACCGTGTTGGCCAGCGCGTACGCCACCGGGATCGCGTAGTCCAGCCAGTCACCGCGGACCGTGGTGACGAACATCGTGGTCACCGCGGTCCAGCCGGTGCCGAGCGCGAACCGGACCGCGAACCAGACCAGATAGCCCAGCAGCCGGATCCAGAGAGCACGGCCGCCCTCCCGCACGGTCAGCGAGGCGGACCGGCCGAGCGCGCGGAACGGCCCGCCGACCCGGTCGAGGGTGAGCGCCGGGGTGGCCAGGCCGAAAAGCCCGTACAGGAAGATGAACGGCAGCAGACCGAAGAAGGCGGCCGGCCAGGTGAGCAGGGCCAGGATCAGGACCACGATCAGGACCGGGAAGGGCCGGGTACGCCGCCACAGGCTTCGATGCCGCACGGACCTCCCGAGCAGCGCCGGACCGGCGGCCGCCCCGGCGTAGGCGCCGAGCACCGCGATGATGGCCGTCTCCAGGGTGAACCCGGTCGTCGCGAGCAGCCACCAGGCGCCGAAGTTGTCGTCCAGATCCGGCAGGAAGACCGGGGCGGTGACGCCGGCCGCGGCCCGCATCGGGGTGAGCACGAGCTGTTCCACGCCGGCCAGCACCGCGGCGAGGGAGAGCAACGGCAGGGCCCGGGCCCGCAATAGTGCGGTGGCGGCGTCGAGCGTCTCCCCGACGGTCATCACGCGCATCGGGAGCGCCGCCGGAGCCTGCATTCCGCGCATCCTATTTGATCACCTCGATCAACATGCGCCCGCCCACAACCGCCGGCCGCGACGTTGTGCACCGGCGACTATCGCTGTCATCGACGAGCCTGATTGCATCGCGGACAAACCCGAGGAGGTCTCATGAACCGACGTCAGGCGCTGGCCGCGGCCGGTGGAGTCGCCACGGCAGCGGCCCTCGCGGAGGCGGCCCCCGCGTTCGGCGCGGCCGCGGCACAGGACGCCGACGCGATCGTGGTGGGCGGCGGGCTGGCCGGGCTGGTCGCCACCGCCGAACTCGTCGCGGCCGGGCGCAAGGTGCTGCTGCTCGACCAGGAACCCGAGGCGAGCCTGGGCGGGCAGGCGTACTGGTCGTTCGGTGGCCTGTTCCTCGTCGACTCCGCCGAGCAGCGGCTGATGGGCGTGAAGGACTCGTACGACCTGGCCTGGCAGGACTGGCTCGGCACCGCCGGGTTCGACCGCGGGGTGGACGACCCGGCCGGGCAGGACTACTGGGCGTACAAGTGGGCGCAGGCGTACGTGCAGTTCGCCGCCGGTGAGAAACGGTCCTGGTTGGCCGGCCTCGGCGTGCAGTGGTTCCCGCTCGTCGGCTGGGCCGAGCGGGGCGGCGGGCTGGCCGACGGGCACGGCAACTCGGTGCCCCGCTTCCACGTGACCTGGGGAACCGGGCCGGCTGTGATGGAACCGTTCGAGAAGAAGGTGCGCGCGGGTGTGGCCGCCGGCAAGGTCGTCCTCAAGTTCCGGTATCGGGTGGACGAGGTCGTTCGCAGCGGTGGGGCCGTGTCCGGCGTACGCGGAACGATTCTCGAACCCAGCAGCGCGCCGCGCGGCACCCAGAGCTCCCGCGTCGCAGTCGGCGAATTCGACCTGCGTGCCCCCGTCGTGATCGTCACCTCCGGCGGCATCGGCGCCAACCATGATTTGATCCGCCGCAACTGGCCGGCCCGCCTCGGCCCGGCGCCGCGCACCATGATCACCGGCGTGCCCGCGCACGTGGACGGCCGGATGCTCGCCATCACCGCCCAGGCCGGCGGCCGGATCGTCAACCCCGACCGGATGTGGCACTACACCGAGGGCCTGCGCAACTACGCCCCGATCTGGCCCGGCCACGGCATCCGCATCCTGCCCGGTCCATCGTCAATGTGGTTCGACGCCACCGGCCGCCGGTTCAGCCCGCCCGACATGCCCGGCTACGACACCCTGCACACGTTGGGCTCGATCACCCGGACCGGTCACGACTACTCCTGGTTCGTCGCCACCCAGGAGATCGTCGACAAGGAGTTCGCGCTGTCCGGCTCCGAACAGAACCCCGACCTCACCAACAAGAACGTGTGGCAGCTGCTCAGCCGGATCTGGCAGACGCCGGAGCCGATCCAGCGCTTCCAGAAGTACGGCGCCGACTTCGTGGTCGCGCCGAACCTGCCGGAGCTGGTGGCCGGCATGAACCGGGTAGCCGGCAACAACCTCCTCGACGCCGCGTCCCTGAAGCGGCAAATCGACGCCCGGGATCGCGAGATCGACAATGCGTACAGCAAGGACGCGCAGGTGATGGGCATCCGCAACGCCCTGACCTACCCCGGCGACCAGCTGAGCCGCACGGCCGGCGCCCACAAGATCCTCGACGTCGGCAAGGGTCCGCTGGTGGCCGCCAAACTCAACATCCTCACCCGCAAGACCCTCGGCGGCCTGCAGACCGACCTCCAGGCCCGCGTCCTCGACGCCGCGGGCGCCCCCATCCCCGGCCTCTACGCGGCCGGCGAGGTAGCCGGCTTCGGTGGCGGTGGCGTGCACGGCTACCGCTCCCTGGAGGGCACGTTCCTGGGCGGTTGCCTCTTCAGCGGCCGCCAGGCCGGCCGGGCGGCCGCTGCCGCCCTCTGAGCCGGCACGCCACCAGAGCCGGTCCGCCCGCAGAGCCGGTCCGCCCGCAGAGCCAGTGCGCCGGCCGAGCGGGTACGCCGGCAGAGTCGGTCCGCCGGCAGCACGCCGGCCACCGCGCGATCCCCTGCCTGGTCCCGGCCGCACCGCGCCGCCGGGGCCAGGCAGGCCCTTTCAACTGCTGGTAGGACGGCATAGCGTGCCTGCACGACGGCTCATCCCGGCCCAGCCGCCACCTAGACCTGTAACCGGGCCCCTATAGCGCGCCTGGATGGCGGCCCGCCGCACCCAGCCGCCACTCAAGCACGCAACCGGCACACATACCGTGCCTGCGCGGCGGCTCACCCTGGCCAGCCGCCGCCCAGACCTGCAACCGGACCCCCGAAACATGCGCGAACGGCGGCTCACCCCAGCCAGCCGCCACCCAGACCTGCAACCGGACCCCCGAAACATGCGCGAACGGCGGCTCACCCCAGCCAGCCGCCACCCAGACCTGCAACCGGACCCCCGAAACATGCGCGAACGGCGGCTCACCCCAGCCAGCCGCCACCCAAACCCGTAACCGGACCCCCGAAACATGCGCGAACGGCGGCTCACCCCAGCCAGCCGCCACCCAAACCCGTAACCGGACCCCCGAAACATGCGCGAACGGCGGCTCACCCCAGCCAGCCGCCACCCAGACCTGCAACCGGGCCCCCGAGACATGCGCGGACGGCGGCTCGCCCCGGCCAGCCGCCGCGAGAGCATGCAACAGGGCGGCCGGAGCGTGCGGGGACGGCGGCTCGGCGGGACCAGCCGCCACTCAAGCATGTAAGGGCTCGTCGAAGAACAAGCCGTTGCTTGGCGGATTTCGATGCGTTGATCTGTTATGGCGGTATCGGAGGAGGAACGGGGCAGGCTGGCAGCGAAGTTTGAGGTGATCTTGCCGCATCTGGACGAGCGGCAACGCCGGTTGCTGCTGGGTGCTGAGGCTCGGGTGCTGGGGCATGGCGGGATCCGGGCGGTAGCGCGAGCTGCCGGGGTCCGGGAGGGCACGGTGGCTGCGGGCGTCGATGAGTTGGAGGCCGGGGTGGCGCCGCTGGGCCGGGTCCGCCGTGCCGGTGGCGGCCGGAAACCGGTGACCGAACATGATCCCGCTCTGATGCCGGCGTTGTTGGGGCTGGTCGAGCCGGACGAGCGGGGGGACCCGATGTCGCCGCTGCGATGGACGACGAAGTCGTTGCGCCACCTTGCGCAGGAACTGGCCGGGCGGGGTCATAAGGCCGGGCCGGACACGATCGCTGCTCTGCTGCACGGTGAGGGATTCAGCCTTCAGGGCAATGCCAAGACTCTGGAAGGCAGACGCCACCCCGACCGCGACGCCCAGTTCGGCTACATCAACGAGCAGGTCAAGGATTATCTGTCCAGCGGTGACCCGGTCGTCAGCGTCGATACGAAGAAGAAGGAACTCGTCGGCGCGTTCGCGAACAAGGGCCGCGAGTGGCGGCCTGCCGGTGAGCCGGCCGTAGTCCGCACCCACGACTTCGCCGATCCGCAGCTGGGACAGGTGATCCCCTACGGGGTCTACGACCTGGCCGCCGACACCGGCTGGGTCGCCGTCGGCACCGACCACAACACCGCCGCGTTCGCCGTCGCCACTCTGCGCCGCTGGTGGGACGGCTACGGCCGTGACCGCTACCCGAACGCCGGACGGCTCTTGATCACCGCGGACGCCGGCGGATCCAACGGCTACCGCACTCGCGCCTGGAAAACGGATCTGGCCGCTCTCGCCGCCGAAATCGGGCTACCGATCACCGTCTGCCACTTCCCGCCCGGCACCAGTAAATGGAACCGTATCGAGCATCGCTTGTTCGCCCACATCTCGATGAACTGGCGGGCACGACCCCTGACCAGCCACGAGACCATCGTCCACACGATCGCCGCGACCACCACCAGCAGCGGGCTGCGCGTGCACGCCGAACTCGACACCGGCCACTACCCGACCGGCGTCGTCATCACCGACGAGCAGATGAGCACCCTGGCCATCGACCGTCACGACTGGCACGGCGACTGGAACTACACCCTGCGCCCCGACCCGGCCACACCCGCCGGCGAACCCGCGACAGCCCTACCACCGCTGCATCACCTGGCCGCGCTGGTGCACCCGGCCATCACCGGCATGCCCGACAGCGCATGGAACGACCTGATCAACCGGCTCACCGTTCCCCATCAAGCCCAACACGAAGCGTTCCTGCACAACCTGCGCGGCCACGCCCGGCCCCGCGGCGGCGGCCGCAAGATCCGCGTCACCCTCAGCCACCAACTACTGGCCACCTTGCTCCACGACCGCTACCAACTGCCCCGCAAGGTCATCGCCGATCTGTTCGGCGTCGCCGGCACCACCATCAACGTCGCCATCCGCAACACCCGCACCCTGCTCACCCAAATCCAGCACCCCATCGAACCCAGCAACATCCGCCTCACCAACCACACCGACCTCGCCGCTCACACCCGCGCCGCCGGATTCACCGCACCCGCCTTGATCAAAACAGCGAGTTAAAAATCGACGAGCCCTAACCGATCGGGGGCGCGGCCGCATGCCGCTGTGCGAGGGCCGGCTCGGGTGCGGTCGGCGCGGGGGTGCGGATCTGCGGCCGGACCAGCGGAAACGGCCGGAATGCGGTGACGGCTGTGGGCACGGGCACACCCCTGGATGGGGGTCAGCACGGATGGACGCTCAGGCCGCGGGCCGGAAAGCTTGCCGTAATGGCAAAGCGACCGGGAAGGGTGGTGGGCATGTCGCTGTTCGCACGGATTTTCATCTTGAACGCGGCGGTGGTCGCCGTGGCGGCGCTGCTGCTGCTCTTCACGCCGGTGACGGTTTCGCCGCAGGCGCGGCTCGCGGAGGCGCTGATCGTGCTCGCGGGCATGGCGGCCATGCTGGTCACCAACGCGGTGCTGCTGCGGGTCGGGCTGCGGCCCCTCGCACGGCTGACCCGGGTGATGACCACCGTCGACCTGCTGCGGCCGGGCACCCGGCTGGCGGTGCGCGGGCGGGGTGAGGCAGCCGCGCTGATCGTGGCGTTCAACAACATGCTGGACCGGCTGGAGATGGAACGTGCCACCAGCGCCGCGCGGGCGCTGAGCGCGCAGGAGGCGGAGCGGCACCGGGTCGCGCAGGAGCTGCACGACGAGATCGGGCAGACGCTGACGGCGGTGCTGCTGGAACTGAAGCGGGTCGCCGACACCGCGCCGCCGCCGGTTCGCGACCAGCTTCGGCAGGCGCAGGAGAGCACCCGCAACAGTCTCGACGAGATTCGCCGGATCGCGCGGCGGCTGCGTCCGGGCGTACTGGAAGAGCTCGGCCTGGCCAGTGCCCTGCGTGCGCTGGCCACCGAGTTCTCCACCGCGGGCCTGTCGGTGCGCCGGCAGGTCGGCTCCGACCTGCCGCAGCTGAGCCGGGAGGCCGAACTGGTGGTCTACCGGGTGGCGCAGGAGGGGCTGACCAACGCGGCGCGGCACGCCAAGGCCCGGACGGTCGAGTTGCGGTTGCGGGAGGAGGCGGGCGGGGTGGAGCTGTGCGTGAAGGATGACGGCCGCGGTCTGGGCGGCGCCCCGGAGGGCGCCGGCATCCGCGGGATGCGGGAACGGGCCTTGCTGATCGGCGCCGGCCTGAGCGTCGAATCACCGGGCAAAGGCACCGAGGTACGCCTACACGTCCCGATCGGAGTCCCGGCATGAGCCGCCCGACACGCATCCTGCTCGCCGACGATCACGCCCTGGTCCGTCGCGGCGTCCGGCTGATCCTGGACAGCGAACCGGACCTCGAGGTGGTCGCCGAGGCCGCCGACGGCCTGGAGGCGCTGCAGCTGGCCAAGGCCGAGGAGCCGGATCTGGCCGTACTCGACATCGCCATGCCCAAGCTGACCGGTCTGCAGGCCGCCCGCGAGCTGTCCCGCAGCGCCCCGGATCTCAAACTCTTGATCCTGACCATGTACGACAACGAGCAGTACTTCTTCGAGGCGCTGCGGGTCGGCGCCGCCGGTTACGTGCTGAAGTCGGCGGCCGACACCGACCTGGTCGAGGCCTGCCATGCGGCCATGCGCGACGAGCCGTTCCTGTATCCGGGCGCGGTCACCACGCTGGTCCGCGACTACCTCGAACGGGCCCGGGCGGGAACCGCCATTCCCGCCCGGGTCGTCACCGAACGTGAGGAGCAGGTGCTGAAGCTGGTCGCCGAGGGGCACTCCACGAAGGAGATCGCCGACCTGTTGTTCATCAGTGTGAAAACGGTGGAACGCCACCGGTCGAACATTCTGCAGAAGCTGGGCCTGCGCGACCGGCAGGAACTCACCCGCTACGCGATCCGCGCCGGCCTGATCGAGCCCTGATCGTGCTGTTCCTGCTCATCCTCCACGCGGTGGCCGCGGTCCTGGCGGTTCCGCTGGTCCGGGCCGCCGGCAACCGTGCCCTGTACGCCCTCGCCCTGGTCCCCGCGTCAGCCGCCGTCTGGGCCGCCACGACCACGGGACAGGTCCGCACCGAGACGTACCCGTGGGTGCCGCATCTCGACGTCGAGCTGGCTTTCCGTACCGGTCCCCTGCCCTGGCTGATGCTGTTGATCGTCGGCGGTATCGGCGCGATCGTGCTGGCCTACTGCGTGCGGTACTTCCCGGACCGCGACCCGGATCTGGGCCGGTTCGCGGCGGTGTTCCTGGGTTTCGCCGGGGCGATGACCGGCCTGGTGATCTCCGACGACCTGATCGTCCTGTACGTGTTCTGGGAGCTGACCACGGTCTTCTCCTACCTGCTCATCGGGCACAAGCCGGAGCAGGCGGCAGCGCGCCGGGCGGCGATGCAGGCGCTCGTCGTCACCACCGCGGGCGGGCTGGCGATGCTGGTCGGGTTCGTGATGCTCGGCGAGCACGCGGGGACGTACCGGTGGTCGCAGATCGCGGCCGGCCCACTGCCGGAGGGCGGCTATCTGGCCACCGCGGCGGTGCTGATCCTGGCCGGGGCGCTGTCCAAGTCGGCGATCTTCCCGTTCAGCTTCTGGCTGCCGGCCGCGATGGCCGCGCCCACCCCCGCCTCGGCCTACCTGCACGCGGCGTCGATGGTCAAGGCCGGTGTGTTCCTGATCGGCCTGGTCGGACCGGTGTTCGCCGGGGTCGCCGAGTGGCGGACGGTCGCGGTGGCCGCCGGAACGCTGACCGTGCTGCTCGGCGGGTGGGCCGCGATGCGCCAGCACGACCTGAAACTGCTGCTCGCGTACGGCACGGTCAGCCAGCTGGGCCTGCTCACCGTCGCGTTCGGCGCGGGCAGCGAGATCGCGGCCCTGGCCGGTTCCGCGCTGCTGCTGGCGCACGCCCTGTTCAAGGCGGCCCTGTTCCTCGTGGTCGGCGTGATCGACCGCACCACCGGCACCCGTGACCTGCGCGAACTCAGTGACCTGCGCCGCCGGATGCCCGGACTGGCCGTGATCGCGGCGCTCGCGATCGCCTCGATGGCCGGACTGCCGCCGACCGCCGGGTTCGTCGGCAAGGAGTCGCTGTTCGCGGCGTTCGAGCACGGTGGCGTCGCCGACCGGGCGGTTCTGCTCGCGCTGGTTGCCGGGTCGGGGCTGACTGTCGCGTACGGGCTGCGCTTCCTGTGGGGCGCGTTCGGTCACAAGCCCGAGGTGGCAGTGACCCTGCCGCAGCGGGCCGGGTTGGGTCTCACCGCGCCCGCCGGGTTGCTCGCGGTCGGCGGGGTCGCGGCCGGGATCCTGGCTCCGCTGCTGGATCGCGCGCTTCAGCCGTACGGTGCAGGAAACCACCATCTGAGCCTGTGGCACGGTGCCGGTCTCCCGCTGCTGCTCTCGATCGTGGTCCTGGCCGCAGGCCTGGTGATCTTCTTCGGGCCGGGGCGGAACGACAACTGGCCGCGGCAGCTGTTCCCGGCCGCGGAGGGTGTCTACCGGCGGCTGATGTCCGCTGTCGACCGGGCCGCGGTCGAGGTCACCGGCGCGACGCAGCGTGGTTCGCTGCCGTTCTCGCTCGGCATGATCCTGGTGGTCCTGGTCGTGATCGGCGCGACCACGCTGGCGTTGGGTGGTTCCTGGCCGCGCGGCATCCGGCTCTGGGACACCCCGTTGCAGGCGGTCGCCGGTGCGGTGATCGTCGCGGCGGCGCTGCTGGCGGCGCGCGTCCGGCGCCGGATGACCGCGATGATCCTGGTCGGCGTCGCCGGTTACGCCATGGCCGTGCTCTTCGTGCTGCACGGCGCGCCCGACCTGGCGCTCACCCAGTTCCTGGTGGAGACCGCGACGATCGTGATGTTCGTGCTGGTGCTGCGGCGGCTGCCGGCCCGGTTCTCGGCCCGCCCGCTGCGCACCAGCCGGATGACCCGCAACGTGATCGCCGTGGCGGTCGGCCTGGTCACCTCCGGGATGGCGTGGGTGGCGGTCTCCGGCCGGCAGGCCGTCCCGATCTCGGTCGACTTCCCCGCCCTCTCCGTCTCCTACGGCGGCGGCACCAACATCGTGAACGTGGCGCTGGTCGACATCCGCGCCTGGGACACGATGGGCGAGATCTCGGTGCTGGTGGTGGCCGCGACCGGGGTGGCGAGCCTGATCTTCCGGCGCACCGAGGCGCTGCAGGGCCGCAGTACGTCGCCCGGTACCTTCGCGGCCGCGGGCTGGCTGCGCGCCGGCGACACCCCGGAGGCCCGCCGGCAGTCGATCATCCTGCAGGTGGTGGCCCGGGTGCTGTTCCACACCGTGGTGCTGTTCTCGATCTACCTGCTGTTCTCCGGTCACAACGCGCCGGGCGGCGGGTTCGCCGGCGGCCTGGTCGCCGGGCTGGCGCTGACCATCCGGTATCTGGCCGGCGGCAAACCGGAGTTGAACGCGGCCGCCCCGGTCGACGCCGGCCTGGTGCTCGGCACCGGCCTGCTGACCGCGGTCGGCACCGGGATCGCGGCGATGGTCGCGGGCGGCGAGGTGCTGCAGAGTGCCCTGCTCGACGTGCATCTGCCGTTGATCGGGCACGTCCACTTCGCCACGTCGGTCGCGTTCGACATCGGCGTGTACCTGATCGTGGTCGGCCTGGTCCTGGAGATCCTGCGCAGCCTCGGCGCCGAACTGGACAACCGGCACGCTGCTCCGGCTGTAGAGGAAGAACAACGCCAGAAGGAGCTGGTATGACCCCGAATCTGGTCTACATCGTGGTGATCGGGGTGCTGTTCGCGGCCGGCGTCTCGATGGTTCTGGAACGCAGCCTGACCCGGGTGCTGATGGGCATGATCCTGCTCGGCAACGGGGTCAACCTGCTGATCCTGCTCGGCGGCAAGGCCGGGGCGCCGCCGATCGTCGGTGGCGCGCCGGAGAACGAACTGGCCGACCCGCTGCCGCAGATCATGATCCTCACCGCGATCGTGATCACGCTGGGGATGACCGCGTTCCTGCTCGCGCTCGCGTACCGCAGCTGGGCGATGGCCGGGCACGACGAAGTGCAGGACGACGTGGAGGACCGGCGGATCATGCTGCTCGCCGAACGCGACGAGGGTTCCGGAACCGAGGACGAATCATGACGTGGCTCGTACCGTTGCCGGTTGTCATGCCGCTGCTCGGCGCGGCGCTGACGCTGATGATGGCCGGCCGGCCCCGCGCGCAGCGGACCGTCAGCCTCACCGCGCTGACCGCGACACTGCTGGTGTCGGCGGCCCTGCTCTACCTGACCACGACCGAGGGGGCGCTGGTCGTCGCGGTCGGCGGGTGGGTCGCGCCGCTCGGCATCGTGCTGGTCGCCGACGAACTGGCCGCGCTGATGCTGGTGGTGTCGGCGGCAGTCACGGTGTGCGTGCTCGTGTACTCGATCGGGCAGGGCATGGCCGACGGGCACGAGGAGACGCCGCTGTCGGTCTACCACCCGACCTATCTGGTGCTGACCGCCGGCGTGACCAACGCGTTCCTCGCCGGTGACCTGTTCAACCTGTACGTGGGCTTCGAGATCCTGCTGGTGGCGAGCTATGTGCTGCTCACCCTGGGCGGGACCGAGAACCGGATCCGGGCCGGCACCACGTACGTCGTGGTCAGCCTGCTCTCCTCGGTGATCTTCCTGACCGCGATCGGGTTGATCTACGCGGCCACCGGGACGCTGAACATGGCCCAGCTGGCCGGGCGGCTGGACGCGCTTCCGGACGGGCTGCGGCTGACCCTGCAGGGGATGCTGCTGCTCGCGTTCGGGATCAAGGCGGCGGTGTTCCCGCTGTCGTCGTGGCTGCCGGACAGCTATCCGACGGCTCCGGCGCCGGTCACGGCGGTGTTCGCGGGGCTGCTCACCAAGGTGGGGGTGTACGCGATCATCCGTACCGAAACCCTGCTCTTCCCCGGTGGCCGCGCGACCACCGTGCTGCTGATCGCCGCGCTGCTGACCATGGTGATCGGGATCCTCGGCGCGGTAGCGCAGTCCGACATCAAACGACTGCTCTCCTTCACCCTGGTCAGCCACATCGGATACCTGCTGTTCGGGGTGGGCCTGACCAGCGAACTCGGGCTGTCCAGCGCGATCTTCTACGTGGTGCACCACATCACCGTGCAGACCACCCTGTTCCTGGCGGCCGGCCTGATCGAGAAACGCGGCGGCAGCACCGCGCTGGACAGACTCGGCGGGCTGGCCCGGCTCAACCCGGTCCTCGCGCTCGCCTTCCTCATACCCGCGCTGAACCTGGCCGGCATCCCACCGTTCTCCGGGTTCATCGGCAAGCTCGGCCTGATCGAGGCCGGCGTCGCCGACGGCGGCTACCTGGCCTGGCTGCTCGTCGCCGGCAGCGTGCTGACCAGCCTGCTCACCCTGTACGCGATCGCCCGCGTCTGGAACCTGGCGTTCTGGCGCAGCCCGAACCCGGCGATGCCGTCACCCGACGCCGGCCGCTGCCCGCCGCTGATGGTCGTGCCGACGCTGGCGCTGGTCGCGTTCGGCGTGGCGCTGAGCGTGGTGGCCGGCCCGCTGTTCGCGATCGGCGACCAGGCCGCCGGGGACCTGCTGCAACGCGGCGGGTACGCGCAGGCGGTGCTCGGCGGGGATGCGCCGTGATCGCCGGGAAGTGGCGGGACCGGTGCGTCGCCGCGGCCGCGCTCACCGGTATCTGGATGCTGCTCTGGGGTTCGGTCACCTGGCTCACCCTGATCGGCGGGCTGATCATCGCGGTGATCGTGCTGGCTGTCTTCCCGCTGCCGCCGGTCACCTACGCCGGGCGCGTCCACCCGCTCGGGGTGCTGCAGTTCGCCGTCCGGTTCGCCGCCGACCTGGTGGTGTCCAGCGTCCAGGTAGCCATCCTCGCCTTCCGGCCCGGCCGGGTGCCGCGATCCGCGGTGATCGCTGTGCCGCTGCGGGTCCCCTCCGACCTGGGTCTCACCCTCACCGGGGAGGCGCTCTCGCTGGTGCCCGGCAGCCTGATCGTCGAGGCCGACCGGGAGACGGGCGTCCTCTACGTGCACGTCCTCAACGTGGTCGACACCGCCGACGCCGAACGTTTCCGCCGGCAGGTGCTCGCCCTGGAACACCGCATCGTCCACGCCTTCGGCTCCGCCACCGAGCGCCGCGCCTACCACGAGGAGACCCCTGCCATGACCAGCTCGATCAAGGCCCCCACATGACCGCCGTCGCCGTACTCGTCACCGTCCTGCTCACCGCCGGCGCCGTACTCGCCCTGGTCCGCCTGGTCCGCGGGCCGTCGGTGCTGGACCGCATCGTCGCCACCGACGTCCTGCTGGCCATCGTCATCGTCGCCCTCGCCGCCGAGGCCGCATGGTCCCGCGACGCCACCGTCCTGCCGATCCTGGTGGTGCTCTCCATCCTCGGCTTCATCGGCTCGGTCAGCGTCGCCCGCTTCACCACCCGGAAATCCCGATGAACGCCGCCCTCGACGTGCTCGCCGCCGCCTGCCTGATCACCGGCGCATTGCTCACACTCTCCGCCGGCGTTGCGCTGCTGCGCTTTCCGGACCTGCTCTCCCGCATGCACGCCGCGACGAAACCGCAGGTCCTGGGTTTGCTCCTGGTCCTGCTGGCGGGTGCGCTGCGGTTGCGCGACCACTTCGGCATGCTGGCGCTGGTCGCGGTCTTCCAAATGGCCACCGCGCCGGTCGCCGCCCACATGATCGGCCGGGCCGGCTACCGCGCCGGCATGGTCCGCCGCGACCTGCTGGTCACCGACGAACTGGCCGAAAAACCCTGATCTGTACGGATACGCGCGCCTCGCTTTGCAGTCCCGCTGCCGGGCTGCTCGCCGCTCAGCTGGCGCTCAGTGTCGTTTCCCGCCGCCCGAAACAGCCCTCACAACCAGCCACGGCACCCCGGCTGGCTCTCAGTGTCGTTTCTCGGTGCCTGAAGCAGCCCTCAGGACCAGCCACGGCACCCCGGCTGGCGCTCAGTGCCGTTTCGCACCCGCCGAAACAGCCCTCGAAGCCAGCCACGTCAGCCGGCTGGCGCTCTGTGGCCGCGGTGCCGGGATCAGCGGCGCCGGCGCTGGTGTGACCCGGCGTTCTGACAAGTGTGGATCACTACGGCAGCCGTAGTTCCCAGCCGGGCGGCCCTCGAGGTCGGTTCCCGAGGTCGGGCTGGGAGCTGTGGCTGCTTCCACCGGCCGGACGGGTGCGCGGCTCCCAGCCGGATGATCGAAAAGCTCGAAAAGACGGGCCCGGCTGTGCCTTGTGGCTTTCGCCGCTTGCCTCGGTGAGGGAGGCGACCTCAGCGGCGGCCGCCCGTCGGATTCCCAATGCCGATCAGTTCGGAGCCGGGCCAGGCCTGGTGCAGCTCCCACGCCGCCTGGGCCGGTCGATCAGGAGACCGGCACCATCGCCACCGACCGGCCCGGCCCGCATCGTTGCGAGGACGAGGCAGTGCTCGGCGACGGCATCGCGTTCGCCGGGTAGCGAGACTCCCGGCCCGAATCGACGACGCCCTCAGCACCGGCCTCACCGACGACCAAGTGGTGGACAGCGCCAACGCGCGGCCGGGGCCCCCATCTCGGCCTAGTTGATCACCTGGCCGCCTGCTCGCGCTGTCTGCCGAGCGGTCAGACAGCATCACCGCGTGGCCGAGTGATCAAACAAGCCCTAATCGAGGCCCCAGCCGCGCGGCAGCGCTGTCACCACGGCAGGACTGCTCCGGACGTCAGCTCGCATGGCAGCCCATCTGTGGCGTAGACCCATCCCGGACCGCGGCCACCAAGGTCTCTAGTGTCACGGAGGTGGATATCGATGAAGTGCAGCTTCGGCCGGTGCGGGAGGCCGATCTGGCGTTTCTGGGGCGGTTCGCTGTGGAGCCGGGGCTGATCGGGCCGAACTGGTACGGGTTTCGGGACGCGGGCCGGGACCGGCGGCGGTTCGAGAGTGACGGCTGGCTGGGTGAGGAGGACGGCCGGCTGATCGTGGCCGTCGGGGATCAGACCGCGGGCTTCCTCAGCTGGGGGCCGACCGGGCACGGGGCCGGACGCTACCGGAGTATCGGGATTGTTCTGCTGCCCGAATGGCGCGGGCGCGGTGTGGGGAGCCGGGCTCAGCTGTTGCTGTGCCGGTATCTGTTCACGCACACCCCCGTGCACCGCATCGAGGCCACGACTCAACCGGAGAACGCCGCCGAGCAGCGGGCCCTGCAGAAGATCGGGTTCCAGCAGGAGGGTGTGCTCCGCGGAGCCGAGTTCCGGGACGGCGAGTGGCGCGACATCGTCGTCTTCGGCCTGCTGCGAGGCGACCTGCCGGCCGAGTAGCCGGGCCGAAGCCAGACGGAGCAAAAAGAGCCGGCCGACGAGCGGGACAGCCGAAGAGCCGGTGTTGCCATCTGCTTAAGCCCGGCGGTCGCGCTGCGGCCCTGAGTGGCATCGGGCATCGCGTCATAGCAGGGAACGGCGTCGAGGTCAAGCCCCTGGAAGTGGTGTAACGGTTGATCTTTCGAGTGGTGCTGGTCAGAAGGCCTGTTCGCCAGGCTGTCCGGTGTCGGGCTCGCGGGTTTCGGGTCGCCAGTGGTCGATGTCGTCGGGCCAGGGTGCAGGCCGGCCGGACTCGTCGAAGAAGCCGGTTTCGATGTTGTCGGTGTGCAGGGCGGTGTTGCGCCGTGCGCGTTCGGCGGGGTCGGGGATGGCGGGGTCGCCGGTCGGGTGGGTCATGCGGCGGTCTCCAGTTCGGGCAGGTCCGCCGTGGTGGCGGTGGCTGCGGCTGGCATCTTGCGGGCGCGTTCGAGGACGTCGAGGGGCGAAGTAGCGGCGGCCTTCGGTCCATTCGTCGTGTTGTTCGGCCAGGACGGCGCCGACGAGGCGGATGACGGCGTCGCGGTCGGGGAAGATCCCGACGACGTCGGTGCGGCGGCGGATCTCCTTGTTCAAGCGTTCGTTGGGGTTGTTGGACCAGAGCTGACGCCAAATCTGCTGCGGGAAACCGGTGAAGGCGAGCAGGTCGGCGCGGGCGTCGTCGAGGTAGGCGGCCACCTTAGGCAGCGATCGGCCGACGGAGTCGAGCAGTTTGTCGAACTGGGCGTGGACCGAGTCCGGGTCGGGCTGGTCATAGACCGAATGCAACATCGTTTTGACCGCTGGCCACGCCGACTTCGGGCAAACTCCCATCAAGTTCGCGGCGAAGTGGGTGCGGCATCGCTGCCACGACGCGCCGGGCAGGTTCGCCGCGATCGCGTCGATCAGACCGGCGTGAGCATCCGAGGTGACCAGCCGGACGCCGGTCAGGCCGCGGGCAACCAGGTCGGCGAAGAACGCGTTCCAGGCCTGCTTGGTCTCGCTGGTGGCGACCTTGACCCCGAGGACTTCGCGGTGGCCGTCGGCGTTCACCCCGGTCGCCACGAGCACGACGGCGTTGACGACCCGGCCCTGCTCACGGACCTTCATCGTCAGCGCATCGGCCGCCACGAACGTGAACGGCCCGGACTCGTCCAGGGGCCGGGTCCGGAACGCGTGGACCTGTTCGTCGAGGTCGGCGGCCATCCGAGACACCTGCGACTTCGACAGGCTGGTGATCCCCAGCGACTGCACCAGCTTGTCCATCCGGCGGGTGGAGACACCGAGCAGGTAACAGGTCGCGACCACGCTGACCAGCGCCGCCTCGGCCCGCTTGCGGCGTTCGAGCAGCCATTCCGGGAAGTAGCTGCCGGAGCGCAGCTTCGGGATCGCCACGTCGATGGTGCCGATCCGGGTGTCGAGCTCGCGGTGCCGGTAGCCGTTGCGGGAGTTGACCCGCTCCGAGCTGGCCACGCCGTATTCAGCGCCGCAGACCGCGTCGGCCTCGGCCGACAGCAGCGAGTTGATGACGGTCGACAACAGGTGGCGCATCAGATCCGGTGACGCGTCGGTCAGCGCTTGGCCGAGCAGGCCGGCAGGGTCGATGATGTGTGGTGCGGTCATCGCGATAGATGCCTTTCGAGAGTTCCGTGAGACGTTCGCTCGAAAGATCACGCGATGGCCGCGCTCTATGCCGGACAGGCTGTCCGACGATCACGCCAACCGCGTTACACCACTATCAGGGACTCCACTGGCGTCTCGTCGATTCGGCGAGGGCTGCGCAAACCCGTACCCCTGCTGTGTGTCACATCTTGCGGCCCTGCGGTGCTTTCCTGATGTGAACCAAGATGTGGAGCTCGCAGCGCACGCCGGGGCGGTGTGGCTGCCCGGCGGCCGCCGCCGTGCGGCCGGGCGCGTCCGACGGGAGGACGGCGTGGTGACAGCTGGGCCCGGTGCCGTCCGCGCCGACCTTGAGCAGGTCTTCCGGGCCGCGTATCCGCGGGTGGTCGCGGTCGCGGCCCGGGTGCTGGGGTCCCGCGACGAAGCGGAGGACGTCGCGCAGGAGGTGTTCCTGACGTTCGGGCGGTCGACCGTGCCGGCCGGGGAGTCGGTGGGCTGGCTGTCGGTGGCGGCCGCGCACACCGCCCTCAACCATCTGCGCTCGGGACGCCGCCGGGCGCACCGTGAGGAAGCAGCGCGGGACCAGACGGCGACGAGCCCGGATGTCGCCGAGACGGTGGTCGCCCGTGAGGAGCACCGCCGGGTCCGGGAGGCGCTGTCCCGGCTGCCCCGTAAACAGGCGATTGCGCTGGTTCTGCGGCACAGCGGCCTCAGTTACGCCGAGGTCGCGACCGCTCTTGATCTTTCGCCCGGCAGTGTCGGCACGACTGTGCGGCGCGCCGAGTCCGCCCTACGCAAGGAGTTGAACCGTCATGCGTCATCCCACTGACGGCACGCTGCGCCGGCTCCTGGACGAGCCGGAAGGTGTGGCCGACGCCGATCGCGAGCACGTCGCGGGCTGCCCGGTGTGCCTGGCCGGGCTCACTAGCGCGCAGCAGGACGCGGCAGCGGTCGGTGCGGCGCTGCAGTTCGACGGCGCGCCGGACGTGGACGAGGGGTGGCGCCGGCTGTCCGCCTCGGTCGCGGCCGGTGAGTCCCGGCCGGTGGCCCGGGCGCCGCGGTGGCGTACCACGCTGGGCCGGCCGGTGGTCGCGGTGGCAGCCGCGGTCGCGCTGCTCACCGGGGCCACCGCCGCTGCCGCGACGGACTGGCTGCAGATCTTCCGCACCGAGCAGATCGCCCCGGTCACGATCAAACAGGCTGACCTGCTCAAACTTCCCGATCTTTCGGGGTACGGGGAACTGAGGTTCACCGAGACGGCTCGAATCGAACAGGTCCCTGGCGCCGCGGAGGCGCAGAAGGCGACCGGGCTGTCGGTGCCGCAGGTCAGCGAGCTGCCGCGCGGTGTGACCGGAAGCCCCGAGTTCCACGTCGGCCGACGGGTGAGCGCCGAGTTCACGTTCTCCGCGGAGAAGGCGGCGGAGACGGCGAAGACGTCCGGATCCGATCTGCCGGCTCCGCCGGCGGGCCTGGACGGCAGCCGGTTCCGGTTGACCGCCGGGCCGGGCGTGGCCGCGGTCTGGATGCAGAGCCAGGGCATGCCGGCACTGATCGTCGGGCGGGCCGTCTCCCCCACCGCGTACTCGTCCGGCGTCCCGTTCGCCACCGCCCGCGACTACCTGCTGTCGCTCTCGGGCCTGCCCGAGGACGTCGCCGCCCAGCTGCGCTCCTTCACCGGTGACGGACGGACCCTGCCGCTGCATGTCATGGCCGAGGAGCTGACCAGCCGGTCCGCCGACGTCAACGGCACCCCGGCCACCGTGCTGACCAGCCGCGACGAGGTCCTCGCCGCGGTCGTCTGGGTGCAGGACGGCGTGGTCACCGCGGTGGCCGGGTCGCTGAGCGCCGACGAGGTGCTGAGCGTGGCCCGCGGGCTGAGGTGGGAGCGGTGACGGACGTACAGAAACAGGCTGCTCAGCTGGTGGCGGACCTGCCACCGGCGGCAGCGGCCTGGTGTTCCGGCCTGCGTAAGCGGTACAAGAAGCGGACCGCGGTGGATGGGGTGTCGTTCACCGTCGGGCGCGGCGAGGTGCTGGGCCTGCTCGGGCCGAACGGCGCCGGCAAGACCACGGTCATCAAGATGCTGCTCGGTCTGGTCCGCCCGGACGCCGGCGAGGTGCTGCTGCTCGGCAGGCCGGCCAGGGACCCGGCGTCACGGGCGCGGGTCGGGTACCTGCCCGAGCTGTTCCGGTACCAGCCGTGGCTGACCGCCGCCGAGGTGCTGAAACTGCACGTCCGGCTGGCCGGCGCCACGGTCGCCGAACAGCAGCGCCGCGAGTGCCTCGGCCTGGTCGGTCTGGCCGACCGGGCCGGTGACCGGGTCGGCGGCTTCTCCAAGGGCATGCAGCAGCGGCTCGGGCTGGCCGTCGCGCTGGTGGCCGGCCCGGACTTCGTGATCCTGGACGAGCCGACCAGCGCCCTGGACCCGCTGGGCCGCGCCGACGTCCGGGACCTGCTGCTCTCGCTCAAGGAGCGGGGCATCGCCGTGCTGCTCAACTCGCACCTGCTCGGCGAGGTGGAACGCGTCTGCGACCGGGTCGTCATCCTCGACAAGGGCCGGGTCGCGGCCGCCGGCACCCTGCCGGAACTGCTCGGCCGCAGCGAGCTGCGGATGCGGCTCACCGAGGTGAGCGCGGAGGCGGCGGCCCGGCTGTCCGCCGCCGGGGAACTGCGGCAATACGGCGAGGAGTACGCGGTGACGCTCGACGATCCCACCCAGGTCCCGGACCTGGTCGCCGCCCTGGTCGGCCTGGGCGTGCGGGTGCACGCGGTCGAACCGAGCCGGATCAGCCTGGAGGAACGCCTGCTCGACATCCTCCGAGGTGAGAAGTGAAGACCGTCCTTCGAGGTGAGAAGTGAAGACCGTCCTGACCGTGGCCGCCCTGACCCTGCAGGAGGCCGCCCGGCGCCGGGTGCTGCGTTCGCTCGCGGTGCTCACCGTCGTCCTGCTGACCCTGAGCGCCTGGGGCTTCTCCCGGATCGACGCCGAGTTCGGCGGCCTGACCAGCGGCGAGTCGAAGCTGGCCGCGGCCATGGTGCTGAACCTGGTGATGTTCGGGCTGAGCCTGATCGCGGCGCTCGGCACCGCGTTCCTGGCCGGGCCCACCCTGGCCGGCGAGATCGAGTCCGGGATAGCGCTGGCCGTGCTGGGCCGCCCGGTACGCCGCTCCACCGTCCTGCTCGGCAAATGGCTGGGCCTGGTGGCGTTCGGCAGCGGCTTCGTCGCCGTCGCCGGCCTCGCCCAGCTGATCATCGTGCAGGTCACGGTCGGTTACTGGCCGCCGGACCCGGTCGTCGGCCTGGCACTGCTCGCCGCCCAGACGATCACGCTGCTCACCCTGGGTCTGCTGTTGTCCACCGCGATCTCCCCGATGGCGTCCGGCATCGTGGCGGTCGGCCTGTTCGGCGCCACGTGGATCGCCGGCGTGGTCGGCAACTTCGGGGTGGCGCTCGGCAACGCCAGTGTGGAACGGGTCGGCACGGTGTCGCAGGTGCTGCTGCCCACCGACGGGCTGTGGCGCGGGGCGATGCGGGCCTTCCAGGATCCGACGCTCTTCGCGCAGTTCTCCCAGGCGTTCAAGGGGCATCCGTTCCTGAGCGTTTCGCAGCTGTCCGCGCCGTACATGATCTGGGCGGTTGTCTGGGTTCTGATCGTTCTCGGTCTGGCCGGTCTGGCCTTCCAGCGTCGCGACATGTGAATCCGGTACGGGCCGACGTCGCCGCGGCCTACCGGGCGGTCCGGGTCTCGCTCCACTGAGTGCCGACGACGCTGAGCAGCTGCAGCGCCTCGGCGGTCGGGCTGCCCGGGCGCGCGCTGTAGATGATCAGCCGCTGGCCGTGCCCGGCGATGTCCAGCACCTCGCACTCGAGGGCGAGCTCGCCGACCACCGGGTGGTGCAGATGCTTGACGGTCGTGCCGCGCCGCACGCACACCTGCAGCTTCTCCCAGCGCCGCACGAAATCCGGGCTGGACGCGCGCAGCCGGGCGATCAGCCGGTGAATGCCCGGATCCTGCGGGAACTGCGCGGCGGCGGCGCGCAGGTCAGCGACGCACTCCTCGGCGAACGCCTCATCCACCGGCGGCCCGTCCCGGAACAGGTTCCAGATGATGTTGCGGCGGCCCGCCGGCCACGACGACGGGTCGCCGAGCAACGCTGCGGCCATCCGGTTCCAGGCGAGGATCTCGTACTTCACGTCGATGACGTACGCCGGCGTGTCGTCGAGCCGGTCGAGCAGGTGCAGGACACCGGCCGGCACGTCCGCGCTGGGGCCGTCCGGCGCGACGGGCTGTTCACCGGCCAGGCGGTACAGGTGGGCGCGCTCGTCGTCGAACAGCCGCAGCGCCCGGGCCAGCGCCGCGAGCACCTGCCGGGACGGCTGCGGGCCGCGCGCCTGCTCCATCCGGGCGTAGTAGTCCACCGAGATCCCGGCCAGCCCGGCCACCTCCTCACGCCGCAGACCGGGGGTGCGGCGCCGGGTCCCCGCAGCCAGCCCCACATCACCCGGCTGCACCCGGGATCGGCGGTCACGGAGAAACTCGGCGAACTGGCGGCGATCCATGAGGTCATCTTCCGGCTCCGGCGCCGCACGAACCAGGGACCGCCAGTCCGTGGTTCAGCCGGTCTCTCCTCACCGCAGCTCCTGCGGCGCAGGCTCGGCACCATGAGCGAGCCGAAGGTCGCCCTTGTCACGGGCGCAAACAAAGGAATCGGGTACGAGATCGCACGCGCTCTCGGAACCACCGGCATCACCGTGCTGATCGGTGCGCGCAACGCGGAACGCGGCACGGCCGCCGCCGCGAAACTGGCCGCCGAGGGCATCACCGCGGTGCCGGTCGGCCTGGACGTCACCGACCCGGTCTCGGTGTCGGCGGCCGCCGCCCGCATCGAACGCGAACACGGCCGGCTGGACATCCTGGTCAACAACGCCGGAATCCTGCTCGACCGCGGCCAATACCCCAGCGGGACGCCGGTGCAATTGCTGGAACGCACGTACGCCACGAACGTCTTCGCCGTGGTGACGGTGACCAACGCCCTGCTGCCGCTGATCCGCCGAGCCCCGGCCGGCCGCATCGTCAACCTGTCGAGCGGGCTGGCGTCGTTCACCCTGACAAGCGACCCGGAACACCCGTTCGCGCAGTACCCGATGATGGCTTACAACTCGTCCAAGAGCGCCCTGAACGCGGTCACGGTGTCCTACGCGAACGAGCTGCGGGACACGCCGATCAAGGTGAACGCGGCCGACCCCGGCTATTGCGCGACCGACATGAACCAGGGCGCCGGGCCACGCACGGCCGAGCAGGGCGCGATCGCCGCGGTCCGGCTCGCCACGCTGCCGGCCGACGGCCCGACCGCAGGCTTCTTCAGCGAGGACGGCCCGGAACCCTGGTGACACCCTGAACTGGCACACTCATCCAGGGTGCCGACCAGATCCCGGGTCGGCACCCGGTGCAGCACCTCCTCGGCGACCCGACTATCGGCGGGTGATCAGCGTGCCGATGCGCTCGCCAGACACGGCCCGCAGAACAGCGTCGTCCCCTGTCCCGTCAAACACGAGCATCGGCAGGTCATTCTCCTGGCATAGGTTCAAAGCCGCCTGATCAACGATCCGTGATCCTCGTTCCAGCACTTCCGCGAAGGTCGCAGTGTCGATTCTTCGGGCGTTCGGATCGATCCCGGGGTCGGCGGTGTAGATGCCGTCGACCCCGGTTCTGCTCATCAGCACAGTGTCTGCATGGATTTCCAGCGCGCGTTGGGCGGTCACCGCATCGGTGGAGAAGTACGGCATGCCGGCGCCGGCACCGAAGATCACGACGCGCCCCTTCGCCAGATGCATGATCGCGCGCAGCGGAATGTAGGACTCGGTGACCTGGGCCATCGTGATAGCGCTCTGAACTCGGGTCTCGATGCCTTCCTGCTCCAGGAAGTCCTGGAGGGCGAGACAGTTAATCACCGTCCCGAGCATGCCCATGTAGTCGGCCCGGGCGCGGTCCATGCCATGCCTCTGCAGATCGGTACCTCGCACGATGTTCCCGCCACCGACCACCACGGCGACCTGAATCCCGCGCCGGGTCGCAGTCGCGATCTGCCGCGCCAACGACTGCACGACATCCGGATCGATACCGCCATCGCCGCTGCTGAACGCCTCGCCGGTCACCTTCAGCACGACGCGTCTGGGCCGCGTCGGTGGCGGTGGCGGGTTCGAACGTGCGGCTTCCCGAAGCAACCGATCACCAGCCGCCTCGCTGGATTCGTAGTGGCCTGCGCCGAAGGGATTCGGCTCGGCCAATCCATACAGCGTCCGAGTGGTCGGTCGAGTACGTACGGCGAGGCCCCCGCGGCCGGGCGGCTCATAACCAGGCGAGGCAGCAAGGTAGCGGGCTATCTGAGACTCCCGGTGCAAGACCGCGACGCTGGGGTGGGATGTACCCAGCACCTCACGAGCATGCTGCTCCAGAACGGCAAGGTGTTCCGCCGACCGCGCAGCAGCGTCCCTGTCCCGTTCGGAGGGCTCCCGAACGAGCATCAACTCCAACTGCGCCGCCGCGACGTTTGCTTCGGCCACGATCGTGTGCGGATGCCTAGATCCCAGCACGGATCGGGCCTCAACCCGAGCTGTCATCAGGTCAGTCAGGGCTTCCTGAGCGAGGGACTCATCTCGTACGAATCGTGCAAGCTCGAACCTCACTGCGGCAACGCTGATCCTGGTGGTCACGGTTTCGGGATGAACCATGCCGGAGAAGGCTGACTGCAAGTCAGCCATTGCTTTCAACCGGTTGAACGCCTCGGGCATCCACCGCTGCTGACCTGACCGGATTGCATACTCGCAGGCAGCCAGATCTGCCGCGAGCGCTGCGCGAATCGCGTCCGGATGCCCCGCACCGAAGGTTGATCTCGCGAGAAATGCTGCGTTCTCCAACAGAATTAGCCTGCTCCGCAGATACTCGACGTCGTCGCGGGACTTGGCTCGCCGAAACTGGCGCTGTGCGTGGCTGGTCAAGACACCAAGCAGCCGCGGATCGTCGGCGTCCAAGCCTTCCCGCGCAAGAACCTGCATACGTTCAAGCTCCGCCTCGCTGGCCGGCGTTCCGACAGGCCCGGACAGCAGGTCCTTAAGTTCGGCGAAAGCCACTCGAACTGATGGTGAGGCTGTCTGTACGGATAGCGAGGCGGCCTCGTCGAGGCTTTGGCGGGCAAGTAACAGATTGCCGCTGTTGTAGTACACCGAGGCTAGACTCGTAGCGGCAGCAAAGGTCAGCTCCGCACCGCCGTAGCCGTCGTCGCGAGCCTTTTTCAAGATGGCGATCGCATCGCGGTACTCGCCCGCCCTACAAAAATGGGCAGCGGCGGTAAGAGCCACTCGCACCGCTTCGGCTTGCCTGGTGAAGGTGCGCCCGCCGAAGCGAAGCACGTCGAACGCTGCGCTTCTGAACCCAGCAGCTTCCAAAAGATCGGCAAGAATCAGGACCTTCTCCACCGCAGGGCGCGCCCCCGGTTCGGCCAGCAATGCTTGGAGCATTTCAGCAAGCGCGGGAGGCAGCGAATCGGCGCCGCCGCTGCGGCGTTCCGCAAGGTCGGCGACGACCTGAACGGCGTGTTCCCAGCGTGCAGGATCAGACGTACCCGCGCTGGCGGCGCTAGGCACCGGTGTCCCCATCCGGCTCGGCATCAAGCCACATGCGAAGGATACGTAACTCCGTCGCCTCAGCAGCTCGCGGAGAAATCACCTCAGTTTCCCGCCATTCGCGCACCTGCTTGAGTCGGCGCTCGGCATGAGCAGTAGGACTGACCTCGGGTCGCGAGCCGGATACTGCTGCCGGACCACTCCGAGGCGTTCCGCCTGGCAGGAGGTGGCCGATATCGAAGCGGCGGAACTGCAGGATCGCATGCCGGATGTGTGCCGCGAACAGCACGTTACTGGCCTTGGTAGCGTCCGACCGGTCCGGATACTGTTCCAACAGGATCCCAACGAGCCGGGGCTGTCCACCAACTTCCACCTCCACCGGACCACCGCTGTAGCCGGAGTAGTCGCCGAGAAGCTGCCGCACTGTCAACTCCAGTGCCGTGATCGTCGTGCCGTCTCGCAGCCCGTAGTCGCATTGCCCGGCAATGACAACACCGTCCAGGTGAGGGTCACTAAGCGACGGCCGGTACGGCGCTGACCAGGTGTCTTGAGGACTACAGCAATCAGTCTGCGGAGGCAGATAGTCACATTGGCCGGGATCGACCGCCGTAAGCAACGCGAGATCCCAGTCCGCCACCTCGTCGACACGGACCTCGAACTCGGTTTCGCAAGCCAACGTCGCCGTCAGAGTCTTCGCCTCCGACGGAAGGGCGCGAAGGCAATGCGCAGCCGTAAGTATCACGCCGCCACGCTGGACCAGCAGTCCACCACCGAGTACGCGGCCCTCGTAGGAAAGCTCCACCCAGTAACTAGAAGGCTGCATCGATCAGCGCCGGCCCGATGTGCAAAGCTTTGTTCACGTTCTTGGTCTGCTCGGACGGCGGCCCACTCGTCGACATCGTTCCCCAAATCAGGCGGCTAAAGGAGCTGTTCTGCGATGCCGAATCAGTGTCCCACTCCCACGTGAGCTGCCCAACCATCAATCGGTTGACGGGATCCGGGTCTTGGCGCAGCGCAGACGATGCCGCCAACCGCCGCGCTACGGCAAGGGGCCGCCGGCAACATGCCGTTCCCCGATGCAGTCGCCGCTGCCGCCGCGGCACCGGACTTCGCCGGATCAAATGACGGTGTGGCCGTACCGTTGCGCGGCCCCGGCCAGGTCCGGCTCGCCGTACTGTTTGCGCAGCTCGGCGAAGTGCTCCACCTTGCCGGCGCCGAATCTGCCGACCTTGGCGGCGTAGGTGTCGGCGGTCAGGAACCGGGGCGGGCTGGTCTTGGAGTGAAATTTATCGGCGTACATCACCAGCTCCTCCTCGGCGGTCTCGGCGAGGAAGTCCTCAGCCGGCAACGGCAGGCCCTGGTCGAGGACGTCGGCGCGGGTGATGCCGACGCCGGTGTGGTGCGAGCAGAAGCGGCACAGCGCCTCCGGCAGGCCGACGTCGCGTAGCAGCTCGTGGCCCAGGATGCCGTGCCGGACGTAGTTGTCGGCCGGCTGGAGCCGGTAGACGCCGATGTCGTGCAGCAGGCTGCCGGCCCGCACCAGCACGAGATCGCCTTCGACGAACAACTCCTCGGCGAGCTCGCAGACGATCCGGCAGTGCGTCCAGACCAGCTCGAACGCGGCCCGGCTCGGCGCGAACCGTTCGTGCAGGGCGCGGATCTCGTCGTCGGTCGGTATCTGCATGCCGACATGATCCACTACTGGGCGCTCAGCCCGGCTGTCCGGCCGGGACCGGGTCGGTGAGCAGCGCGGCGAACCCCAGGTCGGCGGCGCCGATCAGGGTGGCGTCGTCGGCCAGGCCGGACAGCCGCAGCTTGGCCCGCTCCCGGGAGACCGGCATCGCATGCTGGGCGATCCGGGCCGCGACCTGTGGGGCGGCGCCGGAGTACACGTCGCGCAGCATGCCGCCGAAGATGACCACGCCGGGGTTGAACAGGTTGATCAGGTTGGCGACGCCGATGCCGAGCCAATCCCCGATCTCGGCGACGGCCGCGGCCGCAGCGGGGTCACCGGCCGCAGCGTCTTGAACCACCGCGCGTACGGCGTCCCGCCCGATCGCTCCGCCGGTGCGCCCGGCGGCGGCGAGCAGCGCGTACTCGCCGGTCTCGGCCTCCAGGCAGCCGGCCGAACCGCACAGGCAGGGGCGGCCGTCATGCGGGTTGACCAGCATGTGGCCGACCTCGGCGGCGTAACCGCCCTCGCCGCCGAGTGGCTGGCCGCCGACCAGGATGCCGCCGCCCACCCCGACGTCGCCGTGCAGGTAGATCAGGTCCGGGGAGCCGATGCCGGCGCCTCGCTCGTACTCCGCCCGGGCCCCGAGATGGGCCTCGTTGCCCACCGCGACCCGCAGGCCGAGGCCGAGCGCGTGTCCCAGCTCGGCCCCGAACGCCTGGTCGACCCAGCCCAGCTCGGGCCCGTACCGGACCATGCCGTCACCCGGCCGGACCATGCCGCAGTAGGAGGCGCCCACCCCGACACAGACCGTGCCGGGCGGCATCGCGTCGATCAGCTCGCGGCCGAGGGCGGCGAGGTTGCCGACCACGGTGTCCAGGTCGACGCCGGCTCGTGGGCGTACCGTCTCGCGCCGGTCCAGGATCGGCCCGCCGAGGCCCACCCGGGCGGCGACGAGACGGTCCACCGCGACGTCGAAGGCGAGCACGCAGACCCGCTCGGACTCCGGCCGGACCAGCAGCGACGGCCGGCCGGCGCCGGTGGTCTCGGCGGGATGCTCCTCGCGGACCAGGCCGGCGGCGACCAGCTCGGCGGTCAGCGCCAGGACAGTGCTGCGGTTGACGCCCATCCGCTCGGCCAGCACGGCACGCGACAGGGGACCGCTCACGTGTACGTGGTGGAGCAGCGTACCCAAGCTCGATCGGTGTCGTCCCATGACGCATCCCAACCTAGGGGGTGGGGTTAGCACTACCCCGTTCCGGGGTGGCTGCGGGATGGGACGGCATCGAAAGTCTTCATAGGTTCAGATCATGAGACTTCTCGCCACAGCATTGACCGTGACGATGATCCTCGGCGGGGCGGCGCCGGTCGCCGCCGCCACTCCCCCGGACCGTCCGCTCCAGACGGCGGCCGACGATCTGCACCGGCTCGGCATCACCGGCGTGCAGGCGCTGGCCCGGGTCAACGGTGTCACCACGCGGGCCCGGGCCGGCGTGGGCGATGTCGAGCGCGGCACGCCGGTTCCGGTCGACGGTTACTTCCGGATGGGGAGCAACACCAAGACGTACGTCGCGGTGGTCGCCCTGCAACTCGTCGGGGAACGCAAGCTGTCGCTGGACGACACGGTGGACCGCTGGCTGCCGGGGGTGGTCGAAGGCAACGGCAACGACGGAAAACAGATCACCGTACGCCAGCTGCTCCAGCACACCAGCGGCATCTACAACTACACGAATGACATCGCGGCGCTGACCTCGGAGGAAGGCTTCCTGGCGCACCGGTTCGACCACTACAACCCGTCCGACATCGTCGCGCTGGCGATGAAACACGAGCCGAACTTCGCGCCCGGCACGCACTGGGACTACTCCAACACCAACTACACCCTGGCCGGGATGATCATCGAGAAGGTCACCGGACGGTCGTGGGCCACCGAGGTACGCGAGCGGATCGTGCGTCCGCTCGGGCTGCACCACACGTCGGATCCCGGCGACCGGCCGTGGCTGCCCAGGCCGCACGCGAAGGGCTACCAGCAGTGGGAGCCGGGCGGCCCGCTGACCGACACGACGGCGTGGAACGCCACCGCCGGCGGCGCTGCGGGCAGCCTGATCACCACGCCGGCCGACCTGGCCCGCTTCTGGCAGGCGCTTCAGCAGGGCCGGCTGCTCAAGCCCCGGCAGATGGCCCAGCTGCAGGAGACCGTGCTGGCCGAGACGTTCCAGACTATCTGCCCGGCGCCCGCTACGGCCTCGGCATCATGTTCATCCCGAACCGATGCGGCGGTTACTGGTCCCACGGCGGCGACGTCCTGGGCATGAGCACCGCCAACGGCGTCAGCCCGTCCGGCAAGCGCGTGGCCGTGCTGTCGCTGCACACCCAGCTCGCTTCGGAGGAGGCCGCCTTCGCCGTCCACGAACGCACCATGCAAGCAATCGACGACGTGATCTGCGCCGACGCCAGCTGATCGCCGGCAGCTCGGCCTTGTCGGCAGCTCGGCCTTGTCGGCAGCTCGGCCTTGTCGGCAGCTCGGCCTTGTCGGCAGCTCGGCCTTGCCACGAGCTGCCGCCGGGTAGCAGCTCGCCGCGTCAGCTGATCGCCAGCAGCACGGCCTCGCACCAGCTGCCGCCGTCCAGCAGAAGCCGCGCAAGTCTTCGAAGCCGCGCAATTCCTTGCAGCCGCCGAGGTCGCCGGGGTTCACCCGTCCGGGTGGGCCTCGGCGGCCGTCGTTGCCGCCGGCTGGAAACGACATCGCCGACCACCTGCACATCGACGCCGCAGGCCAACTTCGCACCGGCACGGCCAGCCAACTCGCACCGCCACGGCCAGCCAACTTCGCATCGGCACGGCCGGCTAGCCTCGCTCCGGATAGCCCAGATCGGCGCAGCCCCTCTCCCCCGGAAGCAGTGGCCGGACAAGTACGGTGAGACCGCCCGTTCGCCCGCGATCATGCAGCCACCCGGCGTCGCGCGGCGAGGTCCGTGCCAGCGTTTCGATGCTCGCCACCTCGGCGCCGCTGTGCACCGTGCACAGACCCAGAACCGTGTGCGTGCCGGCCAGCGGATCCCCGTAGGGCCAGCGCCGCTCCGGTGGCGCAGTGGTGAATCCGCCCGTCGCCAGCACAGCAACCCGGTCCGGCCGGTAGTCGGCGATGACCGCCGGGGTAATGCCGTGCCGGTGCCCACTGTGCGCTGGGCCGCCATGTCGCTGCACACCGGGCGCCGGGCCGAGGTGTCGCCGCACCTCCCGCTGCACCAGCTTTCGCAGCTCGATCAGCCAGCGACGGGCGCCTGTCTCGAATCCGCGTCCCAGCGAGACCGCGGTCGTCGTGTGCAGCCGACCGCCGGATCGCAGGTCGGCCACCAGCAAGGTCCCGTCGGTGCTGACACCCGGCTCCGGAAGGTGCCGGTCCCGGGCAATCCCGGCGGTGTGCGCCAGGCGGTAGATCCTCCGATACGCCGCCGGCTCCAGAACGAACTCCCGCCCCCGATGAAGCAACCCTTCCCAGCCGGCACCGACGATCACCCGCCCGCCGCCGTAGAGGCTGAACTCAGGCAACTCCGCCCGCTTGACCGGCCCGGTCAGGCTCTCCCAGAGGTGCAGCTGCAGAACGAGTGCGCCGGGATCCGACGGCGGCTCCGGGACGTCGCCGCCGAGGCTGGAAGGAGCCGTCCCGACCACCAAGGTTGCCAGCCCCACGCCGAGCAACGCGGCCACAAGGCCCAGTGATCGCATCCCGCTCAGACGCCAACCGCACCCCACCGGTTCCACCAGCGCGGCTGGCCGCGTCGCTCCGGTTCCACCAGCGCGGCTGGCCGCGTCGCTCCGGTTCCGGCCGCGTGAGACCAGACCCGACCGTGTCTCGCCGACCTCAGCCGTCTCCTGCAATCCCGGCCGTTCCTAGCCGCTTCCCCCGTTTGCTGCCGATCACGGCTCAAGGAGCCGCGGGATGCCGGCGGCCGGTCAGGCGACGAGAGCCCAGCCGCTGTGGGAGCGGCGAGCCGGGTACAGATCGCGGACCACCTCCAGCGCCCAGCGCATGCGTGGCGCTGCCAGGTCGGGATGGTCGCCGTATTCGGCGGCGACGTCGCCGGCGCATCCGCGGACACCGCCGTGGGAGCGCACCGCGACGCGGATCGCGTCCTCGACGACGTCGTGGGCGGGGCGGCTGCCGGTGGGCAGGTGGCTGGTGAACAGGGCCTCCGCGCGGCCCGCGGTCAGGATCGTGGTCGTTGTCGCCATCGTGAACCCCTCCTCGAACGATGCTCTCGACTGGTAAGACCATCCGACTCTCTTGAACTCATCGCTCAAGTTAGACCTGGGGTACGACATTTTTGTGACCGCGACGACGAGCAGCGAAAACGCGGCCGCTCAGGTGAGAAGGCCGGTCAAGGCGGTGACTCCGCCCGGGGTGCCGACCACCGCCAGCAGGTCGTCGCGGTACAGGACGAAGTCCGGTTCCGGGCCGGGGATGACCTGGCCGGCACGGATCACCGCGACGATCGACACCCCGGTGCGGCTGCGTGCCCGCGTCTCGCCCAGCGGCCGCCCGTCGTAGGGTGAGCCCGCCGGCAGCCGGATGCGGGCCGCGATCACGCCGGTGAGCTGCTGTTCCAGGTCGGTCAGATGGTCGACGGTCACGGTGGCGGTGAGCAGGTCGGCCATCCAGTGGGCTTCGTCCGGTTCGAGGACGAGCAGGCACAGGGCCCGCTCGCGGTCCTCCGGGTCGTAGAGGACGATCTCACGGCGCCCGTCGAGGTGGCATACGACGCCGGCCCGCTGGCTCGCGCGGGTGGTGGTGGCGTGGGCGACTCCGACGCCCGGAAGGGCGGTGCGTTCGACGGTCATGACGTTGGTTCCGATCAAAGCTCAGCGAAAGCGGAAACGAAGCAAACAAGCAAACAAGCAACGAAGCAACGAAGCAACGAAGCAACGAAGCAACGAAGCAACAAAGCAACAAAGCAACACAAGCGGACAAACGGAAAGGCTGGTGCGCCGGGCCGAACCGGCCCGGCGCCTCTTCAGCCTCTCCGACCAGGCCACCGCCGACCATCCGGGCCGACACCCATTTCCGCCGCGGAGAAGGCCCCCACCCAGCACGCAGAGCAGTTCCAGCAGCCCGCAACCAACACTGGGCGTCAGCCGGACAACCCGGGCTGACCGCCAACGCTGCCGAAACGGGCCGGAGACGACCGTAGACGTCAGCTGAACAAGAAGGTCAGACCGTTACGGCGGGGATTCTGGCGGTCAACGACCAGTCATGACTGATATCAGCCGCAGTCCGCAGCAACCGCGGCAAATGCTCCTCGACCAGTGTCTCCACCGACGTCTCCGCAGCATGAACGGTCACATTCACCGCCGCGATCACACGGCCCTCGCCATCGCGTACCCCGGTGGCGATCGACCGAATACCCGGCGCCAGATCCTGGTCCGCCAAAGCCCAGCCCTTAGCCCGTACCGAACGCAATGCGGTGGAAAGCTCGGCAGCCGAAGGCTGCCATCGCGGCGTGATGCCCGACCGTGACGGCTCAGCAAGAACCCGCGCCATGGCCTCCGGCGGCAGAGCCGCCAGCAGCACTTTCCCCATCGAGGTGGGCGGCGCCGGAAAGCGCGTCCCGATGCTCACCCCCAGAGTCACGATCTTGGGTACG
Organism: Actinoplanes sp. NBC_00393; assembly: GCF_036053395.1. Classification (NCBI taxonomy): domain Bacteria; kingdom Bacillati; phylum Actinomycetota; class Actinomycetes; order Micromonosporales; family Micromonosporaceae; genus Actinoplanes; species Actinoplanes sp. NBC_00393. The sequence goes on along the minus strand of NZ_CP107942.1, from coordinate 1,818,210 downwards.
GCCACCCGCGCCACATAGACGATATCCGATCCGTCGAGTTGCGCGATCGACGTGGATTCATTGGTCTGCGCGACCAGTTTCTCCATGTGCGGCCGCGCCACTTCCCACAGATTCAGCGAGTGGACATAGGCCATTCCCAGGTCCAGAACCCGCGGCGTGAGCGCATATCCGCGGCCGTCGGCACGGACGTATCCGAGCTGTTCCAGGGTGATCAGAATGCGCCGCACGGTGGGCCGGGCCAGCCCGGTCCCCGCCGCAATCTCACTGAGCGTGAGCGCCGGGCTGCCCGAACGGAAGGAGCGCAGGACGTCGAGACCCCGGGCGAGGGCCTCGATGAAGTCGGGACCTGCGCCCCTCCCCGTATCGGTCATGTGCTCAATGCTTCCATTGGGCCGAGCCGGCGTCGTAGTCGGTGTACTGGTACGGGTTCTCGAGCACACTCGTCTCCGGGATCTCCGGGTTCATGCCGCGCGCCCACATCGCTTCGCCGAGGCTCGAGCGCAGGTGGTCGACGGTCGCGGCGACCTTCGCGCGGGCCGCCGCGAGGTCGAGGCCGACCAGCCGGCCCTCGTGTTTGACCAGCCGTCCGCCGACCAGCACGGAGTGCACGTCGCCGCGTTGCGCCTGGTAGGCGACGTGACCGTAGGGGTTGAGGATGGGGAACATCGCCGGCGAGTTGTCGTTCTTGATCAGCACGAGGTCCGCCTTGCGGCCGGGCGTCACCGCGCCGAGCTGGGAGTCCATGCCGAGGGCCTTGGCGCCGCCGCGGGTCGCCCAGTCGACGACGTGTTCGGCGCGCAGTTTGTGGTGGGTGACGGTCTCCTGCCGGCCGTGCGCTTCCAGGTGTTCGCGGACGCGGTCGGCGCTGAGCGTGGTGCGCATCGCGCTGAACAGGTCGCCGCTCCACCAGACACTCGTGTCCATCGACAGCGACACCGGGATGCCGAAGTTGCGCAGCTGGAAGGTGGGCGGGTAGCCCTGGCCCGCGCTCTGCTCACTCTCGGTGGAGACCGAGACCGAGCCGCCGGTGGCGGCGATGCGATGGTACGAATCAGAGCTCAACGTCGCCGCGTGCACATAGACCGTGTTCGGGGCCATGAACCCGTTCTCGTACATCAGCCGGATGCCCTCGTCGTTGGTGGCGCCCCAGACCCCGGCGTGCGTGGTCACCGCGACGCCCAGCTCGCGGGCCACCTCGAACGCGGCCTTCTCGGGGAACGCCGGGTCGCCGGTGACGTCGAACGCCATCTGGAAGCCGGCCAGCTTCCCGCCGTCGATGCGCCGCCGGTAGAAGTCCTGGAAGGCGTCCGACGTGGACCACTCCCACGGCCCCTGCTGGATGTTGCCGTACGCGAGCACGAACCGTCCCGGCACGGCCTCCAGGGCGTCCACTGCGGCGTCGGCGTGATCAGCGCTCTGCAGCCCGTGCGACCAGTCCACGCTGGTGGTGACCCCGGCGTCGACGGCCTCGATCGCGGAAAGCAGGTTGCCGGCGTAGATGTCCTCGGGGCGGAACAGTTTGCCGGATTCGAGGTAGTACCAGACGAAGTACTGCGTGAGGGTCCAGTCGGCGCCGTAGCCGCGCATCGCGGTCTGCCACATGTGCCGGTGGGTGTCGATCATGCCGGGCATCACGATGCCGCCGGTCGCGTCGATCTCCAGGGCGTCGCCGGGCGCGGACAGGCCGTGCCCGACCTCCACGATCCGGTCGCCCGCGACCAGCACGTCAGCGCCTTCGAGCACCGTGTGCGAGTCATCCATGGTGAGAACCAGACCGTTGCGCAACAGCACCGGCCGGTCGTTGTCGCTCATCGTCTCCCCCAATCGGACGGCTGTCCGCTCGACGGACAACCCGTTGACACGTACGCAGCATGCGCGCAATCTGGGTCGGCGGACAAGTGTCCGTAGAACGGTCGGTGAAAATGACCCAGCACAGTCGGGGGCCACTGGACGGCCTGCTCGTGGCGGACTTCTCCCGGATCCTCGCGGGGCCGTACGCGACGATGCTCCTCGCCGACCTCGGCGCTCAGGTGATCAAGGTGGAGGGCCCGTCCGGGGACGACACCCGCACCTGGATGCCGCCGGTCCGGGACGGCGTCGCCACGTACTATCTGGCGATCAACCGGAACAAACGGTCGATCGCCCTGGACCTCAAGGACCCGGACGACCAGGCCGCCGCGCGCGAGCTGGCCCGCCGCGCCGACGTGGTGATCGAGAACTTCAAACCGGGCGGGCTGGCCCGGTTCGGGCTCGACTACGAGACGGTCGCCGCCGGCAACCAGGGCGTGATCTATGCGAGCATCACCGGCTTCGGCTCGGGCGCGGGCGCCGCACTGCCGGGATACGACCTGATGGTCCAGGCGATCTCCGGGCTGATGAGCCTCACCGGGGACACGTCGGGTCCGGCGTACCGGGCCGGGATCTCGGTCTTCGACGTGCTGACCGGCATGCACGCGAACATCGGCATCCTGTCCGCCCTGCACCACCGCTCGCAGACCGGCCGCGGCCAGCACGTCGAGGTGAACCTGCTGTCGTCGGCGCTGTCCGGGCTGGTCAACCACTCCGGCGGCTACGTCGCCTCGGGCAGCGTGCCGTACCGGATGGGCAACGCGCACCCCAGCCTGTTCCCGTACGAGCCGCTGCCGGTGGCCGACGGCGAGCTGATCGTGATCGCCGGCAACGACGGCCAGTTCCGCAAGCTCTGCCAGGTGCTGGGACTGCCCGACCTGCCCGCCGACCCACGGTTCGGCCGCAACCAGGACCGCACGGCCAACCGCGAGGAGTTGCGGCCGCTGCTGGTCGAGCAACTGGTCAGACGTACGCGTGACGAATGGTTCCAGGACCTGATCGCGGCCGGGGTGCCGTGCGCCCCGATCAACACGATCGACCGCGGCGTCGCGCTCGCCGAGAACCTCGGGCTGGAACCGGTCGTCACCACCGGCGGCGTGCCGGGCGTGCGCAACCCGATCGGTTTTTCGGAAACCCCGGCACGGTACGAGCTACCGCCGCCCGGCCTGGACGAACACGGTGAGGAGATCCGCGCGTGGCTGAGGACCTGAGTTTTCCGACCGGGCTCGGCACCTCGGACGCGACGACGATCTCGCTGCTCGGCCAGGATCTGGCGGGCGATCTGATGGGCAAGGTCGGGTTCGGGGAGCTGGCGTTCTGGCTGGTCGCGCGACGACGGCCGACGCCCGGTGAGACCCGGGTGTTCGAGGCGGTGCTGGTCGCACTCGCCGATCACGGGTTCACGCCGACGGCGATCGCGGCGCGGCTGACGTACCTCTCCGCTCCGGAATCCCTGCAGGGTGCGCTCGCGGCCGGTCTGCTCGGCGGCGGGTCGCGGTTTCTCGGGGTGACCGAGGATTGCGCCCGCTTCCTGAGTGACGCGCTCGCCGAGGCGGGGCCGAACGATTCGTACGAGGACATCGCCCGGAACATCATTCAGACGACTCGGCGGGTGCCCGGATTGGGGCACCCGGTGCACAAGGAACTGGACCCGCGTACCCCGGTGCTGATCGGGATCGCCAAGGAAGAAGGGTGCTACGGGCCGCACCTCGAGCTGTTCGAGGCCGTCGGGCGCGTACATCCCAAGCAGTTGCCCCTCAACGGCGCCGGGGTGTGCGGCGCCGCACTCGCCGACCTGGGCCTGCCGGTGGAATTGCTGCGCGGATTCGCGCTGCTCGCCCGCGCCGCCGGCCTGCTCGGACAACTCGCCGAGGAACGTCGCCGCCCCATCGGCATGGACGTCTATCTCACCGTCGATCGGAACGCCGTCTACGAACCGTAAGGATTGACTATGGCCAGCATCGTCGCGGTCATCGCCTCCACCCATCACCCGTTCTATCTGAAGGCCAGCACCGCCACCGGCGAGGACCGTCCCCCTTTCGCCGATGAGTGGACCCGCAAGATCCTGGCGTTCCGGGAAACGCTCACCAGGGCCGACCCGGACGTGCTCGTCATGGTCGGCTCCGACCACTTCCACCAGCTGTGGCTGGACAACATGCCGCAGTTCCTGGTCGGTAAGGCACCGTTCTTCGATGCCAACTGGTACAACGAGGAACGCGAATTCGGCCTGCCACGGATGCTGCTGAAAGGCCAGGAGGACCTGTCCGCGCACATCCTGCGCGCCGGGCTCGACGAGGGTTTCGACCTGGCGTTCAGCAACGAGCTGCGGATCGACCACAGCATCACCTGCCCGATCATCACGCTGCGGCCGGAAGCGGATCTGCCGATCGTGCCGATCTACACCAACATCTTCGCGCCGCCGCTGCCGCAGCCGTCCCGGTTCGTGCAGCTCGGCGCGGCCATCCGGAAAATCGTCGAGGAATGGCCGTCGGATCTGCGGGTCGCGATCATCGGCACCGGTCACCTGTCGCTGGAACTGGGCGGGCCGCGCCAATTCGGGCCGCACGGCCCCGACCCGCTCTTCGACCAGAGAGCGGTCGAGTGGATCGCCACCGGCGACCTGGACGCCTGCCTGCGTGAGGTCACTCTGGACAGCCTGCACTCGCCCGGGAACGCCACCCACGGATTCATGGACTTCATGCTGATGATGGGCGTGGCCGGTGCGGGCGCTAAGGCCGATCACGTCGACACCCTGGACTTGTTCCACACCATGGAGGCCTATTTCACCTGGTACCCGAACGGAGCGCCGCAGTGAGCAAGTATCTGCTGGACAAGTTCCTCTACACGGTCGACCGGGATCCCGAGCTGGTCGAGCACTACCGTTCGTCGCCGCGCTCGTTCGTCGGCTGGTGGGAGGAGAACCGGGCGAACGCCGTGCTGAACTGCCACACCGGCGAGGCCAGCACATGGTTGCGCTTCACCGACGACGAACGCGAGGCATTGGCGAGCCACGACCATGTACGCCTCTTCGAGCTCGGCGCCCATCCGTTCCTGACCTTGACGCTGTTCATCGCCATGTTCGAGCGGGACAACACCGAGCCGCTGGAGTACCAGAAAGCGTTCGGGGCGCGTCTGGCCCACTTCGACCTGCCGTACCCGGACATCGCGACGTGATCCGCGCGGCTGTCCTCACGGTCTGCGGGCGGCCGCCGACGGTCACCTCGCGGCCGGTGCCGATCGCCGGTGCCGGCCAGGTCCCTATCGCGGTGACAGCCGCGCCGATCACGCCGCTCGACGTGCTCTGCGCCTCGGGCACCAGCTACTTCGGCACCCCGGCGCTCCCGTACGTCCCTGGTGTCCAAGGGGTCGGCCACCGGCCCGACGGCACACCCGTCTGGTTCGCCACGTCGGCCGGGATGCGGCCCGGCGACGGGAGCATGGCGGCTGCGGTAGCCGTACCGGAAAGTGATGTCGTAGCCGTGCCCACTGACGTGCCACTGCCGGCGCTGGCCGCTCTCGGCCTGTCCGCGGTGGCCGCGCACTCGGCGCTGACCCGGACCGGTGCGCTGACCTTCGGTGAACAGGTCCTGGTTCTCGGGGCCGGTGGCGTGGTCGGTCAGGCCGCAATCCAGCTCGCCCTGCTCTGCGGCGCGCGGCGGGTGATCGCGGTGGCCCGATCGTCCGCGGCCCGGTCCCGCGCCCGCGAACTGGGTGCGGCGGCGGCCGTGCCCTACCTGCCCGGCGACTCGCCGGAGACACTGGTCGCACGCTTGCGTGATGCTGCAGACGGGCCGGTCGACCTGGTGCTGGACCCGGTCTTCGGCGTGCCGGCCGCGGCGGCGCTGCAGGTGCTGCGGCCCGGCGGCCGGCTGGTCAACCTGGGCGGATCGGCCGCGCCCACCGCGGTGTTCGACTCGGCGACGCTGCGGTCCGGGTCGTTGCGGATCCTCGGCTATACGAACAACGCCCTGACCGTGGAGGAGCGGGCTGAGTCGGTCGTTGCTGTGGCCACGCATGCGGCTGCCGGCGAGCTGAGCGTCAGCCATGAGGTCGTGCCGTTCGAGCAGGCGGCCGACGCTTGGGCGCGGCAGGCGGGCGGCATCGCCCGAGGACGCATCGTCCTCACCCTCTGAAGAGCCACCGCGCCGTCGGCGCCCCCCGTCGCCGGCGGCGCGGTCCTTCAGGAAATCACCACCGTGGGCGCGGTCCTTCAGAAGCCATCCACGGCTGGCGGGCTCCTTCAGAAGTTGCGCCACTGTAGCCGCCTGCGCAGGGATTGGACGATTGCGCGGGCCGCGCTATGACAAGGAAGCCTCGGTCGAGCTTGATACAATAGATTGATGGGCGCCGGTTATGTCTTCATAAGTTATAGCCGAATTGATTCGTCTTTTGTCGGAGAACTGGCCGACCACTTGGCGGCGCATCAAATACCAACCTGGTTCGATCGCCGAATATCACCTGGCGAGTACTGGTCCAGGGAAATCGAAGCGGCTATCGATTCGTGCTCCGCCTTCATTATGGTGATGAGCCGATCGGCTCGGGCATCGCGGTGGGTTGCCCTCGAATTGAATCATTCAGCGAGTCGCAACAAGAAAATCATCCCGTTGCTGCTCAACGGTGAGGTGTTCTTTGAGCTGAACACCATTGAGTACGAGGACGTCTCTGACGGTAGCATGCCGACTCCCAGGACGATGAGCCTGCTGAAAGTCCTCACGGACGAGGGTGCGCCTCTGGCTCCGATGATACGGCCGACGCCGATGTTGCCGTCACCTCCATTCGCTTCCAAGGTGTGGCACGTGCCGCCGAGGAATTCGCTTTTCACTGGCCGCGAAGAAATTCTCCGAGCCATCGGGCACCATCGTCGAGCAGCAGTCGGATCGATCACCGCACTATGCGGCCCGGGAGGCGTCGGAAAAAGTAGTATAGCGGTTGAATACGCTTATTCACAATCAGCGGAGTTCGAGCTGGTTTGGTGGATGGACGCGGGGCCGTCTTCGTCTGTCCATGAGCAGTTGGCTGCCATGGCACATAGCCTTGGGCTCGTGGAGGACTTCACAGAACTATCGTCGGCCGCGGCGCGGACACGCAACTACCTTCGACGACATGGCAATTGGCTTATTGCGATGGAAGATGCCAGCAATGCGGACAAGGTTCTAGGAATGCTTCCTTACGGGACCGGCCAGATCCTGATCACCTCGCGCGACTCAAGGTTTCATGAGATCGGAACGGTGATCGATGTGCGCACCTTTTCCAGGCAAGAGTCTGTCGCCTTTCTCAAAGCACAGCTTCCGGTGTTGTCTGACACTGAGGCGGACGCCCTCGCCGCAGCGGTCGGCGACCTTCCGCTGGCAGCGGCTCAAGCAGGCGGATTCATGCGAGAAACCGGCGCGAGCGCGGGTGAATATCTGGACGCACTGGAAGGCCATGCGAGCGATCTGCTGCAACTTGGCCGGCCCGCCAACTATCCTCGGTCGGTCGCCACAGTGATCGCCCGGTCGGTGGACGAGCTTCGTAATATCGACCCGTTAGCGCTCAAGATGCTGAAACTGTGCGCCTTTCTCGCGCCTGAGCCGATTCCGGTGGCGTGGATGCTACAGGCCCCTTCCGGCACGTTCAGCGATGCGCTGAACGCCTCGGCGCCTCGAAAAATACAGCTCAGAGCGTCGGTGGGGCAACTTGTACGGCTAGGACTGGCGCGACTTGTCGATGTTGACAGCGCCTTTGTGATCCACCGAATAACCCGCGCAGTCGTCCGCGACCTTCTCGGCGCCGCGGACCGGGATGTCCTGCACGAGACGGTATTGCGCCTCTTGCTCACCGCTCAACTCGACGATTTGAGCAACGTAGAGAACTGGGCATTGTCCGCGGCCATCGCGGCACATATTCGCTACCTCGGACAGGTAAACGCTGATGATGCGCATTATGTCAATTCTCAGGAGTTCCGAACCCTGCTGCTCGACGTTGCCCGGTACTTGGAGGTCAGCGGACAGGGTGACCTTGCGCAGACCCTCGCCGGCCACGCATACACAAGTTGGTCTCGGCGCCTAGCCTCGGCCCTTCGTTAAGGGCTGTCCACGGAGTGGGCGGAGAAAGAAGAAGTGCCTTCTGATCAGGGAAAATAGGACTTGCTGAGGGTCCGATGTTCCTGTCACGGAAGGCACTTGCTGGGTGAAGGCTACCGCAACACGTCCGAAGATCACGGTGACTGGTGGCGGGCGGGGCGTGGTCGCTCACGCTGGTGCCCGGCTGCTGGCCGATCTCGCCGACGCGACCGGGTTGACCAGCGCGTTCAGTCTTGGGTTGACGGGTCTGCGGCAGCGCGGTGGCGGGCACGACCCGGGCCGGATCGCGGTCGATCTCGCGGTGATGCTCGCCGACGGCGGCGAAGCGATCGCCGATCTCGCCGTCCTGCGTGACCAGGCCGGCCTGTTCGGGCCGGTCGCCTCCGACCCGACCGCCTGGCGGCTGCTGTCGAAGGTGGACGAGGCGATGCTGGCCCAGCTGCGAGCCGCGCGAGCCCAGGCTCGGGAAGTGGCCTGGGCTCAGCACGCCGAGGTCCGCGGCGACCTGCCACAGGTCACCGTGGCCGGCCGCAAGATGCAGGGCCTGGTCCTGGACATCGACGCGACGATCGTCATCTGCCACTCGGAGAAGGAGGCAGCGACCCGGACCTGGAAGAAGACCTTCGGCTATCACCCGTTGTTCTGCTTCCTGGACAACACCGGCGAAGCCCTGTCCGGGCTCCTGCGCGAGGGCCGGGCCGGGTCGAACACCACCGCCGACCACATCACCGTCCTGGACCAGGCACTCACCCAGATCCCCGACGCCCACCGGCACGGCACCCCGGTCCTGCTGCGCAGCGACTCGGCCGGCTCCAGCCACGGCTTCCTCGCCCACATCCGATCGCTGCGCGAGCAGCACCTGGACATCCGATTCAGCGTCGGCACCGCGATCACCGAACCCGTCCGGCAAGCGATCACCGCGGCCTCCGGCTGGATCCCCGCCATCGACACCGACGGCGACCTGCGTGAACACGCCGAGGTCTGTGAGATCACCGGCCTGTTCGACGCTACCGGCTGGCCGCAGGGCACCCGGTTCCTGGTCCGCCGCGAACGCCCGCACCCCGGCGCCCAGCTGTCGCTGTTCGACACCATCGAAGGCTGGCGGCATCAGGTCGTCGCCACCGACACCCCACCCGGCAACGGCGGCATCCAGTTCCTGGAGGCCCGGCACCGGGCCCACGCCCGCGTCGAAGACCGCATCCGCACCGGCAAGGACACCGGCTTCGGCCGGTTCCCGTCCCGGCACTTCGCGATCAACCAGGCCTGGCTACAACTCGCCCTGACCGGCATCGACCTACTCGCCTGGACCCAAACCCTGCTCCTCGACGGCGACCTCGCCACCGCCGAGCCCAAGAGACTGCGCTACCGGCTGCTGCACGTCGCCGCCCGGCTCACCCGCACCGCCCGCCGGACCCGCCTCGCCATCGCCGCCGACTGGCCCTGGACCGAGGCCCTGACCAGCGCTTTCAGCCGCCTCGCGGCACTCCCACGACCCGCAGGCTGACCCAGCAACCCACGTCCCACCAGCTTCACGGAGGAACCCGGCCCTGCGCCGGGCCATCAGCATGCCAGCAACCCGGCAAACCGCATCCGAAGTCACATCAATCGATCAGCAGCTATGGACGATGAGCCAAGTGAAAGACCGAGGCTAGGGCCGGACCACCTCGACACTCTGAGTGCCGCGCATCGCCGAGGTGCCGTGCTCCCTCCTGGCGACCCAGAGGCGATAACTATCGTACGTGAGGTACTGGAGCGCCGGAGACGCCTGCCGGGCATGGATCATCGCGAATCAATCAACACCGCAAGCAACCTGGCCATGTGTCTCGCGGCCGCAGGCGCGTATGACGAGGCACGCAAGATCGACGAAGATGCGCTGGCACGTCGACGCAGGACTCTCGGTGAAGAGCATCCCGACACCATCCAGTCGGTCAACAACTTGGGTGACAGATTTTCTTCGCTAGGAGACCATGTCGCAGCCATTGCTCTTCATCGGCAGGCGCTGGAAATTCGAAGCCGAAATCTGGGCGAATACCATCCCGACACGCTTCGAACCAAGTCGAGTCTCGCGCGAGACCTTGCCAACCTCGGAAGACAGGACGAGGCGCTGACCCTGGCCACCGCCGCACATAATAACCTAGAACGGACACTTGGCTCTGACCATCGCGCAACCATGGCTGCCGCAGAAGTTCTAGGTCATGCCCTTCGCGCTTCCGGGTACTTCGAGAAGGCTGTCGCCGTCGACGAGGTAAACCTGTTCCGCCGGCAGTCGCTGCTGGGCGAGGATCATCTGGAGACGGTCAACTCCATTTCACTCCTGGCCGAAGATCTTCGCCAGTTGGGGCGATTCGACGAAGCAGAACAGCTTGAACGAACCGGCAGGTTCAGACCGGAGTAGATCTGGTCCTTGGCGAGCGAACAGTATTATCCGGATCGCAGGATGGTTGCCGGAGGCAGCGGAAAGGATGCGCGCTGAATCGCTTCGCGACAACTGGAACCAACGTCGGCGAACTATTGTTGCCTCGGTGAGGCTGTCCCGAATAGGAACGCGAGCGCCAACCGACGGGGCACCGGCCGCCTTTCCGCAATGAGCCTTGAAATCTAATCTTGTAGCCCGAGACCGGTATGGCCGTGCTGGTGATCGATGGGGGTGGGAGGCTCTAGTAGGACAACGGTCGACCAGACTCGCAACCCACCGGGAGCCTCGCCGTACCGTCTATCCTGCTGCCTGCTCAGCCGTAGCCACACCCGAAACGACTCAGAACCACGCGAAGTGCGACCTGCCGCAGCAGTGCCAGGAGCCGCACTACCGGCCGGCGCACCTTCCATGAGCCACCCACTGCCTATGCGCCTCCAGAAGCCGTACGGCCAGCAGGTGCAGTCCTCTGACCGTCCCACCCCATCGGGTACAGCCCACCAGCCACCTCAGCGCCCGCGCGACCCAGCAGCCACCGGCCGTCGACGCGCCTCTTCAATAACCACCATCCGACAAGATTAAGTATTGACTTAATTAAGGCTGTACTGAAATAGTTCGGCTGTGCACGCGTTCGATGTCCTCGGTGACCCGGTGCGGCGCCGGATTCTGGAGCTGCTCGCCGACGGCGAGCAGCCGGCCGGCGCGATCAGCGATGTCTGCCGGGCCGAGTTCGGCATCTCCCCACCGGCGGTGTCACAACATCTGCGCGTGCTGCGGGAGTCGGGTTTCGCCACAGTTCGGGCGGAGGGCACCCGGCGGCTCTACGCCGTGGACGCGGAGCCGCTGATGGCCGCACACCACTGGCTGGAGCGTTTCCGCCCGTTCTGGAACCAGCGACTCGACGCCCTCGCCACCGAGCTGGCCCGCGGCCGCCGCGAACGACGACCCGAGCCGAAAAAGGCCTCACCGGACGGCTCCCCGCTCGCCGAGACCGAAGCCGCCAGCGAGACCGCGACTGCAACCACGACCGAAGCCAACGCCGGCACCAGCACCAGCGTCGGCACCAGCGTCGGCACCAGCACCGCCACCGGCACCAGCACCGGCACCAGCACCGGCACCGGCACCGGCACCGGCACCGAAAGCGACACTCACACCCAAAGCGACACCGACAGTAAGGAAGATCGATGATCGACGTCATCAACCAGGTCAACGCCACCCACCGCGAACTCGGCACCCTGCCGGTCAGCACCGGCGAGGGACGCTCGCTGCTGCTGCGCCGCGTCTACGACGCCGACGTCGAGGACGTCTGGGACGCCTGCACCGACCAGGACCGCCTGTCCCGCTGGCTCGGACCGGTCGAGGGCGACTTCCGCCCGGGCGGCGCCTTCCAGCTGAAGGACAACGCCGGCGGCGAGATTCTGCGCTGCGAGGCTCCGCACCTGCTCAAGGTGACCTGGGTACTCGGCGAGGGCATGTCCACCGAGGTCGAGGTCCGCCTCAGCGCGGGCGACCCCGGCCGCACCGTCTTCGAGCTGGAGCATTCCTCCCCCGCCGAGATCGTCGACGAGATGGTCAAGCAGTACGGTCCGGGCGGCACGATCGGCATCGGCGGCGGCTGGGACTTGACGGTGCTCGCCCTGGACATGCACCTGCGCGGCGCCACCATGGACCCGGCCACCTGGGAGGACACCGCAGAGGCCAGGGATTTCGCCACCCGCAGCTGCCACGCGTGGGGCGCGGTGGTCCAGTCCACCTGGGGCACCAGCGACGAGGACCTCGCCGCCGCGATCGCCTTCGGCGTCCAGCATTTCGCCCCCGAGTCCTGAGCGCTGCAGCTCACAGCGCCGGGCTCCGCACAGCTGCCCGGCACGCTGCGAAGGCACGCAGCACAGCGCCGCCTCAGCACGGATGCGAACGCAACCAGCACACCGCCGCCTCAGCACGGATGCGAACGCAACCAGCACACCGCCGCCTCCGCACAGCTGCGAACGCCGCCGGCAAAGGCATCACAGCACCACCTTGGGCACGGCCGCAGCCGCAGGCAGCATCGCGCCGGCCCGCCGCCAACCGACGATCCCGCACACCGCGAAGCCCAGCGCGTTGGCCACCCCGTGCGTGGCCGCCATCCAGGCCAGTGACGGGTGCGGGATCCCGGTGGCCTCGCCGAGCGCCCAGCTCACCGCGAGCACCATCGATGCCGCCAGCACCAGCCCTGACGTGCCGAGCAGCGCAGCGGTCAGCCGATCGAGGCGCCCGCTGCGGGCATGCCGCCAGGTCAGCCATCCCACGATCCACATCCCGGCGGTCAGCACCAGCGCGCCGGCCAGTTCCACGAACTCGCCGGTGAAATAGCCGAGCAGCACCAGCATGGTCCCGGCGGGCACGGTCAGCGCGGCCGCGTCCGCCCATCGGCCGGGCGAGATCTGCCGGTGCAGCCCGGCGATCAGCGCGGCCGCGAACCCCGCAAAGTGAAAGTGCGCCACGGTCAGCGCCAGCACGCCCATCTCGAACCCGAACAGCTCGTGCCCCGCCCGCTCACCGACCAGCGCACTCGCTGCGATGGCCGGGCTGACCAGGGCGGTCACGACCGCCGGTTGGTTCCAGACCCGTGCCGCGTACGCGCAAAGCACTCCCGCCCCGACCAGATAGCCAACCGCGAGCCCCGCCGCGACCGGCCCCCGCGGCAGCCACAGGCTGACCGCGCCCGCCACTGCCGCGTAGGGCCAGACCCGCCGGGCCAGGTCCAGACCCGGCAGGGCCAGCAGCCGCAGACCGGCCGGCACGACCACCAGCATGCCCACCGTGACCAGCACGTTCACCAGCGCCCACACGCCGCCTCCCCGTTATTTGAACGCGTTCAACTAACGAGGACTGTACTCTCGGCTTCCATGCCCGCCCTCTCCCCCCGCCTGGCCGCGATCGTGGACGCCCTGCCCCTCGAACCGCACCTGCGCGTCCTCGAGATCGGCTGCGGCCCCGGCGCCGCGGCCCGGGCCGTCGCCGCCCGTCTCACCACCGGCCACATCCTGGCCGTCGACCGCTCCGCCACCGCCATAGCCCAGGCCACCACCGCCTGCGCCGCCGAGATCGCCGCCGGCCGGATGAGCGTGCGCCAGGCAGCCGCCGAGGACTTCGTCCTGCAGCCCGGCGAAGACCCCTACGACCTGGTCTTCGCGATCAGGGTCGGCGCCCTGGACGGCCGCCACCCGGAGGCCGGTCGCCAAGCTCTGGCCCGGATCGCCGCAGCCACCCGCCCCGGCGCCCGCCTCTTCGTCGACGGCGGCGACCCGCTGCGCGAAGCCGTCATTCCGCATTCCTGACCACGCGGCCGTGAGCACGACTTGCGCGCTATCAGATCGGATCCATCCGCAGGTTGAACTCGTGCACGGCCGCCCAGTCCTGGCGGGCGACCACGTGCATCGCCCCGCTGTGCGGCTCGTACGTCACCGACCACTGGGTGTGCGACTGGGCGACCGCTTCGAGCACGTCGAAGGCCTGCTCCCGGCTGAGCACCCCGGCGCGCTCGGTCAGGGCGGCGCGCGCGGTGGCGTACCGATGATCGGCTTGTTTCTCGGCGGCGTCCGCACCGGCCAGCCGGAAATTGGTGAGCGCGTGCCACCGGGGATCGCCGCGGGTGACCACCTGCTTGCCGTCGACGAACTCCACGACTGCCGAGGCGCCGGACCGGTCAGCGAGCAGGTAGTGCAACGGCGGGCCACCGTCGAAGTCGAGATTGACCCGGTCGAGCAGCGCGAGGGCCTCGTCGACGGAGGCGGCCCGGTCGAGCATGAGCCGCAGGACGCGGACGCTGCCGACCGTCGGCCGGTCGGCCTTCGCGGAAGCGCGGCCCGACTCGTCGGCGGCCATCCCGACGACCAGGCCCTGATCGTTCATGCCGTCGAACGGCAGCAGCGGCGCATCGAGCAGCCGGCGGCGGGCCGCGTCGTCGGTGAGCGGGTCCACGCCGGTCGGGACGCCGAGGTAGAAGAGGTCGACGATGGAGACGGAGGCGTGACCGTCGGGTGGATCGGTGTGCAGGACCAGCGCCGGGTTGAAGTCCCAGTCGAAGTTGCGGGCGTAGACGCTGCGCCCCGGCGCGCCGGTGGCGTAGAACAGCGAGCACCCGAACGGTTTCGCGGACGGCGGGATCGGCACGCCGGCCAGCTCGTCGTAGTCGCCGGAGTAGATCATCGAGTACATGTGGGTGCCGGGAATCCGGCGCAGGCTGGCCAGGGTGGTGTCGGCCTCGGCCACGGTCTGCCGGGAAGCGCCCGGCACGCCGGCCGCGGGCGCGCTGGATCCCTCGCCGGGCCTCGAACACGCCGCGACACCGGGCAATATCAGCATGCCCGTGAGGATCGCCGCCAGGGTTCTGCGCACCCGTCCAGTTTCCACCTTGGACGCGGAAGCGGAACCGATGAGACAGTAGGCGACAAACACGGGGAGGTATCGATGCGCGCGATTGCAGTGACCGCCGCGGGCGGGCCGGAAGTCCTTCAGGTCGTCGAGGTGCCCGATCCGGTGCCGGCCGCCGGTCAGGTCGTCGTCCGGACCCTGGCCGCTTGCGTGAACCCGGCCGACATCGCCGCCCGGGTCGGGCACATCCCGGGCGGCCCGGTGCCGCCGCCGTTCACACTGGGCTGGGACATCGCCGGCGAGGTGGTGGCGGTCGGCGACGAGGTCAGCGGTCTGGCAGTGGGCGACCTCGTGGTCGGCATGATCCCCTGGTTCCTCACGCGTGGCGCCATCGGGGCGTACGCGGAACTGGTCCCCGCCGAAGCCGCCTGGCTGGTCCCCCTGCCCGCCGGCCTGGACCCGGTGGTCGCCGCAACCGTGCCGCTCAACGCCCTGACCGCCCACCGCGCGCTGAAGATCTTCGACCTGACCGGCCCCACCGAGATCCTGGTGACCGGCGCGAGCGGCGGCGTCGGCGGTTTCGCAGTCCAGCTGGCAGCGCAGTCCGGCCACACGGTACGCGCGCAGGCCACCCACGACGACGAAGCTTGGGTACGCGACCTCGGCGCCCAGACCGTGCTGCGGCGCGGAGCCGACCTCGCCGCCGGCACCCCGGTCCCGGCCGTGCTGGACGCGGTCCCGCTGGGCGACCCGGCCGCTGCAGCCCTCTCCCCCGGCGGCGTCGTGGTGACCACCCGCCCGACCCCGGCCCTCGACCCGGCCCGCAAGGTGCGCCAGGAGGTGGTGCTGGTCGAGGTGAACCAGCTGGCCCTGCACGACCTGCTGGAGGCCGTGGCCGACGGCCGCCTGCAGACCCGCGTAGCAACGACCTTCCCGCTGACCGCCGCCGCCGAGGCCCACCAGCACGTCGAACAGACCCACCCGCGCGGCAAGGTCGTCCTCGTCCCGTAACCGTTACAGTCCGCGGGTGAACCTGATCTCCGAGGCCGATCTGCTGGCCGGCGCCGGCAGCGACCCGCAGGTCTACCGGACACCGCTGGTCACCTACGTGCTGAGCCCTGACCTCGTCATGATCCTGTTCGAGGCGGGCGACCGCCCGGATGGCACCGGCATCCAGGACGCATGGCACGCCGAGGTCCACGCGCCGTTCCCCGCCGACGTCCACGCGGTTCTGACGTGCGGTCCGCGGAATCCGCAGCGCATCGAAGGTTTCGTTCGGCTGCCCGGCGGACTGCTGCCACTCGGCGCGCTGCGGGAGGCCGGTGCCTCCTACTCCATCGGGACCCGGCCGTCACAGTTGCTCGGTCTGCGTTTCGAACTCGACCCCGCGCTGCCGTTCGAGTACCTGGACTGCGTCCGGCCCGCCGACCCGTCGCCGCCCGCTCCGGAACGCCCGGGCGTGACCTGGCTGCGGCACCTGCCGCACGATCCGGTGAGTGCCCTGCACGAGTTCGTGACCAGCTGGTACGCCGACGTGCCGTCGGCCGTCGGCCCACAACCGCTCCCGTCAGCGCCGATGCCGCGACCCTTGGCCATGCTGCACGACGCTGTCGCCGGCCGCGAGGAACTGCTCGGCATCCAGGACGAATTCATCGCAGCTCATCAGCTGCGGCTCGATGAAGCGGGCCGGCTGCGGTTCGGCATCGAGAACCAGGGCTGTTTCGTCATGCTCACCGACCCGCACGGCGACGACCCACCAGTCTTCTTTCTGCATGACGGCACCGAACTCGAACGGAAACCGCTGCCGCTGAGCGAGTTCCTGCTCGCCTCTCTTCTGTTCGAGGCGACGATGACCGGGCCCTACACCACACATGGCCGAATCTGGCGGGAGGACCTGGGCCGGATAGTGGCCGGGCTGCACCGGGTGCCGGTCGGCGACCGCGAGTGGCTCAACCATACGGCGGAAACCTATGTCGGTCGCGGTCTGATCCTTCAACTTGTGTCGTGGGACAAGACGCGCGAAACCTGGCACCTTTCCGCCGCGGCCCGGCGGCGGGAGGATCTGCGGCCGGTGGAACGGTTTCGGAACCAGCCCTGAACGGCCATCTATGAGGACGGATATATGACACCCCGGCGGCTGGGTGGATGTGCCACGTTGAGTGCATGCTCCGTCGAGTTCGGACAGTCGCCGTTGTCGCTCTGCTTTCGCTGGCCACGCTGGTTCCCGCCGGGCCGGCGCATGCGGCCGTCACCCCGGTTGCGAAGGTCGATTTTCAGCCGGGGGCGTCCGCCACGCCGGCCGGGTACACCGCGGACACCGGCGCCGCGTTCGACGCTGCGCGCGGGCGGGGCTGGGTGCGGCAGGACAACCGCGCGCCGCTCGATCTGAGCCGCAACACCCGGGATCGGGCCCGCACCGGCATCGACGCGCGGCTGAACACGATCATCCACATGCAGTACGGCGACGTCGGCGGCGGCAACGGCGTCACCACGGCCGGTGCCTGGGAGTATGCGCTGCCGGCCGGGCGGTATCAGGTCACGGTGTCGGTGGGTGACCAGCCGGCGTACGACAGCAGCCACACCGTGCGGGTCGAGGGGGTCGCCGCGATCAGCGCGTTCGTCTCGACCGCCGCCGCGGAGTTCCGGCAGGCCACGGTCACTGTCCCGGTGAGCGACGGGCGGCTCACCGTGGACGCGGTCGGCGGCCGCAACACGAAGCTGAATTACGTCGAGATCGCCCGGGTGACCGACGAGCCGCCGGCGGCGCTGGTCGCGACGGCCGGGGACGGCCAGGTGGCGCTGAGCTGGACCGGCAGCTCCGGCGACTTCCAGGTGCTGCGCAACGGGACCCCGCTGGCCACGTCGAGCCGCACGTCGTACCTGGACACCGCGGTGACGAACGGGACCACCTACAGCTACCAGGTGACGGACGCGTCGGGGCAGACGAACACGGTGAGCGCGACTCCGGCGGCGTTCAGTTTGAAGGTCAACTTCTCGGATGCGGCGACGGCGTCACCCGCCGGGTATGTGCGGGACTCCGGTGACGCGTACACGGCTGCCCGTACCTATGGATGGGTTGACCTGGGCGAACGGACTCCGGTGAGCCTGGCCGGGAACGGCCGTAACCGGAACCCGGCGGCCGGTCAGGCCGACGTGCGGCTGGCCACGCTGATCCATGCGCAGCTGCCGGCCGGCTCGGCCGGCGTGCCGACGCCGGGCGCCTGGGAGGCCGCGGTGCCGGCCGGGCTCTACACGGTGACCGTCGCGGTGGGTGACGCCGGGACCGCGCTGGACAGCGTGCACTGGGCGAACGTCGAGGACCAGAACGCGATCGCGAACTTCGTGCCGACCAGCGCGACGCGGCACGCTACGGCCACCCGCACGGTCCGGGTCACCGACGGCAAGCTCACACTGACGCCCTCCGGCGGCAGCAACACCAAGTTCAACTACATCGACATCGTCTCGGTGCCGGCCTGGGCGGCCATTCCTTCGGTACGCGCGAGCACGCCCGCCAACGGCGCCACCGGTGTGTCCACGACCGGCAGCGTCGTCGAGGACCTGGTCCTGCCGAACGGCGGTGTCGCCGCGTCGTCGCTGACCGCTTCGACCGTGACGCTGACCCGGCTCTCCGACGGCTCGGCCGTGCCCGC
Source organism: Actinoplanes sp. NBC_00393 (assembly GCF_036053395.1). NCBI lineage: Bacteria > Bacillati > Actinomycetota > Actinomycetes > Micromonosporales > Micromonosporaceae > Actinoplanes > Actinoplanes sp. NBC_00393. The sequence continues at coordinate 1,799,881 of NZ_CP107942.1, read as the reverse complement.
GACCACCATCACCAGCGGTGGCGGTGACGTCGTCAACCTCTCCCCCACGGCGGCGCTCGCGGCGAACACCGCGTACCGGTTCACCCTGACCGCCGGGGTGGAAGACGTGACCGGCAAGGCGTTCGCGCCGTTCTCGATCGTGTTCACCACCGGCAGCGGCGGCGGTACCGGCGGGCCGATCGCCTTCGACAAGACCGTCGGCGTGGCCACCGGCGCCGGGTTCACCACCGTGGTCAAGGGACCGGACGGGCGGCTCTACGCGGGCACCCTGGACGGGCGGATCTTCCGCTTCCCGATCAACGCGGACGGCACCCTCGGCACGGCGACGATCATCACGACCGTACGCGACAACGCCGCCACCCTTGGCCTGCCCGGCGCACCCGCCCGGACCGTCATCGGCATGGCCTTCGACCCGGCGTCGACGGCCACCGCGCCGATCCTCTGGATCACCGACAACTATCAGTACGTCGGACCGCTGAACGTCCCCGACTGGTCCGGCCGGATCGGCCGGCTCACCGGCGCCGACCTCGGCACGTACACGCAGGTCGTGGTGAACCTGCCGCGCTCGGTGAAGGACCACGAGACGAACTCGCTCGCGTTCGGCCCGGACGGCGCGCTGTACCTGAGCCAGGGCGCCAACAACGCGATGGGCGCCCCCGACTCGACCTGGGGCAACCGTCCGGAACGCCTGCTCAGCGCGGCGATCCTGCGCCTCGACCCGGCCCGGCTCCCGGCCACCCTGCCGCTCAACGTGAAGACCGAGGACGGCGGCGCCTACGACCCGTACGCGGCAAATGCCCCTCTGACCCTGCACGCCACCGGCGTGCGCAACGCCTACGACCTGGTCTGGCACCGCAACGGCCACCTGTACGCCCCGACGAACGGTTCCGCGGCCGGCGGCAACACCCCCGCCACCCCGGCCACGCTGCCCGCCGCCTGCGCCCGCCGCGGCTACACCGGCCCGGCCGTACCCGCGCTGACCAGCGTGCCCACCGCCGAGACGGACTACGTCTTCGACGTGAAGCCGGGCCGCTACTACGGCCACCCGAACCCGCTGCGCTGCGAGTGGGTCCTGGCCGGCGGCGACCCGACCGGCAGCGCCGACCCGTTCGAGGTGCCCGCCTACCCCGACGGCACCCAGCCCGACCCGAACTTCGACCTCGCCGGCACGTACGACGCCGGCCTGCACGCCTCCGCGAACGGCGTCATCGAGTATCGCGGCCCAGCCTTCGGCGGCGCCCTGGACGGCAAGCTGCTGGTCGTGCGCTACTCCTCCGGCCAGGACATCCAGACCTTCGACGTGGCCGCTTCCGGCGCCCTCAGCAACCGCACCACCGGCGTGCCCGGCCTGACCGGTTTCAGTCAGCCGCTCGACGTCACCGAGGATCTGAGCACCGGCAACCTGTACGTGACCGAGCTCGGCGCCAACCGCATCACCCTGCTGAAACCCCGCCCGTGACCGGTACGGCGATGTGATCGGTGCCGACGCCGAGTTCGTCGGCCAGATGCCGGAGGCCGAGCGCCCGGTCCCGGGCGGTGAGCGCGGTGAACGCCCCGCTGTCGTGCGGGAGGCGCTCAGCCACATACCCGTTGTAGATCCGCACGTGGTTGCGGACGCTGTCGTCGAGGGCCTGCCGCGGGTTGTAGAGGCGCGGTATGAAGCGCCACCGCCCGACCATGGAACTGCGGGCCGCGTCGATCCGCTCGAAGCACCACAGCACGATGAACAGCGACTTGATCTCTTCGGTGGTCAGCTCCACCACGTGACCGCGGGCCTTGTCCTCGAACGCCGACCCGGCTACGTGCCGCGCCTCGGCTACCGGCCCAGTGGTCAGATCGGCATGCAGCGACTGGACGCGCTCGAAGTCGTCCCGCCGCAGCTTGTTGATGTTGAAGAACAGGGCACCGAGGCCAAGGATCGCCGTGACGAGTACGCCGTAGATGCTCACCGCTGGGCCGCCTCTCCTCCCGGAAACCGCCGACAACGCCGAAGGTAGGGAGGCGCGTCAATGCCGGTCAGCGCCAGGCCGGGATGACGAACCCGGCCGGCTCCCCGCCGGGCAGCGTCGCGACCCGCCACCAGTCGTGCGGGGTCGGGTACCGCTCCAACTCGTCGCGATACTGCTCCTCGGCGGACTGCCGGGCCGGCAGTTGCGCATCGCCGGGCCGCGACCACCAGCCGGCCCGCGTGGTGACGCGGCCGCCGCGCAGCGCGACCCAGAGCCATTCCGGGCGCCGGCGCCCGGCGGTCAGGTCGCCCTGGATCTGGTCATTGAGGACGCCGGTTCTATCGGTCCGCCCGCCCGGCCGGCAACGCATTTCCCAGCCAGTCCTCGAACTCGGCCGGGCTGCGCAGGCTCACGGTCCGCAGATGGGTTGCGCGGGCAGTTCGACCCGCGAGGTACGCCCGACGAGCGCCGAATGTCGTGACCGCGTGCCAGAACGGGTGGTCGCGTTCCAGCCATCCCCGCCAGCGTTCGACGTTGCCGCCGAAGAGCCGCTCCCGGCGCCAGGATCGCTGCAGCGAGCGGCGCAGCAGCCGGAGCAGGACGACCCGGCGCGGGTAGTCGAGCCAGATCACGGTGTCCGCCGCGGCCCACATGGCGTCGCGGACCTGCGGGTATCCCCACGAGTCGAAGATCCAGGCGGGCCGGCGCAGGATCGCGTCGACGTCGGCGACGAGCGCCGGCCGGGTCGACCAGTCCGGGCCGATAGCCAGCGGGTCCATCTCGTGGAAGGGCAGACCCAGGGCGTGGCCGACACGGCGGGCCGCGGTGGTCTTGCCCGCCCCGGACATCCCGACGACGAGCACCCGCTGCACCCGGGCGACTTTACGCCGCGCTCAGCCGGACAGGGCCATGTCGGTGCGTGTTGCGGTGGTGCGGCCCCGGCGGGAGACCAGGAACAGGCCGGCGGCGGCCGTGAGCACCGTCATCAGCACCGCGGAGGCCACCGGCGAGAAGACGACGCCGGCATGGCCCTCGAAGCTCAGATGACCGCCGATCAGCAGTGGTGTCACGACCGCGTTGCAGACGCTGTGCATCAGCACGCCCGGCCAGATCGAGCCGGTGCGGATGCGCATCTCGCCGTACAGGACGGCGGCCGCCATCAGGCCGGCGAACATCAGCGGGAGGAACAGCGGCATCGACAGGGAGGTGACCAGCCGCATGTCGGCCTCGGAGGTCCACATGAGGTACAGCGGCAGGTGCCAGGCCGCCCACACCGCGCCGACCAGCAGGTGCGGGGTGACGCGGCCGGGCAGGCCGAGGGCCGTGGCGGTGCGGGTGCCGTAGCCGCGGAAGGCGAACTCCTCGAGCGGGTTCTTGATCAGCTGGACGGCGAAGACGGTGAGGAACGCGGCCAGGAAGGTGGGCTGACCCGGATCCGGGGCCCAGGAGAAGGTGGCCGCTCCGGCGATGAGGGCAGCGGCCACCACGATGACGGTCGCGACCGGGTAGAAGGCGGCGGAAAAGGCGAACCACCGCGTACGGTGCGGGAAGCGCAGAGTGAGCCCCAGCGGCCCGGCGCCGTCGCGGGAGAGGAAGTAGAGGGCGAGGCCCGCGACCGCGGGGCCGAGGATGAAGATCAGCTGGCCGAGCGTGCCGTCGCTGTTGCTGAAGGCGACCTCGTTGGAGGCCGTCTCGCCGGACGCCCGGTCGAGGGCGAGGCCGGCCCAGCCGGCGCCGATCGCGGCGATCGAGAAGATGGCGAAGTTGAGGCGGGCGCGTCTCATGAGGGTCCTCCGGACAGAGCGTCGAGGGACTCGTCGACCCAGGCGATCGTCGAGCGGGAGTGGTGGATGCCGGCCCGGATGGTGATGCGGATGAACGGCCAGTCGGGCAGGTGACCTTCCTCGGCTTCCAGGCGGGTGAGCAGTTCCTCGTACTCGGTGAGCCGGCTCTCGGCGACCTTGCGGGTGGACAGCAGCAGCTCGCGGCAGCGGTCGCGGCCCAGGGTGCGGCCGAAGAACAGCCGCAACATCAGGCCGTTGCGGGCGGGCGTCTCCTGCGGTGGTTCGCTGAGCAGCTCGATCAGGCGCGCGGTGCCGGTCGCGGTGATCTCGAAGATCGACGACCGGGCGCGGGCCCCGTCGCGGCGCCGCACGTGCCCCTCCTCCTCGAGGGCGTGCAGCGTGGGATAGATCTGGCCGAAGCTCTCGCTCCAGAAGTGGCCGAGCACGTCACGGATGGCTTCACGCAACGCGTAGGCCGTCATCGGCTCGATGCTGAGCGCGCCGAGGACCGCCATCTGGGTCTGACTGGATCGAGCCATGATTTACCGCCCCTTATGTATCTGCCAGATATTTCTAGCAGATACATGCAAGCAGCGTTACTGCGAAAGTGCGGCGAGCAGATCAGCGACCGGGGCCGGGCGGGCTGCGGTGAAGGCGGTGCCCGCCCACAGGTTCAGCGCCTCGGGGTCGCCGTGGGCTGCGGCCGCGGCGCGGATCGGGGCGGTCAGGTGGTGGATCGCCGGGTAGCCCACCGGGGCGTCCGGGAAGGCGTCGGTGAACCGGTTGCGCAGCGCCCGCGCCGGCTGGCCGGTGAACGCCCTGGTCACGACGGTTTCGGTGGAGGCGCCGGAAAGCATCGCGGTGCGCTGGGCATCGCGGGTGCCGGCCTCGTCGGCGAGCAGGAACGCGGTGCCGCACTGGACGGCGACGGCGCCCGCGTCGAGCAACCGCCGGACGTCGGCGGCCGAGCCGGTGCCGCCGGCAGCGATGATCGGTAGGTCGGTCACCGCTCGCACCGACGCCAGGACTTCGGTGGCGACGGTGGTGCCGCGGTAGGCGTACGGATCGGTGGTTGACGCATGTCCGCCGGCCGTGCCGGCCTGCGCGACCAGCGCATCGGGCCCGGCGGCCAGCGCACGCCGGGCCTCGTCCGCCGAGGTCACCGTGATCAGCACGGTGCTGCCGGCCGCGCGCAGGGCGCGCACCACGTCCGGCTGCGGCACGCCGAAGGTGAAGCTCACGAGCGGGATTTCGTACGCGACAGCGAGCTCGATCTTGGCCGCGAAGTGATCGTCATCGTCCAGCCGCAGCGGGGGCAGTTCGACCCCGTACCGTTGCGCCTCGGGCTCGAGCCGCCGCCGGTACTCCTCGAGCGGCCGCGGATCAGCCGGCGCCGGCACCGGGACGAAGATGTTCAGCCCGTAGGGCACCCCCCGGACCTGCCGAACCTCACCCTCGACCGCCTGCGGCGTCTTGTAGCCCGCCGCCAGGAACCCCATCGCGCCGGCCTCGGCCGCGGCCCTGACCAGGGCGGGTGTGGACGGCCCACCGGCCATCGGAGCGACGATCACCGGCCGGGTCAGCTCGTGCATCAGCCGACCCTACGCCGCGCCGGGCACCGCCAGATCCGCCACGACGCCGAAGTGATCGCTGGCCCACACCCCGTCGACCGGCTCGGCGAACGCCCGCTCGCAGCCCACCACGTCGACGACCGGCCCGTGCACCCCGCACCGGACCATCACGTAGTCGATCCGCCGTCCCCGTTCCAGCGGCATCTCCCCACCCCGCACCAGCGGGTTGACCGGCGTGAAGGTGTGCCCGGGATCGTCCGGGTGGACCGCCTCCCAGGCGTCGCGGTAGGCGACGCTGATCCCGTCCAGCGACTGCCTGCCGGTCCAGAACCGGATGCTCGCGGAGTCCGGCGTGTCGTCGAAGTCGCCGGCCACGATCACGTGCCGGTCCCCCGCGTGCTCCTCGACGAACCGGGCCGCGGCAACCGCCTGCACCTCGCGCTCGCGGGCGTACCCGATCTGCCAGGTCGGCTTGTGGTGCACGAACAGCAGCCGGCCGTGCGGCGTGTCGATCTCGCCGGTCACCACCGCCGACCAGGGCAGGTCGACCCGGTCGGTGACCCGCAGGTCGAGCTCGCGTACGGTCCCGACCGGCCACCGGCTCGCGAAGGCCGCGCCGACCCCGTTCGCCGATCGCTGCGAGTGCCGGACGACGTGATAGCCCGGCCCGAGCAGATCCTCCTCGTCGACCGTCTCCTGCAGGGCGATCAGGTCGGGACGCAGCGCCGCGATCCCGGCCCGCAGCACCGGCCGGCGCCGCTCCCAGTCCGCGTTCTCCGGCGAGAACACGTTGAGCGTCATGACCCGCAGGCTCATCCGGCTCCGATCAGGGCGGCGACCCGGGCCGCGTCGCCCCAGGACAGGGTGAAGCCGGCGCCGCCGTGGCCGTAGCAGGCGAAGACCGGCCGGGAGTGCCCGGGCACGGCCTCCACCCGGACGGTGGAGCGGGCCGGGCGCAGGCCGACGCCGCGGGACAGGATCGGCTGGCCGGCCAGCTCGGGCACCAGCGCGGTGACCCGACGCAGGATCCCGGCCTCGACCTCCGGGTCGACGGTCCGGTCCCAGGAGCCCGCCTCGCCGGTGCCGCCGCAGACCACGTCGTGCCGGCGCGGCACCACGTACGCCAGGCCCTCCGGATTGTCCTCATCGGTGATCCACTCGGTGAGCCCCGGGTTGGCCAACCGCACCACCTGCCCGCGGATCGGATAAGCCTGGTCGTCGTCCCCGAGCAGCTCGGCCGAGCGCAGACCGGCCGCGACGACCACCGCGTCGCAGTCCTCCGGCAGGGACCGCACCTCGGCGGTGCGGATCTCCACGCCCCGCGCCTCCACCTCGGCGCGCAGCCAGGCCAGGTAGACGTCGGTCTGGATCAGCGGCACGGTGCAGCGCACCCCGCCGGCGCCGCCCGGCAGCCCGGCCGGGTCGGCCGGCTCATGATGCGGCACCGCCCGCGTCCAGGAATGATCAGCGTCGGTCCGCCGCGACAGCACGGTGCCGGCACGCATCGCGACCCCGGTACGCGGATCCCCCGCCAACTCCTCGAACCGCTTATAGGTGACCGCCGCCGAGTCCAGCACCGATCCGGACCGTTGGACGTCGTGCGGGAACCAGATCGCCGCCGCCACCCCGGAGGTGCTCGCCGCCGCGTCCTGCGCCGCCAGGATCCGCACCCGGTGACCCGCCCCGGCCAGCTCGTGGGCGACGCTCAGCCCGATCACCCCGGCACCCACCACCGTCACCCCAGCCACGTGATCACCCTAGGCGAACCGGTGCCGGTGATCCATCATGCGGCGTCCTCGACGACCGGCCGGACATCCGGGGCGAAGCGGATGCGGGGCCGCAGCAGGCCGTGGCGGGTGAACCACAGGTGGAACTGGTGGGTGGGGCCGTCGCGGTGGCGCGCGGTAGCCAGGGCCGCGTGGTCGTTGCTGGGCAGCATCGGTCGCCAGTTCTCCCAGGTGTCGCCGTGGATCAGCGCCACGCAGCGGTGGCCGCTGTCGCGGAGGCGCTGCGCGACCTTGCCCGGCAGCAGGCCGGCGGCGTGGATGCCGTCGCTCTCGGCGGGGGCGAGGAGGGAGCGCCGGTTCGGTTCGACGTGGACGTCGCCGGCATCGTCGATGAGGACCCACAGGGTCGCCACGCCGCTGTACGGGGTCCAGCGCTCCGGGGTCTCGTCCAGGAGCACCCGGGCGACGCGGGCGAAGTCACGGCGTACCCCGATGGGGTGTGCGGCCAGCCCGGCGGCCACCTGGCCGGCCTGCACCGCCAGGCGTGCCCACGTCAGCGCCGGGACCGGCAGCGGCAACCGTGCCCCGACCTCGGCCAGCTCCTTGCGGGCCGATTCCCGGCCGCGGATCAGGTCCTCGATGCGCGCCTGCCACGTGTCGAGCTCGGCGCGGCGCACGGCATCACGCTCGCGCGGCGCGGCCCCGGCGATCCGGGCCGCCGACTCGTCGAGCAGGTCCCCGGCCAGCAGTTCCGCGTAGGCCGGGCGGGCCACCGGCCACGCCTCGGTGCCGGCGGCGGCGACCAGCTCGGCGGCGCGGATCCGGGCGGCCAGGGTTTCATCCATGCTCGCCATCCTGGCCCACCGGGGTCTGCCCAATGCGACGGACCGCCCGAACCCACCACAGACATTGTTATCGATCACTGGATTTGAAACCCTCCTGGGAGGCGTGACAGTGATAGTCACCGATGAGAGGCGGTCCCCTTGAACCGGCGACGGCGGCAGATCTTCATCGGTGCTCTCATCGGGGCTCTCGTAGCCACAACCGGGGTGGCAGGCGTTCACCTGGCGGGCGCTGTCGTGCCGGCCGCCGGGGTGGCGGCCGGTGGCGGCGAGATGCCACGGGCCCTGGGCGGCCACCTGGCGGCGATGCGCCAGGCCGCACCCAACCACGGCGTGCTGGACAGCCCGGGCGCGCTCGGGCTGGGCGAGTTCGACGAGCGGGCCTACCCGGCGCAGACCATCAAGGTCGCCCAGGTGGACCAGTCGCGGACGGCGTTCAGCGCGGCCGACAAGCGCTCGGCGCCGCAGGGCCGGATCCGGCAGAACCGCTGGACCAACGTCGGCCCGAGTGAGGCGCTCTACCCGTTCACCGAGTTCCGCAACGCGTTCAACTACGTGCCCAACGAGTACGTGGCCGGTGGCCGCACCACCTCGATCGCGATCAGCCACAGCTGCCGTCCCGGGTTCTGCCGGGCCTACATCACCCCGGCCGGTGGCGGCGTCTGGGCCACCCTGGACATCCTCGCCGCCAAGCCGAAGTGGGCGTACCTCGGCGGCCCGCTCGGCATCAACGCGGCCGGCTCGGTGACCATCGACCGCAACGACCCGACCGGGCTGACCATCTACGTCGGCACCGGCGAGGCGAACATCTGCGCCTCCGGCTGCGTCGCCGGCGTCGGCCTCTACCGGTCCACCAACGGCGGCCTGACCTGGCAGGGCCCGCTGGGCAAGAAGGAGCTGGGCGGCAAGGGTCTCGGTGAGATCGTGGTCGAGCCGGGCAACCCGAAGACTCTGTACGTGGCGACGACCACCGCCCTGCGCGGGATGTCGAGTGTCTGCTGCAGCGGCATCACCCGCCCGGTGCCCGACGCCGCGAAGTGGGGCCTCTACAAGTCGACCGACACCGGCAAGACGTGGAAGTTCATCCACAACGGCTCGGCCGACCCGGCGCAGTGCACCGGCAGCACCGAGGAGTGGACCAACAACTCGACCTGCTCGCCGCGCGGCGTGCGCCACATCGAGCTCGACCCCGGCAACAGCAAGATCGTGTACGCGTCGTCGTACGCCCGCGGCATCTGGCGTTCCCCCGACGCCGGCGCCACCTGGACGCAGATCAAGCCGTCGCTGGCCCCGACCGTGTTCCAGACCCGGGCCGCCTTCGACGTGACCAGGCTGCCGAACGGCAAGACCCGGATGTACGTCTACGAGGGCAACGTTGGCACCCCGTACTCCCGGCTGTTCCGCAGCGACGACGTCGCCACCGGCGCCCCGGCGTTCACCGACCTGACCAGCGCGAACGTCGCCGACCCGGGTTACGCCACCTACAACCAGTGCGGCGCGCAGTGCTGGTACGACATCTTCGTGCACACCCCCGACGGGCACCCCGACATGGTCTACACCGGCGGGTCGTACGTCTACGGCGAGACCATCGCCAACAAGCGCGCGGTGGTGCTCTCCACCGACGCCGGGGTGAGCGGCACCGACATGACCTTCGACGGCACCGACGAGCTGCACCCGAACGGCCTGCACCCGGACCAGCACGACATCGTGGTGAACCCGCGCAACCCGTTCCAGTTCTTCGAGTCCAACGACGGCGGCGTGTCCCGCTCCAGCGGTGAATTCGTCAACCGGTCCGACTGGTGCGACGACCCGCAGCGTGGCCTGAACCCCGCGCAGCTCGCCCGCTGCCAGCAGATGCTGTCGCGCATCCCGTCGCGGCTCGACGACATCAACGACGGCCTGTCCACGCTGCAGTTCATGAGCCTGTCGGTCAGCCCGCACGACGCGAACCTGCTGCAGGGCGGCACCCAGGACAACGGCACCTGGGAGAACAAGGGCGAGAAGCGGCGCTGGCTGAACACGATCATCGGTGACGGCGGGCAGTCGGGCTGGGACGTGGCGCGGCCGGAGTTCCGGTTCCACACGTACACCGGTGTGCAGATCGAGGTGAACTTCAACAACGGTGACACCGGCAGCTGGATCTACGTCGGCGAGCCGATCGACGCGCAGCCGAACACGCAGTTCTACGCGCCGGTGATCAGCGACCCGAAGGTCAGCGGCACCATGTTCGCCGGGACCGGGCTCACCGCGTACCGGACCAAGACCTTCGGCCTCGGCGACCGCACCATCGAGGAGGCCAACCGGATCTGCAACACCTGGACCGGTACGTTCGAGGAGCAGTGCGGCGACTGGGCGCAGCTCGGCCCGACCGCGCTGACCGACGTGCTCTGGGGTGACAAGGCCGGCGGCGCCATGGCGGCGATCGAGCGCTCCCCCGCAGACACGTCGACCGCGTGGGCGGCCACCACCACCGGCCGGGTGTTCATCTCCCGCAACGTGGACGCCGAGCCCGCCTCGGCGGTGCAGTGGACCCGCATCGACGACGACCGGCAGCTGCCGAACCGTTTCGTCAGCAGCATCTACCCCGATCCCAGGAACGCGAGCCGGGCGTGGATCTCGTACAGCGGGTTCAACTCGAACACGCCGGCGACACCGGGGCACGCGTTCGAGGTGACCGTCGCGGCGAGCGGGGCGTCGACCTGGACCGACCGGTCGCACAACCTCGGTGACCAGCCGCTGACCGACCTGGTCCGCGACGACGTGACCGGCGACCTCTACACCGCCACCGACTTCGGGGTGCTGCGCCTGCCCAGCGGGACGAGCGCCTGGGTCCGCGCGGCGGGCGGTATGCCCAACGTCGAGGTCACCGGCCTGACGGTCGTACCCGGTAAACGGATCCTCTATGCGGCCTCACATGGTCTGAGCGCCTGGAAGCTGGACCTGAGCAAGTAATGGCGGCGCGGTGGTGGCGCACCCTGGGTGCGGTCTTCGTCCTGCTGGTGTTCGTGCCACCGCTGCTCCTGCTGGTGTCGGGGTCGCTGACCGAGCCGGGTCAGCCACCCCCGCCGACCCCGCGGCTGCTGCCCGACCCGGTGTCCGCCGCGGGGTACGAGCAGGCGTGGTCGCTGGGTGGGCTGGGGCGGGCCACGCTCAACTCGGTGATCGTCGCCGTGGTCGCGGTGCCGCTGAGCGTCCTGGTCGCCGCGTGGGCCGGGTTCGCGCTGGCCCGCTCCTCGCGACGCCTGGTCACCGTGGTGGTGACCGCGTCGCTGCTGGCCCTGATGGCCCCGGCCACCGCCCTGCTGCTCCCCCGCTTCGTGATCTTCCGGTACCTGGGGCTGACCGACACCCTGGTCCCGCTGATCGCGCCGGCCCTGCTCGGCGCCTCACCGCTCTACGTCCTCGTCTACTACCTGGCGTTCCGCGGCCTGCCGTCCGACCTGTACGACACCTGCCGGCTCTGCGACCTGACCCCGGCGCAGACCTGGTGGCGGTTCGCGATGCCGGTGGTGCGCCCGGTGACCGCCGCCCTGACCGCGCTGAGCTTCATCCTCACCTGGTCGAACTTCCTCGATCCGCTCGTCTACCTCTACGACCGGGACCTGTTCACGCTGCCGCTCGCCCTGCGGTCGCTGTCGGTGCTCGACCCGACCAACTTCCCGGTCTTCCTGGCCGGCGCGGTGGTGGCCACGCTGCCCCCGGTGATCGTCTTCGTGCTGGCCCAGCGGTGGTTCCTGCGCCCCGACTCGTTCAGGAGATGAGATTTGCGACGTCTGACTGCCCTACTGCTGTGCGTGGCGCTGGCCGCTTGCGGCTCGCCCAGCGCTGATGAGGACGACAAGCCGGTGCAGCTGCTGGTGTTCGGCGCGCCGGAGGAGCTGGAGGCGTACCGGACGCTGATCGGCTCGTACTCCGAGCCCGTGCAACTCGTCGAGGCCAGCGACCGCGAGGACCTGCTCACCAAGCTGTCGACCTCGATCGCCGGGGGTAACCCGCCGGACCTGTTCCTGATGAACTACCGCTTCTACGGCCAGTTCGCGGTCAAGGACACGATCGAAGCGCTCGACGAGCGGATCGCGGCGTCCGAGAAGATCGACCCGGGCGACTACTACCCGGTGGCGATGGACGCGTTCAAGTGGCAGGGCAAGCAGCTGTGCCTGCCGCAGAACGTCTCCAGCCTGGCTGTCTACTACAACCGGACGCTCTTCGAGAAGTACGGCGTACCGCTGCCGAAGGCGGGGTGGACCTGGAACGACATGCTCACCACGGCCACCGCGATGACCCGCGACTCCAACGGCGGGGTCATCCGGGCCACCGAGAGCGAGGGCGCGGTGCAGCGGCCGGCGGTGCACGGGCTCGGGATCGAGCCGTCGATCATCCGGCTGGCGCCGTTCGTCTGGTCCAACGGCGCCGACATCGTCGACGACCCGGTCCGGCCGACGCGGCTCACCCTGGACTCGCCGGCCGCGAAGGAGGCGCTGAAGAACCTGGTGGACCTGCGGCTGGCGTACGGGGTGGTGCCGACCGACGAGGAGGTGGAGGCGGAGGACGACGAGTCACGCTTCGTCAACGGGCGGCTGGCGATGGTGCTGTCGTCGCGGCGGTCCACCACCACGTTCCGGTCGATCACCGGTTTCGAGTGGGATGTGGCGCCGCTGCCGATCTACCAGAAGCCGGTCGGCATCCTGCACTCGGACGCGTACTGCCTGACCAAGGGCAGCGACAACAAGGACTCCGCCTGGAAGTTCCTGGAGTATGCGATCAGCGCCGAGGGCCAGAAGATCATCGCAGCGACCGGGCGGACCGTCCCGTCGCACATCGAGGTCTCCACCAGCCCGGCCTTCCTGGGCCCCTCGCAGCCGCCGCGCAGCGCCAAGGTGTTCCTGGACGCGATCCCGACGGTACGGGCGCTGCCGACCGTGTCGACCTGGCCGGAGATCGAGGACGTGACCGGCGGCATCCTGGAGAACGCCATGTACCGCGGCGATCGCCTGGACGTCGTGATCCGGCAACTGGACGAACAGACCCGGCCCCTGTTCGCCCGGGGTGAGTATCCGCAATGATCAATGCATGACCGACGCGGGGCTCGTGCTGGAGGGCGTCTCGGCCGCGTACCGGGACGCCCGCGTGCTGCACCACCTCGACCTCGAGGTGCACCGCGGTGAGCTGCTGGTCGTGCTCGGGCCGTCCGGCGCCGGCAAGAGCACGCTGTTGCGCCTGGTGGCCGGCCTGCACCCGGTCGCGGAGGGGCGGGTGCTGATCCAGGGACGCGACGTGACCGGGCTGCGTCCGGGCCGGCGCAACGTGTCCATGGTGTTCCAGTCGTACGCGCTCTTCCCGCACCTGACCGCACTGGACAACATCACCTTCGGTCTGGAGGTCCGCGACACCTCCCGGGCCGAGGCCCGTAAGCGGGCCACCGACGCGGCCGCCTCGGTGGGCTGCGCGCATCTGCTGGACCGGCGGCCGGGCCAGCTGTCCGGCGGCGAGCGCCAGCGGGTCGCGCTGGCCCGCGCCCTGGTCCGCGAACCCGACCTGTTCCTGTTCGACGAACCGCTGTCCAACCTCGATCCGGAGCTGCGGGTGGAGACCCGCGCCGAGCTGAAGGCGCTGCACGCCCGGCTCGGGGTGACCTCGGTGCATGTCACCCACGACCAGACCGAGGCGCTGGTGCTGGCCGACCGGATCGCGGTGCTGCGCGACGGCCGCCTGGAACAGGTCGGCACGCCGGACGAGATCTGGCGTACCCCGGCGACGGTGTTCGTGGCCCGGTTCGTCGGCTCGCCGGCGATGAACCTGCTGCCCGCGGACGGGCCGGTGGTTCCGGACGGCATGCCGGCGATGCCTGCCGCGGGCCGGCTGCTCGGTTTCCGCCCGGAGGCGGTGCGGCTCACCAGCTCCGGCACGCCGGTCACGGTCGAGCGGGTCGATGTGGTGGGCGAGGATGCGTACGCGTACCTGCGGCTCCCCGGCGTCGACAGTGTGCTCGCCGCACGGGTCCCGGCCGCGTGCCGCCCGGCGGCTGGTGACCCGACGCGGGTCAGTGTGGCCTGGTCCGACGTGCACGTCTTCGACACCGCCACCGGCCGGCGGGTGGCGACCCGGTGAACCGGGACCGGGGGCACCGGCAGCTGCGGTGGATGCTCACGCCGTACCTCATCGGGTTGATCGTCCTGGTGCTCGGACCGTTCCTGATCACCCTGGCCCTGGCCTTCACCGACTACGACCTGATCCGGCCGCCGCGGTGGGCCGGCACCGGCAACTTCGCCGAGCTGGCCGCCGACCCGATCTTCCGGACCGCGCTGCTCAACTCGCTGGTCTTCGCCGCGATCGCGGTGCCGCTACGGCTGCTGATCGCGCTCGGCCTGGCCCTGCTGCTGCACCGCCGGGCGGTGGCGGCCGGCCCGGCGCGGACCGCGGCGGTGCTGCCCACCGCGGTGCCGGAGATCGCCTACGGCCTGCTCTGGTTGTGGCTGCTGAACCCGCTGTACGGGCCGATCAGCCAGGTGCTGCGGATCGGTGGGGAGAACGGGCTGACCGCGTTCGGGCGTACCCCGCCGCAGTGGCTGACCGACCCCACCGACGCACGCGCCGCGATCATCCTGATGAGCCTGTTCACCATCGGCGAGACGTTCATCATCCTGCTCGCCGCCCGGCGCGCCCTGCCCCGCGACGTGTACGAACTCGCCGCGCTGGAGGACGCGACCAGCTGGGACGTGCTGCGCCGGATCACCCTGCCGCTGATCGCGCCGGTGCTCGGCCTGCTGCTGGTCCGCGACGTGATCCAGAGCCTGCACTTCTCGTTCGTGCCCGCGCTGGTGGTCACCGACGGCGGACCGCCGCCCTACGCGACCACGTACATCCCGCTGTTCGCCTACCGCAACGCCTTCGAATACCTGCGGTACGGCTACGCCGCCGCGGCCACCCTGATCATGCTGCTGCTCACCGTGGCCGCGGTCTTCGTGCAGTGGCGGCTGCTGCGGCGTTACGGCCGTTTCCACGACAGGTGACAGCCGGGAGCCGCGCCTCGCCGGTCATCGTCTGAACCGGTATGACAGCTATCCGGCGCATCCTCATCCTGCTGATCACCGGGGTCGTGCTGGCCGCCTGCTCGTCGGAGCCGCCCGGGCCCGCCTCACCGTCCGCGCCTTCCGGTGCCACGCCGTCCGCACCATCCGGGGCCGCGCCTTCCACGCCTTCCGGGGCCGCGCCTTCCACGCCTTCCGGGGCCGCGCCTTCCACGCCTTCCGGGGCCGCGCCTTCCACGCCGTCCGGGGCAGCGCCTTCCGGGGCAGCGCCTTCGCCGTCGGCTGGGGAACTGCCCGGCGGGCTCCCGTTCGGCGAGCGCACGTTGACCGGCACCGTCGAACGCTTCGGCGAGTGCACCATGCTGCGCGTCGGCGAGCGGCTCTGGGGCTTGACCGGCACACCCGTCGACGGGCTGCGCGAGGGTGCAGAGGTCGCCGTCGTCGGCCAGGTCACCACCCCCGACCCCACCTGCGGTCCAGAGGTCACCCGCGGCCTGGTGGTCCAGCGCGCCACCCCGGTCTGAGACCACGAGGCTTCCGGACCCACCCTGCCGAACCGCAGTTCCCCGCGCCCGCCACTGTGAGGCCACCGCAGTGCTCGGCTTCGGGCTGGGCCTGGCCGAGATCCGCCGCCCCCTTCCCCGCGCCCGCCACTGTTCGGGCCGAACCGTGTGAAGTTTGGGCAGCCATGACGGTGTGAGCGCAACCCGCACAACGGCTCATGGTTTGGTGGTTCGGCGGGGCGACAGCTCTCCGGTGCGCGGCCGGGGCCCCATTTTCGGCCTTGTCGATCATCGAGCCGCCCGCCAGCGCTGTCTCCCGGACGGTGAGACAGCCTCCCCAAGCGGCCGAGTGATCAACTGGCTGCGAAACGAGGCCTCAGCCGCACGTTAGCGCGGTCACCGGGACGGCACTGCTGGTCATGCGTTGCCGAAGCCGGTCGGGTGCGATGGACGTTCGCCGCCATGCTGGTTGATCGGGGGCGGCAAACAAGGGGGTGTCGGCCGTAAGTCACAGCCAGCCCCGTATTTTCGGACTTTTCGACCACCCGGCTGGCAGCTATGCACCGTTCACGCCGCCGGAGGCAGCAATAACTCCCAGCCGGCCCCCTGGAACCGGCCTGGCAGACCTCCGGCTGGGAGTTGCGGCGGTCACGGTGATCAACCACCGCGCGCAACTCGTGCCACGGAGCGCCCGCCCGCCGCGTCGCGACGTCCTGCCGGCGCGCCGCGACGCCCGCCCGCCGCGCCGCGACGCCCAGCCGACGCGCCGCGACGCCCAGCCGACGCGCCGCGACGCCCTGTCGGCATGACCGCTGGGCTCACCTGATCATCGCGCTCCACGCCGCGGATCGACTCGCGGCCCGCGCTGAGCGCCGTCTCCGGCCGTGCAAGCCGCTCCCCGTGCCCAGCCGGAAAGGCGGAACCAGCGCTGAAGCGGGTGACGTCGCCAGCGAGCGGCTAAGGCGGCGATTCGGCCTCAGTTGATCACGGGGCCCTGCGGTAGCGCTGTTTCACCGTCCACCAGGCAGCGCTGATGTGCGGCTTAGTGATCGAACAGCCACCAAAAGCGGACTCGGCCGCGCGTCCGCGCTGTCTGCCACCGCCCAGCCAATTGCTGCTCGGTGGCCGGCGGATCCTGTTCGCTGGCCCGGTGGATGCTGTTCGCTGGCCGGGTGGATGCTGTGCGGTGGCCAGCGACTGCTGTTCGCTGGCCGGAGGCTGCGCCTCGGTGGCGGCCGACTGCGGTTCCGTGGCGGCCGACTGCGGTTCCGTGGCGGCCGACTGCGGTTCCGTGGCGGCCGACTGCGGTTCCGTGGCGGCCGACTGCGGTTCCGTGGCGGGCGACTGCGGTTCCGTGGCGGGTGGCTGTGGTTTGAGCGTGACCGGCAGGATGAGCCCGGCGGTCGCGCCCGCTGCCGTGCCCCCGCGGCCGGCTCGCGCGGAACGGCGGGAACGGCGACGACTGCGGCGGAGCGGCGTAGCTCGTACCCCCGAAAAGGCCGGAACCGGAAAGCAGACCCTGACCCCGGAAAGCTTTTCAGAGCCGCGGGCGGAAGTCGGCGCTCTGCACATACTCCATGTTGGCGGCGAACTGCGGGTCGGCCAGGCGGGCGTTCATCTCGTCCTCGGTGAGCTCAGCGACCCGCTGGTGGATCCACCACAGGTTGCCGTAGGGGTCCTGGAAGCGGCTGACCCGATCACCCCAGAACAGCTCGGTCGGCTCGGTGACGACGCGGGCGCCGAGCTTGCCGGCCCGGGCGAGCACCTCCGCGTCGTCGGCGACGTAGAGGCGCAGGAAGGATGGGGTCGGCGGCCACTCGGGCTTGTCGAAGAGCATCACGACCGAGTCGCCGATGCGGACCTCGGCGTGGCCGATCACGCCGTTCACCTCCATCCGGCCCAGGTCGGTGGCGTCGAAGACGGCCACGAGGAAGTCGATCACCTGCGCGGTGTCGCCGCGCGAGATGATCCACGGGGTCACGGTGTGGTAGCCATCGGGCACAACGTTCATACCGCCGACGCTAACCGGCGTACCGGTCAGTTTCTGTCCGCTATCTGCCGGTCGAAGTCGCGGGGCAGCACGACCGAACGGCTGCCGGTTCCCAGATGCCCCGGCGCCGTCGCCGGCAACATCAGAAAGAAGACCGCACCGTACGCCGTACCCGGCTGGTATCCGACCTCGATGCCATTCGCGTCCGCGAGTTGCCGGACGAAGTGCAGCCCCAGCCCGGTGCCCGGCTTCACGGTCGCGATGCCGGTGTCGGCCCGGGCGAACCGGTCGAACAGGTGCGGCACGAACTCCTCCGGCACCCCCTCGCCGCGATCGGCCACCCGGATCTGCACCCGATCACGCAACCGGACCACGACGATCTCGTACGGCGGACTGCCGTACTTCGCCGCGTTGCTGATCAGGTTGCCGAGCATGAGCTGCAGGTGGACGGGGTCGGCGAAGGCCGGCGCCTCGTCCGGCGCGGTCACCGTCACCGGGACGTCCGCGGCTGTCACCGCCTGGCGCACCGCGTCGTGCACGTCCAGGACCACCGGCCGGGTGGCGATCGCGCCGGCGTCGAGCTGGGCGAGGGTGAGGATCTCGGTGACGATGTGGTCGGCGCGGCGGCCGGCCGCGGTCATCCGCCGCACGTATCGCTGGCGGGTCTCGTCGTCCATGCCCGTCCAGTCGTCGAGCAGCACCTCGCCGCCGCTGACGATGCCGGTGAGCGGCTGGCGTACGTCGTGGGTGAGCATCGCGATGAAGTCGGCCATCTGGTTGTTGGCCTGCTGCAGCTGGTCGGCGCGCTCCGCGAGTTCCCGTTCGTGCTGCTCGCGGGCCCGTTCGAAGGCCCGGCGCTCGGTGACGTCGACGACCTGGGTGGCGAACAGCTGCGGCCGGTTCTGCTCGTCGCGCAGCACCGCGCCGGTCACCGAGGCCTCCACGATGCTGCCGTCGGCGTGCAGGTACTGCTTGTCGACGGTGAACCCGGCAGCCCGGCCGGCCAAGCAGTCCCGCGCGTCGTTCACGCCGGCGTTCCGGCTGTCCGGGTGGGTGATCTCCTGATACGTGCGCCCGACCAGGTCGCTCTCGCCGCGCCCGAGCATCCGGCACAGCGCCGGGTTGACCCGGATCAGCCGGCCCGTCGTGTCGTTGAGCGTCATGCCGATCCGGGAGTCGTCGAACACCTTCCGGAACAGCTCCTCGCTGATCTTGAGTTCGCGGCGGTTGCGGCGGGCCCGGCCGGCGGCCACCACCACGAGCAGTCCGACGGCGGCGGCCGCGACCACCGCGGCCCGGCCGCCGATCTCACCGCCCGCGACCGGCGCGTACAGGACCTCTTCGGCCACCGAGGCGGACAGCCGCCACGGTGTCCCGGGAATGGTGTGCGACGCGTACTGCCAGCGCCCGTCCTGTTCCAGGTACTGGCCGGAGGAGCGTTCCGCCAGGGCGCCAGTCAGGCGCGGCTCGTTCACCGCCAGCGTCGGCAGCGAACCGGCGTGCTCATGGTTGGACGCGACGATCACGCCGGAAGCGTCGATCAGATGCAGCTTCACCCCGCTCATCGAGATCGCCGAGCTCAGGTAGACGCCGAGCGGGCTCCGCGCGATCTCCACCGCGCCGGAGAACACCCGCCGGCCCGACGGGGTGTCGAACGGCACCGCGAAACCCACCACCGGCTCGCCCCGGGCCGCGGACGGCACCACCGGCGACACGGCCGGCTGCCCCTCGAAGGTGGCGGTACGCAGATGCGGGTACAGGTCGGCCAGCTGCCGCCCGGTGATCGTGGTGTCCCGGGGCGCCACGTGCAGCGCGCGCCCCCGGCTGTCCAGCAGGACCGCCGCGGGATAGCCGAACGCGTTCACCGAGCGGAAGAAGTCCCGCTCGTCGACCGTCGGCTCGGTCAGGAAGGCCTCCGCCTGCACCCGCTCCCGCTCGATCAGGTCGGCGACGTAGCTGGTGACGAAGTCGGCGACCAGCTGCACCCGCAACTGGAACCGCTGGGCCAGGGTCTCCCGCCCGCCGCGCTCCAGCCAGACCAGGCCGGCCACGCCCGTCAGGGTGAGCGCGAGCCACACCGCGAGCGGGGCGGCCGCGAACCGCCAGCCCGTGGTTCGCAGGAGACGCGACACGCGCACGTCTCACTAATATCACTTTCCGTAGCCGGTCAGCTCGCAGAACGGAGTGAACCGGTGGCCGCTTCCCGGCGTATCCACTGTTACCGGGGTCACACCCCGCCGACTGAGGAGGACACCATGACCGTCCGGGAGCTGCACCGTCAGGAGGCGCAACACCACACCGGCGCCATCCTGCGCACTCACGGCCGTTTCGCCCGCCAGTTCGAGATCGACGGACATGTGCTCACCCTGGGTGTCGAACCGGGCGTGCGCGGCGGGCTCTACTACCTGCCATCAGCGCCGCGCTGGGACGACGGCACACCGGTCCCGCGCGACATCGCCACCAGCCTGCAGCCGATCATCGAAGAGGTCGAGCGCTTCTGGGGCACCTGGCCGGAGTTCCGCGCCACCCTCTAGGTCGCCACCCCCGCCTTGCTGCTCATGCGATCGGCCTGGTCAGGGCGTAAGCGCGGATCGCGTCCGTGATGTGCGGGGCCGGGGAACTCCAGCCGGACCCGGTCGTGCTCCCATTTGGGGCGCAGCGAGAAGGAGACGTTGATGTGGAAGTGCGCCTCCTGCGGCGACCAGAGTCCAGCCTTCTGGAACTCGACGATCAGCGCGTCCCGGGACGGGCCGTAACGCCGGAACGTCCACTCGTCGGCCTCGAACCCGCGCTCGCCCAGGAACCCGGCGAGCCGGGCGGCGAACTCGTCGAGCAGCTCCTCGGAACGCTCAATCACGGTCGTAGACCACCACCGGGACGTCCCGGGCGCCGAGCGCGTCCACGATCATCGGCTCGATGCGCTCCCACTTGCCGCCGGCCAGGCCGCACCCGATCCGCGGCATGTGCACGGACGCCTCCAGCCTGACCGCGTGCTCGGCCAGCCCGTGCAGGCACTTCTGCACGGCTTCGTAGCGGATCGGCACGCCGGTGCTGCGAGCCGTACGAATGCCGCGCTGCCCGACCATGTTGGCCACCCAGACGTCCGGGGTGACCTGAACCAACTGGGTGGCGCCGAGGCCGTAGTCGTTGCGCGCCCGGTCGCGGTGCCAGCTGCGGAAGGCGCGCTCGGGCTCGGGCCAGCGCCGGGAGAGCGCCACGACGAAGCCCTTGCCCCAGGCGCCGATGTCGTTGCACACGTGGGCGATGATCTTCGGCCCGGCGGCCTGCGGGCTGGTCGCGTCGCCCTTGATGATCCGCAGCGGCAGCATGCGGTGATCTTGTCAGAGGGGGTCAACCGGTTTCGATGACGTCCTCGGCGGAGGCGGCCAGCACCTGGCGGACCGCGGCGAGGACCTCGTCGTCGACGCCGAGACCGGCCAGCACGCCGATCAGGTAGGCGCCGACCAGGTCGTAGTGGGCGGCGGTGATGCCGAGGCGGCGGTGGGCGCCGCGCAGGTCGCGGCCGGTGTAGTCGGCCGGGCCGCCGAGGACCTGGCTGAGCAGGGCCACCATGTGCCGGGAGAGGCGGTCCAGCTCGACGCCGGCGAAGTAGCCGGTCAGGCGGTCGTCGGCGAGGATCACCCGGTAGAGGGCGGCGACCGCGGCGCTGACCGCGGGCTCACCGCCGATGCGCTGGTAGTACGAGGTCGAGACGCTCACGCGGACAAGATAGACCGGTGACGATGTTCCGCGCTGCCCGATGCGCGACATTGCAACTGCATCGCCAAACCGGGTACGGTCGTTGCAATACAGTCGCATTGCAAAGGAGCCGGCCATGTTGGTGATCCCGCTGCCGGAAGCCGACCGGACCGAGCTGGCCGGCGGCAAGGCGTCCGGACTGGCCGGCCTGATCAGTCGCGGCGAGCGCGTGCCGCCCGGCTTCGTGGTCACCACCGAGGCGCACCGGACCGGGGTGCTGCCCGAGGCCGAGATCGTCGAGGCGTACCGGGCGCTGGGTGAAGGCCCGGTCGCGGTCCGGTCCAGCGCCACCGCCGAGGACCTGCCGGAGGCCGGGTTCGCCGGGCAGTACGAGACGTTTCTCGAGGTCGACGGGGCGGAGCAGCTGCTGGCGGCGGTGGCCAAGTGCTGGGAGTCGCTGCACGGCGGGCGCGCGGTGGCGTACCGGGCGGCGCACGACGTCCCGGACGCCGGCCTGCAGATGGCGGTGATCGTGCAGCGGATGGTCGGCGCGGCCACGGCCGGGGTGCTGTTCACGGCCAACCCGCTGACCGGCAACCGCACCGAGATGCTGGTCGACGCGGTCGCCGGGCTCGGCACCGGCGTCGTGGACGGCACCACCGACGCCGACCACTACGTGCTCGACGGCAGCACGCCCACGCGCGGATGCCTCACCGTCGCGCAGCTGGCCGAGCTGAAGGCAGTCGGCGAGCGGCTCGGCGGCGACACCCCGCTGGACATCGAGTGGGCCTACGACCACGACGGCACGCTCTGGCTCCTGCAGTCGCGCCCGATCACCACGCTCTTCCCGCTACCGCCGGCCACCGACGGTCCGCTCCCCCGCGTCTATGTCGAATTCGGTCACGTCCAGGGCATGCTGCAGCCGGTCACGCCGATGGGCATGGCCGGGCTCAAGCAGATCATCGCCGCGATGACGGCGGCGCTCGGCATGCGTACCGAGATCGTCGACATCGGCGGCCGCCTCTACGGCGATCTCACCGACCTCGCACGCCACCGCACCGCCCGCAAACGCCTGGTCAAGCTGATGGCGGTGGACTTCGGCCCGCGCGCCCAGGCCGCCATGGAGCACGTCCTCGCCGACCCCCGCTTCGCACCGGACGCCGGCAGTAGGACCGCTCAGGCCACCAATTCGGCGGACGGCCTGAAGACGGCGGGCCGCGCGATCTCCGGCATCACCCGGGCGCTGGCCCGGCCGGAGACGGCACGCCTGCGTCTGCAGGCGGCCGTCGACCGGTTGCGCGATTCCGCCAATGCGCCGGCTGAGCTGAAAACAGCAGGTCAAAGGCTCGATTTCGTACGCGCAAACGACTCCAGCGATGCCGCTGACGACCTGACGTGGCCGATCGTCGCCGGGCTGCTCGCGGCCTCGCTGCCCGGCCCGCTCCTCAAGGGCCTCGCCGACCAGGACGAGATCCACACCGTCCTCGGCGGCCTGCCGGACAACGTGACCATCCAGATGGACCTGGCGCTGTGGCGACTGGCCCGGGACGCCGGGATGCACCGCGACCTGCTGCTCGACACGCCACCCGCCGAACTGGCCGCCCGCTACCGTGACGGCGCTCTACCGGACATCGGGCTCGACGCGTTCCTGATTGAATACGGTCACCGCGGCCCCGCCGAGGCGGATCTCGGCGTGCCCCGGTGGGCCGAGGACCCGACCGGTGTGTTCGCGGCGCTCGCCAACTATCTGCGCGTCACCGATCCGGAGCAGGCGCCGGATGTGCGCTTTGCGCGTACCACCGAAAAGGCGGAAGCGACACTGGCAGCTCTCGCCGTGCGGGTGAAATGGCGGCGGCCGGTCCGCGGCCGCCTCGCCCTCTTCCTGCTGCGCCGCGCCCGCACGCTGCTGGGTCTGCGGGAGTCCGGGAAGTTCGCCGGGCTCTACCGGCTGCGGTCGGTCCGCGAGCAACTGCTGCTGATCGGTGCCGAACTCGCCGGAAACGGTCTGCTCACCGACCCGGCAGACATCATGTTCCTGACCCTCGACGACGTGGACGCGGCCGTGCACAACGGCGTTGACCAGCGCTCCCTCGTCACCGAGCGCAAAGCCGTGCACCGGATCGAATCGCGGCGGCGGCACGTGCCGGTGGCGCTGCTCTCCGACGGCACCGACGTGGAGACGCTGCTGTCGGCCGCGCCCGGCGGGCTGCGCGGAGTGGGCGCCTCGGCGGGCCGGGCCACCGGGCCGGCGCGAATCGTGCACGACCCGGCCACCGCGTACGTCGAACCCGGCGACATCCTGGTCGTCTCCACCACCGACCCGGCCTGGACCCCGCTGTTCCTCACCGCCGCCGGCCTGGTCACCGAAACCGGCGCGATCATGGCGCACGGGCCGACGGTGGCCCGCGAGTACGGGATTCCCGCGGTGATCAGCGTGCCCGGGGCGACCACGCGGATCACCCCCGGGCAGCTCATCACAGTGGACGGCGCGGCCGGGACAGTCGCGCCGGCCGCCTCGTGAAAGCATCGACGCCATGCCCAGGAAGGTCGATCACCAGGAACGCCGGACCCTGATCGCCGACGCGCTGATGCGGGTCGCGGCCGAGCAGGGCCTCGAAGCGGTCAGTCTGCGGCACGTGGCCGCCGAGGCCGGTGTCTCGGCCGGGATGGTGCAGCACTATTTCGGCACCAAGGACGAGATGATGACGTTCGCGCTGGACGTCGTCCGGGACCGCAGCGAGGCCCGGGTGTCCGCGGCGGTCCAGGCACTCGGCCCTTCCCCGGCGCCGCGGCTGCTCCTGCGCACCCTGCTGACCTCGCTGCTCCCGCTCGACGACGACTCCCGGGCCGACGGGCGGGTGGCGCTGGCTTTCCTGGCTTATACCGCGGTCCGCCCCGCGACCACGCCGGCGCTGCGCGAGGACACCGCGCGGATGGTCGGTTTCATCGCCAGCCTGCTGCCCGACGGCTCCCCCGCTCGCGCAGCCGGCGTGCTGGCGTTGATGGAGGGCCTGGGCCTCTACCTGCTCGGCGGCCAGTACTCCGACGAGCAGGCGCTGTCCGCCCTGGACACCCAGCTCGACCTGCTCTTCGCATAGCCGCCCACCCGCCCCTTGTTCTGCTGCCCAGCCAGCCCCGGCCCCGCATTTCGCATAGCTGCGGTTACATGGATGGATGAACGACAGCCCGAAGCGCTGGCCCTCGTTCCGCCGCCGCCCGGCCGCGGGAGTGCGGTCGCTCCCCCGGCTCGGCCCGGCCTGGCACATCGTCGACTGGGTCACCGCCCACGAGTTCCCGGATCCGGTCGCCGACCGGTTCCTCGCCATCGGCCCGGGCGGCGTCTACGCGGTGCTGGTGTTCGGGCACGGGCGGGCCCGCGTGCTGGTCGCCGGGGATGTTCTGCAAAGCGAGGGCCGGCGGCCGGGCTACATCGCGGAAGCCCGCCGGACCGCCACGGAGGTGGGCCGGCACCTGTCCACCGTGGTCGGCCTCCCCATCCCGGTGAAGGCGGTGCTCGTCCTGGACGGCAGCGGCTCGATCACCGTGCACGGCCTGCCACGTGACTGCCTGATCGCAGACGTCTCAGGCCTGGACCGGCTGCTGATCGCCGGCGGCGCCCGGATCAGCCCGGAGACCGCCCGCAAGCTGGCAGTCGCCGCCGAAAGACCCGCCTGAATCGCCCCGGCCGTCGACGTCTCCCGCCGCCGTCCCTGCCCGATCCCGAAGGTGCCCCGCCAAGCCCAGCTCAGCTCCCTCCCCGACCTGCGCCCGGCGCGCCCACGCGGATCTCCCGGTTTCAGGCGTCGCTCACGCCGGCAACGGAGCCGTCGTAGCGTGCCTAAACGGCGGCCCGCAGTGCTCAGCCGCCCACCAGGCCGGTAAACGGAGCGCCATAAGGGCTCGTCGAAGAACAAGCCGTTGCTTGGCGGATTTCGATGCGTTGATCTGTTATGGCGGTATCGGAGGAGGAACGGGGCAGGCTGGCAGCGAAGTTTGAGGTGATCTTGCCGCATCTGGACGAGCGGCAACGCCGGTTGCTGCTGGGTGCTGAGGCTCGGGTGCTGGGGCATGGCGGGATCCGGGCGGTAGCGCGAGCTGCCGGGGTCCGGGAGGGCACGGTGGCTGCGGGCGTCGATGAGTTGGAGGCCGGGGTGGCGCCGCTGGGCCGGGTCCGCCGTGCCGGTGGCGGCCGGAAGCCGGTGACCGAACATGATCCCGCTCTGATGCCGGCGTTGTTGGGGCTGGTCGAGCCGGACGAGCGGGGGGACCCGATGTCGCCGCTGCGATGGACGACGAAGTCGTTGCGCCACCTTGCGCAGGAACTGGCCGGGCGGGGTCATAAGGCCGGGCCGGACACGATCGCTGCTCTGCTGCACGGTGAGGGATTCAGCCTTCAGGGCAATGCCAAGACTCTGGAAGGCAGACGCCATCCCGACCGCGACGCCCAGTTCGGCTACATCAACGAGCAGGTCAAGGATTATCTGTCCAGCGGTGACCCGGTCGTCAGCGTCGATACGAAGAAGAAGGAACTCGTCGGCGCGTTCGCGAACAAGGGCCGCGAGTGGCGGCCTGCCGGTGAGCCGGCCGTAGTCCGCACCCACGACTTCGCCGATCCGCAGCTGGGACAGGTGATCCCCTACGGGGTCTACGACCTGGCCGCCGACACCGGCTGGGTCGCCGTCGGCACCGACCACAACACCGCCGCGTTCGCCGTCGCCACTCTGCGCCGCTGGTGGGACGGCTACGGCCGTGACCGCTACCCGAACGCCGGACGGCTCTTGATCACCGCGGACGCCGGCGGATCCAACGGCTACCGCACTCGCGCCTGGAAAACGGATCTGGCCGCTCTCGCCGCCGAAATCGGGCTACCGATCACCGTCTGCCACTTCCCGCCCGGCACCAGTAAATGGAACCGTATCGAGCATCGCTTGTTCGCCCACATCTCGATGAACTGGCGGGCACGACCCCTGACCAGCCACGAGACCATCGTCCACACGATCGCCGCGACCACCACCAGCAGCGGGCTGCGCGTGCACGCCGAACTCGACACCGGCCACTACCCGACCGGCGTCGTCATCACCGACGAGCAGATGAGCACCCTGGCCATCGACCGTCACGACTGGCACGGCGACTGGAACTACACCCTGCGCCCCGACCCGGCCACACCCGCCGGCGAACCCGCGACAGCCCTACCACCGCTGCATCACCTGGCCGCGCTGGTGCACCCGGCCATCACCGGCATGCCCGACAGCGCATGGAACGACCTGATCAACCGGCTCACCGTTCCCCATCAAGCCCAACACGAAGCGTTCCTGCACAACCTGCGCGGCCACGCCCGGCCCCGCGGCGGCGGCCGCAAGATCCGCGTCACCCTCAGCCACCAACTACTGGCCACCTTGCTCCACGACCGCTACCAACTGCCCCGCAAGGTCATCGCCGATCTGTTCGGCGTCGCCGGCACCACCATCAACGTCGCCATCCGCAACACCCGCACCCTGCTCACCCAAATCCAGCACCCCATCGAACCCAGCAACATCCGCCTCACCAACCACACCGACCTCGCCGCTCACACCCGCGCCGCCGGATTCACCGCACCCGCCTTGATCAAAACAGCGAGTTAAAAATCGACGAGCCCTAACGTGCCCGAGCGGCGGCCCGCAGTGCCGAGCCGCCGCCCACGCAGGTAACGCTGGTGACCGAGGCGGTTGGTGGCCGGTGGTGCTAAGGCACAACCTGGCCGGATTCGTTGGAGCTGCTTCGAGAAGTAGCCCGGCGGCCGGTGGCGCCGGCTAGGTCGGGCGGGCTTAGCAGGCTGAGCGCGGCTGACCGGGCTGAGCGAGCCGGGCGGGCTGTGCGGGGCTGTTGCAGCTGGGCAGGGCTGGGCCGGCCGCGGTGAGCCCGATTGGGGGCTGAGCGAGGGCTGACCGCGGGTAGCCCGGCTGGGCGGACTGGCCGCGGCTGGCCGCGGGTGGGCTCGGCCGGACCGGACCGGACCGGACCGGACCGGCAGGGCAGGACCGGACCGGACCGGACCGGCAGGGCCGGGCATGGCACGGCAGGGCCGGGCATGGCACGGCAGGGCCGGGCCGAGCAAGGCCGGGCCGGGCGTAGGCGGGGCTGTCCGCGGGTGGGCTCGGCTGGGCTAGGCGGGGCTGGCCGCAGGTGGGCAGGGCTGGGCGGGCTGGGCCTCGGATGTTCAGGCCGGGGCGAGCGGCAGATCCCGGTGTTTGCGGATCGGGCCGAGCAGCAGGATGCCGGTGGCGGCAACGACCAGGCTGGTGGTCAGCCACAGCGCCGGTCGCAGGCCCAGCGTGGTGCCGAGCACGCCGCCGAGCAGGGCGCCCAGCGGGATCGTGCCGTAGTTGAGCAACTGCATGCTGGTCAGCACGCGGCCGAGCAGGTGCCGCGGCGTGTAAGCCTGGCGGAAGCTGCCCTTGATGACGTTGCCGGCTACCACGCCGGCGCCGATGGCTACGCCGGCGGTGATCAGCAGGGCGAGCCGCCAGCCGGGGGCGGTGAGGGGGATGAGCAGCGCGAACGGGGCGGCGCCCAGCTGGCACAGCAGCATGCCGTGGGCGGTGCCGAAGCGGCGGGCGATGCGGGTGGCGAGGAAGGCGCCGAGTACGCCGCCGGTGCTCATCGCGGCGACGACCACGCCGACCGTGCCGGGGCTGATGCCGACCGAGCGGATCAGGAAGACTATCAGGATGGCCTGGTAGCCGTGCAGGGCCAGGTTCGACATCGCGCCGTAGGCGGCCATCACCCGCAGGTAGGGGTCGTGGATCAGGAACCTGAGGCCCGTACCGATCTCGGGCAACAATGCGCGCTGCGTGGCCGGCGCCGTTCTGGGTGGCTCGCGATGCCGCATGGCGAGGAGGCAGATCCCGGAGATCAGGAAGCTGGCGGCGTCGGCCAGCAGGCCGGCGACGGCGCCGAAGGCCTGTGCGAGCAGGCCGGCCGCGCCCGGACCGGCCACCTGGGCGGTCGCCTCGCTGCCCTGCAGTTTGGCGTTGCCCTCGGCGAGGCGCTCGGTGGGCAGCAGCGAGGGCAGATAGACCTGGTAGGCGGTCTCGAAGAACACCGACACCACGCCGGCCAGGAACGCCACCGCGAGCAGGTGGCCGATGCCGAGGACGCCGAGCCAGGCCGCGACCGGCACGCTCACGAAGAGCAGCAGGCCCAGAAGATCACAGATGATCAGTACGGGACGACGCGGCAACCGGTCGACCCAGACGCCGGCCGGCAGTCCGATCAGCAGCCAGGGCGCCCAGACCGCGGCCTGCAGCATCGCGACCTGCAACGTCGAGGCGTCAAGTGTGCCGACCGCGACGAGCGGCAGGGCGACCGAGGTGATGGAGCTGCCGAATCGGCTGGCTGTCTGCCCGGCCCAGAACAACCGGAAGTCGCGGTCGACCGGCCGGGCGATGAGGGTGGTCACGGCTTTCCGGGTACGCCGTACGCGTACACGAAAACGGTCCGGCGATCCCCGCCCGCGGGGCGGTCCCGCCAGCGGTCGAGCACCTCGCGGATCTCGTCGCTGACCTGCTGCAACTCCTCGGGAGTGAGGTGCAGCCACTGGTCGGTCGAGAACGCGCTCTGGCCCCACCGCGCCTTCTCCTCGTCGGGAGCGGCGAACCAGGCCCGCACCTGCTGCGTGTGATGGTCGAGGTTGAGCGACTCGGCGGCCTCGGCGACGGCGGCGGTGGCCGGGTCGTCGCGGAAGTCCTCGGTGGACCAGCTCAGTGATCGGGTGACCAGCCGCCACCAGCGTTCCCGCCGGTCGCGGGCCAGCTCGGGCGCCTCCTCGAGCAGGCCGCAGTCGCCGAGGACGCGCAGGTGGTGGCTGACGTTGCCGACGGCCTGGCCGGTGGCCGTGGCCAGGCTGCTCGCGGTCGACGGGCCCTGCACCTTCAGCACGTCCATCAGCCGGCGGCGCAGTGGATGGGACAGGGCCGCAAGCACCCGGGCATCGGTGACGCGGCGCACTTCATCACTCGTCATGCCACCACCGTGACATGCACAAGAGATGTTGTGCAAGAGGTATTGTGCAACTATGAGCGCAACCGGCTCGCGGCCGCCGCGAGCTTCTCCGCCGTGTCCGGGCTGATCCGGGAACCGCCGGCGAGCAGCAGCTTGTCCAGGTCCTTCAGGCCGCTGACCAGGCAGTCCTTCGGCAGGCCGTGCACGCTGATCACGCCGGCGCCGTCGAAGGCCACCACCGGATTCACCCGCACCGCGGAACCGGCTGCGGCGGTCAGGATCTGGCTGGCCTGCCGGGCGGTGCGGCGGGCCTCAGGCAGGTACGGCGGGCGCTTGTTGTCGATCTGCACGATGTCGCCGGAGAGCGTCACCCGGGCCCGGCCGTGGTCGACGATCAGCACCGCGTAGACGCCGCCGGGGCCGATGGCGAGGAAGCGTTCGCGTACGTCGTACTCCGTGCCGGCCCACGCGAAACCGTCCAGCGGCCAGTCGATCAGCTGCCACGCGGGGCCGAGCCGCATGTGGGTGGCCGCGCCGACGTGTTTGCGCCGCGCCGCCCGGTCGGCGCGGCGGCGCCGGGCCCAGTCGGCGGGCGTGATCCGCGGGACCGCCGACCGGTCCAGGAGCGGCTCCCAGGGTGCGAGAACCTTGCGCACCAGCGGCCCGGTCTGCCCGTGGTAGCCGATCTCCCGCAGCAGTGTGCGCAGCTCACCGGCAGCCTGTTCGGCCTCCTCGGCGGTGCCGTTCGCGAGCCGCTCCAGCAGCTCCGCGACCCGGCGGATCGTCTTGCTGTCACCCTCGTCGGTCATGCCTCCTATGTAACCTCAGGACGGCTACACCGGAGGAGCACCGAGTTCGGCGTGGACAATCACATTCGGCCGATCGAGTGCCCTGGGGCCTCGGCCTCCCACTGCTTCACCGCTCGGATCTCGTCCGCCACGGACGGGGTGACTGCTCGTGCACGATCACGGCCGTTCACCATGGTCGCGGGCCGGGGTGGGTCAGAGGAGGTCGGCGGCCTCGGCGATCTGGCAGACGGCGAGCAGGCGGAGCAGGTGCCAGTCGGCGGTGAGCCACTCGGCGGGGGTCTGCGGGGCCGCGCCGGGCTGCGGCACCGAGCGGCCCATCCGGACCGCGCCGGCGGCGATCGAGCGGGCGTACGCGGACAGGCCCTCGGCGTCGATGGCGCGGCCCGCGTCGGTCAGCGCCTCACGTACCTCAGCCGCGTGCTGGTCGATCCGGGCCAGCAGGGCCGGCGAAGCGTAGGCGGCGACGAGACCGTCGACACCGACCCGGGCCATCATCTCGTCGAGGTGGTCGGCGGCCGGCAGAGCGGCGGCGGCAACGGCGGCGATCGGGGCGAGGGCGATGTTCTCGGTCGTCATGCGGACGACACTATGAGGCGGTGACCAGGAAAGACAGGGGGGTAACCGAACGGCACCCGGGTCACCACCGGCTTGTCACAGGTCGAGCACGAGGCGAGCGCCGGCGGCGCGGGAGACGCAGATGAACATGGTGTCGTGGGCGGCCCGCTCGGCGGGGGTCAGCAGGCTGTCGCGGTGGTCGACCTCGCCGTCGAGGACCGGGGTCTCGCAGGTGCCACAGGTGCCCTCCCGGCAGGAGAACGAGACCGGGGCGCCGGCCTCGTCGGCCATCTGCAGGATCGTGCGGTCCGGCGGGACGGTGACGGTCACGCCGGTGCGGACCAGTTCGACCTCGAACCTGCGCTCGGCGGACGGCGCGAGTGGGACCGGGTCGAAGCGTTCCAGCCGCAGCATCTCGGCGGGGCAGCGGGCGGACACCGCGTCGAGCAGGGACGACGGGCCGCAGCAGTAGACCAGGGTGCCGGGTGACAGGTCGTCGAGGATCCGGTCCAGGTCGAGCAGGCCGGGATGAATGGTGACCTGTGCGCCGTACCGTGCGGTCAGCTCGTCCCGGAAAGGCAGTGTGCGGCCGCCGTAGTGCAGCTGCCAGTCGGAGGCGGCGGCGAGCATGGGCAGCAGCGGGGTGATGCCGATGCCGCCGGCCAGGAACAGGTAGCGCGGCGCGGGCTCGAGGGCGAAGTTGTTCCGCGGGCCGCTGACCTGCACCAGGTCGCCCTCGGCGAGCTGGTGGGCGTGTATCGAGCCGCCACGGCCGTCCGGTTCGAGTTGCACGGCCAGGCGCCACACCGAGCGGTCGGCCGGGTCGCCGCAGAGCGAGTATGGGCGTACCAGAGAGGGGTTGAAGCGCAGATCTATGTGCGCACCCGGCGCCCAGGAGGGAAGCGCGCCACCCTCGGGGCGGCGCAGGTCGAGCGCGACCACACCCTCCGCGATGGCCGAACGCCGGTCGATCCGCAGCTGCATGGTGATCAAGTCCACCGGAGGTGAGCCTGCGGCAGGCGCAAGCATTGCTTACCCGGTGGGCGGAAAGGTTGCGATCGACGGCTGTCCCTCTTCTGACAGCTGTCCCGGCCGCTCAGGCTGGCATGGTGAGTGGCGGCGCGACGCACGCGCCGGACACACCGGGCCGCCGGGGAGGTCGATGTGGTTCGGCTGGAGCTGCTGGGCGGCTTCCGGGTGACGTACGGCGACGCCGCCGTCCCCGACGAGTTGTGGACCCGCCGCAAGACCGCCGCCCTCGTCAAACTCCTCTGCCTGGCACCGCGCCACCGCCTGCGCCGGGACCGTCTCGCCGCCCTGCTCTGGCCGGGCGTCACCCCGCGGGCCGCGGCCGCCAACCTCCGCAAGACCGTGCACCTGGTCCGCCGGATGTACGCGGGACGCTACGACGTCCTGCCCATCGAGTCGATCGGCGACATGATCGGTCTGCCGGCCGAGCGGATCTGGGTCGACGTGGTGGAGTTCCGGGCCGGCATCGCGCGGGCCCGCCGGTCGCAATCCCCGCACGACTACGCGTCGGCCGTCTCGCTGTATCGCGGTGGGCTGCTGCCGGGCGAGGACGACGACTGGCTTGAGCCGCACCGCGCCGACCTGCACCGGGACCACGTTGCAGCGCTGGAGGAGTACGCGGGACTGCTGGAGGCCACCGGCCAGCTCGCCGAGGCCGCGCGGGTGTCCCGGCTGCTGGTCGCCGACCCGTCGGCGCAGGTCCGGCTCCTGCGGGCGCTCACGCTGGACGGGCGGCGGGAGGAGGCGGTGCGGGCGTACCGGGCGATGGCCGCGCCGGGGCCGGAGACGCGGAAGCTGCACGTCGAAGTGCGGGTCCGGCATCTGCCGCGGCTGTCGGCGCTGCTCTGGGAGCAGATCGGCGACGCGCGGATGGCGGCCGGGGACAACCGGGGTGCGCTCTCGGCGTACCGATCCGGGCTGGAACTTCCCGCTCCCGCGCCGGAGGTGGCCCGCCGGCATCGCGCCGCGGCGGCCGCGTGCCTGGGCGAAGGCGACGCCGAGCAGGCCGAACGCCACCTGCGTCTGGCCGAGGAGCTCACCACCGACCCGGCCGAGCAGGCCCGGATCGTCGGCCTGCGCGCGGAACAGGCCGGGCTGCGCGGCGACATCGACACCGCGCTGGCCCTGGCCGACGTCGCCCGCGCGCACGCGGGCATGTACGGCACGGCCGACGACGCCTGCCGCGCCGAGGAGGCGATGGTGCTGGTCAGCGAGCTGCGCGGTGAGTGGCGTGCAGGCCTCGGCGCCGAGCTGAGCCGCTCCGGTCCGGCGCTGGACGCGGGCGTCTTCGGCCGGGCCTTCGACCGTCACCAGTGCATCGGCCTGCGCCGTCTGCATGCCGGGGAGGACGTCGAGGAGTTCGCACGGCAGATCCTCGCCGAGACCAAGTCGGTGCGGGCGCAGGCGTTCGCCTGGTGCCTGCTCGGCGAGTCGCTGCTGCTGCGCGGGCGTTTCGACGAGGCGGCCGGTTGTCTGGACGAGAGCACGGACCTGCACGCCCATCTCGCCGACGAGGGTTCCGCCGCCGCGGCGGTGGCATGGCAGCGTCTGGGGGAACTCGCGGTGTGCCGGCGACGGTTCGACGAGGTCGGGCCGACGCTGCGGCAGGCGTCGGCGGTCGCCGCCCGCGCGCCGGCGCCGCGGCACGTGTGGACGCGGATCCACGCCACCGCGGCGTTCGCCCGGGTCGAGCTGGGCGAGCCGGAGATCGCAGTCCGATCGGTACGCGCGGCGGCCGCCGCCGCTGCCCGGCACGGGGACTGCCCGTCCTGCGGGGCGTTGCTGCATCCGGTGGCTGCGGAAGCGTACGCGGCTCTGGGCGATGCCGAGCAGTCCTGCGCGCACGCGTTGGCGGCGGCGGAATCGGCAGCCCGGTTCGACGGCCCGGTGTGGCAGGCGATGGCCGCGGCCGCGGCCGCAGGCGCGGCACTGTCCACGGGCGACAGCGCGGCGGCCGAGGAGCGGTTCCGCACCGCGGCCGATTTCTACGAGGCCGCCGGGTACGTGTACTGGGCCGGACACGCCCGCCGGCACGCCGCAGCCGGAATACCTGGGCTCGCCATCTGACCACCATCAGCCAGATTGATGATGGCCGCCGCCGCGCCGGTCGCCTACCGTGCCGGTATGGCGAGTGAGACCGGGGTGGACGGTGGCGTTCGGATCGAGGTGGTCGACGATCCGACCGGTGAGGAGATCGCCAAGCTGCGGGACTGGCTACGCGTGGACGTGCCGCGGCTGCGGATGACCTCGGTGCACCACCCGGTCCGGCCGGGCGAGATGAGCGGCGGCGTGCTCGCGGCGGTCCAGACCGCCGCGCTCTCCCCCGAGGTGTTCGCGGCCCTGATCACAGCGGTCGGGGGCTGGCTCGCCACCCGGACGATGAGCCGCCGCACCCGCATCCGGATCAAGATCGACAATCGCGAGTTCGAGTACGAGGGACCCGCCAACGCCAGACCGGAGGAGATCGCGCGCCAGTTGGGTCAGGCTGTCGGTGCGCCGCGACCGCCGCAGACCCCGCCGAGGTGACGGTGCGACTCTCGGCTGAGACGCAGCCGTCCGGGCGCGGCGAGTAGTGGCGCGGCTGCCCGACCCGCGACGCTCCCGGGTGGTGCTGATCGGCGCCGCCAAGTACGTGCACCCCGGCCTGGACGACGTGCCCGCCGTAGCCGGCAACCTCGCCGCGCTGCACCGGCTCCTGACCGACCCGGACGCCACCGGCATTGACCCGGCGGTCTGCCGGATGGTGCCCGACCCGCCGGACCTGGCCGCCGTGATGGAGCCGCTCCACGAGGCCGCGAGTCAGGCCGAGGACATGCTGCTGGTCTACTTCACCGGCCATGGCCTGCCCAGTGACGACGGCGGCCTGCGTCTCGCCGTCTCCGGGACCGATCCGCGCCAGTCGTGGACCTCGGTGCCGTACACCGAGGTCGCCGAGCAGGTGCGCAGCAGCGCCGCCGAGGTCAGGCTGGTCATTCTGGACTGCTGCTACAGCGGGCGGGCGATCGGGCAGTTGTCGCAGTCCGAGCTCGGGCCGCAGGTGGACATCTTCGGCGCGTACGTGCTGACTTCCAGCTCAGACGTGTTGCCGTCGTTCGCGCCGCCGGGCGAGCCGCACACCGCGTTCACCGGCGCCCTCCTCGACGTCCTGACCGCCGCACAGCGCGGACCGGGCGGGCCGCTGCCGATGTCCGCGCTGTTCGACCGGGTCCGCCGACGGGTGCGGGCGGCCGGCTTCCCGGAGCCCCGGCAGGTCAACACCGACCGGGCCGGTCTCCTGGCGCTGGTCTCCGGCACCGGCCAACCGGACGACGCGCCGGTCCCGCAGCAGCAGCCGGCCGGGCTCCTCAGCCGGGTCATCGAGGCGGCCGGCTACGACCCGGACCTGGCCGGCACCGAGGTGAGCGTCAGCGTCCGGTTCGGCATCGAGCACCTGTACGCGAAGGGCCACGTGCAGTTCCGGCAGCGGCGGTTCCCGGTCGAGCACGTGCTGCTGGTCCGGGACGGCGACGTCGGACCGGAGGACGTGGCGACCGCCGAGTCGCTGCTCGCCCGGTACCGGGCCCGCGGGTACGACATCTCGGAATGCACCCTGATCCACACCGGGCGCCCGGCCGACGCCGGGCTGCGGGAGCAGGCCGCGCAGTCCGGCGTCGACCTCCGCTCACTGCTGCTGTTCCAGACCGGTGTCGACCTGCCCGCCTTCGTGGCCAGCCAGCACACGGTCCTGACCGCCGACAACCGCTATCCCGCAGCCGGCTACGTTCCGCAGCGCTACCGGGAACCGCCGGGCCGGGAGATCCTCGCCGAACCGCTGCGGGACCGGCTGCTGTCCTGGGTCGCCGACCCGGACGGGCACCTGATCGTGGTGCTGGCGCCGTTCGGGCACGGCAAGACCTATCTGCTGCACGAGCTGGCCCGGGCGATGCACGAGCGACCGGGCTATCCGGCGGTGCCGGTCCTGGTCCGGATGGCCGATCTGCAGAACAGCCACGATCTGGACCACCTCGTCGCGTACCAGCTCAGCCAGGACGGTCAGCGGCGCGTCGACCTGGACCGGCTGGCCTACCTGCGCCGCGAGGGCCGGCTGGCGCTGCTGCTGGACGGCTTCGACGAGCTGGCCCGCCGGGTCAGCTACGACGAGGCCGGTGCGCACCTGGCCGCGATCGTGCGGGCCTGCGAGGGCCGGGCCAAGGTGGTGCTGACCAGCCGGCGCGAGTTCTTCCTCACCGACGCCGACACCGAGCTGGCGTTCGGCCGCCAGCTCGCCCCGGCCACCGGCCGGCGCATCGTGACGATCACGGACTTCGACACCACACAGGTACGCCGATTCCTCAGCACCCGTGCCGCCGACCCGGACCGGTGGGTGGACCTGCTCACCGAGCTCGGCCTGCTCGAGCTCGCGGCCAACCCGCGGATGCTGGACCTGATCGTGCGGACCGGGCACGAGCAGTTGCGGGCGGGGGCGGAGCACGGGACGGTCACCAGGTCCTGGCTGTTCGAGAGGGTGCTGACCGTGTGGCTCGAGCGGGAGCACGAGCGCGCCAACCCGTACGTATCGAGACCCGGACCGTGGCTGGCCGCCATGCGCGTGGCTCTCACCGAGCTGGCCCTGCGGCTCTGGGCCGCGCCGCTGCTCTACCTGACCTCGGCCGATCTCGCCGCCGTCGCCGAACCCCTCACCCGGCTGCCGGGCGCCGAGTCGCGCACCGTGGAACAGGCCGTGCACGTGCTCGGCTCGGGCACGCTGCTGGTCCGCATCGGCGACGACCAGTTCGAGTTCGTCCACCGGTCGATCATGGAGTGGCTGGTAACGAGCCACCTCGCCTCGCTCCTGTCCGGCGATGACGCCGAGGCGGACCGCTACCTCGCCACCGCGCTGAGCCCGGTCCAGATCGACCTGCTCGGCGAACTGGTCGAGCCGGAGCGACTGGCCGCCTGGCTGGGGACCGCGCTCGGCGACGCGGCGCTGCGCGGTAACGCCCTGGCCGTCGCGCAGCAGCTCCAGATGCCGTTGCACGAACGGCTCGTGCTGCGCGGCCAGGACCTGCGGGGCCGGGACCTGCGCGGACGCGACCTCACCGGGGCCGATCTGACCGGCGCTGACCTCTCCAACGCCGACCTGACCGGCGCGGATCTGACCGGCGCCGACCTGACCGACGCCGTGCTGGCCCGGGCGCGGCTCAACGAGGCCAAGCTCACCGAGGCCCGGGTCGGCGGCGCCGACCTGACCGACACCCACCTGCTCGGCGCCGACCTGCGGTCGGTGCACTGGTCCGGCGTGGGCCGGGTGCGGGGCGCCGCCGCGGTGGCGGCCCAGATGGATGCGGCCGCGAACAAGGCGCTCGCCACCGCCGGTTTCCTCCCGCGGTTGCAGCTGCCCACCACGACCACGGCGCTGAGCCTCGCCTTCGATCCCACCGGAAGGTTCCTGGCCGTCACCGCCGGCGCCGGCGTGCAGATCTGGGATGTCGCCGACGGCCACTACCTGTGCACGCTCACCGGGCACGACGGTCGTGTCCGGCAGGTGGCCTGGGCGCCGAACGGCGCGCTGCTGGCCACCGCCGGCACCGACAGCGTGATCCGGATCTGGCGGGTGACCGACGGTGCACCGCTGCGGATCCTGACCGGTCACAGCGGCCGCGTCTCCTCGGTGACCTGGTCGCCCGACAGCGCCTGGGTGGCCAGCGGCGGCAACGACGGCACGGTACGCATCTGGGCGCCGTCGGGCGGCATGCAGACCCAGCTTCTGAACAGCCACAATGCCCGCGTCCGGGCGGTCGCCTGGTCCCCGGACGGCGAGTTGCTCGCCGCCGCCGACGAAGCCGGAACCGTCCTGCTCTGGGGACCGGACACCGGGCGCCAGGAAGTGACCATGGCGCCGAACTCCGCGAAGGTCGAGACGCTGGCCTGGTCACCGGACGGCGCGCTGCTGGCCACCGGCGGCAGCGACCGGATGGTGCGGATCTGGCGGCGTGACGGCACCCAGGACCGGGCCCTCGCCGGGCACACGAGCGGGGTGAGCGCGGTGGCCTGGTCGCCGGACGGCCGCATGCTGGCCAGCGGCGGCTACGACCGGACGGTCCAGCTCTGGCCTTCCGACAGCAGACAGCCGCAGGAGATCGTGACCGGACGGGCCGGTGCCATGCGTGCGCTGGCCTGGTCCCCCGACGGCGAACTGCTGGCCGTCGGGGACGAGAGCCACACCGTCCGGCTCGTGCAGACCAGTGACCTGACACAGGTGCGGGAACTGTCCAGTGAACGGCCGGGCATCACCTCGGTGGCCTGGTCACCGCGCAGTGATGTGCTGGCCGCCGCGGGCGCCGGCCAGGAAATTCGGGTGTGGCGGGCCTCGTCCGGCACGCCGACCCGACCGCTCTTCAGGGGCAGCGGCGGCGTTTCGGCGATCGCCTGGGCCCCGGACGGCGCTTCGCTGGCCGGTTCCGACGGCCGATCGGTACGTGCGTGGCACGCCGATTACGGCGTCTCGCAGTGGAACCCACCGGTCGCGGCGAGCGGCGTGCGGTCGTTCGTATGGTCGCCGGACGGGCGGCACGTCGCCACGGTGGCCGACGAGATCCTCGTCCGGGTATGGGACCCGGCGACCGGCGACGTGCGGAATCTGACCGGGCACACCGATACCGTCCGGGCCGTGGCCTGGTCGCCCAACGGCACCCACCTCGCCTCCGGCGGTAAGGACCGGGACGTCCTGCTCTGGAAGGCCGATCAGAACACACCGTTGCGTGCCCTCCGCGCGGGCTCACCCCCGATCCTCACCCTGGCCTGGTCACCGGACAACCGGTTCCTGGCCGCCGGCGGAAAGGACCGGCTCATCCGGATCTGGGACGCACCCGCCGGAACCCTGCTGCGGAGGTTGACCGGGCACACCGAGAGCGTCCTCGCCGTGTCCTGGTCACCGGACGGCCGGATGCTCGCCAGCGCCGGGCAGGACGGCACCGTACGGATCTGGCGGACCGGGGATGGCAGCGTGGCGCACACGTTGACCGGGCACGCGGACACCGTCCGCTCGGTCAGCTGGTCGCCGGACGGCACGCACCTGGCGTCGGGCGGGGACGACGGGACCGTACGGATCTGGCGTGCCGACGGCGAACCGGTGGCGATCCTGCTGGCCTGGACCGACGGCTGGGCCGTGCTACGACCGGACGGCCGCGAGTACATGCTGTCCGGCGCTCCCCGCGGGGCGTTCTGGTGGGCGGCCGGGCTGGCCCGCCTGGAGCCCGGCGAGCTCGACGCGCACACCACGGCGGTCACCCGGCTGACCAAGCCGCCCTCGCTGCTGAATTCGTGACGGTTGCCTCCGGGCATCGATGAGGTTAACTTGGGAGCGCTCCCACCCAGGCTTTGCCGTTCCCCCAGGAGTAGTGCATGTCCCCAACCCGTTCCCTCATCGCCGCCACGGTGGCCGGTGCGACCGTCGCGGCCGGCGTCTGGCTCGCCACCGGCACCGCCTCCGCCGACACCATCAGCGGCACCCTCTACCGCGACCCGGACACCGCAGTGGCCCGCTGGCTGCAGTCCAACCCGAACGACTCGCGCGCCTCGGTCATCCGCGACCGGATCGCCAGCCAGCCCGCCTCCCGCTGGCTGTCCAACTTCAACCAGTCCACCATCCGCAGCGAAGTCTCCGGCTACGTCAACGCGGCCAACAGCGCAGGGCAGATCCCGGTGCTCACCGTCTACGGCATCACCAACCGGGACTGCGGCGGGGCGAGCTCCGGCGGGGCGCCCGACCTCGCGCAGTACCAGACGTGGATCAGCAGCATCGCTCAGTCGCTCGGCAACCGTACGGTCGTGCTGGTCCTCGAGCCCGACTCGATCGCCCTGCTCACCTGCCTGAACAGCTCAGAGCTCGCGGCCCGCAACGCCGCGCTGCGCACCGCCACGCAGACGCTGAAGGCGGGCAACCCGAACGCCAAGGTGTACCTCGACGCCGGGCACTCCGCGTGGAACAGTGCCGGCGAACAGGCGTCCCGGCTCGCCG
This sequence comes from Actinoplanes sp. NBC_00393, assembly GCF_036053395.1. NCBI lineage: Bacteria > Bacillati > Actinomycetota > Actinomycetes > Micromonosporales > Micromonosporaceae > Actinoplanes > Actinoplanes sp. NBC_00393. The sequence continues at coordinate 1,760,416 of NZ_CP107942.1, read as the reverse complement.
CGGCGGGCGTGGCAGACGCGGACGGGTTCTACACCAACGTGTCGAACTACAACTCGACCTCGGCCGAGACCGCGTACGGGCGGGCGATCATCAGCGCGCTCAACGGTCAGGGCATCAGCGGGAAACGGCAGGTGGTCGACACCAGCCGCAACGGTGGGGCCAGCGGTGACTGGTGCGGTGACGACAACACCGACCGGCGGATCGGGCAGTACCCGACGGTGAACACCGGCGACGCCAACGTCGACGGCTTCCTGTGGATCAAGCCGCCGGGTGAGGCGGATGGATGCCGGTATTCTGCCGGGTCGTTCCAGCCGGAGCTTGCTTACAGCCTGGCCAGTTCGGCGCCCAACCCGCCGTCGTCGCCGCCGCCGTCCTCGCCTTCCTCCTCGCCCTCGTCGCCGCCCTCGTCCTCGCCGCCGCCTTCCTTGCCGCCGTCTTCTTCGCCGCCGCCGTCCTCTTCACCGCCGCCGGTGGGCGGGGCGTGCGCTGCGAGCTACCGGACGACGAGTTCGTGGCAGGGCGGATTCCAGGGTGAGGTCACTGTGCGGGCCGGCAGCGGCACGCCCAGCGGCTGGGTCGTGTCGTGGACCCTCGGCTCCGGGCAGTCGATCAACCAGGCCTGGGGTGGGGTGCTCAGCGTGACCGGGTCCACGGTCACCGTGCGCAACGCGGCCTGGAACGGTCAGCTGCCCGCTAACGGCAGCACCACGTTCGGCTTCATCGGATCAGGCAGCGCGGGGTCGCCGACGTTGACCTGCGCCGCGGGCTGATTCTTTCGTCGAGGCCGGGTGCGGGAGGATCTCCCGCACCCGGTCCCGGCGGGCTGCGGCGCTTCTGCCCTCGCCTCCCACAGGCCGAAGCGCGGCGGCGGCCCACGCCTGTCCACAGGGCCGCGCGGAGCCGGTCGGTGATCGCGGCGGCCTGCCCGCGCGCATGGTCAAGCCTCGCCCTTCCGGCGATCGGCGAACCGCCAGAGGTCGGGCTACAACCACCTTCCCAGTGGCCGGCACGCGCAACCGCAGCCCACGCCTTTCGAGCGGGCGGGCGCACTGCCGCAACCTCAACCTTCCAGCGGCCGGGCCTTATCACGTCATGTTCCATGATCGCGGTGTCCGGTCGTACACCGATGGTCTTTTGCCCTTGCGTTGCGGCCTTGGGCCGCTGTCACCAGGCGGTTGCCTTGTATACCGCGGCCGCTACGTCGGTGGGGGTGCCTGACGTGGCGTCGATCAGGATGTCCTCGAGCTTCTCCCGGGTCAGGATGTGGTCGAGTTCGGCGGCCCGGTCCAGGAACCACGGCTCGTCCGGATTGCGGCGGCGGAGGCGTTCGCGGACCACCGGCAGGCCGACGTGCAGACGGCAGACCTGCAGCGGCACACCCAGCGCGTCCTGGTAGGAGGCCCGCTCGGCCCGGCTCTCGATCACGCCGGCCAGGATGAGCCGGCGCGCGCCCGCCTCGACGAAGTTCGCGGCCACCGCCCGAAGGTTGCGGAGGGTGATCGCGCCGTTGAACGGGTCACCGGGTGGGGCCGGCCAGGCGCGCCGAAGCCAGTCCACGTCCAGAACGGCATGCGGGATCCCCTGCGCCGCCAACAGATCGCCCAAAGCTTCCGCTGCCGAGGTCTTACCCGAACCCACCGTTCCGGTGATCAACAACGCCCGAACGGGGATCTCCGTCATGCCGCCACGGTAGCGATCCCCGGAATTGTCATACCCCGCGCCTACAGTGGCGGCCATGACGGAGGCAGCGGCCCGGGCCCACATCACCCGCTTCAACACCGCGGTGACCAGCGGCGACTGGTCACCGTTCATCGCCGCCCTGCACCCGGACGCGGTGATGACCTTCATCGGGCCGCCGGCCGGCCCGTTCCACGGCCGGGAGGCGATCGCCGAGGCCTACGCCGCCGACCCACCCGGCGACACCCTCAAGGTCGTCGACATCCGCTCCGACGGTGAGACTGACCTCGTCACGTTCGAGTGGTCACGTGGTGGCACGGGCACGCTCACCCTGCGCCATGCGGCGGGGCAGGTCACTGCGCTCACCGTTCGCTTTGATTGACCGGATTCCCCTGAAATCTGCATGTCGCGGCTTTGCTTGTTCGGGCGGCCTCGCAGATTGCATTGTGCGGCGTTCGGTGCCAGGTGCTCAGGCCGGTTCTTTGGACCGACTGCTTGCGCCGGTAGCTTGGACAGGCCCCTCGGACCGGCCGCTTGCGATGGCTGCTTGGACAGGCCCCTCGGACCGGCCGCTTGCGACGGCTGCTTGGACAGGCCCCTCCGACCGGCCGCTTGCGACGGCTGCTCCGACCGGCAGCTGGACTGGCCGGTGCGCTGCCCTGGAAACCGCAACGCTGCTGCGCCGCACCGTCCCATTCGGCGAGCGGTTGCGCAGGCAGCCTGCGCGGGTGCTTGGATCGGTAGCCTGCGCCGGTTGCCTATATCCCGCTCCCTGCGCCGGCCGCTTGGGGCGAGTCAGATCGTCACGGCCGACCGGTCGGTGTGGTTCCCGTGGCCCGGGCCGTCTGCGGGGCGAGTCAGATCGACACGGCCGACCGGTCGGTCTGGTTTCCGTGGCCCGGGCCGTCTGCGGGGCGGCGGGTCAGCACACGCGGGCCGGTCTCCGTGATGGCGACGGTGTGTTCCGAGTGTGCCGTGCGGGATCCGTCCGCCGACCGGATGGTCCAGCCGTCCTTGTCGAACCGGATCTTGTCGGTGGTGGCGCAGAACCAGGGCTCGATAGCGATGGTCAGGCCCGGCTGCAGTTTCATCCCCCGGCCGGGACGGCCGTCGTTGTGGATGTGTGGGGCCTCGTGCATGGTCCGGCCCAGGCCATGCCCACCGAACTCGTCGTTGACGCGGTATCCGTACCGCCGCGCGACCCCGCCGATCGCGGCGGAGATGTCACCGAGCCGATTCCCCGGGTGGGCCACCTCGATGGCGGCGTCGAGCGCCACCTCGGTCGCCTCGATCAGTTTCAGGTCGGCCTCCGCCGGAGTACCGACGATGACCGAGACAGCCGCATCAGCCACCCAGCCGTCGATCCCGACAGCCATGTCGATGGTCAGCAGGTCGCTGTCACGCAGCACGTAGTCGTGCGGAAGCCCGTGCAGCACCGCGTCGTTGACCGACAGACACAGAACGTTGCGAAACGGCCCGTTCCCGAACGACGGCGCGTAGTCCCAGTAGCAGGACTGAGCCCCGCGCTCCTTGATGCGCCGCCGAGCGTGGTGCTCAAGGTCCATCAGGTTCATGCCGACGGCTGCGACCCCGCTCAGCTCCGCAAGCAGCTCCCCGACGAACTCGCCGGTCACCGCCATCTGCTCGATCTCCGTGGGCGATTTGAGCTCGATCACGACGGCTCCTCCTTCTCCGATGCGGTATTTTTATACCACGCCTGATCGACCGCAGCCGGTCGCGCCCCGACAAGGGAAACCGCGGCCCTTTCACCGCCGCCGCCTCCGGCCAGTTGCGTCATCGCCCGCCGAGAATCACGGGACCGGACCCCTCGCCGCCCTGCGTAGCCGGTCGGTGACGCCGACGGGGCGTGGTCTTCTGACAACCGCTTCAGGTTCCGCGCTGCCGTTCGCGTCCCCGCTCGTAGCGCTCGTAGCCAGGACCTGGCCACCAGTGCACGCCCGTCGATCTGGTCGCGTCGCGCACCCGTAGTCGGCACCTTGATCGCCGCTGCAGGCCCGATTCGAGCCGGGCTCCCCGCGCAGCCATCAGCTTGAACAGCGCCGGAAACCCGCTGGTGTGGGTCGCGTTGCCGCGTGGCACGTGGGGCTCCTAGACTGCTGGCATGGTTCGCCGACCGTTGACGCCCGGACAGATCGCTGCGGGCCAGCGTCTCGGCGCAGCCCTTCGGCTGGCCAGGGGTGGTCGCAGCATTGTCGAGGTGGCTTTGGCCGCCGGCATCTCACCGGAGACTCTGCGCAAGATCGAAGTTGGCCGCCTGCCCGCGCCGGCGTTCGGCACTGTGGTCTGCCTGAGCGAGGTCCTCGACGTTCCGCTGAGCGATCTGGCCGAAGTATGGCTGGCCGACATGCCCGCCCGCGCCGCCTCCTGACTACGCGCGCCGCCTTGCTGATGCGCAGCGTTCTGATCGCCAGTCCGGGTCCTGACGGCCAGTCCGCCGCCTGAACTCAGTCGGCCGCCCAACCGCTGGTCCCTTCCTGGTCTCAGCCCATCGCCCGACTGCCAGACAGCACGCTGACCGCGGTCCGCCGCCCGACTGCCAGCCCGCACCTGACCACGTCCGTCGGCCCGCTGCCAGCCCACACCCTCACCACGTCCGTCGCCCCACTGCCAGCCCGCACCCTGACCACGGTCCGTTGCCCGGCTGGCAGCGGTCTCCTGGCCGGGGTCGACCGCCCACTGCCAGCCCGCGTCCTGATCACGGACCGTCGCCTGGCCGGCTATTCAGCTCCTGACCGCGGCGTTACGTGATCGGTCGCATCCGCCTTCGCTCGGTGGGAGCCGCACCGGGTTCGCGGTGACGATCAGGCGCCGGGAGGGTGGTTGCTTCCGGCGTCCTGCCACAGGTAGACGGCGAGGGACAGTGCCGCGAGCGCAATCGCTACCCGTAGCGGACGTTCCGGCATGCGCCGTACCAGGGCCAGCCTAGCCAGCTGCCGAGCAGACAGCCGGCCGCCAGTAGCGCCGCGGCGGTCCAGTGCACAGGGGCGATCAGGGCGTACAGGATTGCGGCGGCCAGGTTGGCGGCGCCGAGGACGACGCTTTTGACGGCGTTCGTCACGGCCAGGGCTTCGGTGGCCGCCAGGGACATGGCTGCCAGCAGGAGGACTCCGGCCGCCGCGCCGAAGTAGCCGCCGTAGATGGCGATCATGAAGATCGCTACGCCCAGTGGTGGGCGAAAGCCGGGTTTGGCATACCAGGTGCGCAGCGGCTCGCGCAGTAGCAGCGTGATCGCGCCGAGGACGATCAGCCAGGGAACGATTCGTTCGAATGCTGACGAGGGGGTGCTCAGCAGGAGCACCGCCCCGGCAGTGCCGCCGGCAACAGCGATCGCGCCGTGCCGGAGGTTGCGGCGGCCCTGGCCACGCAGTTCCCGGCGCGAGCCGGCTGCGGCGCCGGCTGCGCTCGACAACAGGGCGACCGTGTTGGTCATGTTCGCGGCGACGGGCGGGATGCCGACGGCGAGCAGGACCGGGTAGCTGACGAGCGAGGCGAGTCCGGCCATTGAACCGGTCAGGCCGGAGCCGACGCCGCCGAGAACAAGCAGAACGGCGTGATCAACATCCACGCGGTGTCACGGTACCGGCTGGAAACGGCCGTCGACCCGGCGCGGGATGTTGTCGTAGTCGTCACGCAGCTCGGCGGGGAGCAGGTCGGCGGGCGCGTTCTGCCAGGTCACCGGTCGCAGGAAGCGGCGGATGGCGGACGTGCCGACTGACGTGTGCTGGGTGTTGGTGGCCGGCCAGGGACCGCCGTGGTGCTGGGCCCAGGAGACGGCCACGCCGGTGGGGTAACCGTCGTAGATGATCCGCCCTACCTGCGAGCGGAGCCGGCGGGTGATTTCGGCGGGCAGTGCGGTCTCGCCGGGGCCACGCTGCACGGTGGCGGTGAGCGAGGACGGCAGAGTCGCCAAGGCGGCGAACAGGTCGCCCTCGTCGGTGTAACGGGCGATGACGGCGACGGGACCGAAGCATTCCTCGGTGGCCTCGCGAGGCAGATCGTCCGCGGTTGCGGTGAGCAACAGCGGCGCGCCGCGGAAGCCGTTTTGGGGAGTCGGCATGGTCGCGGAGGCGGCGTCCGGCGCGGACGACAACGCGGAGCCGGCGGAGCCGGGCGCGGACGGCGGCTTGCTTATCGGAGTATCCGCAGCCGAGGCGGCCAGGGAGAGGCCCGGCGTGTTGCTCAGGGCGGCGGTTCCGCGCTGGTAGGAGTTGGCTATGCCCTCATTGAGCATGATCATTGGCTCGGTGGCGGCGATAGCCTCGCGGGCCGCCTCCACCAGGGCGTCGCCGTCGGGGCCGGCTGGGACGAAGGCCAAGCCGGGTTTGGTGCAGAACTGACCGGAGCCGAGGGTGAACGAGCCGGCCAGGTCGGCGCCGATACGAGCGGCTCGGTCGGCGGCCGCAGCGGGCGTGACCACGACCGGGTTGAGGCTGCTCAGCTCGCCGTAGAACGGGATCGGATCAGGGCGCTTCTCGATAATGGCGACCAGCGCCCGGGCACCGCCGGTAGAGCCGGTGAAGCCGACCGCGCGGATCGCCGGGTGGGCGACCAGGTCTGCTCCGGCCTGCTGGCCGTGCACGATGCCGAGGGCGCCGTCTGGTGCGCCGGCTTTGCGGGCGGCCTCCACCAGCACGTCGAAGACCAACTGGGACGTCGCAGGGTGTGAGCCGTGAGCTTTCACCACGACCGGGCAGCCGACGGCGAGCGCAGAAGCCGTGTCACCGCCGGGAACGGAGAAGGCCAGCGGGAAGTTGCTGGCGCCGAAGACGGCGACCGGGCCGATCGGCACGAGCATCCGCCGCAGATCCGGCCGCGGTCCCATGGGGGTGTCGCCGGCGTGGTCGACGGCGGCTTCCAAATATCCGCCGTCCGTGAGCACCTCAGCGAACAGCCGCAGTTGGTAGGTAGTGCGGGTGAGTTCCCCGTTGAGGCGGGTCGCGCCGAGACCGGTCTCCCGGTCGGCGACCGCGACGATGCGGTCCCGTGCCTGCTCAAGGGCGTCGGCCAGCGCAGACAGCAGCGCGGCACGACCATCGCGGCCGAGCGCCTCTAGGGGCTCCGCCGCGGTAAGGGCAGCAGCGCAGAGACGGTCGACTTCGGCGGTGGTGGTCTCCCGCGCCACGATCTCGACGGTTTCGCCGGTGCGCGGGTTGATGCTGGGTACCTCGGTCACTGGGTTCCTCCGATGTCGGCGCGGTCGACGGTCCATTCACGTACCCGGTCGCTGAGGGTCACACCGAGCCCGGGCCGCGCGGAGAGGTGGATCCGACCGTCCCGGATCTCCAGCTTCTCGTTGAAGAGCGGATACAGCCAGTCGAAGTGCTCCACCCACGGCTCGTGGGGGTATGCCGCTGCCAGGTGCACGTGGATCTCCATGGCGAAGTGCGGCGCGAGCATCAGGTTGCGGTGCTCGGCGAGGGTCGCGAGCCGCAGGAACTGGGTGATGCCGCCGATGCGTGGCGCGTCCGGCTGGATGATGTCGACCGACTCCTGCTCGATCAGCCGGTAATGCTCGGCGACGCTGGTCAGCATCTCCCCCGAGGCGATCGCTGTGTCCAGACTGCGGGCGAGGGCCGCATGCCCCTCCGCGTCGTAGGCGTCGAGCGGCTCCTCGATCCAGACCAGGCCGAAATCCTCGAGCGCCCGCCCGACCCGCTGCGCGGTGGGCCGGTCCCACTGCTGGTTGGCGTCGACCATGAGCGGCACGTCATCGCCGAGGTGCTCGCGAACCGCCCGGACCCGGGCCAGGTCGACCGCCGCCGACGGATGCCCGACCTTGATCTTGATGCCGCCGATGCCCGCTTCGAGCGAGGCAGTGGCGTTGGCTTTGATCTGCTCGATCGGCTCGTGCAGGAAGCCGCCGGAGGTGTCGTAGCAGCGGACCGCGTCGCGGTGGGCGCCGATCAGCTTGGCCAGCGGCAGCCCGGCCCGTTTGGCCTTGAGGTCCCAGAGCGCCACGTCGATCGCCGCGATGGCCTGGGTGCTGGCGCCGCTGCGGCCGACTGACGCGCCGGCCCAGACGAGTTTGGTCCAGAGCCGGCCGATGTCGCTGGGGTCCTCGCCGATGAGCTCGGGGGCGACCTCACGGGCGTGAGCGAACTGGGCCGGCCCGCCGGCCCGCTTGCTGTAGCTGAACCCGACGCCTTCGTGGCCGCTCTCGGTGCGGATCTCGGCGAACAGGAACGCGACCTCGATCATCGGCCGCTGCCTGCCGGTGAGCACCTTGGCATCGCTGATCGCGTTCTTCAGGGGCAGGGTGACCGAGGAGAGGGTGATTTCAGTGATGCGGTCGGACATGTGATCACCGGACCAGACAAGGGCGCTTGGGGTCGAAGCGCCAACCGGGAAGGAGGTACTGCATGGCGGCGGTGTCGTCACGCGCGCCGAGGCCGTGTTCGAGGTAGAGCTCGTGTGCGGCGGCAAGAGCATCGCGGTCCAGCTCCACACCGAGGCCGGGGGCTCGGGGTACGCCGATACGCCCGCCCCGGATCTGCAGCGGCGACCGGGTGAGCCGCTGCCCGTCCTGCCAGATCCAGTGCGTGTCGAGCGCCGTGATCTCCCCGGGCGCCGCGGCGCCGACCTGAGTGAACATCGCCAGCGAGATGTCGAAGTGGTTGTTGGAGTGCGAGCCCCAGGTGAGCCCGAAGTCGTGGCACAGCTGGGCGACGCGGACCGACCCGCGCATGGTCCAGAAGTGGGGGTCGGCGAGCGGGATGTCGACAGCGTGCGCCCGCACGGCGTGCGCCATCTGCCGCCAATCGGTGGCGATCATGTTGGTGGCGGTCCGCAGCCCGGTGGCCCGGCGGAACTCAGCCATGGTCTCGCGACCGGACAGATCACCCTCGGCGCCGACCGGGTCCTCCGCGTAGGCGAGCACGTCACCCAGGTCACGACAGAGCCGAACCGCGTCCGCCAGGAGCCACCCGCCGTTGGGATCGAGGGTGATCCGGGCCTGCGGGAACCGGGCGGCAAGGGCGCGTACCGCCTCGATCTCCTGCTCGCCGGAGAGGACGCCGCCCTTGAGCTTGAAGTCGGTGAACCCGTAGCGGGCCTGGGCCGCTTCGGCGAGCGCCACGATCGCGTCCGGGGTGAGCGCCGGCGCACGGCGCAGCCGCTCCCAGTCGTCGGCCGGGTCGGTCTCGGCGAGGTAGGACAGGTCGGTCTGCGCCCGGTCGCCGATGTAGAAGAGGTAGCCGAGCATGGGCACGCTGTCGCGCTGCTGTCCCTCACCGAGCAGCTCGGCCACCGGCACCCCGAGGTGCTGCCCTAGCAGGTCGAGCAGCGCGGACTCCAAGGCTGTGACCGCGTGGATCGTGGCGCGTAAGTCGTACGTCTGCTGTCCTCGGCCCTGCGCGTCGAGATGGGCGTGGGTGGCAGCGATGCTGCGCAGCAGCGAGCCGTATCGGGCGATCGGCTCGCCGATCAGTGTCTCGCCGGCGGCTTCCAGAATGCGCCGGATGGCCTCGCCGCCGGGCACCTCCCCCAGTCCCACGTTGCCGGTGCTGTCGGTGAGGATCACGACGGTCCGGGTGAAGAACGGCCCGTGCGCGCCGCTCAGATTGAGCAGCATGCTGTCGTGACCGGCGACCGGAACGACCTCGACCCGCGCGATCGTGGGAGAGCTGGTCACGACCTGACCTTGTCGATCAGCGCGGTGAGGACGGCACGCTCGTCGGCGTCCAGCTCGGTCAGCGGCGGCCGAACCCGGCCGCCGTTGCGCCCGACCGCGTCGAGGCCGGCCTTGATGATGGAGACCGCATAGCCGCGGGACCGGTCGCGAATGTCGAGATAGGGAATGACGAAGTCGTTGAGCATCCCGTAGACCGCGGCGCGGTCCTGAGCGCGGACCGCGGCGTAGAAGCGCAGCGCGAACTCGGGCAGGAAGTTGTAGAGCGCCGAAGAGTAGGTGCTGACGCCGAGCTGCAACAATGGCAGGGCGAACGTCTCCGCGGTGGGCAGCCCTCCGACGTAGATGAGCCGGTCACCGACCTTGGCGTAGGTGCGGGTCATCCGCTCGATGTCGCCGACCCCGTCCTTGAGGCCGATGAGGGTCGGGTTGCGGTCGGCGAGCTCGGCGACGGTCACGTCCTCGAGGACGGCGTTGGCCCGGCTGTAGACGATGACGCCGAGATCGGTCGCCCGGCAGACCGCGTCGACGTGCGCGATCAGGCCGGACTGGCTGGCCTCGGTCAGATACGGCGGGAGCAGCAGGATCCCCGCGGCGCCGGCGTCCTGAGCGGCCTTGGCCTGCTCGATCGCCTGCGCGGTGCCGCCGGTGGCCGGGGCGACGACCGGCACCAGGTGGCCGACCTCGTCGACCGCGGTCCGGACCACGGTGTCGATCTCCGGAGACGTGAGGCTGAAGCCCTCCCCGGTGCCGCCTGCGGCGAAGAGGCCGGCCACACCGAAGCTGGCCTGCCAGGCGAGATGTTCGCGATAGCGGGGTTCGTCGAAGGCGAGGTCATCGCCGAAATGGGTCACGGGGAACGACAGCAGTCCGGAGGCAAGCCGGGCGGCAAGGTCGGGAGGGGGAATCTGCGTCACTCGGCCACCGTAAGAACGCCCGGTGATGCCTGTCCAACATCGTTTCGGCATTGCTTGATACCCTCAAGGCATCATGGCTTCGAGCGCCGTCAGGACGCGCGGGAGAGCGGGATTGCCCGACTGGCGCGGCCAGAGCAGGTGCAACTCGACGGGCTCATCGATCGGCGTGATGATCTCCAGATAGGCGACATGCGGAACGCCGATCCGTACGGCTGACGCGGGCACGAAGGCCACGCCGCGCCCGGAGGAAACCAGCGACAGCATGGTCATCACCTGGCTGACGGCGTGCACCACGTTGCCCTGGTCGACCGGCACCATGCTGACGATCAGGTCGTAGAAGTACCGCGCCTTCTGTTGCGAGTGGAAGATCAGCGGCTCACCGGCCAGGTCGGCGGCGACCAGCGGCCGGTTCAGGGCGGCCAGGCGATGATCCTCGTGCACGGCGATGAGCAGGGGTTCACGGTGCAGCAGACGGGACTCGAACAGCTCCGGATCGAAGGGCGGCCTGGCCAGGCCGAGATCGAGGTCCCCGGCGGCCAGGGCGGCCACCTGCTCACGGGTGACCATCTCGAACAGCTCGATGTGCACCTCCGGCAGTTGGCGCTCCAGTTCGTTGAGCAGCCGGCCGAGAACCTCGAAGGTGGATGCCGAGGTGAACGCGAGCCGGACCAGGCCGTAGTACCCGGACGAGACGCGCTGGGCCAGATCCGGCGCCGCCTCGGCGATCGCGAGGATGCGACGGGCCTCGGCGAGAAAGGCCTCACCGGCCGGGGTGAGCGCCACTCGCCGGTTGTCCCGGTCCAGCAACTGGGCGCCGACCGCGGCCTCCAGCTTCTGGATCTGGCGGCTCAGCGGCGGCTGGGTCATCCGTAACCTGGCCGCAGCACGGCCGAAATGCAGCTCCTCGGCCACGGCGACCAGGCCGCGCAGCTGTTCCAGCGTGTACGTCATACCTTCAAGGTATCAATCGATGCAGGAATGGGTTTGGACATGCATGAACGGGCGGTCATACGCTCGCCGGACAAGTGACACCCCTCACAGCGGAAGACTCCCCATGAATAAAAGACTTCCCGCACTCGGACTGGCCACCGCGCTCGCCCTCGCCGGCTGCGGCGGCAACCTGGACTCCGACGACTCCGGCTCCGCTGCCGCGGCGTACCCCGAACGTGCCATCACCCTGCTGATCGGGCAGGACGCCGGTGGCAGCACCGACCTCATCGGCCGCGCTCTGGCCGATCCGGCAAGCGCCGACCTCAAGCAGCCGATTACCGTCACCAACCGGCCGGGCGCCAACGGCGGTGTCGCCGCCAAGGAACTCGCCGCGGCCAAGGCCGACGGCTACACGATCATGGTGTTCGTGGGTTCCCTCGCGTACATCACACCGCTAGCGGTGCCGGCTGACCAGGCCGTCGACATCAACAACTATGAGGTCGTCTCGGGCATCTCGCAGGACGACTACGTGCTGATCACTAACCCGAAGACCGGCTTCAAGACGGTCAAGGACATCGTCGACGCCAAGCGTGCGATCAAGTACGCCACCACGGGCGTCGGCACCGGCAGCCAGCTCACCTCCAGCCTGCTGTTCGCGCAAGCCGCCGTGAACGCGACGGCCGTGCCGTTCAACGGTGGCGCGCCGGCACTGACGGCGGTCCTCGGTGGCCAGGTCGACGTGGCTGCGGTGCAGCTCGGCGAGGCCAAGGAGCAGATCGAGGCGGGCAAGGCGGTCCCGATCGTCACCTTCGCCGAGAAGCGCCCGACCTACATGCCGGACACCCCGACCGCCGCCGAGGCCGGCTACAAGGTGCCGGTGCAGCAGTCCCGGGCGATCGTCGCGCCCAAGGGCACCCCGCAGGAGGTCCTCGACCGGCTGCGCAGCGCCTTCCAGAAGTCGTTCGCGGAGCAGAAATACAAGGACTTCAACACCCAGCGGCTGCTCACGCCGAACGAGGTCGACGGCGCCACCCTGCTGCAGCAGTGGAACGGCTCGCTCCAGACGTACAAGGATCTGGTGGCGCAGCACAACCTGGACTTGAGCGGCAAGTGAGCACCGAGCCCGTCGACGAACGGCCCCCGCCCGCGGGACCGCTCAGCAACATGATCGCCGCCGCCGTCGTGGTCATCCTCGGCGGCGCGGCGATCGCCGGCTCCCTGGCACTCGGCGCCGGCAGCATCGCCGAACCCGGTCCGGGCACCTGGCCGCTGATCATCGGTGCGATCCTCGTCGTGCTCGGGATCGCCCTCGCGGTCCAGGCCAGGCACACCGGCGAAGCCGAACGCTTCACCCGCAGCGGGCTGCTCGTCGTCGCCGCGGTGGCCAGCATGATCGCGTACGTCGCGGTCATCGCCACCATCGGCTTCGAGATCCCCACCCTGCTGCTGGCCTTCGTCTGGCTGCGGTTCCTCGGCCGCGAGTCCTGGCGTACCTCGATCATCACCAGCATCGGCATCGTCGTCGCCTTCTACGCCCTGTTCGTCGGCGCGCTCGACGTCACCATCCCCCACCTGTTCTGAGTCATTGGGAGGACCGTTGTCCTCGGTGCTCGACGGCTTCGCCGTCGTCCTGGAGCCGACGAATCTGCTCTACTGCCTCGTCGGCGTCGTCATCGGCATGCTCATCGGTGTCCTGCCCGGTCTGGGCCCCGCCGCCACCATCGCCATCCTGCTGCCCGTGACGTTCGGCCTCGAGCCGGTAACCGCGATCATCATGCTGGCCGGCATCTTCTACGGTGCCCAGTACGGCGGCACCATCACCTCGGTCCTGTTACGGCTGCCCGGCGAGGCGTCCTCCGTGGTGACCGTCTTCGACGGGCACGCCCTGGCCCGGCAAGGCAAAGCCGGGACCGCCCTCGGCATCGCGGCCATCGGCTCGTTCGTCGGTGGCACCCTCGCCATCGTCGCGCTTACCTTCGTCGCCCCGTTCGTCGCCGATTTCGCCCTCGACTTCGGCCCACCCGAGTACACGGCTCTCGCCCTGCTCGGCATCCTGCTGGTCGCCACGATCAGCAGTGGTGGCCGACTGCGCGCGCTCACCGCGGCAGCAATCGGCCTGCTGCTGGCCACCGTCGGGCGCGACGACTTCACGAGCGCCGAGCGCTTCACGTTGGGCAACCTCAACCTTGCCGACGGGCTGGACTTCGTGCCGATCGCGATGGGCCTGTTCGGTCTCGGCGAGATCCTCTACAACCTGGAGGAGCGGCACCGCAAGGTGCAGGCCCCGGCTGCCGTCGCCAACGTCTGGCCCAGCCGCGCCGACCTGAAACAGTCCAGCGGCGCCATCGGCCGCGGCTCGGTCCTGGGCTTCTTCCTCGGCATCCTGCCCGGCGGCGGCGCTGTGCTCTCCTCGCTGGCCGCGTACGCCTTGGAGAAGCGCCGGTCCAAGCATCCGGAACGGTTCGGCAAGGGTGCCATCGAGGGCGTCGCGGCGCCGGAGACCGCGAACAATGCCGCCGCGACCTCGTCGTTCATCCCGCTGCTGTCGCTCGGCATCCCCGCCAACGCGACGATGGCAGTCATCTTCGGCGCCCTGCTCATCCAGGGCGTCACTCCCGGCCCGCAGCTGGTCACCGACAACCCGGAGCTGTTCTGGGGCGTCGTGAACTCGATGTACATCGGCAACATCCTGCTGCTGATCATGAGCATTCCGCTGGTCGGGCTGTTCGTGCGCATCCTGCGGGTCCGCGCCGCCATCCTGGCGCCGATCACCGTGCTGATCACGCTGGTCGGGGCGTACACCGTCAACAACAGCGTCTTCGACATCGGGCTGGTCATCGCGTTCGGCATCATCGGCTACCTGATGAAGAAGCTCGGCTTCGACCCGGGTCCGATGGTCCTCGCCTTCGTCCTCGGCAGCCTGCTGGAGACTTCGCTGCGCCGGTCGCTGCTTCTCTTCGACGGCGATCCGACCGGCTTCTTCACCCGTCCGATCTCCGGCGTCCTGCTGGCGCTGCTGATCGCGGTTGCTCTGCTCCCCCTCGCTCAGACAATGTTGCGCCGCCGCCGACCAGCCTCGGACGGCCAGGGTGCCGGCGCTACGGCGCCCGGCGAGATCGCACCAGCCGGCGAGGCAGCGCCGGATGAGACAGCGCCCAGCGAGAAGGCGCCAGCTGGGAGGGCCCCTGGCACCGAGAAGCCTGATGGTACGACGCCCGCCGGGAACGGCCCTGAGAAGAAGGAAACCCCCACATGACCGTGCTCGTCGGATACCTGCCCACCGCCGAAGGGGAGGCTGCCTTCGCCGCCGGCCTCGACGAGGCAAAACGCCGTGGCGAAGACCTGCTCGCGATCAACTCGCCGCGCAGCGGCGCACCCGTCAGCGTCGAGGCCGCCGACCCGCACCGCCTCGACGACCTCACTGCCCGCGCCGAGCGGAGCGGCGTCGAGCTGCGCATCCAGACCACCCCGCACACCGGCGAGTTGGCTGACGAGCTACTGCACATCGCTGCGTCGGAGAACGCCTCGGTGATCGTCATAGGGCTGCGCCGGCGGAGCCCGGTCGGGAAGTTGTTCCTCGGCAGCACTGCTCAGCGCATCCTGCTGACCGCCGACCGCCCGGTCCTGGCGGTGAAACCCTGACGCTAGAGTTCGATCATGCGAGTGGCCCGGGATCTTGCTTCGCTCCCGTACGCGCGGTACCTGCAACCGTTCACCGGTGCGCTGGAACCCGGCGACGACCACAGCGAGATCCACCTCGACGACGTCGAGGTGGATGAGGCTCAGGCAGGCGGCTCCCGCTTCTCGGAGAGCGCGATGACCGCGGTGACGTTCACCGGTGGGAACTTCGAGCGGGTCCGGCTCGACGACGTGTGGATCTCGCGGAGTCGCTGGATCGGTGGCAGTTGGGCCGAGTCGGGGCTGCTCAACGTCACGATTCTGGACGGGGTGCTGGCGGGCGTGCAGGCGTACGGTGCGACGTGGCGCCGGGTCGTCGTGCAGGACTGCAAGGTCGACAGCCTGAACCTGCGGGGTGCGAAGCTGCAGGACGTGGAGTTCCGCGACTGTGACCTGTCGGAGGTCGACTTCGGTGGCGCCACCCTGAACGGGGTCACCTTTCCGGGTACGGCGCTGCGGCGGGCCCGATTCGGCAGGGCGACGGTCAAGAAGCTCGACCTGCGCGGAGCTCGCGAACTCGACATCGCCGAGGGGTGGGATTCGCTGCGCGGGGCGGTCATCGACAGCGGCCAGCTCGCGGAGGCCGCGCCCGCCTTGGCACAGACCCTCGGCATTGTCGTCCGCGATCGATAGTCGGGCGGTCGCTGAGAGAGCGCGCGCGATGACAGAACCGTCGGTCGCGCGCGGTTCCCCGCGACTTCGGCGAGGGCACGGCGCCGACAGCGGCCGTTGCTGAAGACAGCGGCCGTTGCTCAAGACAGCGGCCGTTGCTGAAGACAGCGGCCGTTGCTCAAGACAGCGGCCGTTGCTCAAGACAGCGGCCGTTGCTCAAGACAGCGGCCGTTGCTGAAGACAGCGGCCGTTGCTGAAGACAGCGGCTCGGGCGAAAGCAGGGCGACGGCCGGAGCGGGGGCGAAGGCGGAGGCAGGGCCGAATTCCGAAGCGGGGTTGAAGGCTGAAACGCGGCCAAGAATCCGAAGCGGAGCGGGAATGAAGGCCGACACGGTAGCGAAGCCCGGCGCAGGGTGCGGGCCGGAGCGGGACCGAAGCCGGAGTCGGAGTTGGAGGGCGCAGGCGATGGCAAAGCTACGGGAAGATCCACCAGTCGCGGTCGGGCAGTTCGACCCAGTAGTCGGGGGTTCCGGTGAACGGCCGCGGGTCCGTCAACCGAAGGCCTGCGTAAAAGCAGCAGTAGGCGACCGAGTGTCCGCGGTAGAGGTACGTGTGCAGGATTTCGGCGGGCGGGTCGTCAGCCGCGGACCAGCCGCCGCCGGGGTGCAGATCCGAGCCGATGGTTGACCCGTCTCGCATGATGCTGCCCTGGTTGCCGCTCTTCGGGTTTGCGTACATCGCGTAGCAGACGGTGTCCGCCGACAGCCGGCCTGAGACGCCTGGTGTGCTGGCCAGGAAGCCGTAGCGCTGGCTGAGTACGCAGCCGCCGGGCACGTCGGTGACGGCTACGATCCGGTTGTCGTCGTCGTAGTCCGGGTCGTCGGGCTCCTCGTAGTCGATCACTACGCCGCCGAGCCTGTTGATTGCTTCGCGTGCGGTCAACCCGGATACGCAGCAGAAGCTGTCGCCGTCGTCGTCGAACGAGCCGAGTGCGGTGATCAGCCGGTGCGCCTCCTGAGCGGCCTCCGCCTCCGCCGGCGACAGACCGGAAGAAAGGCCGGACGACGACAACCCGGGCCGAAGGGCAGGGGACGATCCGGGCGGGAAGGCAGGCGACAAGTCCGAGGACGATCCGGGCGGGAAGGCAGGCGACAAGGCCGAGGACGATCCGGGCGGGAAGGCAGGCGACGGGCCCGGGGACGATCCGGACCGCGGGCCGGGTGAAGGGTCTGGCGTGCCAGCGGGGGCTGTGAACAGGTCAGGGGTGGGTCCGGCCAGGCTGAGCCGCCCGGGTGACCAGCCGCCCATCATCGGTCGCCACGGGTCCGCGCCGGCGGCGGCCAGCGCCCGGGCGTGCGGGGCGTTGCGGGCCTGCACTGCGATCCACAGCGCGGTACGCCCGTCATGCATCGCATCCACGTCACTCGTCAGGGCGGCCAGCTCGGCGACCACCGCGGCCGAGCCCCATTCAGCCGCCAGATGCAGTGGCCGCCGGTTGTCGCCGAGGTCCGCGTCGGGATCCGCGCCGGCGGCGAGCCGGGATCGGACCTCTGTGATGTCGTCCCAGAAGCCCCACGACAGACCTGGCCAGGCGTGCGATTCAGTCACGATGGTCGATCATAGGCGGGTCACGGCCTGCTCAGGGGGCACACGGAAAACGTGATCCCGGTGGGTGTCCCGCTCACCGGCGCAGGTCGCCGAACTTGCAGCACGATGGGAAAGGCTAGGCGGCAGACCGGAGCAAGGGCGGAGAAGGAAGTGTGGCTAAGCGTGGGGCCCGACCGCCACCGTCCCGATGGTCAGGGACGGCGTGCCTTCGAGGATCCGGCCGAGGCGCTGCACCTGCTCGTCAAGGTCGGCCAACTGGCCACGCGTCAGCCGGCCCAAGGGCTCCACCGTCACCGCTATCCGCCGGCCGGAGCGGCGCTGATGCCACACCCCGGCGACCACGCCGTCCACCAGGAGGACCGGATAGTTGCCGGCCTGCCCGCCGGCGAGCGCACGCGTAGCCGCCGCGCCCGGGAACAACACCTCGCGAGGGCGGCCGCCAACGGCATAGCTGTCGAAGTACGGCAGCAGCCGTACCCCGGACGGCTCCTCCCCCGCCGACAGCGGTTCGTCGGCGTTCTCCCAGGCAGGCTTCCCTTCCAGCAGCACCGAGCGCAGCGCTTCGCCCAGGGAATCGAAGAGCGACACCGCCCAATCCCGCGATGCCGCCAGCCACTTGGCGAAGGCCTCCGGCGTCGCCGGGCCGTAGGCGTGCAGGTACTGCCGCACCAGCCAGGGCAGCGCGACATCGCCGGCCGCCGGGCGCGAGCCGACCGGGCTGGTGAACGTGACCTTGCGACCACGCCCGGCACCGAAACACATGGCCCCGCGGAACATGATCACGTCCATCGCCGCGTACCACCGCGGCCACGTCGTCTGGAAACCCTCCATCGTCGGATCGGCCGCCCACCCGCCGACCCGGTCCGCGAGGGCCACGGTCAGCTCGTCCGCAGTCATCTCGGTGTTCGGCAGGACAGCGGCGGCACCGGCAACCAGCTCGGAGATCTGCTCCGCGGTCAGCCCGAACCGTTCCGCCGGCAGCGCCGAGAGCGCGCCGCACCACATCGGCAGGTCGGCGGTGGGGAGGAGGTGCACGGTTCCCCGTACCCCTCTGGTCTTGATCAAGCTCTTGTCTGTGCCGACCGCGGCACGCACGTCGGCCCGGGTGGCTGCGGCCGTGCGCATCGCGATGGAGATCTCGGCCGCGGACATCACCTGGGCATGCGCGCCGCACATGGCGCGGGCGGCATCGGCCGGCCCGGCCTGCGGATCCGGCGAGGCCAGCAGGTGGCGAGCCAGGCGGCGGGCACACGCTTCCTTCCAGGACAACCGGGGTACGTCCACGCGGCCGAGCCTAGACCGCCGATCCGAAAAGCCCCGGCCTCGACCGACGGCGCGAGAAGAGCGTCCGCGTAGTCTGGATCGGGTGAGTATCGCCGCCGTGAGTTTCGACAACCGGTTCGCCAGTGAGCTGCCCGAGCTGGCGATCCCCTGGCAGGCCGAGAAGTTCCCCGAGCCCCGCCTGCTGGCCCTCGATGAGGCGCTCGCCGCGGACCTGGGCTTCGACCCCGAGTGGCTGCGCAGCGAGGAAGGCGTCCGGCTGCTGGTCGGCGAGGGCGCTCAGCCGGTGGCGCAAGCTTACGCCGGGCATCAGTTCGGCGGTTACTCGCCGCGGCTCGGTGACGGTCGCGCGCTGCTGCTCGGCGAGCTCACCGACAGTGCCGGCCGGCTGCGCGACGTGCATCTCAAGGGTTCCGGGCGCACACCGTTCGCGCGCGGCGGGGACGGGCTGGCGGCGGTCGGGCCGATGCTGCGTGAGTACGTGATCAGCCAGGCCATGCACGCCCTGGGCATCCCGACCACCCGTGCCCTGGCCGTGGTGGCCACCGGCGGCACCGTGTACCGGGAGTCACCACTGCCCGGCGCGGTACTCGCCCGCGTAGCCGCCAGCCACCTGCGGGTCGGCAGCTTCCAGTTCGCGAGGGCGACCCGCGACCTCGAACTGCTGCGCCGCCTCGCCGACCACGCGATCGCCCGGCACTACCCGGAGGCGGGCTCCTACCTCGGGTTGTTCGAGGCGGTGGTGACCGCGCAGGCGTCGCTGATCGCCCGCTGGATGCACGTCGGCTTCATCCACGGCGTGATGAACACCGACAACATGACGATCTCCGGCGAGACCATCGACTACGGGCCGTGCGCGTTCCTCGACGCCTTCGACCCGGCGACGGTGTACAGCTCGATCGACCACGCCGGCCGGTACGCCTACCGCAACCAGCCCGTCATCGCCGAGTGGAACCTGGCCCGGCTCGCGGAGGCGCTGCTCCCGCTCTTCGATGACGACGAGGAGCAGGCCGTCAAGCTGGCGACCGAGGCGCTCGGCCGGTTCCGGCCGCAGTACCAGGAGGCCTGGGTCTCCGGTATGCACGCCAAACTCGGTCTGCAACAGGGCGCCGAAGAGCTGATCGACGACCTGGTCGAAGCGATGCAGGCCGACAAACCCGACCACACCAAGTTGTTCCGGACCCTGTCGGCAGCCGCCCGCGGCAACGCGCCCGCACCGATGCCGGAAGCCTGGATGTCGCGGTGGGGTGCGCTCAATCCGGACCTGGACGGGATGGACCGGGTCAACCCGGTCTACATCCCGCGTAACCACCTGGTCGAAGAGGCCCTCGCCGCCGCCACAGCCGGTGATCTCGACCCGTTCCACCGCCTGGTCGAGGTGATCAGCGCCCCCTTCGAGGAACGGCCGGGCCTGGAGCGATACACCGAGCCGGCCCCGCGCGAGTTCTGCGACGGCTTCCAAACCTTCTGTGGGACCTAAGGGGCCCGCGATCCTCGCGCCTTCTCCTGCTCGACAACCGCATCAAGGTCGCTCAGCCGGTGCAGGCCCTGCAACGGCTGGCGCATCCGATGATTGCCGGCCAACGCTGCCTCGTGATGCGCCAGATAGTTCCAGTATCCCGCGCTGTACGGGCAGGCGTCCTCCCCGATCCGCACCTTGGGGTCGTACCGGCACCCACCGCAGTAGTCGCTCATCCGGTTGATGTAGGCGCCCCCAGCCGCGTACGGCTTGGTGCTCATCCGCCCACCGTCAGCGAACTGGCTCATCCCGATGACGTTCGCCGTCATCACCCACTCGTAGCCGTCGACGAAGCACCGGTGGAACCAGTCAGCCACCGCCCCCGGCCGCCACCCCCGCTGCATCGCATAGTTCCCGAGCACCATGAGCCGCGGAATGTGGTGCACCCAGCCACGATCACGAACCCCGGCCAGCACGTCGGACAGGCAGCGCGCCTGCACCGCGTCGGCGTTGAGCTCGGCGAACCACTTGGGCAGCTGCCGGTGCGCGCGCATCTCGTTCGCGGCCCGGTAGTCCGGTTCGAAATACCAGTAAAGATGCCAGACGAAGTCGCGCCAGCCGAGGATCTGCCGGATGAACCCCTCGGCGCTCGCCAGCGGCACCGACCCGTCCCGGTACGCCTGCTCGACCCGTTCGATCACCTCGAGCGGATCCAGCAGTCCCAGGTTCAGTGCCGCGCTGAGCATGCTGTGCGCCATCAGCGGGTCACCGGCCAGCATCGCGTCCTCGTGCGGCCCGAACGCCGGCAGCCGGTGCTCGACGAAGTGCCGCAGCCGGGCGAGTGCCTCCGCCCGGGTGGCCGGGAAGATCCGCGGGCCGTCGTTGCCGACGAACGCGATCCCCTCCCGCTCCCACTGGTCCAGGTCCGCGCGTACCTGTTCGTCGATCTCGTCCTCGGTGATCGGCGGAGGCGGTGGTACGCCGAGCGTGGCGGCGCCCCGCGGAGGTGCTTCCCGGTTGTCGGTGTCCAGGTTCCACCGGCCGCCGGCCGGCTCACCGCCGTCCATCAGCACGTCGTGGTGCTGCCGGGCGTGCCGGTAGAAGTCCTCCAGGCGCAGGTGGTCCCGCCCGTGCGCCCAGGCCACGAAGTCCTGCGGCGCGGTGACGAAGCCGCGGGGCGGCAGCATCTCGACGTCCGGAAGCCGCCGGACCAGGCCGCGGGCGGCCCGGGAGGTGGGGTGGCAGACGCTGAGTGGTTCGGTGACGGCTTCGGCGTACGTCTCCGCCTGCACCAACCGCACGTTGGGCTGCTGGGCCCGGTGCCGCAGGGCCGACAGAATCAGATGGGCCTTCTGCCGGTGGAACCTGCGGCGCCGGAACACCGCTTTCGACTCGACGAGCAGGACCGGCTGGCCGGGCGAGTCGAGGAAGTGCGGGCCGAGCTGGTCGGCGAACAGCCAGCGACGTCTCATCCCTGCATGCTGCCGCAGACCAGCCCGCTCCGGGCCTCAGGCGCGCATCACCGTCGCGATCGGGATGCCGGCCGCGCGCAGCGCCGGGATGAACCCGCCCAGCACGCCCGCGATGATCCCGGCGATGATGCCTGCCACCCCCGCGTCCCACGGGAACTGCACGTTGCGCAGCAACGGCTCGGAATCGCCGATCACCATCGACACCACTTTCAGGCCCGCGATGCCCACGCCGATGGCCGCGGCCGCGGTCAGCAGCCCGGTCAGCATCGTCTCGGCGAGCACGATGCCGGCCAGCAGCAGGCGCGGCGTGCCGACCGCGCGGCGCAGCGCGAACTCCTCGACGCGCTCGCCGACCGTGGCCAGACCGACGTTGAGGATGCCGGCGACGCCGATCAGCAGGACCAGGCCGGCCATCGAGAGGAAGACCAGGCGCAACAGCTTGAGCTGGTTCTCCATGTCCTTGCGGGACTCGGTGAGGTTGGCGTACGACTCGATGCCCGCACCGCGCAGTTTGGCGGTGAGCACCTGCTCGACCGTGCTGCCCTGGGTGGTCATGACCTGCACCGGCATGCCGAACTCGGGGTTGCTCATGCTGCTGACCGGCACCCAGTTGGCCAGCTCGTCCTGCCGGACGTAGGCGCGCGGCTGGTAGTCCCCGTCCTTGACGACACCGATGATCTGCGGGGTGATGTTCGCCGTGGCGCCGCGCATCCGCATCTCGGCCGGGATCCGGTGGTCGGCGAAACCCTTCGCGGCCTCCTCGTTGATCACCAGGCGCGGCGACAACGAGGGGACCGTGCTGAAGTCGAGCCAGGAACCGGAGACCTGTCGCAGCGGCCGGTACGTCATCAGGTCACCACTGACGGCGGTCAGCATCACCTCGATGGCCTCACCGGTCGGCGGACCGGGCACGCAGACGCCGTTGTTGTCGCAGACCTCGGTGCTGCCACCCCAGCCGGGCTGGTCGAACGGCCCGGCGCCCGGGTTGATCGGGCTGACTCCGGGCTCGCCGATGATCGCCTGGGACGCCATGAGCGCGACCGCGTCGCTGCCGGTCACCGTATCGGCGACGATGCCCGGGGACTTCTCGTGCGGCATCACGTCGATGACGAGCGTGCCGTCGTACCCGGAACGCAACTCCAGGTCGGACATCATCGCGCGCTCGGCGATGCTGGCGCCGGCCTGGACCGTCACCACGGCGAGCACGCCGAGGAAGAGGCTGATCATGGAGAGCAGCGTGCGCAGCTTGCGGGCCCGGATGCCCTGGACGCCGATGATCAGCGCGGACCGGTAGCTGCCGGAGAATCGCCTCATACCGGCACCCGCTCGGTCAGCACGCCGTCCACCAGGCTCATCGTTCGGCCCATCCGGGCGGCGTGGTCACGGTCGTGGGTGACCAGGACCAGGGCGCAGCCGCGGTGGGTGGCGTTGAGCAGCACGTCGATCACCGCGGTGCCGGTCTCGGTGTCCAGGGCGCCGGTCGGTTCGTCGGCCAGCAGAATTTGCGGGTCGCGGACCAGCGCGCGGGCGATCGCCACCCGCTGCTGCTCGCCGCCGGACATCTTGGCCGGCCGGTTCTTCGCCAGGTGGGCGATGCCGACCTGGTCGAGGGCCTCCAGGACGCGGGCGCGGC
Organism: Actinoplanes sp. NBC_00393; assembly: GCF_036053395.1. Taxonomy (NCBI): domain Bacteria; kingdom Bacillati; phylum Actinomycetota; class Actinomycetes; order Micromonosporales; family Micromonosporaceae; genus Actinoplanes; species Actinoplanes sp. NBC_00393. Next base: position 1,737,501 of record NZ_CP107942.1, on the reverse strand, counting down.
GCTGCCGGCGCGGCAGCCAGCCCTGGCCGTTGACCAGCGCCATCGCCACGTTCTGCGCCGCGGTCAGGTGCTTGAGCAGGAAGAAGCGCTGGAACACGAAGCCGAAGTGGGAGCTGCGCAGTTTGGCGGCCCGGCGCTCGGGCAGGCGGCTGATGTCCTGCCCGTCCAGCCGGTAGGTGCCCTCGTCGGCCCGGTCGAACAATCCGAGGACGCTGAGCAGGGTGCTCTTGCCGGAGCCGGACCGGCCGACGATGGCCACGCTCTCCCCGCGGTGAACCGTGAGGTTGACGCCGTCCAGGATCGTCCGGGGTTCCTCCTGCCCCTTCAGGATCCGGGTGATGCCGGTCAGGTCGATCAGTGGCTCGCTCATCCGGGCTGCCCCTGGGCCGGGTCGGCGGTCGGCAGGTTCGGGCCGGGGATCGCGATGGTCTCGTCGCCCGTCAGCCCCTTCTTGATCTGGACGACCTTGCCGTCGGTGAGGCCGAGGACCACGTCGACGGTCGTGCGGGTCTGGTCCGGCCCGACCACGTCGACCTTGCCCTTGCCCTGCGTGCCGGCGACCGCCTCGACCGGCAGGACCAGCACGTCGGTCGCCTTGTCGGTGATCACGTCGAGGGTGACGGCGGCGCCGTTGATCAGCTTGACGTTCTTCGGGGCGGTGCAGACCAGCTGCATACCGGTGGCCTCGGAGCCCTCCGGCGCGGCCGGCGCTTCCGCTTCAGGCTTCGGGACCGGCGCGCCCGACGGCCCACTGGTCGGATCCGGTGAGGGCGGCGGCTCCGGAATGCTCCCGGCCGGCAGCGCGGCGATGGTGCCGCGCGCCTTGCACTTGAACGGCCCCGGACCGTTCTTGATCTGCGCCGACACCGACTTGACGGCGCCCGAGATCCGGTACGCCTGCTCGCTGTCGATATCCGCCACGATCGCGTACCCGGCGTGCCGCGCGGACACGATCGGCATGCCCTCGGTGACGGTGGACCGGTCCTCCATCAGGCGGCCCGCCATCGTCGAGTTCGCCGGGATGGTCACCTCGTTCGGGTGGCCGTCCTGCCAGACCGTGGCCACCCACACCTTCTCGGTGGACGCCTTGGTCGACGGCTGCCGCTGCACGTACCGCACCTCGCCGTCGACCGGCGAGACGATCCCGAACACCGGGTTGATGGCGACCTTGCCGGCCAGGCTGATCTGGTTGCTCAGATCCTGCTTCGTCGGCTTCACGGTGGTCTGCACCGTGCCGCGCTCCTCCAGACCCGGTGTCTGAGCGGTCTCCTCGCCGGACGAGCAGCCGGCCAGCAGGACCAGCGCCGACATCACCACCCCCGAACGGGCCAGCCTGCGTCGATTCACGGTTCGCCTCTCCCCCGACACGTCACGAAACCACCCGAACACTCAGAGATGATCTCGAATGGCCGGTGCGGCGGAGGAGACGGTACAGGTTCGACGCAACCCGGCCTAGTCCACGGTGACTCTCTTCTCTGGGCGGCGCCGCCGGTCCCGGATCCAGATGACCGCCGGCTTGCCGTCGCCGGAGTCGCGGCGCTCGATGTCGAACAGCCCGATCGCGGTCACCAGCCCGCCGAGCTTCGGATAGCCGTAGCTGCGCGGATCGAAGTCCGACCGCTGCTTGGTGATGATGTGCCCGACCGCGGCGAGCGGCGCCCACCCGTCGTCACCGGAGGCGGCCTCCACAGCCGCGCGGATCAGGTTCATCAGGCTGGTGTCGCCGCGCAACTGGGTCGCGCTGAGCAGCACCGGGCTCTCCACCGGCGCCACCTCCACCTGCTCCACCAGGTTCTCCGTATAGATGAACTTGTCGCACGCCGCGACGAACGGTTTCGGGGTCTTGCGCTCGCCGAACCCGTAGACGGTCAGCCCCGACTCCCGGATCCGCGACGCCAGCCGGGTGAAGTCACTGTCGCTGGAGACGATGCAGAACCCGTCGAACCGCCCGCTGTACAGCAGGTCCATCGCGTCGATGATCATCGCGGAGTCGGTGGCGTTCTTACCGACCGTGTAGGAGAACTGCTGGATAGGCTGGATCGACTGCGCCAGCAACTGCTCCTTCCAGCTGCGCAGACTCGTCCCGGTCCAGTCCCCGTAGGCCCGCTTGACGTGCGCCGTCCCGTACTTCGCGACCTCGGCGAGCAGCCCGTCCACGATCGCCGCCTGAGCGTTGTCCGCATCGATCAGAACGGCCAGCTTCGCCGAGTTGTCGTTTGCCACCGGCACATTATCGGGGCACGCCCCGAGCTCAGCGAATCGGTCACCTTCCGCAGTCCGCGGAAACCCATTCGGGGTACGGGCATGCCCCGCACCCGCAGAATCGTGCCCGTCCCGCCGTGGCCCCGCGACCATTGCGCCACTCCAGGCCGCAGCGCGGCCGCCGGGCTTAAGCAGTAGTCTCGCGAGCCGTGCACTACTACGTGACGTCCGCACCGGACGGTCTGGTCGCCGAGGAATTCGTCCGCGACGCGGACTACGTGACGCTCGGCCTGCGCGGCGCGGTGTGGAGCACGGATTCGCCGCGCTGGCGCAGCTCGGCGTCCTTCTGCTGGGGACTGCGCCACGATCCGGACCTGCGTTCCCGGGTGACCCCCGCGGACCGCGACACCGCCGAGGACGCCTTCCACCGCTTCGGCGGCGGCGAACTCCCCGGCGAGGACGCTCTACGGGCCGGCTTCCTCGAGTACGAGGCCATCGCAGCCGCTCCCCCGCTGCGACTCGGCGCGCCGGTCGTCCCGGGCGGCTTCCACGAGCGGCGCCACTACCGGGTCCTGTTCGCCGGCGACGGCCCGGCAACCCTGCCCGCCGACGACCGCACCACCGGCTCGGACCACTTCAGCTGGGAGCTGCGCCGCGTCGGCCGGGACATCGCCTGGGCCCTCGACGTAACGGCGCTGCTCGCGACCGCCAACGGCAACACGGTGGGCCCGGTCATCGACGAACTGATCGCGACGCTGCACCGGCAGGGCCTGATGCCCGTGACCACTGAACGCTTCGCTTGAGGTCAGCTCATTCGCCGGTCGAGTTCGGCGAAGAGCTCCGCGGAGCCCGGATCCATCAGGCCGACGTCGACCATGTACGACGGGAAGCCGCGACGCCGCCGGTCCGGCTGCATGCGACCCGGTCCGGGCAGCACGGACACTGCGGTCGGATCGGTCGGGGTGATGATCAACCGGGTGAACGGGCCGAACCCGGACCGATGCACCGACTGCACCGCCGACCAGGGCAGGAACATCGGCGCGAAGCCGGTCGAGGCGAACTCGAGCCCAGCCTCCGACGTGCGTACCCATCCAAGGTTTCGCATGGTGAGGCCGACGCCGGTGCCGATCGCCAAACCGAAGACCGCGGTGCTGCCCACCGCGCCCGCGATCTGCCCGGCGGCGAACTGACGCCCCTGGGCCGCCAGGATCAGGATCGACAGCCCGCGCCCCACCGCGCTCAGCGCCACCATCACGAGCGCCATGGTCAGCCAGACCCACCACCGGCGTACCCGAAACTCTTGATCAACTAGAACCATCGGCAGAGAGTAGTCGCAGCACACCGTGGGTCGGCCGGTACCCCAGCCCGGCCATGGCCGCGCTGGAGTCATAGATCCGGTCCAGGCTGCGCGGCACCGGAAGCCCACGCCGGCGGAAGGCCTCGACCACCTGAGGGGCGCGCTCCGCCAGCACGGCAGGGGCATCGTGATGTACGCCGGCACAGTCCTCCCGCCGGAACGGATAGGGCCCGGCGATGTTGAAAGTCCCGCTCCCCCGCGAGACGGCGAGCGCGGCCGCCGCCGCAACGTCGGACAGCCCGACCGCACGGTGCAGCAGGTGCGCCGCGAGCACCGGCAGCGGTTCCGGAAAGCACCGGGCGATCCGCAGAATCACCCCGCGCCCGGCGACCAGCTGCTCGGCGGCCAGTTTCGTCTCGTCGTAGATGTCCCGCGGCCGCGGCGTCACGGTCTCGTCGACCCAGACCGCCCGGCCGGCCGGCACGAGCGCATGGCCGTACACGCTGGTGCTGCTGATGAGAACGAACCGCGCCCCCGGCGCCTCCTCGGCCAGCGCCGCGGTGACACCGACGTTGACCGCCCGGAACTCATCGTCCGCGACCCGGCCGACGTGCGGCGCGTGCAGCGCGGCAGCATGCACGATCACGGCGGCGTCCCGGAGCGCTTCCCGGCGCACCGCGCGCTCACGAAGGTCCCCGACCAGATCCGTCCGCCGGCCCGGCAGCCGGTCGACGCCGCGGACCACGCGGCCGACGTCCCGCAGGGCCGCCGCGATCGCCGCACCGACCAGCCCGGACGAGCCGGTCACGACAACAGTGGGCCTTGTCTCGTCCACGCCGACGAATGCTTCCAGCCGAGCCGGGTGTTCAGCGACCGGTTATCGGTGATCGCGCAGCCAGGTGCGGGCGGCTTCGCCGGCGCCGGTCCAGGCGTCGCGCAGCATCGGCCGGTACAGCAGGCCGGCGATCGCGCCCGGATACTCGAACAGGATCGGCAGGCGGTGGCAGGCGTCGGCGACGACCTCGATGGTCTGCCACGCCGGGCGGTCGGCCGTGGCCGACCGGTATATCTGAGCGAGCCCCTGCAGCGCGAGGTCCTCGGCGAGGGCCGCGCGGCTGGGCCGGCTCCGTGCCGCGAATGTCCCCTCGTCGCGCAACGCACCCAGGCTGTCGGCCCAGTGGCGACGGAGAGTTCCGTCGGCCGCGGCGCCGTGGTGGCCGGTCCGATCCTCGATCCAGGCGCGCCCGAGCGGATCCGAAAGCTGCCAGGTCGCGGCGAGGACTTCTGCCGGGCTCCAGCGGCCGCCGAACCAGCGCCGCCGCCCGCACGCCACGCGCAGGTGGCGCGGGAACGCGGAGGCGACGGCGATGTGCTGGACCAGCCGGGCGGCGTCAAGATGGCCGGGAGCGCAGCCCAGGTCGCGGGCCTCGGCCGGGATGACGCCGTACCGGGCGATGGACCGGATCGCGACGAAGCCCTCCCGGGCCAGGCGGTGGAGGGTCAATCCCGGGCGTCGATGGCGTCGTAGGCGTCGCCCTTGGCGACGAATCCGTCGTCCTCCCAGAAGACATGCTGCCCGCGGGCGCGGACCAGTTCCTCGAGCAGCTCAGTGAACGAGAAGGCCAGGATGGCGGAGTCGCCGACCAGGCCGTGCACCTCGGTGTCGCTGTCGTAGCACCAGCCCAGCCGGTCGGCGCCGAGGTCGATGCTGATCAGGGCGCTGCTGTCGTCGTCCTGCCGGGCGATCACCCACCAGCTGGCGGTGATGTCGTCGTCGACCTGCTCGCCGAGCACCTCGATGTTGGACGGCACCAGCTCGTGCGGGCCGCAGACGCGCCACGCGAACGGCGCGCCGGTGAACAGGGTCAGGCCGCCGCAGGCCCGGTAAAACTCCTGCAGGTCCTCCGGCAGGACGGGCAGCTGCGGCGGGATTTCGCCGGCCGGCTGCGCGAAGACACACGTCGGGTCCTCGCGCAGCCGCGCGACGAGCTCACTCAACTGGCTCAACGGTCCGGTCTCACAACCCGTAGAGGTATCTGGTGAATTGCGAATAGTACTGCTGGCGGGCCTCCTGCGAGACCCCGGCGGCGTCGAACATCCGCTCCGACAGATCGTAGATCTCGCGCGGGCTGACCGACTTCCAGTTCACCTTGCCGCCGACGCGCTTACCGGTCCGGGCCTCCAGCCAGTCGCGGTAGACCGCCTTGGTGGCGTCGTGCTCGGCCTTGGTCAGCGCAACCGTCGTGCTGGCCGCGGCCCGGCTCTTGTAGCCCTTCACGTTGTGCTTGGCCCACACGTCCAGGACGCCGTGGTGGTTCTCTAGTCCGGTGTGGGTCGGCCGGTACGGCACCGTGTCCCCGGATTTACAGGTGCACGGCCGCCCGGCGCCACAGTTGTGCACCAGCAGGTCGTGCTCGCCGGCGTGGACGTAGTAGGTGTGGGTGGCGTTGACCGTCAGGTTGTAGACGGTCGTGGTGGCGGACCGCTCGGCCAGCCGGGCGACGGTGACGACAGCGCCGGAGTCGTCGCGCAGCTTCTCACCGGGCCGCAGGTCAGCAGCCGGCACCCAGCCGCGGTCGAGGCTGTAGAACTTGTGGCCCGCCGTGGCGGTGACGGCGGCCGCCCGGTCCCCGGTCAGGGTCAGGTCGACGAGGTCCTTGTCGCCGGTGCCCTCGACGGTGGCGATCACCTGCTGCGGTTCGGTGCGGCCGGTGGCCGGGTCGGTCGCCTGGACGGTGTCGCCGGGCTCGAGGTCCTCGATCGTCCGGGTGGTGCCGTCGGCGAGCAGCACCGGGGTGCCGGCGACGAACGAGTTGGAGGTGAGCCGCTGCGTGTTGCCCTTGGCGTTCTTGCAGCTCTCGCCGGTCGTCGTCTCCTTCTGTTTGGCCCGTTTCGCGTCGGCCGCTTTCTGCGAGGTCGCCTTGGCCTGACCGCCCGCGTCCTTGGCGCCCTTGGCCGCCTTGGCCGCCTCGTCGGCGTACTTCTTGCTGTCGGCGGCTTCCTCGGTGGTCTGGACCGCCTTCTTGATGTAGCGCGGGATGTTCGCGAGGGCGTTCTTCGCCGATTTCAGGCGGCTGTAGGCGTCGATGAGCCGTCTGCCCACGCCGATCGCCTTGATCGCGACCTTGGCGGCCTTGAACATCTTGCCCCAGGGCACGGCCTGCAGGGCGGTGGAGATGCAGGCGACGATGTCACCCTCGGTGATGCAGGCCTTGGCGTCGTTGAAGCCGACCAGATCGAGGATCAGATTGACGATCTCGTCGCCGATCTGCTTCACGAAACCCTCGGCCTCGTCGACGATCTTCTTGGCGTTCAGCCAGTCCGGGTTGTCGGTCTCCTGTTCGCCCTCACCGCCGGCCGGCGTGTTGGCGTCGGTGGTGGAGCCGGCCGCGTTCGGGTTGTTCATCCGGTACTCGGCGGCGGTGACACTGCCGTAGAAGGCGCCGCCGGAGTCCGGGTCCAGGCCGGTCGGGTCGGTCAGGACGGTCGGGCGGGCGTTGGTGTACGAGTACGTCGACACCGCCTGATCGGTGGCCGGCTGGGTGACCGGGTCCTTCGCGGCGAACCGTCCGGTGCCCGGGTCGTAGCTGCGGGCGCCCATCGCGTACCGGTCGCCCTGGCTGACGTCCTGATAGCTGCCGGCGTACTGCAGCGGGTTGGCCGGGGCGTCGTCGTCGGCCTTGGTGGTGCCCCGGTCGACACCGAAGGCGTCGTAGTCGTAGTTCCACTGCGCGGCGCCGGTCGGCGAGACCACCCCGGCGACACCGCCGAGCCAATCTCTGAGGTACGAGTGGGCGTTCAGCCCGTCGGCCGACGGTACGAGCAGCGCCAGAGGTTGCCCGGACGGGTCGTACAGATAGTCACGTTCGACGGTGCCACCCGCGCCGGTCTGCCGTTCCTGGGCGAGCAGCGGCCGTTCGCCGTTGATGTCCCAGAGCCAGCTCTGCGTGATCGCCTCAGCGCCGGTGCCGGTGACCGCGGAGATCCGGTTGCCGGTCGCGTCGTACGCATAGTTGGTCGTCTTCCCACCGCTGGTGGCCGACGTCATGGTGTGGTCGAGGGCGTAGGTGAACCGGTCGGTGCCGGCCTCCACCTGGTTGCCCTCCAGGTCGTACGCGAAGGCGCGGGTGCTGGCCCGGCTGCCGGTGACCGTCTCCCGGGTGAGCTGGTCCGCGCCGTCGTACTGATAGGTCGTGGTGGTGTTCTCCCCCGGCGCCACCCGCTTCTTCGTGGTGCGGTTGCCGACCAGGTCGTACGTGTAGTCGGTGCGCTCGGCGCTGGCCCCGTCACAGGTCTGCGCGCCGAAGCACTCCGCGGTCAGCCGGTTCGCCGCGTCGTACTTGAACGCGGTCGCCTCGGTGATCGTCGGCTGGCCCGGCTCCCCGGTGGTCTCGACGATCCGGGTCGGGTTGCCCACCTTGTCCAGCGTCAGGTCGAACGCGCTCAGCGTGGTGTCGCCCTTGTCGGCGGCGATCCGGGTCAACTGCCCCGCCCGGTCGTACTGGCGGCTCTCGGTGATGCCGGTGGAGGCCGGGTAGGTGATGCCGGTCAGGTTGTCGGCGACGTCGTAATCGAACCGGTACTCGGCGCTGGAGCCGCCGCGCGCGGCGGTGAGAGTGCGGACCCGGTCGCCGTCGTCGTAGGTAGCGCCGATCTTGGTGCCGTCCGGGTAGGAGCGCTGGGTCACCCGGTCGCTGCTGTCGTACGTGTACCCGAAGGTCTGCTCCCCACGGCTGAACCCGGTGAGCCGGTCGGTCGTGTCGTACTCGTAGGACTGCGTGCCCGCCGGATCGGCGGCGCTGACCAGCCGGTTCTTGGCGTCGTAGCCGAAGCTGTAGGTGACGCCGCCGGAACCCAGCTGCTTGCTGATCATCCGGCCGAGGTTGTCGTAGGCGTAGAAGATCGTCCGGGCCGGCCGGTTCGGGTCGGGCCGCCCCTCCTCGACGATCCGGGCGGTGACCTCCTGGACCAGGTTGGAGTCGGCGTCGTAGACGTACTCGCGGCGCCGGCCCAGCGGGTCGGTGGTGACCGTGGTGCGGTTGGCCCGGTCGTACTCGGTGGAGGAGACCCGGCCGAGCGGGTCGGTCCGCTTGATCACCCGGCCGTTGGCGTCGTAGCCGTACACCAGGGACTGCCCACCGGGCGCGTCCGGCCCGGTCACCTTGGTGAGCCGGTCGGCGTCGTCGTAGCCGAAGCGGGTGACGTTGCCGGCGGCGTCGGTCTGCGTAACGGGCCGGTTGAGCGGGTCGTATCCGGCGCGGGTGACGTTGCCCAGCGGATCGGTCACCGTAGCGGGGTTGCCGGCCAGGTCGTAGCCGTAGCGGGTGGTGTAGTCGCCCGGGTCGGCGCCGGAGACGTTGCCGCGCGGCTCGGTGACCGCGACGACCCGCCCGTCGTCGTCGTAGCTGGTGGTGACGACCCCACCGGTCGGGCTGGTCTGCTTGACCGGGTTGCCGGCGTTGTCGTACTCGATGCCGGCGGCGCCCGCGCCGGGGCCCTCGCTGCCGGTGCGGCGGTTGGCCTCGTCGTAGCTGTTGGTCAGCTTCTCGCCGCGCTCGTTGGTCATCTCGACGACGTTGCCGTTGTTGTCGTAGGCGACCGTGGTGCCCTGTTTGAACTGGTCCTGCTGCTGGGTGGGCCGGTCCAGGGCGTCGAAGGCGGTGTCCACCTCGACGCGCTGGCCGCCGCTGCCGTACGGGCGGTCGGCGCGGATCAGGTTGCCGTTGAAGTCGTAGTGGAAGATCGCGGTGAACAGGTCCTTCTGCGCCGGGTCGGCGTTGCCGCGCGGCGAGGTCTCGGTGGCGACCCGGCCGTTGCGGTCATAGGTCCAGCTGGTGGTGAGGTTCTCGCCGTCGGTGACCGAGGTCCGCCGGCCGCCCGCGGTGTACTTGGCCGCGGTGACGTTGCCGACCGGGTCCTTCACCTCGACGAGCCGGCTGGCCTTGTCGTAGGTCAGGCGGGTCGAGTTGCTCAGCGGGTCGGTGGTGACCACGACATTGCCGAGCTCGTCGTACGTCGTCCGGGTCGGCTGGCTCTTGCCCGGCTCCCAGATCTCGGTGATCTGGTTCTGCTGGTTGTAGACGTACCGGGTGCGGTAGGCGTCCTTGTTGCCGCCGGACACCGTGCCGCGCGGGTCGACCAGCGAGGTGAGCCGCCCGGTGCCGTCGTAGGTCATCTCGGTGCGCCGGCCGGTCGGGGCGATCTCCGCGGTCCGGTTGCCGTGGGCGTCGTACTCGTACCGGGTGACCTTGCCGCGCGGGTCGGTGCGGCTGGTCAACTGGCCCTTGTCGTCGTAGGCGTACCGATATCCGCTGTCCTGCTTGGGGTCGCGCTGGGCGACCATCTCGTTGAACTCGTTGTACTCGTACTTCCAGTCGTTGCCGCGGCCGTCCTTGAACGAGGTCAGGTTGGTGCGGCTGTCGAACGTGCTGGTCTCGGTGAAGGCGAACGGCTCCGGCGCGGTCCGGGCGACCGGGTTGCCGCTTTCGTCGAAGCGGGTCTCCTCCTGGTTGCCCTTCGGGTCGACCACCAGGCTCTTGTTGAGCCGCCCGGTGTAGCGGTGGTTGACCACGTCGTTGCCGCCGTTGCGGCTGTAGAGCAGGACGTTGTTCTTGTAACCGTCGGTCACCACCACGCCGTCCGGGTCGGTGGTCGTGGCGATCTGCTCGGCGGCGTTCCAGGCGAAGCTGGTCTTGCCGCCCTCCGGGTCCAGCTGCTCGGCGACCCGTCCGGCGGCGTCATAGGTGTTGCGGATCAGCTTCGCGCCGCGGGCGTCGGTGATCTCGGCGAGCCGGCCGGCGGCGTCGTAGCCGTAGCTGGTCACGTAGTTGCGCGGGTCCTGCACCTTGAGCAGGCGCCCGTCCTGGTAGTCGAACTGGGTGGACCGGCCGTCCGGCAGCGTGATCTTGGTGATCAGCCGAAGGTCGGCGCGGGACTCGAAGCGGGCGACCCGGCCGCTGGCGTCGGTGACGGTGCTGAGCACGCCGGCGGTGTTGTAGCCGAGGGTGACGCCGTGGCCGCGGGCGTTCTTGATCGACTGCAGCTGACCGTCGGCGTTGAAGCGCAGCACGCGCCGGTCCGGCGGGACGAGTTGCCAGCCTCCGTCGATCTTGGTGAGCCGGGCCCGTACGCCCGCGGGCGGCTGGTAGGAACCATCCTCGTTGGTGGTGTAGACCGCCTCGGAGCCGTCCTCGGCCCGGACCCGGGCCGCGCCGTTGTCGGCCGCGATCACCCGGATGTCGTAGGAGGAGCTCCAGCCGGCGCCGAACATGCCGGTCGCGGTGTTGCCGGACGAGTAGTAGCGCGAGTGGTTGAACGGGATGCCGTAGGACGGCAGCGCGAAGTCGCGCTCGACGCGCAGGTAGGCGCCGGTCGCAGTGTTGACGGTGGCGCCGCGCAGCGCCTGGGCGACCACGGTCGAGCCGAGCACGGTGGCGCAGCCGCAGCCGGCGGCCTGCCCGGCCGGCACCGCCGGCACGTCGTCGATCTTGCGCGGCTTGGCGGGAGCGCTCGCGGCGCTGGTCAGCTCGGTGCCGTCGGCAGCGATCTCGGTGACCGTGACCGTGTAGGTCCGCGCCGGGTCGAGCACCCAGCCGTCCGCCGCGCCGAAGCTGCGGCACAGCAGCGCCGGGCTGTAGCAGCGGCTCAGATCCTTCTGCGCCAGCTCGGCGGAGCGCTGCTCGGCGCCGGATTCGGCGTCGGTGACCGTGGCGAACCAGCGGCCCCACGAGTTCGGGTCGCCCTCGTTGACCTCGGCGTCCCAGTAGACGACCAGCGAGGTGTCGCCGAGCAGGAAGCCCGGGCGGGCGATCGGCCGGCCGGGCAGCGCGGCCACCTGCGCGGAGACCTTCTGCGCTGCGGCGCGCGCTTCGCTCTTGCGCTGCGCCTTCTCGGCGGCCGAGGGCACGCTGGGCTTGCCGTCAGCCTGCACAGCCGGGGGTACGGGTGGCAGAGCTTGCCCGTCCGGAAGGCCATGGTTCGGCGTGGCAGTGGATGGCAGTGGGCTGTTCACCGGTCCGGCGCCTGGCGTGGCCACCGGAGCGGCCGCGGCCGGCGACCACGGCTGAACGGCGAGGAACGCCGACAGCAGAACCACAACCAGGACATGGCAGAGCAGCCTGAATCGACTCGACACGCGCACCGACACTCCCCCGTGTTTGGGCGTTTGAAGTCCGCGAAGGACGATGTCGCATCGAAGTCCATCTACGCATCCCCTTTAGGGGGGATTGACATCTACCACTGGGAGCGTTCCCATCGCGCGCGGGATCACCCCCGGCGGGGGATCACAGCGCGGCCCGGTTCTGCAACGATCCGTGGCTATGAGTGCGCAGGCGACGCTGCTGTTCGTCGTGGTGGTGGGCGCCAGGTTCGCGGTGCCACTGTTCATCCCGCGGTATCCGCTGCCCGCGATCGTGGCGGCCCTGGTGCTCGACGGCGTGGACCAGACGATCTTTCAGGCATTCGGGTACGACCCACCCGGCTACCAGGGCTACGACAAGGCGATGGACATGTTCTACCTGTCCGTCGCGTACCTGTCGGCCCTGCGGAACTGGACCAGTCTGCCCGCCATGCGGGTGCTGCGGTTCCTGTTCTTCTACCGGCTCGCCGGGGTGGTGCTGTTCGAGCTCACCGAGTGGCGTCCACTGCTGCTGATCTTCCCGAACACCTTCGAATACTTCTTCATCGCCTACGAGATCGTCCGCCTCGGCTGGGACCCGGCGCGGGTGAGTATGCGGCGGTGGGTGGAGACCGCGGCCGCCATCTGGATCTTCGTGAAGCTGCCGCAGGAGTGGTGGATCCACGTCGCCCAGCTCGACGTCACCGACACCCTGGCGGCGTACCCGTGGCTGATCCCGATCATCGCGCTGGTGCTCGCCGGCGCGGCCGCCTTCGGCTGGTTCTGGCTGTGGCCGCGGCTGCCGCAGCGCGCCTGGTCCTGGCACGTCGCCGCGGACCCGCTACCGGTCGAGATCGACACCGCGGCCGAGCGGGACCAGTGGATCGCCGCGCACTGGCGGGTCTTCTCCGCGGCCACCGCCGAGAAGGTGGCGCTGATCGGCTTCCTCTGCGTGATCTACGGGAACGTGCTGCCGGAACGCCGGTCCAGTCACCTCGAGCTGTTCCTCGGCATCGCCGGCTTCGTCGTGATCAACGCGCTGATCAGCCTCAGTGTCGCGCGGCGCGCCGGAAGCCTGGAGTCGACGGTCGCGGCGTTCGGCGTACGGTTGCTGATCAACGCCGGTCTGGTCGTGGCCGCCGACTGGCTGCTGCGCCGCTTCGGCGGCGACCTCAACACCGGCATAGCCCTGTTCTTCGCCGTGCTGATCAGCCTGCTGGTCACCCTGGACGACCGATTCCGCCCAGTCTCCCAGGTGCGCTTCTCCGACGAACCGGACCCGGCCGGTGAGGTGTCCCGCTCGGGGACACCTCACAGACCGGCTACTTCTTGACGTAGTTGCGCAGGGCGGAGACGGCCGCCCGGTCACTCACCTGGGCGTAGATCTTCTTGTCCGGGCCGACGAGAACCACGTACGGGCACTGCTTGTCGTCGCCCGACAGGATCCTGGTGACCAGCACCTTGCCGGTCGCGACCTCGATGACGCGCAGCTGCCAGTTCGCCTTCATCAGCGAGACGTTCAGCGGCTTCGGGTCGTCGTACTTGCAGGTGCGGATCTTCGCGCCGGCCTTGACCCGGTCCAGACAGGCGACCATCTGCACCTTGCCGGGACTGTCGGCGGCCCAGACGTTCTTCACCGACTTCGACAGGCCCTCGTCGAAGTAGTACGTGCCGTCCTGGCTGCGAACCCCGTCACCGTCGTCGACCAGCAGAACCACCGGGTGCGGGGCCTTGCCGGCCCGTTTCGGCGACTGCGGGTAGTAGACGTTCTCGTCGCAGACCCGGTTCAGGTCGTAGATCTTCTCGGCCGCGTACGTGCTCGCCTCCGGGCCCAGCGGCGCGTTCTCGGTCGGCTCCGCGGACGGGCTCGGGTCGAGGTCCTCGCCGAAGGTCGGCGGCGGCGTCGGCCGGTTGACGTCCGGCGAGGCGGCGGTGTTACCGGTGTCCTTGAGCAGGAAGTAGCTGCCGATGCCGCCGCCACCGGCGATCACCACGAGGATCGCCACGACCACCGCGGCGAGCACACCGTTGCGGCTGCGGCGCGGCGGTGGCGTCGGGGTGAAGGGCGCGCCGAACTGCGGCTGGCCCGGGCCGGGCGGCGGACCGAACGGCGGCTGGCCGGGCTGACCCGACACCGGCTGACCGAAGGGTTGGCCGGACACCGGCTGGCCGTAGGGCTGACCCGACACCGGCTGGCCGTAAGGCTGGCCGGAGGAAGGCGCCGGGAACGGCGGCGGCGCGTCGCCGCCCGGCGCTGCCGAGACGTATGGCGACGGGAAGGGCGGCGGCGATCCGGCCTGACCGGGCGCGCCGGGCTGCGGCCAGGCAGGCGGCGCGGACTGGAACGGGGTCGTGCCGGGCGTCTGCGGGCGCTCCCAGAACGGGGCCGACGATCCGCCGGGCGCCGGCGGGTACTGAGAGGTCGGCTCAGCCCCGCCCGGAGGCGCGAACTGCGAGGTCGGCTCCGCACCGGGCGTCGGCGGACGCTCCCAGAACGGCGTCGCCGGGTTGGCGGGCGGGAACTGCGAGGTCGGCGGCAGCCCGGTGACCCGCGGCTGCTCCCAGAACGGCGCCGCAGGCGCCGTCGTCTCCGGCGTCTCCCCGGCCGGCGTCACCGACGCCGAGCCGACAGCCGGCGCCTGCGCTGCGAACGGGGTGGTCGAATCCGCATCCCCGGCCGACGGTTCCGGCTGGAAGGGCGTGGTCGCATCCGCTTCGCCGGGCTGCGACGCGAACGGCGTGGTCTCATCCGCGGCCTGCTGCGACCCGAAAGGCGCGGTCGGCTCCGCCTCACCAGCCGAAGGCGACGCGAACGGCGCGGTCGGCTCAGCATCGCCGGCCGCTGGCTGCGACGCGAACGGCGAGGTTGCATCTCCATCGCCAGCCGACGATCCCGGGGCGAACGGCGTGGTTTCATCCGCGGCCGGCTGCGACCCGAAAGGCGCGGTCGGCTCCGCCTCACCAGCCGAAGGCGGCGCGAAAGGCGTGGTCGGGTCCGCTTCGAACGCCGGCTCGGACGGCGTCACCGGGGCCGCATCGGGAACCTGCGGTGCGGTGGGTTCCGCGGTCGAATCCGGGCCAGGCACCGGTGCGGCGCCGGACGCCGGGTCCGGCGCCGGGTTGGTTCCCGGGTCCTCCCCCGTGCCATTCATTTCTGTTCCTCCCCGTCAGCGACGAGGCCCGACTCTATCGAAAGGGCTTCACATCCCCCGTGACCAGGTACCCACGCCCCGGAAACCTGCCGGAAACAGGCCGCGACCTGCACATTCCGGGCGGCACAACACGGCCCTCGCCGACAGTAACCCTCGCTGACCTGGCAAAAGCAGCAATCCGGGCGTCGCTGCCCCAGCGGGCCGGGCCCGCCGGGACAGCGGTCGCTCCGCGAGGAGGGTGGCGGCCAAACGTGCCCGGAGCGGACCGGTCACTCCGCGCGCAAGGCGGTAGCCGCCCGCGCCCGCGAAGCCCATCCCGCCGGAAGCAGCGCGCTGAGCACCGCGAGCAGCACACCAGCACCGGCGAGTGCCGCGAGCAGGGCCGGCGGATAGACCGCGAGCACGCTGGACGGCAGCGTCACGCCCGCGGCGCCGGCCATCACCGGCACGGCCCAGCCATGCAGGAGCCACCCCAGGGGTACGGCGAGCAGCCCCCCGACCGCCCCGATCACCAGCATCGAGCTGATCACCATGACGCGAACCTGCCCCGGTGTCATCCCGATGGACTTGAGCACGCCGATCTCGTGGGTGCGCTCCCGCGTGTTCAGGACGACCGTGTTGAGAACCCCGAGCCCGGCAACCGCGGTGAGCAGCAGCGTCAACGTCGCGATCAGCCCGATCATGACCGCGATCAGCTCGTTCTCCTGGGTCTCCGCGCTGAGTTCGGCGCCCGCGGCGAGGTCGCCGAGCGCGCTGGTGAGGCTGCCGACGTACGCGCCCGCATCGGTGCCCTCGTCCAGACCCACCTCGAAGTTGCGCGGCGTCAGCTCCTCGTACAGCCCGTCCAGTTCGGTCACGTTCGTGATCAGCACCGGGTCGGAACCGTTGCTGAACGCCTCGCCGACAAGCGTGAGGGTGCGACGGCCCAGCTCGGTGCTGATGGTGATCGTGTCCCCCACCTCCGCGCCGGTATGCCGCAGGAGCCGGCCACCGGCGACCGCCTCGCCCGCCGTCTGGTACCAGCGCCCGGAGATCAGCGGATACCCGGTCCACGAGGAATCCCCGTCGTACCCGCGCACCTCGACAGGATCGGCCGACCCGGCGAGGTTGGCGTCCACCTCGGTGATCGCGGTGACGTGGGCGGTGCCGCTCTGCGCCTCGATGACGGACCGGACCTGTGCCGGATCGGCCGGAGCGTTCCCACCGCCCGGCGCCGGCTGCGCGCCCGGTGGTGCCTGCGCGCCCGGCTCCGGCTGCGCGCCCGGTTCCGGCTGCGCGCCCGGCTCCGGCGGCCCGCTCATCCCGCCCAGGTTGACCAGCACCGGCACCGCCTCGGTCCGGTTTCCGGCCTCGGCGACCCGGGTCAGCGACGACGACAGCCCGACCGCGAACACCACCGTGCTCACGCCGAGCAGCACAGCGACGACAGTCACCGCGGCCCGGGCCGGCCGGGCGAGCGGTGTCCCGATGCCGAAGCTGACCGGCCGGGGCAGACCGGTACGGGCGAGCGCGCGCCGGATCCGGAACCCTCGGCCGCTGCGCGGGGCACGCCCGACCGCGATCGCCTGAGCTGCGGAGAACCGGCCGGCCCGGATCGCCGGCCCGGCCGCGGCGAGCACCAGCAGGACCACCGCGCACGCCACCACGGTGAGATCGATCCAGATCGGCACCGACGGTTTCGCGTTCGTCGCGTACGCCTGCTCGGTCTGATTGAGCAGCGGAAGCGCGACAAGACGCCCGACCACCACGCCGAGCAGCGCCGCCGGGATGCCGACCAGCAGGATCTGCCCGGCGTACGCGCCCACCACCTGCCCGGGCGTCAGCCCGAGCGCCTTCTGCACGCCGATCGTGCGGAACCCGGCGACCACCGCCCCGGAGACCACGTTCACCACGATGAGCACCGACATGACCAGGCCGAGCACGGCGAATGCCACCACGAACGGCACCATCACCTTGATCCGGCCCTCCAGCTCCAGCTTCACGGCCAGATAGGAGACGGACCCGGTGAGCGAATCCGCGGGCAGGCCGGCAGTCGCGGTATCCAATGCGGAGGCGACCGCGGTCTCGCTGCCGGCGTCGGCGAACCGGTAGAGCATCTGCCGGCCGCTCGCCGCGGCCCGGGAGTGCAGCACGTCGGTCTGCTGCGGCGAAACCCAGGCGATGGCGCTGTCGGTGGCCGAGGAGGCGATCCCGGCGACCGTCAGCGTGGGCCCGTCGTTCACGGTGACCTGGTCGCCGACCTTCCAGCCGTGCCCGCCCGGCCCGGCGATCTCCGGGGAGAGCACGATCTGCCCGGTGCCGCTGAGCCACGAGCCGTCGGAGATCTCCAGTCGGTCCACCGTGGAGTCCGCGTCGGCCCGTCCGGCGATCGTGCCCGGCGGCCGCTTCTGCCGGCCTCCGCTGAGCTGGCCCTCGACCGTCTCGTACGGTCCGGCGGCCGCGGCGACACCGGACCGGGACGCGGTGGCGGCCAGGTCGGCGGCGCTCACCTTGGTGGCGTCGAACGCGGCGGTGACGTGCGCGCCGTTCTGGCTGCGGAACGCACGGTCGAACGGCGCGCTGGACCCGACGATCAGACCGAGAGCGAGTACGGCGGTCGCGCTGGAGAGCAGCACGACCGCGAAGACGACGAGGCTCTGCAGCCGGCGCCGGCGCGCAGCCGTCCAGGCGGTCTTCAGTACGGCTCTCACGACGGCACCTTCTCCGCGAGGTGGCCGTCGCGCACCTCGACCGTGCGGGTGGCGCAGCGATGCGCGAGGTCCGGGTCGTGCGTGACCAGCAGAATGGTCTGCCCACCACGGCTCAGGTCGCGCAGGATCTGCATGATCTGCTCCCCGGCCGCGGCGTCGACCGCGCCGGTCGGCTCGTCGGCGAGCAGCAGCGGCGGCTCGTTGATCAGCGCCCGGGCCACCGCCACCCGCTGCCGTTCGCCACCGGACAACCGGGCCGGGTACGAGTTCGCCCGCGCCGCCAGACCGAGACTGTTCAGCAGTTCGTCCGCCCGGGTCTGCGCAGCTCGCCGGGACGCGCCGATCAGCTGGGCCGGGAACAGCACGTTGTCCCGGGCGGTCAGGTCCTCGAGCAGGTGGAAGAACTGGAAGACGATGCCGATGTTCGCCCGCCGGAACCGGGCCAGGGCCTTCTCGGACAGCTTGTTCAGCACCGTCCCGGCGACCTCGACCTCGCCGGTGGTCGGCCGGTCCAGGCCGGCGATCAGGTTGAGCAGCGTGGACTTGCCGCTGCCGGACGGTCCCATCACCGCGACCGCTTCGCCGGGCGAGACGGTCAGGTCGACGCGGTCGAGGGCCGGGGGCCCGGCGGACTCGTACTGTTTGCCGACGGCTCGTAGCCGTACCAGGTCAGTCATGGTTCCGAAAGTTAGGGCCGCGGCCCGGCCGCGGTCGTCGGCCGCGGGTCGGGACCACGCGCGCCGGGTCATCCCTGAGATGTAGACGCCACGATGGATGTTCGCGGCCGGACCGGACGGCAGAATGAGGCCGTGGTTCAGTCGCTGTGCACCCGCCTCACCGCGAAGTGGCGCGCCGGTGAGCTGCGGGTGTGGGCCGATCTGGTGCTGGTCCTGGTGCTGACGGTGTTCGCCGTGGCGCTCGCCGTCGAGCGCGGTGACGCGGCGCAGCCCGATTCGATGGTCTTCTGGCCGGGCCGGCCGGACGCTCCACCGGACGTCCGGCTGATCCTCGAGGAGGAACCGTCGAAGGCGGACCTGTTCGCGACGAACCTGCTGGCCATCGCGCCACTGCTGGGCCGGCGACGGTGGCCGCTGCTGTGCTTCGCCGTCCAGGTCGCGGTGCTCGCCGGCTTCGACGTCGAGGCCAACCTGGCCAACCTCGCCGCCCTGCTGATCGGCGCCTACGCGCTCGCTCTGCACGGCCGGTCGGTGCCGGTGTCGATGACGGCGCTGCTGATCACCTGTGTGGCGGTCGCGGCCACCTCGGACAGCACCTGGCCGCGGCTGCCGGACTGGGCCGGCGGGTTCTTCATCCTGGTGCCGATCGGGCTGCTGGGGGTCACGGTCCGGGCGGCCCGCAGCCGCGCCGTCGCCTCCGAACAGCGGGCCGAAGCACTGGAACGCGAGCAGCATGCGGCCACCCGGCTCGCGGTCGCCGAGGAGCGCGCCCGGATCGCCCGCGAGCTGCACGACGTGGTCAGCCACCACGTCAGCGTGATGACCATTCAGGCCGGGGCGGCCGGGAAGGTGATGGACGCGCATCCGGAGATGGCCCGCGAGGCGCTGTCGGCGGTCGAGGCGAGCGGACGGGAGACGATGGCCGAGTTGCGGCACCTGATGGGCGTGCTGGCGCCCGGCCCGGACGACGAGCTGCTCCGGCCGCAACCGGGCCTGGACCAGTTGGATTCGCTGGTGGAGAACGTGCGGCGGGCCGGGCAGCCGGTGACCCTGCGGACCACGCCGGTGTCGCTGCCGCACGGCGTCGACCTGGCTGCGTACCGGGTGGTGCAGGAGGCCCTGACCAACGCGCTGCGGCACGCGCCGGGAGCGCGTACCTCGGTCGACGTCGCCGTCGGCGAGGACGAGCTGGTGATCTCGGTGGACAACGACGCGCCACCGCCACGAGCCCGGCCGGCGGAGAACGCGGGCGCCGGGGCCGGTCTGCTCGGTCTGGCCGAGCGGCTGCGGCTCTACGGCGGCACCCTCGACAGCGGCCGGCGGGTCGGCGGCGGCTTCCGGGTGTGCGCGCGGATCCCGCTGCCCCGGCAACCCGGCGCCGCGCGGCCGGACCGGCTCGAGGAGAGCAGCCCGTGACGCGCGTGGTGATCGCGGACGACCAGGCGCTGGTGCGTACCGGGTTCACGATGATTTTGGCGGCCGAGGGCATCGAGGTGGTCGGGCACGCCGCGACCGGCGCCGAGGCGATAGCCGCCGCCCGGCGGCTGCGCCCGGACGTCGTCCTGATGGACATCCGGATGCCGGAGATGGACGGTCTCGAGGCGACCCGGCGCATCCTGGCGGACGCGCCGTCGACCGCGGCCGGCGATCCGGTCCGGGTGGTCATTCTGACCACCTTCGATCTCGATCAGTACGTGTACGCGGCGCTCGCGGCCGGCGCCAGCGGCTTCCTCCTGAAGGATGTGACTCCCGACCACCTGATCCACGCGGTCCGCCTGGTCCGCGACGGCGACGCGCTGCTCGCCCCGGCGATCACCCGCCGGCTGGTCGAACGCTTCACCCGGCCGGATGCGGAACGGACCGCCCTGCACCGGGACCTGGCCACCCTGACACCGCGCGAGCTGGAGGTCCTGACCCTGCTGGCCGGCGGCCTGAGCAACCTGGAG
This sequence comes from Actinoplanes sp. NBC_00393, assembly GCF_036053395.1. Lineage (NCBI taxonomy): Bacteria > Bacillati > Actinomycetota > Actinomycetes > Micromonosporales > Micromonosporaceae > Actinoplanes > Actinoplanes sp. NBC_00393. Next base: position 1,717,421 of record NZ_CP107942.1, on the reverse strand, counting down.
CTGGCCGCCGAACTGCAGCTCAGCGAGGCGACTGTGAAGACCCACGTGACCCGCATCCTCACCAAACTGCAGTTGCGCGACCGGGTGCAGGCGGTCGTCGTCGCGTACGAAACCGGTTTGGTGACACCCAGCGCCCGGCGGCCCGGCTGATGCCGGGCCCACAGCGGATCCTGGTGCGCCGGTGGCTGCGGGCGCTGTCGTGATTCTCCGGACATCCGGGCGCACCCTGGATATATCGCGGCGATCCACTACAGTGCACGCGAACTGAGATCGTCGGCGAAGGGCCGGGGCCGTGGGCAAGACAATCGGGACGCTGCTCGTCGCCGTGCTGCTCACCTTCGCCGTGTACATGGCGATCTTCCGGGGCTGGGGCGCGCACCCGCCGGAGCCCACGACCAGCACCGTCGCGTCTCTGCCCTCGGCCAGCCAGCCGCCGCTCGTGGCGGCCGCGCTGCCCGGCGTCACGGCATCCACGATCCGGGAGGCGTGGCGGCAGCGCTGGGAGGTGCCGATCAAGGAGACCAGCCGGCAGGTGACCCTGTCGCCGGCCTACCCGAACGGCAAAGGGAACCTGCGGCTGACCATGACCCGTGTCCCGGAGGATGCCGAGGCGGTCTGGGGTGTCTCGTGCGCCCGCTCCGGCAAGCCGGCCCCGTACAGCAGGGCTGATCTGACCGAACTGCTCGACTTCTGCCTGCCGCCCGAGGTGGCCGGCGAGCGCCGGGCCGAGATCGTCGCCTGGCTGGCGCCGCTCGACGACAGCACGTGGCGGGTGCACCGGCAGTTCACCGGGTTCACCGCGGTGGTCAAGCACTCCCAGCCGAAGGACAAGGCGCCTCCGTCACTTCAGCTGGCCCTGACCGGCGGCACCTACTTCCCCGCCTGAACGGCCTGCCTACGCCGGCTTCCAGTTCGGGTCGCGGCCGATGAAGCCGAGCAGCCGGGTCTGCACGTCGGCGTCGTCGGGCACCGGGACCGCCGCGCCGTACTGACCGGAGGACCGGATCACCTGCTCCATCTGCTGCATGCCGCCCAGCAGGCCGGCGCTGAAGCCGGCATCGAGCTCCTCGTCCTGCCCGGTGGCGCGGGCCAGGTCCCAGGTGTGCATGAACACGTCAGAGGTGTAGAACTGGTCGATCGCCCGGTCCAGCGGGATCTCGCCGATGTGCTGGTTGACGAGGATGCGCTGCGGCGTGCCCGGGTCGTCCAGCAGCTCCTGCACCGCGGCCTGATGCACCCGCCAGGCCTCGACCGGGTCCTCGTCGACGCTCGGGCCCTTCGGCAGCTGCACGTCACTGCCGGCAGCGAGGAACCCGGGCAGCCACTCGACCAGGTGGCGCACGACGTCGCGGGCGGTCCATCCGGCCACCGGCGCCGGCGCGTCCCAGTTGGCGGCGCCCTGGACCCGGGCGGTGAACGTGGCGGCGATCTCGCGGTGCCGCTCGGCGGGCGAAAGGTCGGACAGCGTCATCTCGGCTTCCTTCCAGGTTTCAACCGTTCGGTTGAAAAGAACCTAGCACGCGCTCACGCCAGGACGAAGACGTAACCCTTCGCCTTCAGCTTGCGGATGGTGTTCGGAAGCGACGCGACGGTGGGCCGGCGATCTCCACCACCGTCATGCATCAGGATGACCGCGCCCGGACGGGTATCGCGGACGGCACGCCGGGTGATCGTGGGCGCGGGCGGCCCCTGCCAGTCCCGGGTGTCGACCGTCCACCCGAGAATGCGCAACCCCTCGCCCCGGACCACAGCACGGGCCGCGGGGTCGCTGGCGCCGTACGGGAAACGGAACGTCTTCGGACTGCGTCCCGCAGCCTTGCGGATCTTCCGTTGCGCCCGCTCGACGTTGTCCCGCGCCGCCGTGCGGGACAGCTTGGTGAAATCAGCATGATCCCGGCTGTGGTTGCAGATCCGGTGCCCCTCGCGAACGATCCGCCGCACGGTCCTGCGGTAGTCACCGACATTGTTGCCGAGCAGGCAGAACGTCGCCTTGACCCGGTTGCGGCGCAGGATGTCGAGCACTTGCGGCGTGTATGGCGACGGCCCGTCGTCGAAGGTGAGCGCAACTGTCTTGGGCCGCCGTGGCTTCTTCGCCGCCCTCACCTTCACAGGCTTCTTCTTGACCGCGGCAGTTGCGCGGCGCGGAGCCTTCGCAGCTCGCGGCCGGGCGGCCGGGGCCGGAGCGGTCGAGGCTGGAGCGGTCGAGGCTGTAGCGGCAGGCGGCTCGGCGGTGACAGTCGGATGGATGCGCTGGTCATGGTGATCGGCGACCGCCACCACCAGCGCTCCGAGAAGCAGGGCGGTCACCACCTTGGCCGGTCCTCGCATCAGCGATCAACTCCTGAGCCCCCCGACGGCCTGGCCTCAGCCCTCCTTCTTAGCGCCCCGACGCAAACCGGCCGGGCGCAGACCGGCCCGGCGCAGACCGGCCCGGCGCAGACCGGCCCGGCGCAGACCGGCCCGGCGCAGACCCGCCCGGCGACCACCCGGTTGTAGCGGCCCACTCCTCCGCCACCGCGACGACCAAGTCGACGACCGGGTCCTTGACGTCGGTGTAGACGCCGAGGTCGCCGACCGCTGCCGCCAGCACCTCCTTGAACCGCGCGTACGCCGGCACGGCATGCGGATGCGCCCGGAACCAGTCACGGAACAGCAGGGCGAGCCGCTCGTTCGGCGACCCGGCGAGCCGGCAGTGCAGGTTGACCTCGGCCAGACCGGGCCGCCGCCGGTTCCAGTAGCGCTTGGCCCACAGCTGCGGCGCGTCGTCGCAGCCGGCCGGCACGTGATCCTGCTCGTACGGCAACCGGCTGAACCCCAGCCCGGCCAGCGGACCGTCGAACGCCGCAGCCGCCGCCTCCAGGCCGGCGACGCTGACCTGCAGGTCGAAGACGGGCTTGGCCGCCATCCCGGGAATCGAGGTGCTGCCGATGTGTTCGACCCGCAGAGCCAGAGGTGCGAGCGCCTCCTGGAGCTCAGCAGCCAGCTCGATGCCCTGTCGCCCCCAATCCTGCTCATAGGGAACGATGAACGCGGCAACGGAAGCATCTGAAGACGGCACGCCAGGAGACTAACGGGAGTCTGAGTGATCATCATCGCTGGAACGCTGCACGTCGAGCCCGCGCAGCGGGACCGCTACCTGACCGCGGCCGCCGAGTCCACGGAGCTGGCCCGGCAGGCACCCGGCTGTTTCGACTTCGCGCAGTCCCCCGACCCGCTCGACCCGGGCCGGATCAACATCTACGAGCGCTGGGAGTCCGACGCCCACCTGGACGCCTTCCGCACCGCGGGCGGCACCGAGCCGGACTTTCCGCCCCTGCTGTTCGCCGACGTCAGCAAGTATCGAATCGACGGCGTAGAGGCGCCATGAGTTGATCACCCGGCGGCCCGCTCCGTAAGGTGCAGGCCATGGCCCAGTCCCGCCGTGCGCTCCCCATCGTCAGCCTGACGCTCGGCGCCGTGGTGGCCGTCAGCGTCGGCGTCGGCCTGGCGGTCAAGGCGCGGGCCGGGGACGCGGCGCCCGACAGTCCGTACCGGCTCTCCAGCTACAGCATCTGGGCGGGCCAGTCGACCACGCTCGTCGAGTCGGCGCCGGCCGGGACCACTCAGCGCATCGACTGGGGTGACGGCTCGGTCGAGACCGTCCCGGGGGCCGCGCAGGTCGCGCACGTCTATGAGCGCGTCGGTACCTTCACCCCCACGGTGACCGTCGGTGACGAGGCGCCTGAGCCGCTCGGCAGCGTCACGGTGTCGACGGTCATCGGCGGCTACGAGATCGAGAAAGCGACGACCTGGCCGGGCGAGGCGGTGACGCTGGCGTATCAGACCTACGACGAGGCCGACAACGTCAAGATCTCGTGGGGCGACGGCACGACCAGTGTGGTCCGGGCCAGCGTCACCAGGACGACGGCGTCACACACGTACAAGGCCGCGGGCGCCTTCGAGATCACCGCCGCTCCGGCGAACGAGAGCGGCACCGCGACGCCGCGCGCCGTCGGCACGGTCACCGTCCAGAAGGACGGCAGCCGGCCGACGATCAGCATGACCACACCGTCACGACCCGCCCTGGCCCGGTCCTGGGCGTCGCTGACCGGCAAGGCGTCCGACACCGGCGTCGGCCTGCAGAGCGTGGCGCTGACCGCGGTCTTCAAGCGCGACACGACCTGGTACGCCTACACCAGCGCAGGATGGACGAAGGTCAAATCCGCCGCGGTCGCCACGCGAAGGGCCCGGCCCATCGTGGTGACCCCGGACGCCGAGGGCGTGTGGCGGACCCGGTTCAGCGCGCCGGCCAACGGCACGCTGCGCATCACCTACACCGCGATCGACAAGGCGGGCAACCGCTCGGTTCCGAAGGCAGTGGCCCAGACCATCACCGGATGACGGCGCGGATCCAGGCGGCGATGTTGTCCGTCCGAGCCGCGCTCTCCACACCGGTGTGCGGGCAGCTCGGCCCGCTGCTGACCACCGCCACGAGCGCCGGCCGCGCCCGCTTCGACTCGGTGAAGAACGGCCCGCCCGAGTCGTAGGGGCAGGGGGTCGTGTCCGGCTGCGGGGCGTACCCGCTCAGGCCCACCACCGACTCGGCGACCGACACCACGGCCATCTGCCCGGTCCGCAACCGCGTCACCGGCGCCGGGTTCACGCTGGTCGTCGACCCGTACCCGGTCAGTCGCAGCACGTCGCCGGCCTGCGGCGCCCGCTTGCCCAGCCGGATCGGCCGCACGTCGCGCACCGGTTTCGCGAGCCGGGCCAGCGCCACGTCCGCGGTCGGCGACTGCCGCACCGCGACCACCGTCACCTCGTGTCCGCCGGTTCCCTCCAGGTCGGTGCGTCCCACGGTCGCCGTGGTCAGATCCGCGACGGGGTATTCGACCCGCACCCCGTTCGCGTCCCGGAAGCAGTGACCTGCTGTGATCACCCACTGGGCCGCGACGAGCGCACCCGAGCAGGCGCTGTTGCGCCGTCCGCCGGTGGGGGTCGGGATCCCGGTCATCGTCAGTTTCACCGAGAACCGGTACTTCCCGTCCGGCACGGGTTCACCGTTCGCGATCGCGTACGCCGCGCCCGGCACCCCGAGCACCCCGGCCAGCAGCAGGGCGAGAAACGTGATCAAACGTCGCATTCACCGACGATAGTCCTCTAAGGACGATCAAGCATCGCGAGAAGTTTCTCGACCGTGTTCCAGTTGCGTACGGTCGCCGAAGGCCCGGTCTTGATCTTGCCGAGGGCTTTCATGGTGGGGCTGTTCTGCTGGCCGCCGGGCAGCCACAGGTACATCTCCGAGCCGTCGATGACATACCGTTCCGCTCCCGTCTCGACGCCGGCCAAGGGGTCATCCTTGCCCGCCGCCGACGCGAGGAAGGCCACCACGTATCGAGAGCCGTCGTCCGCCACCTCGCCGAGCGGGTTGAACGCCACCACCCGCGCCATCTCGTCACGGCTGCGCAGGATCACCTCGATCGGCATCCCGAACCGGTCCTGCAGCGACGACTCGAGCGCTGTCTTGAGCCGGGCCGGAGCGAGATCCGAGTCGAGCACCACGTTGCCGCTCTGCAGGAGGGTGCCGACTCCCTCGTACCCCTCCTCGGTCAGCGCCGCACGCAGGTCGGCCATGCCGACCCGCCGTGATCTCCCGAGATTGATGCCGCGCAGCAGGACCGCGTAGCGAGTCATCGTCATCTCTCCCCGGTTGAGGAAATGGCCACCGCGCCGAGCGATTGATGATATCCGCGGCGGGCGCCCGCTTCTCTTGGGATCATGGAAGCGTGACTGGCCGTACCTTCGGGATCCTGTCGCCGTTCGTCGGCGGCGACTACTACGGCGCGATCATCGAGGGCATCAACGCCGCGGCCGTGGCCGGCGGTGACCGGATCATGGCCGTCCAGACGCTCAATCCGGGCGCGCACAGCGCCGACCGCAGCGGCCTGCCCGATTTTCACCGGCCGGTGGCCTGGAAGCACCTTTCCGGCCTGGTGGTGCTGCCCGGCGCGGTCGCCGGCGGCTATGCCGCCGACGCGCTGCGCGCCGGGCTTCCGGTGATCTTCGTGGCCCAGGAGGCGGCCGGCACCGGCGCGTCGGTGGTCCTGGCCGACAACCGCAGCGGCGTACGCGCAGCCGTGCGCCACCTCGTCGAACACGGCCACGAGCGGATCGCCTTCGCCGGCTACCTGGCCCACTTCGACCTGCGGGAACGCCACGAGGGATACCGGGAGGGCCTGCTCGCGCACGGCCTCACGCCGCAACCGGACCTGCTGTTCGACACCGGCGACAACCACGAGTCCGGCGGTGAGGCGGTCGCCGACGCGCTGATCCGGGCGGGCATGCCGGCCACCGCGATCGTGCTCGGCACCGACCGCAACGCGATCGGGCTGATCGGGCGGATGACCGCGGCCGGCTTCGACGTGCCGCGGGAGCTGGCGGTGGTCGGGTTCGACGACATCGCGGACGCGGCCTACCTGCGGCCGGCGTTGTCCAGTGTGCGGCAGCCGCTCGACCAGGTGGGCGCGGCTGTGTACGACCTGCTGGCCGACCCGTCCCCGGAGCCACGGGAACGGCATGTCGCCACGCTGTTCCAGCGGCGCAACTCGTGCGGTTGCCCGAGCACCGGGCTGCCGGTCTCCGAGCCGCACACCCGGTCGCTGTTCGGGCAGGTCCAGTACCTGCAGGGCACCCTCAACATCCAGTACGAGCTGGGGCTCTCGCTGCTCGGGACTCGCGAGCACGATGCCCGTACGCTCGACTGGCTCGGCCTCACCCCGGCGCTGGCCGGCTGCCTCGGGCTGTGGCAGGCCACCGACGACCGGCTGGATCTGGTCGGCGAGTTCCGGATCCACGCCGGCGCACCGGACGCCGTGGTCCCGGTCGAGGCGTTCCCGCCGGCGGAGCTCTTCGACCTGGCCGACGGCGCCGCCGGCGACATCGTGTTCGTCGTCCCGGTCCGCACCCGGGCCCGGGACTGGGGCCTGCTCGCCGCGGTCGGACGGATCCAGTCGACCACCCCGCCGGGCCGGGAGATGATGAACCACTCCGGCGCCCTGCTCGCGACCGCGCTGGACTACCACGTCCTCGAGGACAAGCTGCGCAACGCCGCCCTGCGCGACCACCTGACCGGCCTGCCGAACCGGCTGCTGCTGGAGGACCGGCTGAACCAGGCCGGGGCGCGGGCCGCGCGCGAGGCCGGTTACCGGTTCGCGGTGCTGCTGCTGGACCTGGACGGGTTCAAGGCGGTCAATGACAGTCTCGGGCACGCCGCCGGTGACGTGCTGCTGATCGAGATCGCCCGCCGGCTGACCGGGCTGGTGCGCCGCACCGACACGGTGGCCCGCCTCGGCGGCGACGAGTTCGTGGTGCTCATCGACGGGCTGACCGAGCCGGACGCGTACCAGCGGGTGTGCGCCGCCATCCAGGCGGCGGTGGGCGAGCCGGTCAGCGTCGACGGACAGGTGGTCGAGGTCGGCGTGAGCATCGGCGTCGCGGTCTCCGGCGACGGCACCACCGACCCCGACCACCTGCTACGCGAGGCGGACGCAGCCATGTACCGGGCCAAGTCGGCGGCCCGGCGCCGCTGATCAGCCGCCTGTCACCCGCCGATCCAGGAGGCGCCGCGCCAGATGCCCTGGCCGAAGCCGGCCGGCGGGCGCGCGCAGACGCCCGTCGTCAGGTCGCACCGGGCCGTCACCACGCCGTCCAGTTCGCCCTGGGCGGTGAGCAGCACGTCGTCACCGGCGAGCCAGGACGGGTTGAGGCCGGCAGCCGGCCAGGGCCGCACCACGTTGTCCCGGACGTCGAGGAACCCGTGCCGGTTGACGCCGGTGCCGTCCGCCCACTCCACCGACAGGCGACGGCCGTCGGGGGAAACAGCGCCGGCACTGCGCCACTCGTGGCAGTTCGCGCCGATCACCGCGGCCCGGCCGTCGAGCCGCCGAAGGCATCCGGTCGCGGCGTCGAAGGCGACGAGTCCACCGTCCACGGCCATCGCGGTTCCGCTGCGCACCGCCACCGGCTCGCCCGCTGTGGTCCAGGGCGCGCGCCAGGCAAGGCTGGTGGTGCTCTCCGGCGCGCCGCTCAGCAGGACGGCTTCGTCGGACGCGAACACGACCTGGGTGAAGGTGCCGGCCACCCGGTGGACGACCCGGCCGGTGGCCACATCGACCAACTCGGCCCCGCGGTCCGGGGTGGTGGCCGCCATCAGCGTGCCGCCGGGTGAGACGGCGAGACTGAGGACCCGCTTCACCTGGTAGATCTGGCGCCGGGAGTTGTCCGGCGCCACCACCTCGACACGGACGTCGAAGAGGCCGTCCTGGCCGTCGTGCCCCGGTCCCAGCAGCATGATGAACGATCCCTGATCACGCTGGGCGAGCAGGCGCACCGCCTTGGTCGTGCCGGCATCGAACCGGATCGTCCCGGCCGAGGTCACCAGGGTCGGCTCCTCGGCCAGCTCGGGCACCAGTTGCGGGTCGACGGCGTACGGAACCGGCAGGTCGACCGGACCTCCCTCGGGCAGCTGGTCGAACGGGCGGGACGGTTCGTCGGAGACGCGGAGCTGCCAGAGCGGATGCGTCCCGTCGGAGGTGCCGCGCAGCACCCCCACAGACGGCGACGGCTCGGAGTGCACGACGGGCGCGTCGTTGCGGTTCAGCGCCGGCACCCCGGCAGCGACGCCCACCGCCACACCCACCACGGCCAGGGCCGACGTGGCGGCCACCCAGCCGGTGCGCAGCCGGCCGAACCGGGACCGCCGCGGCGACGACGCCGGGTGACGCAGCCTTTCGGCCGCCGGGTCCGCACGCTCGCTGACCTTCTGCAGCACGTTGCTCAGCCGCCGTTCCAGCTCGTCCATCACTGCGCTCCCTTCGGGCTGTCCAGAACCCCGGTGAAGGCGGCCGCGAGCCGGGCGCGGGCGCGGGAGGCGCTGGACTTCACGGTGCCGGCGCTGACACCGAGCACCCGGGCGATCTCCGCCTCGCCGAGATCGCACCAGTACCGCAGGACGACCACCTCCCGCTGGCGGCGCGGCAGCTCCTGCACCAGATCCCACAGCCAGCGGTCCTCGAGCGGCGCCGCCGCGGTCTGCTCACGCTCGGCGAGGAACGGCGCGAACCTGCGGGCCACCGCCCGGCGCCGCAGCATGCTGCGGGAACGGTTCACCACCGCGGTCCGCGCGTACGCCATCGCGGTGTCCTCGCGGATGTCGGCCCACCTGCGGTACAGCTCCTCCAGCACCTCCTGCGCGACGTCCTCGGCATCCGCCAGGTCGCCGACGAGCAGATAGGCGAGCCGCACCAGATGCCGCCCGCTGTCCTGGAAGAAGCGGGTGAACGTGGCACCGCTCACCTCGTTCACCCGCACCCCTGCCTCCACCCTCATGCCACTGTTACGCCCGAGCCGCTCCTCAGGTTGTCAGACCCCGGAAACAAAGTCTCAGCCGTAGAGTTTCTTGTCGAAGGCCTGCTGATAGGGCTGCACACAGGTACGCCAAGCCGCGTCGTACCGGTCCTCCAGTGCGATCTCGGCGGCCGAACTGCCGTGTTCCGCCTCGGCGACGTGCTGCGGCACCAGGAACGGGTCGCTGTCCACAGTGAAGCCCTGCCCGCCCATGCAGGCGACGTACGTCCGTGCCGCCGCCTGCACCTCCGGGCTCGCCGCCGCCGCGCGCTGCGCCTGGGCGACCCGGGCCCGGCCCTCGGCCCCGCCCGACTTCTCCTCCTCCAGCTGGGCGCTGCAGTCGTTCACCGCGCCCGACCAGGCCGCCTGCGCCTGCGGCGACATCGTCGCCATCAGCGGCTCGTTGGGGTCGTCGGGCGTCGACGCGATCTGCGTACGGATCTTCTCGGGCACCTCGCTCTCCGGAACAGAGCTGTACGCGTCGATCACGTCCGCCTTGGCCAGGCCGGGGTGGAACTCGAGTCCCTTGCCGTTCATGCAGGTCGCCAGCCACTGGTTGGTCTTGCCGTAGAAGACCAGCAGTTCCCTGGCGTGTGCCGTCGGGTCCGGTTTCGGCTCGGCGAACGCCGAACCGACCAGCTGCGACACGATCAGGGTGGCGGTGATCCCGACAAGGACTCCTGCGCTACGAATTCTCATGCCCGGCTCCTCAGGGGACGACGTTCAGCGTGTTGTTGGCGGCCCCGTAGATCGGGATGTCGAAAAGGTCCTTCAAAAAGCTCCGGTCCGTCTGGTTGATCTTGATACAACCCGCGGATTTGTAATTCGATTCGGACCAGCCGCCACCGTTGCCACCCTGCGAGTGGATGAACAACTCGGTCCGGGTCACGGTGCCGGCCGCACACGTCTTGTTGCCCAGGTTCCAGACCGAACCCTTGACCACCGCGCTATCCGTCTGGTGGTTCTTCTCGTAGCGCGCGTTGTACTTGCCGTTCGGCAGCCAGCCACGGTTGGTGGTGCACTCGTTGCTGGTGCCGTCGCCGGAACCACCCTTCATGGTGATCTTGTGACGGTTGGCCATCAGCGTGGATCCGCAGTAGACCGAGCCCGAGTAGAACGCGTAGAAGGTCCCGTACGGCGCGGTGCCCTTGTCGAACGTCATGGTCGGGTTCGTCTTGGACGCCATGCACGTCGTCGCGACGACATCGGTGTAGGCATTGGCCTGCGGAATTCCCGAGATTCCCAGCGATATGCCGAGTAATGCCGCCGCCAAATAGGCGCGGCCCAGCCGTGACGTGCGCATTTTACCCCCGGTTCAGACAGCCGAAAGGCAGCCGCAACGCATCCCGCGATCACGGCCGCCATACAATGCCCGCGATCTTGTCAGTCACATTGACGGCTGTCTACCCCGGGTGAATTGACCCGTTACGAGCGGAGATAGAGCAGAACCGCGAGCACCCGGCGGGATTCGCCGCCGGTGGCCGGGATGCCGAGTTTGCCGAAGATGCTGGAGACGTACTTCTCGACGGCTCGCACGGTGATGAACAGCCGGTCGGCGATTCCCTGGTTGGAATGACCGGTGGCCATCAGTTCCAGCACCTCGCGTTCGCGCGGGGTGAGCGCGCCGAGCGGGTCGGACGGGCCACGGCGCGACACCAGTGCGGAGAAGATCAGCGGGTCCACCGCAGCGCCGCCGGCGCCGATCCGGCGGACCGCGGCGAGAAATTCGGCGACGTCGCTGACCCGGTCCTTCAGCAAGTATCCGACGCCGTCGGCGGAGTCGGCGAACAGGGTCATCGCCAACGCCGGCTCGATGTGCTGCGACAGCACCAGCACGCCGGTCGACGGGTACGTGGCACGGATCTCGACGGCGGCCCGCAGGCCCTCGTCGGTGTGGGTGGGCGGCATCCGGATGTCCACGACGGCGACGTCCGGGGCGAGCGCGGCGACCGCCTTGCGCAGCTCGTCGGCGTCGCCGCACCGCGCCACCACGTCGAAGCCGGCGTCGCGCAGCAGCCCGGCCAGACCTTCGCGGAGCAGGACGCTGTCCTCGGCGATGGCTACCCGCACGGCAGCTCCGCCCGGACCCGGGTGCCGCCGCCGGACGGGCTCCAGATCCGCAGGCTGCCGCCCAGCGACTCGACCCGGTCGGCGAGCCCGCGCAGCCCGGTGCCGCGCTCGGTGTCCACACCGCCGTCGCCGTCGTCACTGATCTCGACGACGATGGTGTCACCGGTCCGGGACAGGTCGACGGTCGCACTGGTCGCGTGGGCGTGCCGGCCGATGTTGGTGAGGCTCTCGCACACCACGTAGTAGGCGGCCACCTCCACCGGCTCGGGTGGCCGCTCGTCGAGGTGGACGCGCAGGCGTACCGGGACCGGGGTCTGGGCGGCCACGGACTCCAGCGCGACCGCCAGGCCGTGCCCGCTGAGCACGGCCGGGTAGAGCCCGCGGGCGATGTCGCGCAGCTCGCTGAGCGAGGTCGCGACCTCCTGTTTCGCCTCGGTCACCGCGCGGCGGGCGGCCGGGTCGGCGCCGAGCTGCGTCTCCAGGATGCCGAGCCGCATGGACAGGCCGATCAGCCGCTGCTGGGCGCCGTCGTGCAGGTCGCGTTCCAGGCGGCGGCGCTCCCGCCGGCCGGCTTCGACGACCCGGGCGCGCGAACCGCGTACCTCGGCGAGGCTCGCCTGGAGTTCGGCGCGCAAGCGGCCGTTGTCGAGGACCATCTCGGTGGCCGCGGCCACCGCGCGCAGCAGCTCGGGTTCCTCAGTCAGCGCCGGATGGTGGACCAGCGCGGCCACCGGCGCGCCGTCGCGTTCGATCACCGTGACCGCCCGCGCGCTGTCGTGTTCGGGCGGATCAACAGGCACCCCGTCGGAATCCACCCAGGTGCGGTAGCGCGGCAGCCAGTACAGCAGCGCGACCGAGGGGTCGCGCAGCGCGCGAGCGAGCGCCGGTTGCGGGTCGTCCGGCGCGGCACGCAGGTCCATCACCAGATCAGCCACCGAGGTACGCGCCAAGCGCGCATCCAGCAGACCGATGAGGAACGCCACCGGGGCGAGGCCGAGGAGCAGCAGGGTGACCCGCTGCACCACCACGAATCCGGTGCCCGCGAACAACCCCATGACCAGCAGGATCGCGAGTGACACCAGCCCGAGCGCGAACGAGTCCACGAGCAGCCGCACCCAACGGCGCAGCGGCAGTCCCCGCGATGCCAGAACGGCCACCCCGGCGAGGAGCAGGCCGCTGAGGGTGAGCAACTCGACCGCGTGCACCGCGTTCGCGGCCGCCGGCGCATCGGTGACCGCGAGCAGGTTGTCCGGTCCGAAGCCGCCGAGCAGCATCACGGTGAGCTGCAGGCCGACCGCGACCACGTACCCGGCGACGACGATCGGCCGGGCCGGCCCGGTCAGCCGGCCGGTCGGGAACGCCAGGAACACGTGCAGGAACAGGGCGACGACCAGCAGGTCACAGGCCTGTCCGACGGTGAACAGCAGCGGATTGGCGGACCAGGCCAGGTTCGACAGGCCGGCGCCGAAGCCGGCCAGGACGAGCAGGCGCCCGAAAGCGCTGTCCGGACGGCGGCGCCAGGCGACCAGACCGCTGAAGACGTAGAGCAGCATGATCCACACGAACAGCCCGGCCTGGACACCGGGCTGGTCGTCGCTGGACCGGGCCAGGGCGATCGACATCGCGGCGGCGGCGAGTCCGGCCACTGCCAGCGCCGTCACCAGCACACGACTCGGCGCGCTGTCCCTGATGCCAGCAGGCTAGGCGAGCCCCGATCTGCCCGGACAGACCGCGTTCACCTACCAGAAAACCGAACCCCGGGTGGCCGGGCTGCCGGGTACCCGGCGCCCGCCGGAACAGCGAGCGTGGAGGCATACCCATTGATGAGGAGCCCACCATGATCCGCCGTCATCCGCTCGTCGCGTTCTTCGTTCTCACCTTCGCCATCGGCTGGTCGCCGTGGCCGTTGTACGCCGCCGGAGTCCTGCCGGACACCAACTTCCTGCCGATCGCCCCGCTCATCTCGGCCCTGATCGTCGCCGCTGTCACCCAGGGTCTGGCGGGGCTGCGCGACATCGGCGTCCGCATGATCCGCTGGCGGGTCCCCTGGTACTGGTACGCCGTGGCAGTCGGCCTGCCGCTCACCGTGATCTTCGGAACCGCCTGGGCGAACGTCCAGCTGGGCGGTACGCCGTGGTCGCTGGCCGCCTTCGCCTGGGGCAACCTGGCCATGATGTTCGCGCTGCGCTGGGTCAACCCGCTCGACGGCCCGCTGGCCGAGGAACCGGCCTGGCGCGGCTACGCCCAGCCGCACCTGCAGGCACTGCGGTCCCCGCTGGCCACCGCCGGAATCCTCGGCGCGATCGTCGCCGTCTGGCACCTTCCGCTGGTCTTCTTCACCGAGGGCAACCCGATCGGCTGGCTCGGCGTGCCGACCACCTTCGTGATCACCATCGTCTACAGCTGGCTGTTCAACCGCGCCCGCGGCAGCGTGCTGATCGTGATGCTGTTCCACATCGTCCAGGGCACGTTCGTCCCGGCCACCTTCGGCTACGAGGGCGGCGCCGACCTGGACCGGATGATGTGGCTCGGCCTGGCCGCCTGGACCGTGATCGCCGCCGCCGTCGTCCTGCTCGACCGGGACGCCTGGCGGACCGCACCCCACGACGCCGTCGACCCGCCGAGCCGCCGCCCGGCAGGCCAGGTGCTCGCCACCCCGGTCGTTCAGCCCTGACCCCACCCGCCACCGGCCGTACCCGTATCGATGGGTACGGTCGGTGGCATGCCGACCCTGACCAGCGCCGGGCGTCGGCGATCGATCATCACGCTGGTGGTGGTCTGCCAGAGCACCCAGGGGCTGATCTTCGGCGGGCTGGCGCTGTTCCTGCCGCTGATCCGCAGCGATCTGGGGCTCAGCTTCACCCAGGCCGGCACGCTGGCCGCGGTCACCAATCTGGTGTACGCGCTGATGCAGGTCCCGTCCGGCTACCTGGCCGACCGGTTCACGCCGCGCCGCCTGTTCCTGGTCGGTCTGCTCGGGACGAACCTGCTGGCAGCCATGTTCACCGTGCTCACCTCGTACGAAATGCTGCTCTTGAACCAGGCTCTGTCCGGATTCTTCCGGGCTCTGGTGTTCGCGCCCGGCCTGCTGCTGATGACCCAGCAGTTCCCGTCCGGGCGCCGGGCCACCGCCATGGGCCTGTACGTGGCCGGCGGCTTCTCCTCGAACATCCTGCTCAGCTCGCTGGGCCCGCTGCTGGTCCGCCCGCTCGGCTGGCAGTTGCTCTTCGTGCTCTTCGCCGCCGGTGGCCTGCTGGCGTGCGCGCTGTACTCGTGGGTGGGTGCCGGCGACAGCCCGCCCGCCAACGGCAGCGTGCGGATCCGGGACCTGCCCGCCCTGCTCCGGCATCCGATCATGTGGCTGACCGGCGTCATCCAGTTCGCCCGGCTCGCCGTCGCGCAGGGCTTCACGTTCTGGCTGCCGACCTATCTGGTCGTCGACCGCGGGCAGTCACTGGCCACGGCCGGGCTGGTGGCTGCGCTGGGTTCCGCGGTGACCGCTCCGGCCAACTTCCTGGGCGGGTACGTCTCCGACCGCATCGGCCGTCCCCTGCTGATCATCGGCGGTTCCCTGGCCGGGCTGACCGCCGGTCTGGCGCTGCTCACCTATGTGTCCGGCATGGTCGGGGTGCTGGCCGTCGTCGCGCTCGTCTCGGTGTTCGTCCAGGTCTACTTCGGGCCGCTGTTCGCCGTACCGCTGGAGGTTCTCGGCGCGGAGCGCGCCGGCCTGATCAGCGGCTTCGGCAACTTCTGCGCCAACCTGGGCAGCTTCGCCTTCGTCTATGCGCTGGGCGCGGTGAAGGACGCCACCGGCTCCTTCCGGGTCGGCTTCCTCAGCCTGGCCGCCTTGTGCCTGGTGGCCCTGGCCGCCACCTGGATGGCCCGCCCGCTCATGCGCCGCTGACCGCGAGCAGCCGGTCGGCCAGCTCGGTCCGCCGGTAGAGCACCGATCGCCCGTGCCGGGCGCTGGTCAGCAGGCCGGCGGCGCGCAGCGCACGCAGATGCTGGTTGACCGCGGCCGAGGTGACACCGAGGCCGACGGCGAGCTCGGTCGACGAGGCCGGCACGCCGAGCCGGCTGAGCAGGCCGGCCCGCGGCGCGCCGAGCAGTTCGGCGAGGGCGCCCGGCGCCGGCAGCGGTTCGGGTTCCCAGAGCGTCCCGATGCCCCTCGCCGGATACATGATCATCGGCGGCTCGTCCGGGGCGATCGGCGTGGAGGCGCCCGTGGTCCACGTGCTCGGCACCAGCGTGAGGCCGCCGGTGGCCGGGCGGGTGTAGTTGTGCGTGCGGGCCCGCAGGTTCACCTCGACGACGCCGCCGGTCAGGGTGACCCGCTCGGAGAGGCCGGCGAACATCGCGGCCAGCCCGTGCTGGGCGGACTCGCGACCGCGGTACGTGACGTCCGCGTCGAGCAGCGCCCGCATCCGGGGCCAGTGCGGGGCGAAGCAGACGTCCCAATATCCGGTCAGCGCGTCCATGATCCGACCGAGTGGCCGTTTTCCGCGCAGCGGCTCGGGAAGCGTCGTGTACAGCAGGCGCAGATCGCGGTCGACCACGGCCGGCCGGGTGACAGCCACCACGGCGAGTTCGTCGTCGAGGCGGGTCAGCGGGGACCGCGGCCGCGGGGTCAGGAAGTCCGGGGTCCACAACCGGTCGCTGACCAGTGCGTTCAGCATCGGGACGTCGAGCTGGTCGCGGAGGTGGTGCAGCTCGCGCAGCCACGGCAGGTGCATCGGATAACGGCCGGGGTCGCGCCAGGCCCGCAGCGACAGGACCAGCTCGTTGAGCGGGGAGATGGCGAACCGCACCCCGGCCAGGTCCGGGCCGGCCAGCTCGTAGCGAACGACCATGAAGCCATACGCTACATCAATCGTGTCGATCGGCTCGGGCTGCGAGAACTGGTGGGTGACCATTCGCAGCCCGATCGAACGGGCCCTCACCTGGGCGACGGTGACCGGCGCCACCGCCAAGGGCGTCCTCTTCGGAGTCAGCGCCCTGTACTTCACGACCGTCGTCGGGCTCAGCCCTGGCGTGGTCGGCGCGGGCCTGACCGTGGCGGGCGGCGCCGGGATCATCGCCGCCTTCGGCGCGGGGCGCCTCAGCGATCGCTTCGGCGCTCACCGCGTGTTGATCACGGCAACGGTCGGCCAGGGCGCCGCACTCGCGGTCTACTGCTTCGCGCGTACGCTCATCGCGTTCTTGATCGTGGCATGCCTGGCGGCCGGCACCCAGGCCGCGCAGCGCACCGCCCAGGCGACTCTGCTGGCCCGGCACTTCACCGGACCGGGCCGGATCGAAACCCGGGCCCGGTTGCGAGTCGCCACCAACGTCTTCGTCGGTGTCGGCTCGGCGCTCGCCGCCGCAGCGCTCGCGGTCGGAACGGCCGCCGCCTACACGACAGCGATGCTGGTCGCGGCGCTGCTGGTCCTCTACTCCACGGTCCCGCTGCGCGTGCTGCGCGGACTGCCGCACGAGAGCGCCGCCGCGCCCGGGACCACACCGGCCGCCGGCCGCTCCCCGCTGCGTGACCGGCGCTATCTGGCGGTGGCCGGGCTCAACGCGGTGGTCACCCTGCACTTCGGGCTGCTGACGGTCGGGGTGCCGCTGTGGATCGCCGGGCACACGGACGCGCCCGCGGCGACCGTGGCTCTGCTGCTGGTCCTCAACACGATCGTCGTGGTGCTCTTCCAGGTGCGCGCCGCCCGCCTCGTCCCGGACGTGCCCACCGCCGGCAAGGTGGTCTTCCAGGCCACCCTGCTGCTCGCCCTGGCCTGCCTGCTGTACGCGGCCGCGGCACTGGGCAGTGTCGTGATCGCGGTCGCCGTGCTGATCCTCGCCGTGCTCGCGCACAGTGCCGCCGAGGTCCTCTCCGAGGCCGGCGGCTGGGAACTGGCCTTCGAACTGGCGGATCCCCGCAACGCCGGCGCCTATCAGGGGGTGAGCCAGACCGGTTTCGCGATCGGCGCCGCGCTGGCCCCGGCGGTGGTGACGGCCACCGCGATCGGTCACGGCACCGCCGGCTGGCTGCTGCTCGGCGGGATCTTCCTGGCCGCCGGCACCGGCACGCACGTGGTCACGGCCCGGTCCTCAGCGCGGCCCGTCGTGCGGCAGCGCTGAGGACCGGCGTGGAATCAGGAAGCGGTACGCGACCACTGCTGGTTGGTGCCGGATCCGCAGGTGTACTGCTGGATGTCGGCGCCGTCGGCGGTGTTGGCACTGACCACGTCGAGGCACTTGCCGCTGTGCCGCGCGACCAGGCGGAAGTAGCCGCTGTACGACTGCCACTGCCACTGCTGATTGGTGCCACCGCCACACGTGTACTGGATGACGTTGGCGCCGTCGGCGGTGGACGAGGACGCCACGTCGAGGCACTTGCCGCTGTTCTGGTTGACCACGTTGACGTAGCCACCACCC
The DNA here is from genome assembly GCF_036053395.1 of Actinoplanes sp. NBC_00393. Taxonomy (NCBI): domain Bacteria; kingdom Bacillati; phylum Actinomycetota; class Actinomycetes; order Micromonosporales; family Micromonosporaceae; genus Actinoplanes; species Actinoplanes sp. NBC_00393. The sequence continues at coordinate 1,699,553 of NZ_CP107942.1, read as the reverse complement.
GCGTCGCGGAACTCCCAGCGCTGGTTCGCGCCGCTGTTCCAGCCCCACTGCTTGATCTCGGCGTTGTTCGCGACCGACGAGCTGATCACGTCCATCACCTTGCCGCTGTTGCGGTTGGTCACCCGGTAGTAGGTGACCGGGTTGCCGGCCACCGTCCCGGCCGCCGTGTCGATCGTGACGGTCGGGTACCAGTTCAGGCTCATGCTGGTCGCCGACGGGAAGGTGATCGGCAGCCAGACGTACTGGGAGTCGTTGACCGGGCCGCTCCACGCGCCCGCCCAGCGATCGCCCATGTAGAGGAAGCTGTTGCCGACCGGCAGCACGTAGGTCGGCTGCGAGCGGAACGTGGTGCTGTCACCGGTGTTGGTCCAGCCGGTCCACGGGCCG